>NZ_JAASHC010000003.1:0-572239 GCF_019734355.1 Bacteroides sp. K03
CCATTTAACTTATTTAACTGTTTTTTCTTGCACAAATATTTGCGCAGGTCTTAGAATTCTGCGTTTCAATAAAGATTAAAAAACTCTGTGGAACTCTGTGGTGAAAACGCCAACGCCTTGCCTCCATCTAGCCAACGCCTTGCCTCCATGCAGCCAACGCCTTGCCTATTTTCTACAAATTCCGCTCCTCCCCTCCAAATATTTCCCCTGCAAAACCTCCGGAATTACTCGGATTCTTGTTACCTTTGACCCGTTTTTATAACGTCAACATTCCCCATGGAAAAGAAAAAGAAAAAAATCCTCATCAGCCTCCTGGCCATCCTCCTTATCGCCTGCGCAACAGCTGCCGGAACCGTTTATTATTACCTTCTGTATCCACAGTTTCATCCGGCCCGCACCGTCTACGTATACATCGACCGCGACGACACAGCCGACTCC
This sequence comes from Bacteroides sp. K03, assembly GCF_019734355.1. Lineage (NCBI taxonomy): Bacteria > Pseudomonadati > Bacteroidota > Bacteroidia > Bacteroidales > Bacteroidaceae > Bacteroides > Bacteroides sp. K03. The sequence continues at coordinate 439 of NZ_JAASHC010000003.1, forward strand.
ATATATAATAAGGTGAAAACCTACGGCCATCCCACCACCCTCACCGGATTCCGCTGGCTGGCCAAATACCGGCAACTCGAAAAAACAATCCACACCGGACGATACCCCATTCGCCCCGGCGACAACGCCTACCACGTCTACAGCCGCCTCTCCCGCGGCTATCAGGAGCCCATCAACCTCACCATCGGCAGCGTTCGTACCCTCGACCGCCTGGCACGCAGCGTAGCCCGCCAACTCATGATAGACTCTGCCGAAATAGCTGCCCCCCTTTTCGACCCCGCCTTCCAGCAGCAACTGGGTTACAACCCCGAAACCATGCCCTGCCTCTTCATCCCCGAAACCTACCAAGTGTACTGGGACATGAGCGCCGACGATTTCTTTGAACGCATGCAGAAGGAACACCGGAAATTCTGGAACGCCGAACGCCTCGCCAAAGCCCAGGCCATCGGCATGAGCCCCGAAGAGGTGTGCACCCTTGCCTCCATTGTGGAAGAAGAGACGAACAACAACGCCGAAAAACCCACCGTAGCCGGACTCTACATCAACCGCCTGCACACCGGAATGCCCCTTCAGGCAGACCCTACCATCAAATTTGCCCTGCAAGACTTCGGACTGAGAAGAATCTCCAACGAAAACCTGCGCGTAGAATCGCCCTACAACACCTATACCAACACCGGACTCCCTCCCGGACCGATACGCATCCCCTCAGCCAAAGGCATAGACAGCGTACTCAACTACACCCGCCACAACTACCTGTACATGTGTGCCAAAGAAGATTTCTCGGGCACCCACAACTTTGCATCCAACTATACCGACCACATGGCAAATGCCAGAAAATACTGGAAAGCACTGAACGAAAGAAAGATTTTCAAGTAATTCTGTGATAAAATGACCGTAAAAATGTATCTTTGCCAAAGACTAGAAGTAGGCAAGCGAGTAGTAAAGTAAGTAGTTAAGTAGTTAAGCAGTCAAGTAGTCAAGTAGCAAGTAGAATAGATAAAATGAAACATTTCTACTTAACTACTTGACTGCTTAACTACTTAACTACTCGCTTTACTACTTACTTAACTACCTGACTACTAAATAAAAATAACCGTGACTAACACTAATTAAAAAACAAAGATATGAGCAAGCAACTCTTACTTGGCGACGAAGCCATTGCACAAGCTGCACTGGATGCCGGACTCTCAGGCGTGTACGCCTATCCGGGCACCCCTTCAACCGAGATAACGGAATACATCCAGATGTCTCCCATTACGAGTGAAAGAAACATACACAACCGCTGGGCAGCCAACGAAAAAACAGCCATGGAGGCCGCCCTGGGCATGTCCTTCGTTGGCAAACGCGCACTCGTCTGCATGAAACACGTAGGCATGAACGTAGCTGCCGACTGCTTCATCAACTCAGCCATCACCGGCGTAAAAGGTGGCCTGATCGTAGTAGCCGCCGACGATCCCAGCATGCACTCCTCACAGAACGAACAAGACAGCCGCTTCTATGGCGACTTCTCACTCATCCCGATGTACGAACCCAGCAACCAGCAGGAAGCCTACGACATGGTGTACAATGGATTTGAATTCTCCGAAAAAACCGGCGAACCCCTGTTGCTGCGCATGGTAACCCGCCTGGCACACTCACGTTCCGGCGTAGAACAGAAACCGCAAAAACCACAAAACGAAATCGCCTTTGCCGAAGATCCCCGCCAGTTTATCCTCCTGCCCGGCAATGCACGCAAACGCTACAAAGCACTGCTGGCCCGCCAGGACGAATTTATCCGCGCTTCCGAAGCATCACCCTACAACAAATACACCGACGGCCCCAACAAGAAACTGGGCATCATCGCCTGCGGTATCGGCTACAACTACCTCATGGAAAACTATCCGGAAGGTTGCGAATACCCCGTACTCAAAATAGGCCAATACCCACTCCCCAAAAAACAACTGATGCAGCTCGTGAAAGCCTGTGACGAAATACTCGTCCTCGAAGACGGCCAGCCTTTCGTCGAAAAACAACTCAAAGGCTATCTGGGCATCGGACTCAAAGTAAAAGGACGCCTCGACGGCACACTCTCACAAGACGGAGAACTAAACCCAGACTCCGTGGCACGTGCCGTGGGCAAAGAAAACAAATCCGAATTCAGCGTACCTTCCGTAGTCGAAATGCGCCCACCCGCCCTATGTGAAGGTTGCGGACACCGTGATATGTACATCACACTCACCCAGGTGCTGACCGAAAAATACCCCACACACAAAGTATTCAGCGACATCGGCTGCTACACACTGGGAGCCAACGCACCCTTCAACGCCATCAACTCCTGCGTAGACATGGGCGCCTCCATCACCATGGCCAAAGGTGCTGCCGACGGAGGACTTTACCCCGCCGTAGCCGTTATCGGCGACTCCACCTTCACACACTCCGGCATGACCGGACTGCTGGACTGCGTCAACGAAAATGCCGATGTAACCATCGTCATCTCCGACAACGAAACCACCGCCATGACCGGTGGACAAGACTCTGCCGGAACAGGACGCATCGAAGCCATCTGCACAGGACTGGGAGTTGACCCCGCACACATCCGCGTGATGACCCCGCTGAAAAAAAACTACGAAGAAATGAAACAGATCATACGCGAAGAACTCAACTACCACGGCGTGTCAGTCATCATCCCCCGCAGAGAGTGTATCCAAACATTAGCACGTAAAAAAAGAAACAAGTAAACCATGAAAAAAGACATCATACTATCAGGAGTAGGCGGACAGGGCATTCTGTCAATCGCCACAGTCATCGGTAAGGCAGCCCTGAAAGACGGGCTATACATGAAGCAAGCCGAAGTACACGGCATGAGCCAGCGCGGAGGAGACGTACAATCCAACCTCCGCATCAGCGACCAACCCATTGCGTCAGACCTCATCCCCTCCGGAAAGTGCGACCTCATCATCTCACTCGAACCCATGGAAGGACTACGCTACCTGCCCTACCTCAGCCCCGAAGGCTGGTTGGTGACCAACGAAACACCGTTCGTCAACATCCCCAACTATCCCGCACAGGAAGACGTACTGGCCGAAATCGGCAAACTCCCCCACAAAGTAGTGCTCAATGTAGACAAAGTAGCCAAAGAAGTAGGCTCGGCACGCGTAGCCAACATCGTATTGCTGGGAGCCACCATCCCATTCCTGGGCATCGACTACCAGAAAATACAAGACAGCATTCGTGAGATATTCCAACGCAAAGGAGAGGCCATCGTAGACATGAACCTCCAGGCACTGGAAGCCGGCAAGAAAATAGCCGAAAAATTAATCAAATAACACCAATGTGATACAACACAATGTGCCAATTGTCCGCGTCCAAACCACCGCAGCACAATTGGCACATCAACTCCATTGCTCCAATTAATAAAAACCATGAATACAACATACTGGGAAGAAGATATAGAAACCATGAGCCGCGAAAAGCTGAACGAACTACAACTGCAACGGCTCCGGAAAACAGTTTCAATAGCAGCAAATGCTCCTTATTACCAAAAGGTCTTTAAAGAACACGGCATCACCGCCCAGTCCATCCAGACACTGGACGACATCCGGAAAATACCCTTCACCACCAAAACCGACATGCGCGCCTACTACCCCTTCGGACTCGTAGCCGGCAACATGCAAAGAGATGGCGTACGCATCCACTCCTCAAGTGGAACCACCGGAAACCCCACCGTCATCGTACATTCACAGCACGACCTCGACTCCTGGGCAAACCTCGTTGCCCGCTGCCTCTACATGGTAGGCATCCGCAAAACGGATGTATTTCAAAACAGTTCCGGTTACGGTATGTTTACCGGTGGCCTCGGATTCCAGTACGGAGCCGAACGTTTGGGAGCACTCACCGTACCAGCCGCCGCAGGCAACAGCAAACGGCAGATAAAATTCATCAACGATTTCAAAACCACCGCCTTGCATGCCATTCCCAGCTACGCCATACGCCTGGCAGAAGTCTTTCAGGAAGAAGGACTGGACCCCACAGGCACCACCCTGAAAACCCTCGTCATCGGAGCCGAACCTCACACAGACGAACAACGGAGGAAAATAGAACGCATGCTGGGCGTCAAAGCCTACAACAGCTTCGGAATGACAGAAATGAACGGTCCCGGTGTAGCCTTTGAGTGCACCGAACAAAACGGCATGCACTTTTGGGAAGACTGCTATTTTGTAGAAATCATCGATCCCGAAACAGGAGAACCCGTTCCGGAAGGAGAAATCGGAGAGCTTGTACTCACCACCCTCGACCGCGAAATGATGCCCCTGCTCCGCTACCGTACCCGCGACCTCACCCGCATCCTACCCGGAAAATGCCCCTGCGGACGCACTCATCTGCGCATAGACCGCATCAAAGGACGCAGTGACGACATGTTCATTATCAAAGGAGTCAACATCTTCCCGATGCAGGTGGAAAAGATACTCGTGCAATTCCCACAATTGGGCAGCAACTACCTCATCACCCTGGAGACAGTCAACAACCAAGACGAAATGATCGTCAAAGTAGAACTGAGCGATCTCTCTACCGATAACTACATCGAACTGGAGCGCATCCGCAAAGAAATCACCCGCCAGCTTAAAGATGAAATACTGGTTACCCCCAAACTTAAATTGGTCAAAAAAGGCTCTCTCCCCCAAAGCGAAGGCAAAGCAGTAAGGGTAAAAGACCTGAGAAACAATATATAATAAATACACCAATGCGCCAATCAGGAGGCCCTCCCTCCCCAAATTGACGCATTGGCATATCAACTTCTTCAGCAAATGACACGTTGATATGTCCCCATTTTCCTTATTCATTATGCAATTATTAAAGAAAAGAATACAGCAAGACGGAAGATGCTTTGAAGGCGGTATCCTCAAAGTAGACAGCTTCATCAACCATCAGATGGACCCTGTATTAATGAAATCCATCGGAGTAGAATTTGTTCGCCGCTTCGCCGCCACCAATGTCAATAAAATCATGACCATAGAAGCCAGCGGCATTGCCCCCGCCATCATGACCGGCTATCTCATGGACCTCCCCGTTGTATTTGCCAAAAAGAAATCGCCCAAAACCATTCAGAACGCATTGAGCACCACCGTACACTCCTTCACCAAAGATCGTGACTATGAAGTAGTTATCAGCTCCGATTTCCTCACCCCCGAAGACAATGTGCTCTTTGTCGACGACTTTCTCGCCTATGGAAATGCCGCCCTCGGTGTGCTGGACCTGATCAAGCAATCGGGCGCCAATCTGGTAGGAATGGGATTCATTATAGAAAAAGCCTTTCAAAATGGCCGGAAAACACTTGAAGAGCAAGGTGTACGTGTAGAGAGCCTGGCTATCATCGAAGATTTATCAAACTGCCAGATAAAAATCAGATAACACGGCAGCGGACTACGGGGAACACTTTATATTCGGATTTTAGAAATCCGGCAGCAGCCGCCAGTCATTTTACATTCGGATTAAAGTATTGCCCCTTTTTCTTTGTGACTTTCCCATACTGCACAGCCTTCTGCGGACATACATGATAGCAAGCCAGGCAGGAAGTACAATCTGCTCCCCAAACCGGTTTCCAACCCACCATCACGATATTCAACATCGGACAAACCTTCTCACACCGCTTACAGGCAATGCAGGCATCCGTTGCATGAAATTTCCCCACTGATATGCCCTTCTTGATAAAAAGAGGATTGATCAACTTCGTCTTAATAAAAGGAAAACGCCCTTCGTTGCACTGAAAAGATTTAATCCTCTCCTCTATCATCTCTCCCACTTCGCCCACTCTCTGAACAGCATTATCCAGCTTCCGTTTCTCTACCTCTTTAGAATCTACATCAAAACCAGGAAGCAATACATAATTATTAGGCATAGTAACTGAGAATCCCGCATCACATCTCCATCCCTTTGCAGCCACTGCGTCGCAAAACACCTGCTGAGCCAGCCCGGTATCATCACCACACGAACACACAAAAAAGAAATACTGACTATGATAATTAGACAAAGATAAACTCTGCAAGAATTGGAGAACAATAGGAGGAGGCCCCCAGGAATAAATAGGAAATACGAAACCGACCTTCTCTTTATCGGCCAGCTCATAATGGGTAACTGCATTCCGCATAGCTTCCGGAATGAATATCAATTGTTCTTTCAGCACACCAGCAAGCTGCTCTGCAATCCACTTAGAGTTTCCTGTACCAGAAAAATAAAATATCATAAAGGGGAGGGGTATAAAAAAGCCGCACCGACGATGTGATGAAACTCTGATAGAACAAGATTTGAGTGCTCGCCCTCTTTGTAATCCACCGGCATTAAGCTGTCCCGAAGGATGTGGCCCGCCATTGAGAGCTGAAGCGTTCTCGGTTTATCAGATTAATTTGAAGAGTTTCCCGATCAAGTCGATACGGCTAATATTTTAACTACACAAATGTAACAACTTTGTATGAGATAAACAAGGAAAAGCAGCTTTTTGTTTACCCTCAAAATAACTTTTTCTCCCGTCCGGAGGGAGTTCCGGAAAAGAAAAATGCCGGTTGCTTTACAGCAACCGGCACCTATAATTCTTACACTGTGTAACTTAAGCAGCTTTTGCTTTAGCAACTACAGCCTTGAAAGCTTCCGGATGATTTACTGCTAAATCAGCCAAAACCTTGCGGTTTATTTCGATACCGGCTTTGTGCAAACCGCCCATCAACTTAGAATATGACATTCCTTCAAGACGTGCAGCAGCATTGATACGTTGTATCCAAAGAGCGCGGAAGTTTCTTTTCTTATTTCTACGGTCACGGAACGCGTATGTCAAACCCTTCTCCCAAGTGTTTTTAGCTACGGTCCAAACATTTTTTCTTGCACCAAAGTAACCTCTGGTCAATTTCAAAATTTTCTTTCTTCTTGCTTTTGAAGCAACATGATTTACTGATCTTGGCATAGTTTTACTCTTTTTTGAATGTTAGCGCCGTTACTTCACGTAGCGAACTTTAAGCTAATGCATTCGGTTAATACTTTAATAATACTTTTACGCTTTTGATTACTTCATAGCTAAGAGTTCCTTAACCTGGCTTACATTTGTTGCATCAACAGTTGTAGAGTAGCACAGATTTCTTTTTCTCTTCTTAGTTTTCTTAGTCAAAATATGACTGTGAAAAGCGTGCTTTCTTTTGATTTTACCTGTTCCGGTAAGGGTAAACCTTTTTTTAGAACCGGAGTTAGTCTTCATCTTTGGCATCTTACTTGATTTTAAATTATTAAATTATATGGCAACGCACTATACCTGGCGCGTTACGCATTTCTTTCTTATTCTTCAGTTGACTCTTCACTTGCTTTCGGAACTGCAACTTTAGGCGCAGCTACCTTAGGAGCAACGGGCTTCTTAGGAGCACCTTCTTTCTTCTTCGGAGAAAGCTGAATAATCATGCGCTTCCCTTCCAAAACAGGCAACTGATCTACTTTTGCATAATCTTCCAGATCATTGGCAAAACGCAATAACAACACCTCACCTTGTTCTTTGAAAAGAATAGAACGTCCTTTAAAGAATACATAAGCTTTCACTTTGTCACCATCTTCCAAAAATCCTTTTGCATGCTTCAACTTAAAGTTATAATCATGGTCATCTGTCTGAGGTCCGAAACGTATCTCTTTTACGTTCACCTTCACTTGCTTAGCCTTTTGTTCCTTCTGACGCTTCTTTTGCTGGTAAAGAAATTTAGAGTAGTCAATAATACGACAAACAGGGGGTTCTGCATTAGGTGAAATTTCTACCAGGTCAAGTTCTTTTTCTTCAGCCATCTTCAAGGCCTGGAAAATAGGATATACCTTAGGTTCTATATCATCGCTTACGATGCGTACTTCTTTGGCTCGAATCTGTTCGTTGATTCTGTACTGCCCTTTTAAGCTGTCGTTCTTCATCAAATAACGTTTACTTCCGGGTTGTTTTTTATTGTCTACCAATTTATTTTAATTTATTAATTGCGCGCAAAGTTACCACTTATTTATCATATTCTGAACTTCTTCGTTCAAAATTTTAGCAAATTCTTCAAATTTCATAGTCCCTTTATCGCCTTCACCTTGTCTGCGAACTGAAACTTCACCGTTTTCGGCCTCTTTCTCACCCACAATCAGCATGTAAGGAATACGTTTCATTTCATTATCGCGTATCTTACGACCGATCTTTTCATTACGATCGTCAACAATCGCACGGACTTCATGTGTTCTCAGATACATCTTTACCTGCTCAGCATAGTCATTGAACTTTTCACTGATCGGCAGAATGGCTACCTGATCGGGTGTCAGCCACAACGGGAATTTTCCGGCTGTATGCTCAATAAGCACTGCCACAAAGCGTTCCATCGATCCGAAAGGAGCACGATGAATCATTACCGGACGATGTTTCTGGTTATCAGATCCCATGTATTCGAGTTCAAAACGCTCCGGCAGGTTGTAGTCTACCTGGATTGTTCCCAACTGCCAGCGACGACCGATGGCATCTTTCACCATAAAATCAAGCTTAGGACCATAGAAAGCAGCCTCTCCATATTCTATTTTAGCCTTCAAACCTTTTTCTTCACAGGCTTCAATGATGGCTTGCTCTGCCTTTTCCCAGTTCTCATCACTACCGATATATTTCTCACGGTTAACCTTGTCACGCAGAGAAATCTGAGCTTCAAAGTTAGTAAAGTCCATTGAACGGAACACAATAGAGATAATATCCATTACGCGAAGGAATTCACCCTTCACCTGATCCGGACGACAGAATATGTGTGCATCATCCTGTGTAAAACTACGTACACGAGTCAAACCGTGAAGTTCACCGCTTTGTTCGTAGCGGCATACCGTACCAAACTCTGCAAGACGCAAAGGAAGGTCTTTGTACGAACGCGGGAAATTCTTATAAATCTCGCAATGATGCGGACAGTTCATTGGTTTCAAGAAGTACTCTTCACCTTCTTCGGGAGTATGTATCGGCTGGAAAGCATCTTTACCATATTTGGCATAGTGTCCGGAAGTTACATACAACAATTTATTACCGATAGGCGGAGTTATCACTTCCTGATAATCATAACGGGTCTGGATACGACGCAAGAACTCTTGCAGGCGCAAACGAAGTGCAGTTCCCTTTGGCAACCACATCGGAAGTCCCTTACCCACTGTATCAGAGAACATAAAAAGCTGCATCTCCTTACCAATCTTACGATGATCGCGCTTTTTAGCTTCTTCCATCAGCGTCAGGTATTCATCCAGCATTTTCTTTTTCGGGAAAGTAATACCATAAATACGAGTCAGCATCTTACGGTCTTCATGGCCACGCCAGTATGCACCTGCCACAGAAGTCAGTTTGATAGCCTTGATCGGAGCAGTAGTCAGCAAGTGAGGACCACGGCAAAGATCAGTAAAAGCTCCTTGCGTATAGGTAGTAATATGACCATCTTCCAATTCGGATATCAATTCGCATTTGTAGGTTTCACCACGATCACCAAACATTTTCAAAGCATCGGTTTTTGCAATGTCTGCACGAACCACAGCCTCTTTCTTTGCCACCAACTCTGCCATTTTAGCTTCAATAGCCGGCAGATCAGCTTCTTTGATCACAGCTTCACCCGGATCAACATCATAGTAAAAACCATTCTCAATAGCCGGCCCAATACCAAACTGTATGCCTGGATAAAGTTCCTGCAATGCCTCTGCCAGCAAGTGAGCACTTGTATGCCAGAAAGCATGTTTACCTTCCTCGTCCTCCCATTTATAAAGTACGATAGAAGCATCTTCATTAATAGGGCGACCTAAATCATAAATTTCACCGTTCACGCCACAAGCCAGTACTTCCTGTGCCAGTCGCGAACTGATACTTTCTGCAATTTGCAAACCGTTCACTCCCTCGTTATATTCACGAACAGAGCCATCGGGAAATGTTATCTTTATCATAATGTGATGTTATATTTTTCTTTTTAGCACGCAAAGATAGTGCAAACCGAGAGCAGAATAAAATGAACGAGTTCATTTTTTATGCCAAGGTGCAGCTTTACTTCACTTTTTGGTGCAAAAATAGCTAAATCTTTTTGAGTTTTCTATTATTTATAAAAAAAATGTTATTCCATCTGATCGGTGAAACGTTTAATAATATTGTATGCCGAAACAATCCCCAGTTCACCAGCCTTACTCAAATCTGTAATTCCTTGCTTATTATTACCCAGGAAAATATGGGTCAATCCACGGTTATAATACGCATCTGCAAAATCGTGATTCAACTCGATGGCTTTGTCATAATCGACCAATGCAGAACGATAATCTTTCAACATTGCCGACACATTAGCACGATTGTAGTAAGCATAAACGAAATCGGGTGCCAAAGCAATCACACGGTTTAAGTCTGCTATTACCGCATCATAATCTACCGCACCGATCTCCTTATGAGACGAATCGATGCCCTGTTTGGCACTTGTAGCTTCTTCGGCTTTTTGATACTCCAACTGCTTACAGCGCACCAAAGCTCTCATAAAGTAAGCAGGGAAGAATGTATCGTCCAGCAAGATGGCTTGTGTCAGGTCGTCAACCGAGCTTGTAAAATCCTGTACAAGATAAAAATCGAGCGCACGGGCAAAACGTTTCGCAGCACTCTTCTCATCTTCCACAATGGCAGAAGTATGGGCATCGATCAATGCAAAATGGAACTTAACCTGCTCTTCGGTCAACGGCGCTTCCATATTAGTAAGACGCAGACGCTTCGGGAATATACCCGTCTGGTTCAGTTCGTCAATGTAAGTATGATAGTTCACAGAACGCTTCACATCACTCATCTTCTCATAATAAGTAAGTGCAAACATCGGTTCGGGCTTGATATTCACGTTACGATCCTGTACCCTACCCCGGTAATCGCTCTTGTACTGCCGTTCCTGTTCAGAATCGTCTGCTATCACTATCTTACGATAGTTATTCATATTTTTATCCGACTTCTTACGTGTCTTGCCTTCGTCTTCTTCATCTTCATTATTCTCAGCCTTATCATCTTTATTATTTTGTGCCACATCTTTATTTGACACACCACCATTCTGACGATCGAGCTGCATTTTCATAATTTTGAAATCATCCGCTTCGGCTCCTTTGCGGTCTCCTATTTTCTTTCTGGCTTCAGCACGCTGATAATAACCTGCCAGGAAGTTAGGATACTGATCAATAACTGTAGTATAATCCTTGATCGCTCCCCGGTAATCTCCCGTTTGTGCACGCAACAATCCACGGTTAAAGGTAGCCATCATATTATCCGGTTCTATTTCAAGCACAAAGTTAAAATCTTCAATAGCACGGTTGTCATCTCCCACTTGTGCACGCAGCAAACCACGGTTATAATGCCCGATAAAATTGTTTGGATCTATATCCAAAGCGAGGTCATAGTCGCTCATGGCCCCTCTCAGATTGTTCTGATGAAAACGAGCCAAAGCACGATTAATATAATTCCCGGCATTCCGGGCACTCAAACGAATAGCCTGGTTGAAATCGGACTCAGCCTCTGCATACTTGGATTGTTGTAACTGTACAATAGCCCGTGACGACCATGCATCCGGATCGTATTTATCCAGCTCGATAGCTGTATTAAAATCATTCAATGCCCTAATAGTATCCTGCTGTTTTAAAGCCACTTCACCACGCATGAGATAGGCTCGTGTATATTTGGGAGATATGGCCAATAATTTACCCAAATCTTCTTCTGCAGCTTTATAATCTTTTTTCTGAATATGGCATAAAGTCAGATTGTGCCATAACGTAACATTCTCCGGTGCATAAAACAGGGCTTTCTGATAATCTTCAATCGCACCATCATACTTATTCTGCCGGATACGGGCCAACCCTCGAATCTGGTAAGCTCCCACAACAAAAGGATTACGCTCGATAGCTTTATCACAATCAGCCTCCGCACCCTGAAAATCATCCAGATTTATTTTAGCCAAGCCTCTGAAAAAATAAGGCTCGTACAAATAAGGTTTCGCATTGATTACCTGATTAAAGTATTGGATAGAGAGCACATAGTCTTCAAAATAAAGCGCATTACGGGCAATCATCATTACCCGCTCTGTATTTATTTGAGCATACACCAGCGTAGGCAGTAGCATGAGTGCTACTAATATCTTTTTTATCATTGGCCTTTGAATACTACTTAATAAGTGAAGCAAAAGTAATGCTTTTCGGCTATTAAACAGGGATATCGGTTAACTTTTTATATTTTTTGAGTATTTAGCCAAGAAGATTTACGATTTGACGATTTACAATTTACGATTAAAGTTACTTTTTTTTATAAATAAAACATTTATCAATCGTAAATAGTAAATCGTCAAATCGTCCAATCGTAAATCCCCCTCACTTCACTTGTTTCATCTTATATGAGCTACGGGCTTTTCCCTTCAGCATTGTATTCAGTTTTCCCTTTATCATCTGTTTGCGAAGCGGAGAAATGTGATCAATAAACATTTTACCATCCAGATGATCGAACTCGTGCTGCATCACACGGGCCAGGTATCCTTCTACCACCTCATCGTGTTCAACGAAATCCTCGTCCATATACTTCACACGTATACGATCTCCTCTTTTCACTGTTTCATGAATACCCGGAAGGCTGAGGCAGCCCTCCTCCATTGCTACTTCATCTCCTCCCACTTCAAGGATGTGAGGGTTAATATAAGCACGATTAAAATCTTTAAACTCCGGATAATCTTCTGATAACGGATCCAGTGTAATGGTTACAACCCGGATAGGAAGTCCGATTTGAGGGGCAGCAAGACCAACTCCATCGGCATGGACCATTGTTTCAAACATATTCTCTATCAGCTTCTTCAGCTCCGGATAATCGGGCGTAATATCTTCGGCCACCTTTCTTAATACAGGCTGGCCGTATGTGTAAATTGGTAAAATCATATTTCTTTCTTATTCCTTATTTATATTATACGGTTGTCTCTTTACTAAAAACGTTTACTTTCGAGATATGTTTGCAAGATAATAGTAGCACTGATTTCATCTACCAAAGCCTTATTCTGACGATCTTTCTTTTTCAACCCGGCTTCCAGCATCGTGCGATGTGCCAACACAGAAGTAAAGCGTTCGTCTACAAACTCAACAGGCATTTCCGGTATTTTTTTCTTCAGCAAACGGACAAAAGGTTCAATATACTTCATGTTTTCAGAAACTTCATTATTCATCTGTTTGGGCAAACCAATAATGATGCGTTCTACCGGTTCTTTTTGTACATAACCAGCTATAAAGTCCAGTAACTCATGCGTAGGCACAGTTGTCAGACCATTTGCGATAATCTGCATTGTATCGCTAACAGCAAGTCCTGTACGTTTCCTACCATAATCTATTGCTAATATTCTACTCATAATTGGGGTACAAAAATACGATTATTATTTTGATTACATCCCATGAGGTACAAAAAAAAGGACGTCTGTTGCAGACGTCCTTTCTTTCATTCAAAGCTTTCGCTCTATAGAACCCATATTTTATTCCAGAATCACTACACGGTTCAGGAAGTTCTTACCGAACATATTGGCAGTTCCACCGAAGCCAACCAATTCAAGCTGATCTTTGCTTACGCCTTCTTTAACAAGTGCATCGTAAACGGCCTGAGCACGTGCTTCAGACAGTTTCTGATTCCACTTAGAGCTACCGGTTGCCTTGTCTGCATATCCGGCAATCTTGTATTTCTTATCCGGATTAGCCTTCAGGATCTTAGCTGCCAACTGGATGTTAACCATGCCATAGTCGTCAATCTTAGACTTGCCAATCTGGAAGAAAATAGCACGAGGACCAGCCACTTCTACTTCCTTCACAACTTCCTTAGTCACAGGTTTCACGTTAGCCAATGCATTCTTTGCATCTGCCAGATCCGTCTGAGCCTGTGCCAGTTCGTCGCGATATCTGTTCAATTCATCATTGATAGCGCTCTGATCTACTTTACCTCCTGCAACAAATTTCTTACCGCCGAATGTATAAGTGAAACCAGCAGTTAAGTGCAGATAACCATCTGTACTTGCACTACTATATGCACCCAAAATAGCAGGAGTCACCTGTCCACGAGCTTCTATATCAATAGCCCATTTAGGATTGATATTAAACTTAGCTCCCAAACCAACACTTGCTCCTACAAGACAACGCAACTCATGATCATTCGGAGTAGTCTTTGCAGGATCTATCTTAGTTTCATACAAAAGACTTCCGTCAGGTTGAGCTACGCCTTCGCCGGTTGTATAACCAGGCTTCCAGCCATCATAGTTCTTCACGATGTTCATAGACGGACCAACAAAAAGCATTCCTTCGAATACACGTCCGGGCTTGTAACCACAAAACAAGTTGGTCAGGTTCAACATTCCGTCCAGGTTAATACCAACATAGTTTTCCTTACGTTCTACCTTGTTACCCGTTTGCAAAAACGGATATGCAGTAAACTGTTTGGATTGCCATCCATAAACCTGTCCACGAAATCCCCAGATAGGATTGATAAATTTACCCACCGATACATTGATCAGCGGAGTAATGGATTTGCTAAATTTGGAATCCGGATTGGTTGAAGCCTGTGCTCCCACTCCAACGCTCACAAAGATATTGTCCTTCCAGTTTTCACTGTAGTACTTCTCTTTTTCCTGAGCAGACACCGAAGCAGCAGTTCCCGCCAACAATAAAGATAATATTACTAACTTATTTTTCATTGTTTTTTGTTTTTAATATTCAACTCTTTTTATTCTTATTCACTTTCATTCCTTGCAACAGCCTTATTTCAGGCAAAACCTGAACATCAACCCACCAGTGAAATACTTCATTTTCTGAAACTCCACCTGCGCATGCAAATGATTGAACAGCAAATAGGTGGCACCCAGTGCAAAATCCTTCGAATCATATTCGGCAATTAACCGCAACTGCGGATGAAAAGACGGATTGTATGTAATACCTGCCGCAATTCCATTTAAATGGTAATCTTTTCTCCTATTATATAAATAAGAGAGGTGTACCCCGATTGTCTCTTTCCCCAGTTGAATGTGCTTAGTTGCAGCTAAATAAAAACGGCTGTAATATCCATTTCCACCCGTAGGAGCTACCACTTCACCAGAAGATGTGAACGGATCCGAAGTTCCTATCACCACAGCCGGTGTGTATTTCCAAAACTGGCCTTCCTTTAAAGCACGCAACCGGATTGAGAAATACCGATCCTGATTCGTAAACCCTGTATAACCATAAGGTTTTAGTCCCAATGCTTCGGCTTTGAAAAGTGTACAGGTATACGCTACTTCCAGCCAGGGCATTATAGTTACATTCAGGTAATAATTGTACGTGTGGTAATACCACTTAGGAGGAGTTATCTCCTTATTCATAAAATTGGCACCCAGCATTACTGTTTTATCTTTCTGCATCTCTGCCGAAGGAGCATGCAGCAATCCTGTGGTTCCATAGGTTAATTGAGCTGAAAGCATAACAGGTATACTAACAAGTAATAAAATAATATAAATACGTTTTCTACCCATTTTAAGATATCCCTATTTATGCTTTCAGTTCAAACTTTAGCCTCTTTATTCAGCGTCAATGATACCACCACCAGAAAGGTTGTCACCACCGTGAGAGTGTCCGTGACCATAATAAGTCAATATCGGATTCGTCAGTTCTGTCTTAACAGCAGTTTTCGTATTGATAACTACGTTCTTTCCGTTAACTGTGAAGGTAAAGCTTTCCAGTTTATAAGTACGTGCTCTGTCATATGATACGAAAGCTGTACGTCCTGCTAATTCGAAATCCTGAGTTTGTTCATATTCAGTAATACCTGTATTGCTCAAACCAAGTGCCAACAGACGGCTTTCAACCATTTCAGCAATTTTCTGTATAGCCATTGTATTTGTAAATCCGGCTTTCTTCACTGCATCAACGATAGATGTCTCGAACTCAGTTCCGATTACAGCCTGCATTTTCACTTTCACAGTAATCTTGTCATCTGCATCATTTTTCTTGTTCACTTCAATTGTCTTAGTATCTACATCTGTTGTTGAAGGAGCTTCTACTGTAGTCATTTTTGCATCTGCCTTGAAGGTAGAGAAGTGTTTTACATTCATTGTATAAGTAGAAGTACCAGTAGTTACAGAACCGCCCTTAGTATCTTCAACCCAGTTGTCACCTTCCTTATACATCAAAGTCAAATCACCCAGTTCTGTTCCGTAGATATCTTTGAATGCAATCTTGATAGGTTCTGAGAATACAGTTCCAGCAGGTGTACCCTCATAAACACGAAGTGCAGTTTCGTCTTCCAGTTCTTCTGCAACTTTACGCTGAATAGAAATAGGTTCTGCAATAGGAGTACCATCGATTGTAGCAATAATATTATTGTCTACGATAATTGTACCACCATCAGTTACTGTACTACCAGCAACCAGTTTGCCATCTTCGCCTACTCCCACTTCTGTTGAAGGAGAAGAGGTAGCAGAAGTATCAATATTGGCAGTACCTGTAGTTTTACCCGGTGCAAATGCAGCACGGCCATATCTTTCTACACCAGCTTCATCCAAATAAGTATAAACAACAGCAAATTCATGACCTTCAGCATCAGCTTTCGGAAGAGTATACTTAATTGTATGGTAACCAGCCATAGTAGCTACTACCTCGCCATCAACTGTCAGGCTTGCGCTCTGTACATTGAAAAGATTTCCACTAAGATCAGTGAAATGATATGAGTAAGTAACATTTTCTACCGGAGCAACTTTCTCAGTCAGATAAGCTACAAATACTTTCTTCAGGTTTCCTTCAAAATCAGCAGGTACAACTACTTCATCCAAAGTTACAATTGAAGTGTACACATCATATTTGTTCTGATCAGCAGGAGTAACCACTAATTTGTAAGCGCCAGCAGCCACATTTTGCATAGCAACTTCTGTAGCTCCAGTTACATCATATAATTTAGCTGTAGCTGCAACAGAAACATTATCTTCAGAGAATGCAATAGCAGATACATCATATTTAGCTACTTTGCTAACAGGAGGTACTGTAGTTGACACCATGCTGATAATCTGTGAATACACAGCAGATTGTCCGGCAGCAATAGCATTGATCGTTACAATTTTTGAAACTGGTTTATAACCGTCTTTAGTCACAGAAATAGTAACATCACCCGGTGCTACAGTAGCTGTAAATGAGTTACTCTTTGCGGTGAAAGCAGTGCTTGGAGTTACTGTAATAGTAGCACCATCAATAGCTTCTCCTGTTTTACCATCAATAACAGTACCATTCAACGTATAGGTTGCTGCAGGCAAAGTTGTTTCACCAGTAGGTCCTTCTACATCCAATCCGTCATCCTTATAGCATCCGGTCAGTAAAGCTCCGGAGACCATTACTGCAAATAATGCCGTTTTAGCATTAAAGCTTCTAAAAAAACTTTTCTTTTTCATCTCAATAAAATTAAAAATTTAGTAATTCTGATTTAATAAAATATGGGTTAAAACTATTATTATTCATTATGTTATCATCCGGTGAACTTCTGTATCCTTTATAATAATACCGCTCATTTCCTGCATTATAGGCTATTCCCATGTTCTTCGACGGAGTCACACGTGGGATATATCCCTTTCGTTTATATTTATAAGGTGGAAGAGCAATCTGGAAACGAAATCCCCCATTTGCTCTTACACCTTCTGCTTTCATTGCAAAAAAGCCAATAGAAGTGTAACGGAAATGACGAGTCACATCAACTCTCACTCCTCTTTCTCCCAATATATATTGCTCGGCCTTCACAGTGGTCTGCAAATTAAACTGGGGCCAATAAAAACTGCCCCCAATACTCCACGTTAGCCTTTGTTTACTTCCATATACATACTCAAAACCATCCCAATAATAAGTCCCGGTTGTCCCTATCCGTCCCTCTACGCTAAAACGTTCATCCTTGAACGGATGAAACAACTTCAAATCAGCCCCATATCTCCCGGCATTAAAAGTACCAACTGCCAACGTACCCCATATGTTATAAGGCAGCCGAACAGTTTGTTGCAGAGTAAGAAATCCCGGGTGTACTTTACCCGCACGCGATCCATACCCGTCATTATATACAGGAATCACCATTTGCGCAGTCAACTTCATCCCTTTCCAAAACGAAACTTCAATAGCCGGAGACAAATTAAACAGCACTTGATAAATCTGAGTTATTACCAAATTCTTTAATGACAACTCCGGATATACTGTAATATCTACCTTAAACAAAGAGCTATTTAATTTCTTTCCTTTAACCTGTTTTCTCCAGTTTTTTCCAAGATCATAGCTAACTTCCCAATCTTTCCGATCAGCCTCAGAGATACTATCAGTAATCGTTGGCTGATAATACAATGATATCTGAGGAACATTATTGTCCAAAAAAATTAACCGACATGGCTTATTCTGTGGTAAACCCATCCTTTGAACAACGTCAACAGCTTTACCAATTCCTACTCCATTCAAGCGATAGGCTGTATTCTCCATCACATAAACACGTTCTTTGTCATCTTCATGCCAACCTACATTCTCAAACCCCATCCCAACTAAAGTGTTAACAGTTTCTTCTCCTGTTTGGCTCATTCCCTTTGAGGAAAGCAAACAGAATAAAAAGATCGCTACACAGCGTGTTATATCGCTATTATTTAGGCCTTTCCACATGTAAGAGACTTTATATCCCATTCTTTAGTTTTATCTTAGCGTCATCTTTATGATGCGAAATACGACGCAAAAATAGGTACATTTTTAATAATACCAAAGAATTTTACACGAAAAATCAAAATATTGTATTATATTTTTTTATTCTTGTTACGAATTTCTAAAAATAGATACCAAATTGGTAATATCCTTTCTGAATGTTACAAACGATAGTGCTCTTTAAGGTGGTTGCAGCTGCACATATGAAGGTAAAAATGTAGTTCAATAAAGAAGGGGAAAGAGTATTAATGTTATTTTTAATTACCACACAACAAGAGCTTATTATATTATAGAATCAAAAGTACGTACTTTTATAGTCCAAAAGTACGTATTTAACTATGACTTAAATACGTACTTTATATATATAAGAGTACGTACTTTTATAATCAATGATATATATATTCTCTAAATGCTGATAATCAGCATTATGTTATCTCAGGAATGAGGGCAATTGCTTTACTTTTGCTCTCATCTACAATCTTTGCATAGATCTGAGTTGTCTGAATATTTGTATGTCCTAACAATTTCGAAACAGTATATATATCAGCTCCCAAAGTGATCATCATAGTCGCGTGGGTATGTCTCGCAACGTGAAAAGTGATATGTTTTTGTATCCCTGCGTCCTTTCCCCAACGAGATAATATTTCATTGGTTCTTCCCAAGGATATCAAACCGTTAAAAACCCGGTCGGTATCCAATGCTTTACCTCTCTTAGGTAACTGTTTTAATGCTTCAGGACTAAGAGGGAGAGATATTATTTCTTGAGTTTTTTGCTGTATTATATGTAATTGAGTATTACCAGCTTTATCTTTCCTGAGGTTCTCCCAAGTCAATGCAGCAATATCCGAGTGTCTTAAGCCACAAAAGCAGCTGAATAGGAAGGCTCTTTTTAACATTTCGTTATAGAAATGAGTTTGAGATAGCAGGCGTATTTCGTCCATGGTCAAATATTCCCGTTCTGTTCTTTTTCGTTTAGGTTTATCTTCATTTTTTATTTTATTCATCGGGTTTGTAGATAAAACATCTTCAACAACTGCATATTTTAAGCAATAGTTTAACTCTTTTAGATAGCATATCTGGCTATTCACATTGATCAACTTTTCTTTTTTACTATGTTTCTGAGTTGCAGACTTTAAGTACTCCATAAACCCTAATATGTAATCTTTATCAACAGCTTTTAATGAAATTCCACTTTTATCATATCTCTGAAGATGGTGAATCAAGGTATTCATCAAAGTTCGTTTTGCCTTTTGAACTATGTCTCTATTTGCTAAATAGCAGATGTAGTCAGTAAGTAACATGTTTGACCTGTTTTTATTTGCATCGAAACCAAATTTACCATTTTGTAATGCTACAATCTTCTGAGCTTTAATAGCATTAGCCAATTTAAGCGTTTCTGCATTTCTATCCTTATCTATCCGGTTATTCTCCGGAATAATATAAAGTTTCAAAAATTCATATCTCCGCTTTTTATCCATATAAATATCGAGATAAAGTGATAAACACCCATTCGACAATTGTTTTGACCGAAGTTTAATCGGTTCCTTTATTCTAAGTTTCTTTTTCATATCTGTCTACTAACCTATCATTAATATATACACCTTTCTGTTTGGAGTAACAAACTGGTAACACCCTTCATAAAGGGTAATTAGAACGTAGTACTTATTTCTATTGTTTATGTTATAACGTTTATTACTATTAGGACTGATTAATAAGGAATAAAGTATCACAATGCAATGGCCCGTTTTGTACGCCTATGCATGGTTTCTCTTGAATTTGGATAATGAATTATTCTTTATAAGGTAAAAGAAAAAAATATAAACCTCCTTATGCGAATAAATAGTAACAAATAAGTAACAGTAGTACTGCTATTATACTTAATATAACGTTCTTTATATCTATTTATTTTCTTGTAATAAAATCATATAATATATAGCAATATAGCAAATTACTATTGTTTAGTAGATTTACAGTTGTGCCTATCTGCATATCCACAGAATAAGCCATGTAGACTTATTTTTCTGGATAACAACATTCCGCAAATTTCGCTTTATTATCAGCCAGTTATAGGCGATAGCATCCCTGAAATAAATCGACAAGAGTGGAATATAAGTTATAATCTGGGCAAAAACTGGAAACAAACAACAAAAGGTAAGAAAAAAAACGGTTCGCTGTTTAAAGTAGATATAGTGGTTTATCCGGAATTATACTTTAAGAATGTGGTTATCACACAAATCTATCAGGTATTATTCAACCTGTCACCTGCAATAGAGGTCTCTCTTTGGAAAGGCATGAAGTTGACGGCACAAATGATATTGCCAATATATAACGATGGATACCCGGATGGGTACAAGAAGGTACGCCCGGGATTTGTTGAACTGGTACAAAGTGTAAGACTACCTTATAATACATTTGCCAGACTTGCAATAGGGCACTTCAATAACGATAGATATGGCGTGGATTTACAAATGACTCACCACTTGATATGGGATGAAAGATTTACCATTGAAGGGCGCGTTGGATATACAGGAACTGGATATTGGGATGGATTTACATTGCATTACGGAACCAAAAGACGTGTAACCTGGTCTGTAGGAGGAAGTTTTTACTGGCCTAAATACAACGTAGAAACATCTTTGAAAGTAGAGCAATATTTATTGGGTGAAAAAGGAGTCAGAGTTGATTGTATCCGCCACTTCCGTTATGCATCTATTGGTTTTTATGCAATGAAAGCCGATGGAGTTAAGGCTAATGGAGGTTTCCGTTTTCAGATAGCTCTTCCACCTTATAAATACAAACGCAAAAGGTATATACCGCGTGTAACTACTTCTAATAACTTTGGTATAGCCTATAATGCAGGAAATGAGCAGTATTATTATAAAGGATATAAAGCTACGCCCTATGAAAACATAATGCAGAATAATAGTTTTAACCCATATTTTATTAAATCAGAATTATCAAATTATTAATTTTAATTTTATTGAGATGAAAGTGAAAAGTAAATTTTTTAGTTTTAACGCTAAGTTAGCGTTAATGTTAGTAGCGATTTGCGGTATGTTCGCAAGTTGTTACGAAAAAGAGGAAATTGATGTACCGACACCAAGTACAACACCAGCCAAATATTATGTAAAAGGTATCGTTACAGATGCTACAACTGGTGCCGCAATGACTGCTTTTACTGTAAATGGTCAATCATTTACTTCGGCAAACGGTGAATACTCACTCCAACTTGAAGCAACCGGAGTACAGACTATTACCATCAAAGCGGATAACTACATTACATTAAGCAAATCTATTGATGTAAAAGCATTGCCCAACGGAGAAACAGGAACTTATGTTGTAGATGCAGCACTCGAACCGGTAGCAATAGACATACCAGATCCGGAATACATGACTAACCAATATAATATTAACGGAACTTTGTATGACATAGATGGTAACAAGGTTAAATTTGCAGCAGGTGACAAAGTTACTATCGAAGGCCAGACAGTGAAATATAATGTTGGCGAAAGTACATTTACTGTTGAAAATGTTACTCCAGGTAACTATATCGCTTTTGTAAATGTAGCAGGATATACAAAAACCTACGCACAGATTGTTATTACAGAAGCTCCTTTGAAAGAAGGTACAGGAGTAAATACTATCGTAACAAGAGCAAACGTTGTTTTACAGAAGATCGCAGAAGAACCGGAGCCAGAACCAGCAGCTAAATATTACATTGAAGGTAACATCTGGGGAGCAAATAATGTGATAGTAGACGGAGCAACTGTTGAGATTAACTTAACTAATGGTCAGTCATTCACACCAAGTATCAATAACGGTTACTACAAACAAGAAATTCCTGCAGAATATGTAGGTCCTACTGTATTGGCAACTGTGAAAGTAAGCAAATCTACTTATTATCCGTTTGCATGTAGCTTCCTGATGGTTCCCGTATCAGCAGGCCAAACATCGGTATCCACTGTAAATATAACTTTGATTCCAATCAATAAAGATACAACAGAAGATGGTTCTATTGGTGGTAACACTAACTTGAATCCGGTAGAAAATGGAAAAACTGAGGTTAAAGACAAAAATGTAATCGCACAAGAAGAGGCTGCACCAGTTGTAAAAGAAGACGGAACTGAAGTTAAAGTAACAGTAAACGATGTTCTCGATGCAATGGAAGAAGCAACAGGAGAAACTGTTACAGCTGATAAAATTACTACTGTAACAACTACAACTGAATTAAATAAAGATTTGGTTTCAGACATCGTAAATGCTGACGGAACAGTTCAACAGATTAAAGATATTGTTTCATTGCCTACAAGTGCCGTAGTTATTTACACTCAAAACGAAGGTGAAGGTAGCACAGTAGCACAGAACATCAACGTATCTCGTGACCTTGCAACAGAAAAAGCAGAAGCAGCTGTACGTACTTATGAAGGTACACCAAAGGGTGTTGTATTTGCTACCCCATTAAATATCACATTTGGATCTGAAATTGCTACAACAGAAAAAGCTGACTATCTATTGCCTGTATTATATTACAATGAAATAAGCAAAACATGGGTAGAAGATAAAGTACAAGGTGTTGTAAACTATGCAATGCCACAAGATAACGGTCAGTTCAAAGCTGAAATCCGCCACTTCTCTAAATTCAAATTTGGTTTCACATCAAAGATTGACAAGAGTAAAGAAGAAGCTCCTTTAGCTGAAGAATTCAAACCGTATCCATGCTTCACTGGCAACTACGATCAGATTATTACTGTAAAAGGCCAGTATAAGGGTGGTAGCAGATATATTGGTAACACACCTCAGCTGGAAGCAGATGCTAAACTCACAGGAGTGAAAGAAACTACAAAGAAACATATAGTTGAACTTTTGCAGAAGATGATCAAAGCAGATAACATGAACATTCTGCCTCAGCCAAATTATAAGGATGTCGCTTTCTCTCAGGATATGAGTATTTCGCCCAATCAGCAAATTGAAGGTTTCACTATCACAAGAAGTGAAAAAGAAATCACATACTCCATTACAGTTATCAAGGCTGACAGAACTCCTGTTACATTGACTGTAACTGTAGCTTCTGTTGTTTCTTACAAGATCGCTCCAAAACAAACTCCAAGTCATGGTCACGGTCATGGAGACAACCTGAATGCAGGTGGTGGTATTGTTGACCTGGATTAATTTTGTGAGTACTAAGTAATTGAATCGAAAGCATTTATAATATATAAAATGAGTTTAAAACGAATCTATATTGTATTATTACTTATAAGTATACCTTATATGCTTTCGGCTCAATTAACCTATGGAACCACAGGATTGCTGCATGCTCCTTCGGCAGAGATGCAGAAAGATAAAACAGTAATGCTGGGGGCCAATTTTTTAAATAAGGAGATAACTCCTCCTACATGGTATTACCATACGTATAATTATTACCTGAATGTAACTATAATGCCCTGGCTGGAAGTAGCGTATACTTGTACACTTTTCAAAGCCGAAGCATTGGGACTAAAACCTTATGGTTATACAGGGTTTACGAATCAGGACCGGTATTTCTCAGTCCGATTGCTTGCTTTGAAGGAAGGCCAATTCTGGAAGTATACGCCTGCAGTAGTTTTAGGGACCTCAGATCCTTTTACTTCATCAGGAGATGTGATAGCTTCCGATAAGGGGAACGGATATTACAGCCGCTTTTATATAGCTGCGACCAAACATATCCGGATAGGTAAAGAAACACTTGGTGTTCATCTCTCCTATCTTTATAACAGGAGAATAGAATATCATTTGAACGGCATTGCAGCAGGTATTACCTATAATCCGTCTTTCCATCCACAGCTACGACTGATAGCCGAATATGACTCGAAAGATTTTGCGTTGGGAGCCACTTATCTGCTTTTCAATCATCTTCATGCACAGATAGAATTGCAAAGGATGAAATATTTCACAGGAGGATTGACCTTTCAATTCCGATTGAAATAAAAAGAGATAAGAAAGAGTTGAAATATTAAAAATTAAAAACAATGAAAAGCAAAGTAGTAATATTATCTTTACTGTTGACCGGAGCAGCCATCTCAGCTTCTGCACAGACCAAAGAGAAGTTCTATACCGAAAGGGCTAAGGACAATATCTTTATCAGTGTGGGTGCCGGAGCACAAGGATGTGTAAATCCGAACAACTTTGATTATGGCTTTGGACATGCCATAACTCCGCTGATCCATGTATCAGTAGGAAAACTAATCAATCCCATATGGGGAGTGCGTGCTCAGGTAGCCGGCATGTGGAGTACACTATATACTGACTACAACAGAGTGAAAGGCGATTATGCCGAATACAAGAACAAGAAGTACTTCACACTGCGTGCAGACGCTATGTACAACCTCAGCAATGCTATTGTAGGTTACAATCCGGACCGTCTGTTCAATGTTTCTGTATTTGCAGGCCCAGGTTTGACATTTGCAAAAGCTTATGGCAAAATGGATAAGATGAATGCGCTGGTCAACGGTTCAGTTGGTTTGGCAGGACAATTCAACGTAAGCAAATACATCGATATTAATATTGAAGCAAGAGGCGAAGTTTCTCCTTCTATATTTGGTAAATACAGTAGTGCATATACAGACGGTGCAGTTTCTCTGACTGCCGGTGTAACTTACACATTCGGCGGTAAGAAGTTTGTATCTTGCAACTCTAAGGTAGACCAGAGCGCTATCAATGATGAATTGAACAAATATCGTGACGAACTGGCACAGGCTCAGACGGATCTGGCAGATGCAAAGAATGCATTGGCTAACGTGAAACCTGTGACTAAGGAAGTTGTGAAGGAAGTAGAAGTGGCTGGTCCTCGTGCTATTTTCTTCCAGATTGGCAAGTCTAAGATTGACGACTATGGCATGGTTAACATCCAGTTGGCAGCTAAGATCCTGAAGGCTAATCCGGATAAGAAATACAAGATTGCCGGATATGCAGACAAGGCAACCGGTAGTTCCAAGTGGAATCAGAAACTGTCTGAAGCACGTGCTCAGGCCGTTTACGATGCACTTGTTAAAGAAGGCGTAAGCAAAGATCAGCTTGAACTGGTTGGTTTCGGTGGAACTGCCAATATGTTCGGTAAGAATTTCCTGAACCGTGTAGTGATTCTGGAATAAACGCTGAAATCAGATACAAACTAAAGTTTTAAATAGCAAAAGGCTATCCCACTAAATTTTGTGAGATAGCCTTTCTTATATCCACATATTTTAAGGAAACTCCATCTTATTTTTGCAATCAATGGCTATTTACATTATCTTTGCGCCCCTAAAAAACAAACAATTAATATGATTAATAGCAAAATCCTCAAACTTATCGGTTTGTTCATTTTGGGTATGTGGAGTTTACAGGCATGTAATGATAGTAATTCCAATGACCTCCCTACAGATGAAGTGCCGGATAATCCTTACGGTTTAATAAAAGTTACAGAGAATGATCTGACACCTGAAGTATTCAAACTTATGTTGCAGGACGACGAACCTTCAACTACGTATTTTGACAACAGCCAACGTTTCTTTTACGTCAATCAGCCTCTGCAAGTGAGTATTAACGAGAAGCAGGAACTATTCATCCGCTTCTATTCGCCCCGTCCCATACATGGAGTAACAATCTGGGCAAAAATCAGTGGCTATGATGAGGAGTTTCAATTGGCACAGTTTGATGTAGTGCCTGCCTTCACCGAATATCACCGGGCACTGCCAATGCTTACCGAAAGCAAACGTTATATCACCCGTTCAGGAAAAGAGATACAAATCATGGCTAACCCGCATCTGTCAGCATCAGATTTCTCGTTGAAGACAGATTGTGAGGATAGTTATTATCAAAAACTACTCTCTACCAAAAGCAAATACAGGGTGCGTTTCTCTGCCTACAGCCAACAAGGTAGCTGGCAATTCCCCCTACTCGCCGCCCATGCCAGAGAAACGGTAGCTATTATGCTGAACTTTGCCTATATGTTCTCCTCACCGGAATTTGCCGAGGAATTGGAGAAATACAGAGGTAAACTTCATAGTAACAATGATCTGGCAGTGATAGACATCGACAAATTACTCAAACAGGTAATCAATCATTCGGGTTTCCTGGTAGGACATGTGAGTGGAGTAAACGGTCTGGGAGGAGGAGAAACCTATGGACTGAATGAATGGTGCTACCTTGAACACTACGCAGACGACACGAACCAAACCCACACAATTTTTCATGAATTGGGACACTGTCTGGGCTATGGACACGAAGGAAATATGACCTATGAACAAACCGGAACGGGATGGATTACTCTTTGCAATAAAGTGTATACCCAGTTGTGTCTTGATAAAAAACTTCCCATCTACTCAAGAAGATTTATGCATACGCGTAAACAGGGAAAACTATATGGCGCTGCCCGCTACCAACGTTCTAAATACATCATTGAAGATCCGGAACTAGATGCCATAGACGGTGGTCTGGCTCCGGCATTGAAGGACGACGACGAAAACGTTGAAGAAGGAACGCCCCTCTCCTGTTCTATTTCTTATGAAAACATCCCGGGAACTGCCAAAGAGGATTTTACTCCAAAAGATGTATGTGTCTACAAAAACCGCATATATATAATCAATGATGCAAACGGAAAATACAGTCTGGAAGTCCTGGAAGAGAAAGAAGGAAAACTAACGCATGTAAAAAGCGTGAAAGAGTGGACTGAGAATGCAGAAACCAAAACCTTTGCCGGGAAACCTAACGGGATTACAGTGGCACATGGAAAAGTATATGTCACAAATGAAAGTAGCCGTACAGATGTATTTGACGAGGCTACACTAGAATTTATTACGTGTATAGGTACAGGCAGTTGGGGTGAAGGTAGTACTCAGACAGTACATGCCTTTGATGTACTTGTGCGTCGTGGATGTGTGTTTATCCGGGACAAGAAACGCGTGTGTGTATTCATGGAAAATGATGTTGCAGCAGGTAGTTACAAAAAAGTAGCCAACTATTGCCGCACAATCAATATGGGTGAGGCAATGGGAACTTATGGGCAGGCAATGGGAGCCGACGGACTACTCTATACTACCCACCAGAGTAATCGGAAAATTTATGCCTTCGACTGTAACGTGATGCGCGAACAAACAGAATGGAAAGCGCAACGGGTAATAGACCTCCCCGCTTCTCACTCTCCCTACGACATTGCTTTTGTTGGCAAACGAATGTTCGTATCATTTGCCACCGGAAAGAATCAACCGGTTGCCCTGGCAGAAGTGAATCAGGAAAACGGAACAATCCTAAAAGATTATACAACCATAAGTGGACATACCTTCCGTAATGTGGAGAAAATAATGCTATCCCGGCAAACGCTGTTTGTAATAGATCGCACTGAACGTACCATAACCGGTATTCCAATAAACGAACTGAACTAAAAAGGAAATAATCATGAAAAAAAAGATAATTCATACAAGCCACCTGCTACTGGCCCTGATGATTGCAGGGGCCTGCTCGGAAGAAGATATACCAGGAGATATACCGCAAAAACCAGAAGAGCCATATACCAGTCATTATTACTACTCCTATGAAGCAGGACAGCAATTATCGGCTGTAGACTTTGCCCTGGACGAGGGTGAATTTACCCCAGGAGCCACCTATATGAAAGGAGATACACTGTTTGTAGCAAACATACAGAACGGACATTACAGCCTGGAACTGTATGATAAAAAGAGGAAACAACACCTGGTATCACTGCGGTCATGGAAGTATGGAAATACTGATCAAAAATTTCAAAGTCCGATAGAAGCCATCGGAGTATCTCCGGCCAATCGTCTGTATGTATTAAGCAGAGAGACTCGCATCGATGTTTTTGCCCTCGAAGACCTGAATTTCATTACGCGCATTGGGACTGGCAATTGGAGTGATGGAGTAAGCGGATTGTTTCAGGCACAGGCTATGGCAATTTCTCCGGACGGAAAAATTATTGTTCGCACCAAAAGAGAGATTGCCGTTTACCGGGAAGAGGACGTAACTCCGGAAAAATACCAGAAAGTGCCTTTTTATTGTCGAAGTGCAGCGATAGGAATGGATACAAACAACGGATTCAATCCCCACCAGATGGTACAAGATTCTACCGGTATTGTTTATTTGGCAGATTACGGGCAATACGGTAACAGAAAAATTCAGGCAATAGACACTGCACGCATTGAAAAAGGTGATCAAAAAATATTAATAGATACAGAAAAGACACTCGGTACTAGCTTCAACCCTTGCGGCATCGCTTTGCACAATGATCAGATGATGGTATCTGCCAGCAATGGCTCTATCTATATCTACGACCGTACGAAAAAAGAATGGGGAAACAGTTTCAAATCTGTAAACGGTTACACATTTAAAAAGGCAGAAAAACTATTGATAGCGGGATCAAGCCTCTGGGTTTCTGACACCAATGCCAAAAAGCTGATAGAAGTAAAGATCTACAAGAATGAAATACGGGAATACGAGTGATAACTTCCTCATATTTGTGTAATTATACAACTTAAAAACGCAGATTAATGCCAATTTATCGCAGGTATAATTTAATATATGCGTAAATTGGCGTTAATCTGCGTTTTAACAACAGCTAATTTTAGTTTTGAGACCCTCTTATTCTTTCATAAGTGGTCAACTAGCTAATAAACCAGTTTCACATTATCCACCCACAAAGTGTTTCCCGGAGAACCGATATAAGCTCCTCCATGACTGGCAGTAAATTGAAGAATCATGTGAGTAGGCGTTTCATCCTCATCGGCCCATGCCACTTCACGAACCGGTACACTCTCTCCCTTGCTATTGAGCGAATAACGTTCGTCAACCTGTAAGCGCATCATATGAGGTTTATATACCGGACTTCCGGTTATATCACCATAATGAATCTCATAGGTAGCATTATTATGCCAATCACCGGTATTATAATAATAAACAACCATCGTACCGACACGTTTTGCAAAAATATTACCTTCAGCATCTTCCCAACGCTTTTGTAAGAGTAAAATCGCTGCAGGAAAATCTTTGCCCGGCACATCGGTTATCTTACTAAACCCTGTAGCACGAATGCGATTTTCGCGATCAGACATCTTCACTTTATAATCAAACTGAAGAGCAATAGGACGCTTTGTGAACGGAATACCCATTCCAAGCATTTTGTTGGGGTTTTTGGTGCCTTTAATAGGTTCATGTACCGTGCCCAGAAACATAGAGCCGGCAGCAAGTACCGTAATATCTACGAGTCCGAACACTTTCACACTTTCCATACGAGTTTCCAGACGTGCACAATATCCACTTCCCCGCTTTTCGGGAAAAACAGATGTATTTGTCTTTGTGACCCCCGCTACTTTCGCCATCACATTGGAAGTAGCCCAGGGAGAACCACCAAGATTCGTATAAGCTTTTGAACCAGCTATGGTTTGGGTAGGCCCGACGGCATATACATTTTTTGTATTTCCACCAATAATGGCAGACTCTTTTATTTCGCGATTTACCCATTGATCCATATCCCCAAACGGGAGCATTTCTACTTTATGTTGCGCCATAACAACAGCCGAGCATAAAGCAATAAAGCCTGTCGTCATCAGACGGCGATATGTTCTCTTTGTCATCCTTTCTCCTTTCTTTTTAAAGACTATAACCCCACTGCTTCAGCGCAAAATCCCAATTGTCCTGCACTAACTGAACAGTACGATCATCATACTTATATTTATTCTTCTTATATCCTTTCTTTCCACCTACATACTTTTCTATTGCTTCACGTGCTTCTTCGAAACCTGGAATAGAGAGTTTCTGATATATATTCTCGGTCATCGCCAAAGCATCTGCTTCAAAATCCTCAAATTTCACTTCAATCAGATTTCCCTTAGGAATATACTGTTTATCGGCTTCGTACTTATGATACAGTTTGGCATAAATAGAGAGAATATTTTTTTCGATCTCCTCGTTGCTGATATCTTCCAGTTTCAAGGGCTGAATAGTATTGGTAAAGAAACTACGTGTAGACTCGAATACTGTGTACGGGTTACGCATCAGATAAATGAACTTTGCATTGGGAAACATCTTCACCAATTCCTTCACACGACCCGTATGAGGAGGGTTCTTACTCAGGAACTGAGTACCTTGCGTATTCCACAATGAAATCTTTACCAGTTTTTTAAATGTATCTTCAAATACTTTCAGTTCTTCGTCGGGGATACCATCAAACAACAAATACTTATCAGCATATTCTTGCTGGTATTTGGGCAAAAACCAGAAATTATAATATGTATAAGGCATCATATTTGCCAGTGCAAATTCCTCTTCCTGCGGCAGGTCTACAGCCAGTTCCATATTATCGGTCGGGCGTTTATCGGGCATCAACCAACTCATATTCTTTTTAAAGAAAGGTTGCCCCCACATCATCAAATGTGGAAAAACAGTCTGATAGGTAGTGTTGTACCCAAAGTGTTTGTCACAGGAAAAGACATTGTGTACAAACGTTGTCCCACTACGCCAATGCCCCAATATAAACACCGGATCGTGCTCTAACGGCTTATTGGCCAGAAGCTTTTCGTAACGGCTGTTTTGCAAAGGAGCCAATGTAGAGAGCAGGCGGCATACTGCTTTGGTCAAACGATATTTTCCTTTGTAGGCAGCATCGATATCCCTGCCAGCGGTTATCGCTTTAAATGTTTTCCAGTCAGCTCCTACCAGAGTGTTTATCGGAAGTTTATTGAATTCAAGTAATCCCATGTTATTTACAATTTACAATTGACTATTTACAATTGACTATTTACCATTTACAAATTGCACGATCTGCATAGCAAATTGTAAATTGTAAATAGTCAATTGTGCATTATTTAATGATTTTCACCGCAATACCCTGACGTTCCAGATCTTTCACAGCCTTCTCTATCGCTTCATAATGCTTAGGATCAATGCCCAGTTTCGGAAGATCCAGCACTGGAACATCATCCATAGTGCGCATATCTTTCTCTTCCACCCGGTCTATAATCATACCAACGGCACTGGTGTTATTGGTGATCGGGTCGATAAGGATGAACGATCCACAGGATTTGTTCTTCTGATAAGGATCAAAGAACAGCTCTTTCGCTGTAGTCAGTACCACACGGGCTATCTCATTCAACGAAAGGAAAGGCACGGCAAACTGCTCCATAGTGTTCACGTCCACCTTGTACTTGATGCTATCAATGCGGGTACGACTCATGTTAGTAGTCTGCTTGATAAAGAAGGATTTGTTCACATCCATTGGTTCCTCATCCATCCATACCAGCATAGCCTCAAAGTTACGATCAACGACAGGCAAATTATTGGGATGCACCAGCATCTCTCCTCTCGATACATCTATTTCATCTTCCAGTGTCAGCGTGACAGACTGAGGTGGAAAAGCATAATCCAACTCTCCGTCATAGGTCACAATACTTTTCACGCGGGAAGTCTTGCCGGAAGGCAACGCCATCACTTCGTCTCCTTTGCGGATAACCCCCGAAGCCACTTTTCCACAGAAGCCACGAAAATCGAGATTAGGACGAAGTACGTATTGTACGGGGAAACGGAAATCGGTCAGGTTATGGTCGTTATCGATGTGCACCGTTTCGAGGAAGTCGAGCAGGGATATACCCTTATACCAGGGGGTACGCTCTGATTTATCCACCACATTGTCACCATCCAGTGCAGAAAGCGGAATACAATTTACATCGGGGATACCAAGTGGCTCTACAAACTTTTTGTATTCTGACACAATCTCATTGAAGCGTGCTTCGGAGAAGTCTACCAGGTCCATCTTGTTAACAGCCAGCACAACATGTTTAATGCCAAGCAGAGACACCAGGAAAGTATGACGGCGGGTCTGAGTGATAACCCCCGTCCGTGCATCCACCAGAATAATGGCTAAATTGGCAGTAGAACCACCGGTAATCATGTTACGGGTGTATTGTTCGTGTCCCGGAGTATCGGCAATGATAAACTTACGGTTGTTGGTTGAGAAGTAGCGATAGGCCACGTCAATGGTGATACCCTGTTCGCGTTCGGCCTTCAAACCATCGAGCAACAGTGCATAATCTATATGTTCGCCGGCATTTCCCATACGTTTGCTATCACGTTCGAGAGCATCCAGCTGGTCTTCATACAATTTCTTACTATCAAACAGCAAGCGGCCTATCAGAGTTGATTTTCCATCGTCCACCGAGCCTGCCGTCAAAAGACGGAGCAAATCCTTCTGTTCGTCTTTATCCAGAAATGCTTTTATATCTAAAGTAGTTCCCATCTTCAATTCTTAGTTTTTTAATTTTTTTTGATTAGAAGTATCCTTCGCGCTTCTTCTGTTCCATACTTGCATCCTGGTCGAAGTCGATCACACGGGTAGTACGTTCGCTCTTTGTGGTAGTCATCATCTCCTCCACGATCTTCTCAATTGTATCGGCCTCACTCTCCACTGCACCAGTCAACGGCCAACACCCCAATGTGCGGAAGCGTACCATACGCATCTTAATCTCATCACGGTATTTTTCTGGCAGACGGTCATCATCGGCCATAATAAGATTACCGTCAAGTTCAACGCAAGGACGCTCTTTTGCATAATAAAGCGGAACAATGGGAATGTTTTCCAGGCGGATGTACTGCCAGATATCCAACTCGGTCCAGTTACTCAACGGGAAAACACGAATACTTTCTCCTTTGTGTACACGGGCATTATAGATATCCCACAGCTCGGGACGCTGATTCTTAGGATCCCACTGGTGAAATTTGTCACGGAAGGAGAAGATACGTTCTTTGGCACGTGACTTTTCTTCATCGCGACGGGCGCCACCAAAGGCGGCATCAAATTTATATTTGTCGAGCGCACGCAACAACGCCTGTGTTTTCATCAGGTCGGTATGTACTTTACTTCCATGTGTAAAGGGTCCTACACCTGCATGAAAAGCCTCCATGTTACTCTCCACAATCAGATTCCAGCCATATTTCTTAGCATATTCGTCACGGAACTGAATCATCTCTTTAAATTTCCATTTGGAGTCAATGTGCATCAAAGGAAACGGCACCTTACCCGGATAGAAAGCTTTCTCTGCCAGGCGAACCATAACAGAAGAATCCTTTCCGATACTATAAAGCATCACAGGATTCTCAAATTCCGCAGCCACTTCGCGGATAATGTGAATGGACTCAGCTTCGAGTTCTTTCAAGTGACTCAATTTATACTCTTCTTTCATTATATTCTTATTTTATAAATCTCTTATTTTTATCTTTTCACTTTTGGCAATATCAACTCCAGCAAACGATTAACAGATTCTTCAAGCGAAAGTTTTGAAGTATCCAACTCAAGAGCCGGATGTAGCGGTGCTTCAAACGGAGCCGAAATACCGGTAAAATTCTTTATTTCTCCTTTACGGGCTTTGGCGTACAAGCCCTTCACATCACGCTTTTCGCATTCGGCAAGCGGAGTGCTGACATATATTTCGAGGAAATCGTCCTGCCCGATAATATTGGCAGCCATTTCGCGGATATCATTGTTAGGACTGATAAAAGCGGCAATGGTAATAATACCGCTATCTATAAAGAGTTTTGAGACTTCGGCTATGCGACGGATGTTTTCTACACGGTCGGCTTCCGAAAAGCCCAGATTATTATTAATACCACTGCGGATATTATCACCATCGAGGATACGACACAGCAACCCGCGTTTGTGTAACTCACGCTCCAAAGCAATGGCAATGGTGCTTTTTCCGGAACCGCTCAATCCGGTGAACCATATCATCACGCTATGCTGCTTCAATAGCTCTTCTTTATCTTCCCGCGCCAGCATACGATCAAAGATAGGATAAATATGATTAGTTGAAAGTGGAGAGTTGAAAGTTGAAAGTTCTTCTCCTTTCGGTTCCTTATTTTGTTTCATGCATATTATTTTTAGTCGTTTTTACAATACTTACTGTTAGTTTTCTTTTTCCCATCTTTTCGTCTTCCGTAACTCTCAACTCTTAAAAGGGCCAAATTAGTGGTATCAAAAATACAGAAATGAGAAAAGTGATAATATTCAATGGTAAACCGATACGGACAAAATCGGTGAACTTATAATTGCCGATACCTTGCACGATCAGGTTTGTCTGATAACCAATCGGAGTAGAGAAACTGGCAGAAGCAGCCATACAAATCACCACAAAGAAAGGCGTAGGATCTACCCCTAATTGTTGGGATATGGCCAATGCCAGCGGAAATGCTAAAGCTGCTGCCGCATTGTTTGTGATAAGTTCCGTAAACAGATTGGTAATAATAAACAAAATAGCCAGCAAAACATGAGGTCCGTAGTTATGGCTTAAACCGATAATATAACTTGCAACTCCATCGGCTACCCCCGAATTTACCATTGCTTTACTGATAGCAAAAGCACAGGCAATAGTAATCAGGATATCCCACGAAATATATTTGGTATATTTACGGGCAGGAAATATTTTGGTCCATGCCATGATGATAGTAGTCACAGAAACAAAGAAAAACATATCCAGCTTGATATTAGGGAACATTTCCTGTGTTACCGGCAATTCACCTACTGTAGCCCCCACAATCATCAGAATGAGCAGAATCAAGGCAAACCAGCGTTTCTTCTTACCCGGCACCGGCTCAGTATCTTTTCCGTTGGCAAGCATCACAAAGACAGAAGACTCTCCCCAGGTAGGAATAAAAGTATCATCAGCCATTACCACCAGTGTATCGCCTTCGCGAAGCACAACTTCATTGAGTTTCTCTGTGATACGCTGTCCGTTGCGGGTTTTTATCTCTTTCACTTCTGCCCCATAATGACGCTGGAAGTTGAACTCTGTCAGGGTTTTGTTGATACCCGGGAAACGGGCACCCAACACAGCTTCCACGCGGTGGAGGCTCTCGCCTTTTTCTTCCTCTTCATCGGGCACTGCCGTATCGGGACGTGCATCGGGAAGGAGCTTTTTAGAAAACAGGAACAAGTAGATAATCCCCGCAATGGCAATGAATATACCCACCTTCCCTAATTCAAACATCGTGAATCCTTCATAACCCGCTTCAAGAATCATGCCGTGTACCACCAGATTGGTAGAAGTACCAATCAACGTACAAATACCGCCCAAAATCGTGACATAAGAGAGAGGAATAAGAAACTTGGTAGCGGGAAGATGAACAGCTTGTGCCCAACGTTTGATAATAGGAGCAAATATTACTACTACAGGAGTGTTATTCAGAAAAGCCGATATAAAAGCAATAGTGGGAAGCATACGAAATTGTGCCTTAAAAACAGTAGTTTTACCTACGGGAAGCAATTTCTTGATCACCTGCCCCAAGGCCCCCGACTGGCGAACACCTTCGCTTACCAGAAAAAGCATGGCAACGGTGATCATTCCTTTATTACTAAATCCTTCGAGCATCTCTTTCGGACTAAGGATACCCGCACAAAGAAACAGTACCACAACCGAGAAAAGCACCATACCCGGACGCATCTTATCCAATATAAGAGCAATCACCATTCCCAATAGCGATAGTAGTACAAATACAATTTCAAATGTCATAATCAGTACAAATCAATTAGTGATTTACTCTTTTTCTCTCTACAATAAACCAAGGATTCAACAGATCTTCCTTGTTGTATTGTAATGGCAACGCTTCGCCAGCCTGATAAATTTCCATTCCTGCTGCACGCGCAATAGCATGTCCGGCAGCTGTATCCCACTCCATAGTAGGAGCAAAACGAGGATATACATCTGCTTTCCCTTCGGCAACCAGACAAATTTTTATAGAACTTCCACTCGATATCAACTCCACTTCTTCGTGCTGCTGCTTCATTTCGCCGATATAGGTTTCTGTTTCCGGGGTTAAATGAGAGCGGGAGGCTACAATGACAAAACGCTTGCGTGGTTCGTCTATCGGCAAGCGTGCAGAAAAGTTTATCAACTCTTCCAAAGAGGCAGAATCACCCAAAGCCGTGATCCCGGATAGTTTGAATGCCCCTAGTGATTCGGCTGCAAAATAAAGTTCCTGCTTTACAGGCAGATAAATGACTCCCATCACAGGAATGCCATCGTGCACCAGTGCTATATTAACAGTAAATTCTCCATTACGCTTTATGAACTCTTTCGTTCCGTCCAGCGGATCGACAATCCAAAGCGTACTCCAATTCTTTCGCATGGCATACTCCATGTGCTTACCCTCTTCGCTCAACAGCGGAAAAGGGGTTTCCTGAAGAATCGTAGCAATCGTTTCATGTGCTTTACGGTCGGCAATGGTTAAGGGGGAATTATCGGCTTTTCTCTCTATCTCAAAATCCGATGCCGGATCATTATAGATAGAAAGTATCTTCTCGCCTGCTCTCAGGGCCGCGTCAACAGCAACAAACAAATATTTCTGTTCCATCTTGTTATATAATTATAGCCCTGTTTCCGACAAGGCGTAATAACCCATTGATATAATGAGCTACAAAAGTAAAAACTTTATCTTCTCTCAAAGTTTCCGCACTATCATTTATAACTTCTTTTAGCAATAGCGCTAATATTACTAAAAAAAGATTTCACCACAGAGGACACGGAAGACACAGAGGTATTGTTTTCTCTGATGAAACGCAGATGAACGCGAATGAACGCAGATTTTCACAAATACACAAATATGAAAAAAGAAGACCCGTACTTTAATCTGCGTTTTATCCGGATAATAAAGCTCCGTGTCCTCTGCGTCTTCTGTGGTGAAATACAAAACCTATATTGCAAAAAGGCAGCAACTTCCCAGCTACTGCCCTTATTCCGGAAGGGTGCTTTCCCGCTTCCGATATTACCAAAAAGAAATATTAAAATACTCTGTAAAGCAACCAGGCACCCTGGAAGTCTTTACGGTTAGGGTATTTAGCTTTGAAAGCATCACGAGCCTGTGCAGCGGCCGTTCTGTCGGCAAAAGTGCTCACAATCACACGATACATAGCAGATTCTGCATTGAATGCAATAGTTGCATTGTAGCCCTCAGCATCCAAAAAGTCTTTCAGACCTTCGGCATTTGCTTTCAAACCGAAGCTACCACACACTACGCTATAATCTTTCAGGTTGTCACCATTGCCCGAAACAACCGTTACTTTCTCCTGACGCACACCATTGGCTGCATCTGTAGCCTTCTTTACCTCTACCGGAGCTGCTACAACGGGAGTTACTTCCACCGGAGCTTCTACCTGCGGTTCGGCAAGTTCCTGCTGTTTTGCCTTTTCGTATGCTTTTTTATATGCACTTTCGCTTGATTTACAAGAAGCAAATGCCAGAACCATGCATACACTCATTCCCAATACTACCAATTTTTTCATAATCTATATTCTTTTAGTTAATAAATTCGTATCAATACTTTCTGAAAACAGATACAATATCTTCAGATCTAAGCCGAAGAGTGGACG
Organism: Bacteroides sp. K03; assembly: GCF_019734355.1. Classification (NCBI taxonomy): domain Bacteria; kingdom Pseudomonadati; phylum Bacteroidota; class Bacteroidia; order Bacteroidales; family Bacteroidaceae; genus Bacteroides; species Bacteroides sp. K03. The sequence continues at coordinate 38,489 of NZ_JAASHC010000003.1, forward strand.
AAGAAAGTTCTTCAAGTTGAAATGTTCGGCCCAGTTCATCCCACTGTAAATATTGCTTGCAAAGATCTATATTCTCTTCGGGGCGCAAAATAATATAAATTTTATCATCCTGCAAAGAATAAAGTCCGAAAAAGGTGTGATACGTCTTATCTTCGAGCAAACAGATGGCCGAAAAGCTACCTTTCTGAAAATTATAAAATACACTATCTTCCTTCTGCACAGTGCCATCGGGAAGCTCATACCGCCTCAATTGCCATTTACCAGTCAGTTTGTCTTCATCATCCGAACAGGAAGCCACTACCGATAACAACAAAGGCAAACATAAAAGATACAACCATTTCTTCGTCATTCTGCTTTCTTTTTATAAGAGATAGTGCCTGTAGCCTGATAGGTAGGCATCACCAGTATCTCTGCTATTTGGATATGTTCCGGAGCCGAAGCTGCGAAATATACTGTTTCTGCGATATCATCACCTGTAAGCGGACGGATTCCTTTATAAAAATTGTCCGCAGCTTGCTTGTCGCCCCGGTAACGAACTACACTAAAGTTTGTCTCTACCATCCCCGGCTTTACGTTGGTTACCCGCAACGGCGTATCCACCAGATCGATGCGCAGTCCGTCCGAAAGGGCTTTGACCGCGGCTTTGGTGGCACAATACACACTTCCACCGGGGTAAGCGGCATCACCGGCAATAGAGCCAATATTGATAATATGTCCACATCCGCGCTCCACCATTCCGGGAACTACCAGACGGGTTATGGCCAACAACGACTTTATATTTGTATCTATCACAATATCCCATTCGTCCAGGTTTCCTTCAAACTCTTTATCAACCCCGATAACGAGTCCGGCATTGTTTACCAGCACATCAATCGCTTTCCACGTTTCGGGCAAAGAAGCCAGTGCCTGAGTTGCAGCTTTACGATCACGAACATCAAAAGGCAACAAGAATACGCGAACTCCATAAGTTGCTTCCAGTTCGTTTTTTAACTCTTCCAGTTTTGCCACATTACGGGCATTAAGAATCAGATCCGAACCTTGTGAAGCAAACTTTCGGGCGCAACCTTCGCCTATTCCACTGCTTGCTCCGGTTATAAAAACAATCTTACCTCTCATATTGTTATTACTCTATAGAATTGAGCAACAAAAATACGCTTTAACCTGCTATCATTCGGCCTTTCTCTTAGTTAAATAAGATTAAACCGACGATATAAAAGTATTTACCCCCACAAGTTCGCGTATCTTTGCTCCATATAACATAACGAGCCGCGAGGCTCATTCAACTTTTTTACATGACATTTGAAAATTTAAACCTGATAGAGCCCATACTCAAGGCTCTGAAAGAAGAGGGTTATTCCTCTCCCACTCCCATACAAGAACAGTCAATCCCCGTTTTACTTCAAGGAAAAGATTTATTAGGATGTGCACAGACCGGAACAGGAAAAACAGCTGCTTTTTCTATCCCCATTTTGCAGAAACTATATAAAACCGACCACCGCAAAGGAATAAAAGCATTGATATTAACCCCAACCCGGGAGCTGGCCATTCAGATTGGTGAATGTTTTGAGGCATATGGCAAATACACCGGACTGAAGCACACTGTCATCTTTGGCGGAGTGGGTCAGAAACCTCAGACGGACGCGTTGCGCAATGGTGTACAGATACTGGTTGCCACCCCGGGGCGCTTGCTGGACTTGATAACCCAGGGTTACATATCTCTCAAAACACTGGACTTCTTCGTACTGGATGAGGCCGACCGCATGCTCGATATGGGCTTTATCCATGATATCAGACGGATACTGAAACTCCTTCCCCAGAAGCGCCAGACGCTTTTCTTCTCGGCTACTATGCCGCCGGAGATAGAGACACTGGCCAACTCGATGCTGGCCCATCCGGAAAAGGTAGAGGTGACACCGGCTTCTTCTACTGTAGACACAATTTCGCAATACGTCTACTTTGTAGAGAAGAAGGAGAAGAAGGACTTATTATTGCACTTACTGAAAGACCAGTCGATTGAATCGGTACTGATCTTTACACGTACCAAACATGGAGCCGACAAACTGGCACGCATACTAACCAAATCGGGTATACGCGCTGAGGCTATACATGGCAACAAATCGCAGAATGCACGCCAGCGTGCCCTGACGGATTTCAAAAACCATACTTTACGCGTATTGATTGCGACGGACATTGCAGCACGTGGTATCGATGTAGATCAGTTGTCACACGTCATCAACTACGAGCTACCCAATGTGCCGGAGACGTATGTACACCGCATTGGGCGCACAGGGCGTGCAGGACATGAAGGAATTGCGATCTCCTTCTGCGAATCGGAAGAATTACCTTACCTCAAAGATATTCAGAAGCTGATCGGAAAAACAATCCCAGTGGTCAAAGACCATCCGTTTGTCACCACCGAAGGCGCCAAGGCGCAGGAGGTGAAAACGGAAGAACTCAAAGCGAAAGCAAAAGAGAATAAAGTATACCGTGGTAGCCGCTCCAATGGAGACTTCTGGAGGCGAAAGAAACAAACGCAAAAAGGAGAGCAACCCAAAAGATAAGATGTATTAATAGATAAGAAGGCAATCGTTTTCCTTTCGGAAAAACGGTTGCCTTCTTTTTTGTATATCCATGACACACAGATGAGAGGATTCAGATAAAAACCCTTAAAAAAAATCCTCATCCATAGAACATCCTATGCAATAAATGCGTTATATTTGTAGTATTATCACTTTAAAACAGTAAAATTATGAAAGGACTTAATGTATTAGCAGCTTTTTTAGGTGGTGCAGCAGTAGGCGCAGCACTTGGTATTTTGTTTGCTCCTGAAAAGGGAGAAGACACTCGTCACAAAATTGCAGAGATTCTTCGTAAAAAAGGTATCAAGTTAAATCGCAATGAGATGGAAAACCTCGTTGACGAAATTGCAGCCGAACTAAAAGAAGTAACTGACTAAAAGAATCAAAACAGAGCCACTATGTTTGCAGACGACAAAAGTATAGAAAACTTTCAACAGCTATTCTTCGAGTTCAAGAAATATCTGGAGCTCCAGAAAGAATATACCAAACTGGAATTGACGGAAAAGCTAACCATACTTCTTTCCACCTTAATCATGGTTTTAGTACTCATTATTCTCGGCATGGTGGCCCTGTTTTATCTCTTATTCGCCCTGGCCTATATCCTCGAACCGCTCGTTGGCGGACTCATGGTGAGCTTTGGCATTATTGCAGCAATCAACATCATACTCATTGCCACAGTTATTATCTTCCGCAAGAAACTTATCATTTCTCCAATGGTAAACTTCCTTGCCGGCCTGTTTCTTAATGATTCAAAAGAATAAGTTATGAACAATCAGCAAGCTACCCCCCAGAAAATCACACTGGAATATATCGCCCGGCTCAAGACAGAGAAACTGGAAGAAATACGCGGACAGAAAAAAGCGATGACCCGAACGGCACAACGAATTTTTGCCCCTCTTGCTCCCGCCACCTCTCAAACAGACGCAATAATGAGATCATTCAATACAGGAATGGCAATCTTTGATGGTGTGGTAATGGGAGTGAAAATAATGAAAAAGATTCGCCGTTTTTTCAGAAAGGGATAAACAAAAACTTATTACAAAAGCAGTATTTCCTACACAGTATTTCGCTTTGCACATTCACCTCCACTTTAGGGTAGAGGTGTTTTTTTTGTAAAAAAAACAAGAAGGGAAGCACCTTTTGGAGACTACGCCCGCGCTGCATGCAGGCAACGCCTACGCTACATGTACTGCGGGCGTAGTCTCCATGCAAAGTATTTGTCTCAAAAAACACTCCGAACAAAATACGATATTAACACTCCTTATACAAGAAATCATCAGGAAATTCTCCTGATGAAACTTCCTATGATCGCAAAATTATCATCCGACTTATCATCTGGAAATTTTCCTGATGATACACGATTTACACCTTATAAGAGAATTAAAACTATAAACAAGGGGAGTTACGCGCCTACGCGCGCGAGCCCCCCTCGTAAGAATAAAGACTTTTTTACTTTAAACGTAAGTTTCGAGAATCTTCACGCTTCCTCCCTCTTCGGGAGTAATCGTTATATTCTCTGTCGTGGCAGGAAGCAAAACTGTTTCGCCGGCACAAAACGCCAGCTCGTTGCCTTCGTTGTCTGTCAATCGGCAAGAACCCTCGATGCAAATGAAAATCACGAAAGAATCCAGTTCCGAATAGTCGCAACTGATCTCTTCGGTCATGTCATACAGGGAAGTGGTGAAATAGGGACAAGCCACCAGCTCCACCGGTTCGTCTTTCACAGCGTCATATTTGGTGCGATAATCATCGAGCACTTCGTAGTTGATAGCTTCGCGTGCCAGGTCGGTATGCAGTTCACGCGTATTGCCCTTGGCATCCTTGCGGTTGAAGTCGTAAATGCGGTAAGTAATGTCCGAAGTCTGCTGAATCTCTGCGATAAATGCACCTGCACCGATGCTGTGAATACGTCCTGCAGGAAGGAAGAACACGTCACCCGGATGTATTTCATACTCTTGCAGCACATCGGTTATGGTATTGTTGAAAACACGCTCTTTGTACTCTTTCGGGGTGATCTGTTCTGAAAATCCCGAACGGAGTTTTGCCCCCTTATCGGCATCAACAACATACCACATCTCGGTTTTTCCCATAGAATTGTGGCGCTTCTTTGCCAGCTCGTCGTTGGGGTGTACCTGAATAGAGAGATCTTGTTTAGCGTCGATGAATTTAATCAGCAAGGGAAACTTATTGCCAAAACGGGCATAGTTTTCTTCACCGACCAGTTCTTCACGGTATTTTCTCACCATATCGGTCAACGTGAATCCTTTATCGGGACCATTAGCCACCACAGATTCATTGTCTTCTACGCCGGAAATCTCCCAGCTTTCTCCTACTCCTGTCAAGTTATCACTCAAGTGCTTGAACGGAAGGATTTTGTCGCCTCCCCAAAGTGTCTGCTTCAGGATCGGTTCAAATTTTAACGGATACATTTTGTTTTTCTGTTAATAAACTTAGATTATAATTCTTGATTTGATAATCAGAGGACAAACATACAAAAAATATCAAATAATACACAGAACCGGGCGTTTTATATTAAATTCATCACCAAAATTTCATAGAATTGACACGAAAGTAAGTTTTAGCCCATGCGAAACTAAACGCTAAACTTTCCTAAATCCTCGAATAGATTTACCATGAATAATTTGGGAGTACGAAAGAATTTAGCTTTATTTGCAAGAAATTTTATATATGCCAGACATGAATAACACATTCCCAACAGAAGAAAATTTATCCGGACTAAACCGGAAGGATTTTCAAAAGGATATCGACGATAAGCAAACAGACTTATTTATCCTCAAAAATAAAAAAGGGATGGAAGTTGCTGTAACAAATTACGGCTGTGCCATTCTCTCCATCATGGTCCCGGACAAAAACGGGAAATATGCCAACGTTATCCTCGGGCACGACAGTATAGACCATGTAATAAATAGTCCCGAACCATTCCTCAGCACCACCATCGGTCGTTATGGTAACCGCATCGCCAAAGGGAAATTCACCCTCTACGCCGAAGAGCACTCGCTGACAATCAACAACGGCCCCAACTCCCTGCACGGAGGACCTACCGGTTTTCATGCACGTGTGTGGGATGCCGACCAGATAGACGAAAGCACGATCATCTTCAACTATGTATCGGCCGACGGAGAAGAGGGATTCCCCGGAAATCTGGAAGTAGAAATGACTTATAGACTTGAAGAAGAGGAAAATGCACTGGTCATCGAATACCGTGCTACCACCGACAAAGCTACTGTTGTAAATCTTACCAATCATGGGTTCTTCAATCTGGCAGGTATCGCTACCCCCACCCCGACAGTAGAAAATAACATCGTCACAATCAATGCTGATTTTTATACTCCGATAGACGAAGTATCTATCCCCACAGGAGAGATTGCCAAAGTAGAAGGAACTCCGATGGACTTCCGCACCCCGCACACTGTGGGCGAACGCATTAACGACGCTTTTCAGCAACTTGTCTACGGCGCAGGATACGATCATTGCTACGTGCTCAACAAACAGGAAGCCGGTTCGCTGGATCTGGCTGCCACTTGCACAGATCCCGTAAGCGGACGCGTCATGGAAGTTTATACCACCGAGGCCGGCGTGCAACTCTATACGGGCAACTGGCTCAACGGCTTTGAAGGTTCACACGGTGCCACTTTCCCGGCTCGCAGTGCCATCTGCTTCGAAGCACAATGCTTCCCCGACACGCCCAATAAACCTCATTTCCCTTCAGCCGTACTGCTTCCGGGAGACGAGTACCAACAGGTAACGATTTATAAATTTTCTGTCGAAAACTTATAAAGTGGACAATTGACAGTTGACAATTGACAGTTATTATGCAGCATCATATAGCATAACCCACTGTTAACTATCACCGTCAACTGTCAATTGTCTATTGTCAATTAATAACTAAATAACCTAATTTTATAAACTAACAACTTTTTTAAAACCATGACACAACAGAAAAAGAGCTATCTATTGCCTATTGCAATGATGTTCGCCCTCTTCGCTATGATTTCGTTCGTAACAGGATTTACAAACCCGCTCGGACTCATCGTAAAAGAACAATTCAATGCTCCTAACTGGATGACCCAGTTGGGTAATGCAGCAAACTTCATAGCTTATGCCTTTATGGGGCTTCCTGCCGGTATTATGCTGAAAAGAATCGGTTATAAGAAAACAGCATTAATCGCCGTTGCCGTTGGATTTGTCGGCGTAGGAATCCAGTTCCTTTCCGGACAAATTTCTTATGCTCCCGGTGAATTGATCGCTTTCTGGGTATACCTGGGTGGTGCTTTCGTTTCCGGTTTCTCTATGTGTATGCTGAACGCTGTAGTAAATCCGATGTTGAACACACTGGGCGGCGGTGGCAAAAAAGGTAACCAGCTGATTCAGTTCGGAGGTTCTCTAAACTCTATCGCAGCTACTATCGTTCCGGTACTGGGCGGTTATCTGATTGGTACTATCAGCCAGGATACCAAGATTAGTGACGCTAATCCTGCATTGTTCATCGCAATGGGTATCTTCGCTATAGCATTCATTGTATTGGGCAGTATGAAACTTCCGGAACCGCACATGGAGCACGCTTCAGACCACAAGGTGAAAGATACTCACAGTCCAATGTCTTTCCGTCACTTTGTACTCGGAACTGTTGCTATTTTCGTATACGTAGGCGTTGAAGTAGGTATTCCTAACTTCGTAAACTTGTTCCTGACTACTTCTCCGGAAGCTGCCGGCGCAAAAGGTATTGGTATGGATACAGCTATGGCGGGTTCTATCGTAGGTACTTACTGGTTCCTGATGATGATTGGCCGTCTTTGTGGTGGTGCACTTGGTGCTAAGTTCTCCAGCAAAACCCAATTAACTACCGTTTGTTTGTTCGCACTGGGCTTCCTGCTTGTGGGTATGTTTGCTCCGGTTGAGGCTACAATCAATATGCCTGTATTCAAATCAGACATCAGCTTTGGTATGGCTAATGTACCTATCGGTATCATGTTCTTTATCCTTTGCGGTCTTTGTACTTCTATCATGTGGGGTGGCATCTTCAACCTGGCTGTAGAAGGTCTGGGTAAGTACACAGCAATGGCATCAGGTATCTTCATGGTAATGGTTTGCGGTGGTGGTATCCTTCCGCTTATCCAGGGTGGTGTGGCCGACGTAACAAGCAGCTATATGTCAAGCTTCTGGGTAATCTTTGCAGGTGTAGCTTACATGCTGTACTACGCATTGATCGGTTGCAAGAATGTAAACAAGAATATTCCGGTTGAATAAACTATTATATTAACCAATTAAAAAGATATTATCATGGATATAGAACACGTAAGAAGCCGTTTTATTAAACACTTTGACGGAACTACAGGATCAGTTTACGCCTCACCGGGCCGCATTAATCTTATCGGCGAACACACCGACTACAATGGTGGATTCGTATTCCCGGGAGCTATAGATAAAGGCATGATTGCAGAAATCAAACCAAACGGAACCAATACAGTCAACGCATACTCTATCGACCTGAAAGACTATGTATCATTCGGGCTGAACGAAGAAGATGCTCCGAAAGCAAGTTGGGCAAGATATATCTTCGGTGTATGCCGCGAAATGATTAAACGTGGTGTTGATGTGAAAGGATTCAATACTGCTTTCTCTGGCGATGTGCCTCTGGGAGCTGGTATGTCTTCATCGGCAGCACTCGAAAGTACATACGCTTTTGCACTGAATGATCTGTTTGGCGACAACAAAATAGACAAATTTGAACTGGCCAAAGTGGGACAGGCTACAGAACATAACTACTGCGGTGTAAACTGTGGTATTATGGACCAGTTTGCCTCCGTATTCGGAAAAGCAGGCAGCCTGATCCGTCTGGATTGCCGTTCACTGGAGTATCAGTACTTCCCCTTCAAACCAGAAGGTTACCGTCTTGTACTGGTAGACTCGGTAGTAAAACATGAACTCGCTTCATCGGCCTATAATAAGCGCCGCCAGAGTTGTGAAGCTGCTGTAGCTGCTATCCAGAAAAAACATCCGCACGTAGAATTCCTTCGCGACTGCACAATGGATATGCTCAAAGAAGCCAAAGCTGACATCAGCGACGAAGACTACATGCGTGCTGAATATGTGATTGAAGAAATTCAACGCGTACTCGACGTTTGCGATGCACTGGAAGTAGGCGACTACGAAACAGTAGGTAAGAAAATGTATGAAACACACCACGGCATGAGCAAGCTCTACGAAGTAAGCTGCGAAGAGCTCGACTTCCTCAACGACCTGGCAAAAGAGTGTGGCGTAACCGGTTCACGCGTTATGGGTGGCGGTTTTGGTGGTTGTACTATCAACCTGGTTAAAGAAGAATTGTACGATAACTTCATCGAAAAGGCAAAAGAGGCATTCAAAGCCAAATTTGGCAGAAGCCCCAAAGTGTATGATGTTGTAATCGGCGACGGTTCAAGAAAACTCGTATAAATAACAAAAACTAACTTCTATAAAGAGGGACATATCCTAAACAGATGTGTCTCTCTTTTTGTTGATATAAGTACGATAAGGACAAATAGTTATTGTACGCAGCACAAGAAGAGCGCTTTCGGACTTTAAACAAAGATTGAAAAAAGCCCCCTTCTTATGCCCGATAATTAACGTTAAAGACTTATCTTTGCGGAAAAAGCGAAGATAAGCTGCACCTTGGCATAAAAAAATGAACGTGTTCATTTTATTCTGCTCTCAGTTTGCATTATCTTTGCGAAAAATATGAAAACTTAATCATTATAAATATGAACGAAAGCAAACTTATGAACCGTGCAGCGGACAATATCCGTATTCTTGCTGCATCTATGGTTGAAAAAGCCAACTCCGGACATCCGGGTGGTGCTATGGGAGGTGCGGATTTTATAAACGTACTTTTCTCTGAGTTCTTAGTATATGATCCTCAGAATCCCCGCTGGGAAGGACGTGACCGTTTCTTTCTCGATCCGGGTCATATGTCACCAATGCTCTACTCTGTACTTGCACTGACCGGTAAATATACGCTGGCAGAACTGGCACAGTTCCGCCAATGGGGAAGCCCTACTCCGGGACATCCCGAAGTAGACATCATGCGTGGTGTAGAAAACACTTCCGGTCCGCTGGGACAGGGACATACTTTTGCCGTAGGAGCCGCCATCGCAGCTAAATTCCTTAAAGCCCGCTTTGGTGAAGTTATGAGCCAGACTATCTATGCCTACATCTCTGATGGTGGTATCCAGGAAGAGATTTCACAAGGAGCCGGACGTATTGCCGGAACCCTGGGACTGGACAATCTCATCATGTTCTATGACTCCAACGATATTCAGCTTTCTACCGAAACCAAAGAAGTGACGGCAGAAGACGTGGCCATGAAATACAAAGCATGGGACTGGAACGTTATCGAAATCAACGGAAATGATCCTGATGCTATCCGCACTGCCCTCAAAGAAGCAAAAGCAGAAAGCAAACGTCCTACACTCATCATTGGGAAAACCACGATGGGCAAAGGAGCACGTAAAGCCGATGGCAGCAGCTATGAAGCCAACTGTGCTACACACGGTGCACCATTAGGTGGTGATGCCTATATCAATACAATCAAGAATCTGGGCGGAAATCCCGACGAACCGTTTGTTATCTTCCCGGAAGTAGCCGAATTGTACGCCAAACGTACCGAAGACCTGAAAAAGATAGTAGCCGAAAAATATGCAGCAAAAGCCGAATGGGCCAAAACAAACCCGGAATTGGCAGCAAAAATGGCCACCTTCTTTGCAGGAAAAGCTCCTAAAGTAAACTGGGACGCTATCGAACAGAAACCCAATGTGGCCACCCGCGCCGCTTCGGCCACCGTACTGGGTGCACTGGCTACACAAGTAGAGAATATGGTAGTAGCATCTGCCGATCTTTCTAATTCAGACAAGACAGACGGTTTCCTCAAAAAGACACATGCCTTCAAACGTGGCGACTTTAGCGGAGCTTTCTTCCAGGCCGGCGTATCAGAATTAAGCATGGCTTGTGTCTGCATCGGTATGTCACTTCACGGTGGCGTTATTCCGGCATGTGCCACCTTCTTCGTATTCTCCGACTATATGAAACCTGCCATCCGCATGGCAGCCCTGATGGAACAACCCGTGAAGTTCATCTGGTCACACGATGCATTCCGAGTAGGCGAAGATGGCCCTACTCACGAACCCGTAGAGCAGGAAGCACAAATCCGCCTGATGGAGAAACTGAAAAATCACAAAGGCCACAACTCTATGCTTGTACTCCGTCCGGCAGATGCCGAAGAGACCACTATTGCATGGAAACTGGCTATGGAAAATATCTACACCCCGACTGCTCTGATTCTTTCCCGCCAGAACATCGTCAGCCTGCCTACAGGCAACGACTATGCACAAGTGGCCAAAGGAGCTTACATCGTTGCCGGTTCTGACGAGAATCCGGACGTAACTCTGGTAGCTTCCGGTTCGGAAGTAGCCACTCTCATTGCCGGAGCCGAATTGCTTCGCAAAGACGGTGTGAAGGTACGTATCGTATCGGCACCTTCCGAAGGATTGTTCCGCAGCCAGGATAAGGCATATCAGGAATCGGTACTCCCGGCAGGTGCAAAGATTTTCGGCCTCACCGCTGGTCTGCCCGTAAATCTGCAAGGTCTTGTAGGTGCTAATGGTAAAGTTTTCGGTCTTGAGTCATTTGGTTTCTCTGCTCCCTACACAGTGCTGGACGAGAAGCTGGGCTTCACTGCCGCCAATGTGTACAACCAGGTAAAAGAGATGCTATAATGAAAAAAATCGGACTATGCTGTGACCATGCCGGATTCGAACTGAAAGAATTCGTCCGGGGCTGGTTGCAGGCAAAAGGTTGGGAATACAAAGACTTTGGTACTTATTCTGCTGAAAGTTGTGACTATCCTGATTTTGCGCACCCGTTAGCACTGGCAGTAGAAGCTGGCGAATGCTATCCGGGCATTGCCATTTGTGGAAGCGGAAATGGTATCAGTATGACGCTAAACAAACATCAGGGCATCCGTGCCGCGCTTTGCTGGACGGCTGCAATAGCACACCTGGCCCGCCAGCACAACGATGCAAATATACTTGTGATGCCGGGACGCTTCATCAGCACTGAAGAGGCTGATATGATTCTGACAGAGTTCTTCGACACCCCATTTGAGGGAGGAAGACATCAGAAAAGAATTGATAAAATTCCCGTGAAATAAATAAAGATAAAAGAATAAAGAGAGACGCATTACTGTATGTCTCTCTTTATTTTTTATTATAATACTATCCCCCTTTCTACCTCTCCTCCCCCTTATATTAATCAAAAATTACACCCTTTCAATCAAAATATATCGCACAAAAACCGCGTTACTTCGTATTTTTGCATACTTAAAATCCAATATCCATCAAAAAAACAACAAGAAACAAATGAAGAAACGATTTAGCTTCCTGTCTCTACTGTTAGTAACAGCAATTGCTTTTGCCAACCCGATTGACTTTGACAAAGCATTCAAAGAAAGTGCTAAGATTGAAAAACAAATCAAGAAAACCTCTTTCCCAAAACAAACCTACAATATCACTGACTTTGGTGCAAAACCGGACAATGAAACCGAGCCCTGCCACGAAGCCATCAACCAGGCTATTCTCAAATGCAGCCTTGCTGGTGGCGGCACAGTTGTTGTCCCCCAAGGAACCTTTTATACAGGCCCCATTACCCTGAAAAGCAACGTTAACTTTCATCTGCAAGAAGGTGCCGTACTAAAATTCCTCACCGACCAGAGCTTATACTTCCCCGGAGTAATCACCCGTTGGGAAGGGCTGGATTGTTACAACGCCCGCCCACTAATCTACGCCTATGGCGAAACCAATATTGCTATTACCGGCAAAGGAACCATTGACGGTCAAGGCTCCAACGAAACATGGTGGCCCATGTGTGGCGCACCCAAATATGGCTGGAAAGAGGGAATGGTGGCACAGCGCAACGGTGGACGTGAGCGCCTGCTGATGTACGGCGAAACATCAACCCCGGTTTACAAACGCATCATGACTCCGGAAGACGGGCTGCGTCCTCAGTTAATCAATCTTTATGCATGCAGTACCGTCCTGATAGAAGATGTCACACTACTGAACTCTCCCTTTTGGGTGATTCACCCTCTGTTCTGCGAAAGCCTGATTGTACGTGGTGTCAACATATTCAACCGTGGCCCCAACGGAGATGGATGCGATCCTGAATCCTGCAAAAATGTACTGATAGAGAACTGCACTTTTGATACCGGGGACGATTGCATCGCCATCAAATCGGGACGCAATGCAGACGGGCGCAAATGGAATATACCCAGCGAAAACATCATCGTACGCAACTGTAAAATGAAAAACGGACATGGTGGCGTTGTTATCGGTAGTGAAATATCCGGCGGCTATCGTAACCTGTTTGTTGAGAATTGCCAGATGGACAGCCCGAATCTCGACCGGGTGATCCGTATCAAAACCAGTACCTGCCGGGGTGGAATCATCGAAAATGTATTTGTACGCAACATCACCGTAGGACAATGCCGGGAAGCCGTACTACGCATCAATCTGCAATATGAGAACCGGGAACAGTGCAACCGTGGCTTCACTCCTACCGTGCGCAATGTACACCTGAAAAATGTAACCTGCCAAAAAAGCCGTCTGGGAGTGCTTATCATCGGACTGGATGACGACCAGCATGTATACAATATCAGCGTAGAAGATTCTCACTTCAACAACGTAGCCAAAGGAGGCAACGACATCAAAGGTGCTCACGATGTCACTCTAAAAAATCTGTACATCAACGGTGAACTCGTGAAGTAACAAAACGATTGAGAAAAGGCTGTTCCAGATTCATTCTGGTACAGTCTTTCGTATTCTTCCCACCCTATCCGCTCCTTTCTTAACTTTCATTATTACACTGCTTCCTTCTGGCATTATCTACATATGCAATCCCCCCATTTCTTTTTCTACATTAAATCCATTATACGCTAACAATCAGGTAGTTTCTGCTTAAAAACATAAAATAACAAAATGTCGTTAAAACCCACCTATACACCCTCATTTTTGATAAGAAAAAGTACAATAAGGATAAATTTAACCCACGACATAAGCTGTGTATATAAATAAAAAACTATCTTTGTGGTGCAAACTCTGAAACTCATTTAAATATGAAACAATTGGAGACCATAAAAGAGCTTATCAATCAGGGAGATATAAATAAAGCAATTGAAGCCCTTGATGCTCTTCTCACTCAAACAGACTTCGCCCCCAAAGACGAAGTTTACTACCTGCGGGGCAATGCCTACCGAAAGCAAGGCAACTGGCAGCAAGCCCTCAACAATTATCAATCCGCCATCGAGATTAACCCCGAAAGTCCTGCCTTGCAAGCTCGCAAGATGGTAATGGATATTCTGGAGTTCTATCACAAAGACATGTATAATCAATAAACGTAATAAAATCGATAGATTATGGCAAAAATTAAAGGAGCAATCGTGGTCGACACGGAGCGTTGCAAAGGCTGCAACCTGTGTGTAGTGGCTTGTCCGCTCGATGTAATATCACTCACCAAAGAGGTGAATGTAAAGGGGTACAATTATGCCCGCCAAGTATTGGAAGATACCTGCAACGGATGCAGCTCGTGTGCAACGGTTTGTCCGGACGGATGTATCTCTGTGTATAAAGTTAAAGTAGATTAGCAAATTATTATTATGACAGAAGAAGTAGTATTAATGAAAGGTAACGAAGCCATCGCCCATGCAGCCATTCGCTGTGGTGCCGACGGATACTTCGGTTATCCTATTACTCCGCAATCGGAGGTATTGGAAACGCTGGCCGACTTGAAACCGTGGGAAACCACCGGTATGGTAGTGCTCCAGGCAGAGAGTGAAGTAGCAGCTATCAATATGGTATATGGCGGTGCCGGAAGTGGGAAAATGGTGTTGACCTCCTCTTCAAGCCCTGGTGTCAGCCTGAAACAGGAAGGCATCTCTTATCTGGCAGGAGCCGAACTCCCCTGTCTGATCGTAAACGTAATGCGCGGTGGTCCTGGTCTGGGAACCATCCAGCCAAGCCAGGCAGACTATTTCCAAACAGTGAAAGGTGGTGGACATGGCGACTATAAACTGATTGCACTTGCCCCGGCTTCTGTACAGGAAATGGCCGACTTCGTTGGGCTCGCTTTCGAACTGGCCTTCAAATACCGTAACCCTGCCATCATCCTTGCCGATGGTGTTATCGGACAAATGATGGAGAAAGTAGTATTGCCACCGATGAAACCCCGTCGCACGGATGCAGAAGTAATCGAACAGTGTCCATGGGCCACTACCGGTAAAACCAAAGACCGTAAACCCAATATTATCACTTCGCTCGAACTCCGCCCCGAAGAAATGGAAAAGAACAACATCCGTTTCCAGGCAAAATACCGCGTAATCGAAGAAAACGAAGTGCGCTTTGAAGAAATAGACTGTGAAGATGCGGAATACCTGATTGTAGCATTTGGCTCTATGGCACGTATCGGACAGAAGGCAATGGAGCTGGCACGTGAAGAGGGTATCAAAGTAGGTATGCTTCGTCCTATCACTCTGTGGCCGTTCCCCACAAAAGCTATTGCAGCGTATGCCGATAAGGTGAAAGGTATGCTTGTTACTGAGTTGAATGCCGGACAAATGATCGAAGACGTACGCCTGGCAGTAAACGGAAAAATAAAAGTAGAACACTTTGGCCGTCTTGGTGGTATTGTGCCCGATCCGGACGAGATTGTGAGTGCACTGAAAGAAAAAATCATGTAATATACAATGACCATTTACAATTTACAATTTGCCTTGCGGATAAAAGCAAATTGTAGATACTTCAAATCGTAAATGGCTGTGTTCAGTTTTGTAAATTGTAAATGTTTAAATTGTAAATAAAAAGATGAATCCCGATAAAATAAGAAACGTATTGAATATACTTTTCATCATACTCGCTTTAGCGGCTATTATCGTTTACTTTGTAGCAGACGATTTCAAGATATTCATATACGTATGCGGTGCGGCAATCTTTGTCAAGCTGATGGAGTTTTTCATACGATTCACCAACAGATAAGGAGAAAGTTAACAAAAAGACAAGATGCAGGATGGTAAATCCACTTGTCAAATTGTCAACTTAAACCTCATCAACCAAAAAAAATTAAGTTATGACTAAAGAAGAAATAATCAAGCCCGAGAATCTGGTTTATAAAAAACCGACTCTGATGAATGATAACGCCATGCATTACTGCCCGGGTTGCAGTCACGGTGTGGTACACAAGCTCATAGCCGAGGTCATTGAAGAGATGGGAATGGAAGATAAAACCGTTGGTATCTCTCCCGTAGGTTGTGCCGTTTTCATTTACAACTATCTCGATATCGACTGGCAGGAAGCAGCCCACGGACGTGCCCCTGCATTGGCAACAGCCATCAAACGCTTATGGCCGGACCGTCTGGTATTCACTTACCAGGGCGATGGTGACCTTGCCTGTATCGGTACAGCCGAAACAATCCATGCACTCAATCGCGGTGAGAATATCACTATCATCTTCATCAACAATGCCATATATGGTATGACCGGTGGACAGATGGCTCCAACAACCCTCGTGGGTATGAAAACCGCCACTTGCCCCTACGGACGTGATGTAGACTTGCACGGATATCCTCTGAAAATTACTGAAATTGCTGCGCAACTGGAAGGTACGGCATACGTTACCCGTCAATCCGTACAATCGGTTCCTGCAATCCGTAAAGCAAAGAAAGCGATCCGCAAAGCATTTGAAAACTCTATGGCTGGCAAAGGCTCCAACCTGGTAGAAATTGTTTCTACTTGTAGTTCCGGCTGGAAAATGACTCCCGAAAAGTCTAACAAATGGATGGAAGAACATATGTTCCCATTCTATCCGCTCGGTGACTTGAAAAATAAAGAATAATGATTATTCAATATGCCAATGTGCCAATATGCCAATAAAGACTGGAAATATTGTTTTGGATAAGAGTTTTGCATTTGCTTTATCTATCATAAACTATTGCGAAACTCTTGAACAAAACAAAAAATTTGTAGTATCCCACCAATTATTAAAAAGTGGAACATCTATTGGCGCAAATATACATGAGGCACAAAACTGTGAGAGTAGAGCTGATTTTATTCATAAACTCAAAATAGCTGCAAAGGAAGCAGAAGAGACCAAATACTGGCTATTGCTTTGTGAAGAAGCTACAAATTATCCCTATGAAAAGAATCTGCTAAATGACCTCGGCGACATATTGAGATTACTAAACAGCATTATTAATTCGGCCAAACAGCAAATGTAACCCTTAATTGACACATTAGCACATTGGCACATTAGCACATTATTAAAAAATGAAAGAAGAAATAATTATAGCAGGATTCGGTGGACAGGGAGTACTGTCTATGGGAAAAATTTTAGCTTATTCCGGACTGATGGAAGGCAAAGAAGTAACCTGGATGCCAGCTTACGGACCGGAGCAACGCGGTGGAACTGCCAACGTAACGGTGATCGTAAGTGATGACAGAATCTCCTCTCCGATTCTAAGTCAGTATGACACAGCTATCATATTAAACCAGCCTTCGCTCGAGAAGTTTGAGAGCCGTATCAAGCCGGGTGGAATTCTTATCTACGACGGATACGGAATTATCAACCCACCTACCCGCAAAGACATCAAAGTATACCGCATTGATGCTATGGATGCAGCCAATGAAATGAAGAATGCCAAAGCATTCAACATGATCGTACTGGGTGGCTTACTGAAACTACGTCCTATTGTAACGCTGGAAAATGTTATCAAAGGATTAAAGAAAACTCTCCCCGAACGCCATCATCACCTGATACCGATGAATGAAGAAGCCATCAAGAAAGGGATGGAACTGATCAGGGAGGCTTAATTTAGTTGGAAGTTGAAAATTGAAAATTGAAAGTTACTATGCAGCATGGCAGCGCAGCTAACTTTCAATTTTCAATTTTCAACTTTCAATTAATTAAGGTTTCAACTCTGTAAGCTTCAACTTTTTTGTCGTATATTTGCGCCCAATTATGAGACGAATCCTACTTACATATATACTACTCTTTATCGTAGGTCAGTTGGCTATCCAAGCGCAAGTCAACCCAAACAATCCGTACGGAGACCGACAGGATGAATTTGGCAATATCGTAGACCAATATGGCAACCAGATAGACCCTGCCATGCGTCCCCAAAGTCTGGATAGCGCAAATGTAGAAATCCAGGGACTTCCACCCAAACTTTACATGTGGCGTGTCAGCGAAAATCTGGGAAACGTAACCCGTATTCCTGCCGATACAGTCCGACTTAACTACCAGAATGCTAATCTGACAGAAGGTATGACCGGACACTATAATTACTTAGGTAACATGGGTGCTCCACGTATGTCTCGTATCTTCTTTGACCGGCAGGCAGCAGAACCAACTATCTTCATGCAGCCATATTCTTTCTTCTTCGTGCGGCCTGATGAATTTAATTTTACCAATAGTAATGTTCCATATACGAATCTGACCTATAACAAAGCAGGTAACAAAATAAACGGAGAAGAGCGTTTCAAATCTTATTTTTCGGTGAATGTCAACAAGCGGCTTGCTTTCGGCTTCAACATCGACTATCTGTATGGACGCGGATATTACAACCATTCAAGTACCTCATACTTCAACGCAGCTCCCTTTATCAGTTATATGGGAGAGAAATATGAAGGGACTTTGCTGTATAGCTACAACTACCTGAAGAACAACGAGAACGGAGGTATCACGAACGACGATTATATCAAAGATCCCGAGGGTGCAGCAGAAGGTGGAAGAGTGTATGAATCTACCAACATGCCGACAGTGATGAATACAGCCACTTCCCGTAATACTGACAGCTATGTATTCCTGACGCAACGCTACAAACTGGGATTCCATCGCGACCTCCCTCAACAGGAAAATGATACGTTGCCTCCTCAACAAGAGTTTGTGCCCGTCACCAGTTTCATTCACACGATGCAGGTGGAATGGACGAAGCGTAAATTTACGTCCAACGACCAACTGAAAGATTATTACCAAAATACGTACATCAAACCGGGACAACCTTATGTGGTGGATGATTCCACCTCCTATATCGGCATAAAGAATACATTTGGAATCTCCCTGCTCGAAGGTTTTAACAAATATGCCAAAGCCGGGGTCACTGCCTTCATATCGCATAAACTCAGTAAATATGAACTGATGAATGCAGACTCTGTCAGTAAAGATCACTATACAGAAAATGAGGTTTTTGTAGGTGGCGAGCTGGCTAAGCGACAAGGGAAAGTACTCCACTACCACGCCATAGGTGAAGTAGGCTTATTGGGAAAAGCCATCGGACAATTCAACGTAAAAGGAGATATCGATCTGAACTTCCGTTTGGGCAAGGATACGGTGAGCCTGATAGCACGCGCGTCTGTCAGCAACACACTGCCCTCGTTCTACATGCGCCATTATCACTCCAAACACTTCTATTGGGACAATGATAACATGGACAAGGAATTTCGTACCCGCATAGAAGGAGAACTAAACATCGACCGTTGGAAAACGCATCTGAAAGCAGGCGTAGAGAATATCAAGAATTATACTTACTTCAACCAGCAGGCAGTGCCCGAACAATTTGGAGGCAACGTACAGGTAGTTTCGGCTACTCTGGCACAAGACTTTCGCCTCGGCATTCTCCATCTGGACAATGAAGTGACCTGGCAGAAATCAAGTAACAGTACAGTGCTTCCGCTCCCCACTCTCTCGTTGTACCACAATCTTTACCTCGACTTTAAACTCGCAAAGAAAGTATTGAGTGTGCAACTGGGTGCCGATGTACGCTACTTCACTAAATATTATGCTCCGGCCTATATGCCTGCTACCGGACAATTTTACCTTCAATCGTCCAAAGATCAGGTAGAGATAGGTGCTTATCCTATTGTCAATGTATATGCCAATCTGCACCTGAAACGGACACGTTTCTTCGTCATGATGTATCACGTGAACGACGGACTTATAAATCGGCCGAACTCGTTTTATGCTCCCCACTATCCGATCAATCCACGATTGCTAAAGTTTGGAGTTTCCTGGAACTTCTACGATTAATGACCTCGTGAACCTATGAAACCAATAAAACGGAAATATCTGAAATACCTGTTACTGGGAGTCATATGCTTTCTGGTACTTTGGCTCTGGCCACAGAAGAAGGAGAAAGAGAACGGACATCCGCGAGACTATGCCGAGATCATTGCAAGCGGCATTCTCCATGCAGCAACAGAATACAATTCTATCAGCTTTTACGTGGACGGTGATACGGTGACGGGCTTTCACTACGAACTGATAGAAGCCTTCGCCCGGGATAAGGGAATCCAGGCACAGGTATCTCCAGTGATGAGTTTCGGGCAACGGTTGCAAGGATTAGAAACAGGAAAGTATGACGTTATCGCCTACGGCATCCTGGTGACCAGCGAACTCAAGGACTCTTTACTTCTCACTTCCCCCATCATTCTAAGCAAACAGGTGTTAGTTCAACGCAAACCTGTATCCGAGCACGATTCACTCTTTGTCAAAAATCAGCTCGATCTGGCAGGGCGGACACTCCATGTAGTAAAAGGTTCGCCATCCATCCTCCGCATTCGCAATCTGGGAAATGAGATAGGAGATACGATTTACACCAACGAAGTAGAAAAATACGGTTCGGAACAACTGATAGCAATGGTAGCTCACGGAGATATCGATTATGCCGTGTGCGACGAAAGCATTGCCCGGGCAGCGGCAGATTCGTTGCCACAACTTGACATCAGTACGGATATCAGCTTTACACAATTTTATTCATGGGGTGTCAGCAAGCAATCACCTGTATTACTGGACAGCCTCAACTCCTGGCTTACAAAATTCCGTGAAGGAAAAGAATACAAAGAAATCTACCGAAAATACTATGGCAAGGAGTAGGAAGTGATTTGTAAGAGAATAAAAGGTGAAAAGCCTGGCTTTGAGATTTCAATGTCGTATATTGGTCAATGGATTCATAAAGGAGATTCAGTTAAACTGCACATAAAGGAGGGGCACTACGCGCTCTCCTTTTTTTATGCACATACGTCATAGAAAGCCTGCGAGCTGGATACTTCATGCTATTTTCCCCGGTACTCGCCAAAAGTTTCCCAATATGTTACGGTTTGTTTCCCGGTATGTTACGATAGAAATACCACTGTGTTATGATGCAAACAGCATTTTCTCTCAAAAGGAACGCTTTTAAGTTAAGAATCAATAAATATGCTCTTGACAGAAAAATATTCTTATCTTTGTGATCGTAAAAAAAACAGATAGGTATGAGTGAAAAGATTATTAAATGGGGCTTCATCGGTTGCGGTGAAGTGACAAAGAAGAAAAGCGGCCCTGCGTTCCAAAAGGTGGAAGGCTCTGAGGTGGTGGCCGTAATGAGTCGTGACGGCTCCAAAGCAAAAGCTTATGCAGAGGAAAGAGGTATCAGAAAATGGTATGACGATGCTCAGGAGCTTATTGATGATCCGGAGGTAAACGCCATCTACATTGCCACTCCCCCTTCCTCTCACGCCACATACGCCATCATGTCAATGAAAGCCGGCAAGCCCGCCTATATAGAGAAACCAATGGCCGTCACTTATGAAGAGTGCACCCGTATCAACCGTATCTCACGCGAAACGGGCGTTCCTTGTTTCGTGGCTTACTACCGTCGCTACCTGCCCTACTTCATCAAGGTAAAACAGCTTGTGGAAGAAGGTGCTATCGGCAATGTAATCAATATACAAATCCGCTTCGCCCAGCCTCCCCGCGATCTGGACTATAACCGCGACAACCTACCCTGGCGGGTGCAGGCAGACATCGCCGGAGGTGGTTATTTCTATGATCTCGCCCCTCACCAGATAGATTTATTGCAGGAGATGTTTGGTTGCATCCTCGAAGCCAGTGGTTATAAAAGTAACCGTGGCGGATTGTATCCGGCAGAAGACACATTGAGTGCCTGCTTCCAGTTTGACAACGGACTGGTAGGGAGTGGCTCCTGGTGCTTCGTTGCACATGAGTCCGCCAAGGAAGACCGTATCGAAATTATCGGTGACAAAGGTATGATCTGTTTCTCCGTCTTTTCATTTGATCCCATTGCACTACATACGGAACGAGGACGGGAAGAGATACATATCGAAAACCCTGAACATGTACAACAACCGCTTATTCAGGCAGTGGTAGACCATCTGTTAGGAAAATCAATCTGTACGTGCGACGGCGAAAGTGCCACACTTACCAATTGGGTGATGGATAAGATACTGGGAAAGATATAAAAGTCATTGCTAATGAATAATTCAAGAAACACACGTATAAGAATAACCATAAAAATTCGACAACAATGAAATTTAGTAATGTAAGATTATTGGTTAAGGATTTTGCTAAATGTTTTAAGTTCTACTCTGAACAACTTGGATTGGAACCGGCTTGGGGCGATGAGAACAGTGGATATGCCAGTTTTAAGGTAGCAGACGGAATAGAAGGATTTGCCCTTTTTGTATCCGATTGGATGGCACCGTCTGTAGGTAATGCGAATAAAGAACTGCCTGTTGGATTCCGAGAGAAATCACTTGTATCATTCAGTGTAGACAATGTTGACGATACTTATACAGCGTTGAAAGAAAAGGGTGTGGTATTTGTTAATGAACCCACCAATATGGCTGATTGGGGAATGCGCACGGTGCATTTGCGCGATCCTGAAGATAATTTAATAGAACTTTTTTCACCATTAGCTCCGGAACAATGTAGTGAAGAGCTAATAGAAGAATGCAAAAAATACGAGTAAAGAGTTTTTCTCTTACAATAAAGCGGGGAATCTCAGATAGTATGAGATTCCCCGCTTTATTGGTACAACATGGTTTTCAAGTATATCAGAATAGGATCTGCCAACAATAAAAGTTAAGTATTTGCCAAACGGTTACCCAATCGTTACCTCTACCATTGTTTATCCTTGCTTAAAGACTCCTATGCAACAGCTTATCAGCAAATGATAGTTTGATAATAGTAAGTGGTACTTCAAATTTAGTTCATACTATGACAACATTTTATTGAAACGCAAATGATCGCAGATTTTCGCAGATTAAATGGCTGCGCTATACTTGAGCAATGATATGCTTTACGTGAATCTATGAGTTTCTGCATTTCAATAAGAGTATCACATAATGATGAACGATTACTTAATAAAAAAGACTGTAACAGAGACAGAAAGCAGCCTATCTTTCCAGTTTACTTAAAAAAATTCTATCTTTGATGTCACGTTTCTCCTCTCCCTCCGTCTTATTGATGTAAATGGAACTTAAACAATTTAAAATAGACGTGCTACCCCTCCGCGAAAAGTTATTAAACTATGCGCGGAAATTGACAGAAGATCCCTCCGATGCCGAAGACGCAGTGCAGGAAGTCATGCTGAAGCTATGGAATATGCGCCAGAGACTGGACGAATACCGCAGTATCGAAGCCTTGGCCATGACCATGACGCACCACCTCTGCATGGATATCTGGCGGGCCCGACGCCCGGACGCCCTTTCACTGGATCAGGTGCAAGCCCCCAGCCAATCGGCTACTCCGGAGCGAGTACTCGAAGAGAAAGATGAATTCCGCCTGATGCGCGAAATCATCGACTCGCTACCCAGTCTGCAACGCACCATCATACAAATGAAGGACGTGCAGGAATACGAAACAGACGAAATTGCGGAAATCACCGGATGTAATCCTGAAGCTATCCGCAGCAACTTGTCCAGAGCACGAAAGAAAGTTAGAGACATTTACCTGCAAACCATACAAGAAAGAAAAAGGAGAAACGAAGCATGAATATAGAAGAATTATTAAATAAATACTTTGAAGGTGAAACCTCTTGCGAAGAAGAACGCGAACTCAGACACTTCTTCACCCAGGGAATCGTGCCGGAACACCTGAAAGAATACAGCCCCCTGTTTGCTTTCCTTGAAAAAGAAAACAGGCAAGCTAAGGTCACCGATACAGAGCCTGCTACAAAGCAAAGAAAGCTCCGTCGCCACGCCATCTACACCCTGAGCGGAATTGCCGCCGGGCTGCTTCTGCTACTGGGCATTGCCGGTATTCACCGTCACTTCAACGCTATGCCCGACAGCTACGTCATCATCGACGGTAAGTGCTACACGGACGAAAATCTGGTGCGCGAACAAGCTATGGCGGCTTTCCGCAATGTAAGCCTCGACGAAGATGAACTTCTCGACAGCCTCTTTGGCGAATAGAAACAGTAGTAAACTATCAAAAAAAATAAAAAGAACCTATATGAACACAGTCATTCGCACAACACTTATCATCCTGCTATTAGCTGCCTTCCCGGCTGGTATAAAGGCGCAGGAAGATCTGCACAGTGCTTCCGTATTTCAGAAATACGGCAAGCAAAAGGGTGTGACGATGGTAGAATTGTCCCGAGACATGCTGGACTCCTACCGTATCGACCTATACAAAAGTCTGGTTTTCAAAGATGTGACAGAAGCATTACCTTATATACTGGATTGTCTGGAGAAAGACCAGAAAGAAGGAACTATGAAAAAAATACAGGAGATCATCGAAGACGGTAAACTGCTGACTGCCTATTACCAACTCACTCAGGTGAAAAAAGGCAAAGAGAAGCTGAACCGTTTCCTCCTGTTCAAGATCGGGAAGAAAAACAGCGCTACCTTGATCTATATCGAAGGCAATCTGAATTCGGACGAGCTTGTAGCACTCTTATTCCAAAGAAAAAACTAAAACAATAAAAACGATAAAGACATGAAAAAGATCATTTTAGCATGTATGATGCTCTTCCCGTTCATGGGTATTGCAGCACAAGAAAACGAAACCAGAAAACAAACGACCGTAAACACTTCCGGCGACTCTATCATTATCCTGAAGGGAGAAGGTAACGTGAAAATCAAAATCTACGAAGAGAATATCAGTAACGACACCAGACAGGAAGAAAAGCTTTTTGAAGGCGTCTACCTCACCCGTATCGACTCTGACCGCCCAAGCATATTGGATGCGCTCCCCTTTGCACCGAAAAAGCACAACCGCTTCGACCCACATTCCAGTGGTTTTTATATGGGATTCAGCCGTCTCACGAATGATTTCTATAGTTTCGGCCCCACCGGAAAAGCATCACTGGATGCCGGTAAATCCTGGGAAATCGGCGCCAATCTTTTCTCCAGCCATATTGCTCTGACCCGTGATCGTCACTGGGGGATGACCTTCGGGCTGGGTTGGGGATATACCTCTTTCCGTCTGGACGGCAATCAGGCTTTCCTGAAAGCAGAAGGCAGTACGGGTGTCTTTGACGGAGATGAGGAAACGATTTATAACAAAAGCCGTCTGCGCTACTTCCATTTTCGTATTCCTATCTCTATCGAATGGCAGACAAGGATCAACGGACGTCGCCCCGTATTCTTTGCTGCCGGACCGGAAGTGGAAATACGCCACGGTGTGAAATCAATGGCAAAAGTAAACGGACACAAAGAGACACTGGGTAAAGGCATGTATGTACACCCGGTAGGCATCAACCTGCTGGCACAAGCTGGATATGGCAGCCTGGGCTTCTATCTGCGTTATTCTACCTACGGACTCTTTGAAAAAGGAAAGGGACCGGATGTATCGCCAATGGCTTTCGGTATTTGTTGGTATTGGTAGGGAGAGAGAGTGATTAGTGGTAAGTGATTAGCGATAAGTGATTAGTGATTAGTGGGCTGCGCAATCGTTGCCATAGCGCAGCCCACTAATCACTAATCACTAATCACTACTTTATAATCTCCTTGCACCACTCCCTCACCCGCTTGTCCGTCAGTTCCGCCTGATTATCAAGATCAATAACCAAGCCACACCATTGATTGCCACGCAGTGCACGAGACTTATTAAATTTATATCCCTCTGTAGAAGTAAAACCAACCAGGGTGGCTCCGTCTTCTTCAAAAACATCTGCCAGTATGCCCATACCATCTACAAAGTTATCAGGATACTTTGCCTGGTCACCCAGGCCAAAGATGGCTACTTTCTTTCCCTTCAGTTGAAGTGTCCTCAGCTCCGGCAGAAGTTCATCCCAATAGGTAGGCAGTTCTCCGTCAAACCAGGTAGAAGCTCCCACAATCAAATGGTCGTATGCTTCAAAATCATTCTGCCAGGCGTTCTCTACAGAGACTATCTCAACTGCATCACCCAGCTCTTTTTGTATCTTTTTTGCTACCAAGGCCGTCTTATCCGAATTGGCAGCGTAAATCAATGCTATCTTTTTCATATAAGTAATACTTCAAATTAAGTTCATACTATGTGACAGTGTTTTATTGAAACGCAAATGATCGCAGATTTTCGCAGATTAAATGGCTGCGCTATACTTGAGCGATGATATGCTTTGCGTGAATCTGTGAGTTTCTGCGTTTCAATAACAGTATCATATAATGATGAACGATTATTTATCAATCTATCTTTCTTAATATTCCAATAACTCTTTTGCTGCTGCATATATCTTTTCTTCATCGGGCAAAATAGCACGTTCCAGTGCCGGATGAAACCCAACCGGTGTAAATGTGGAACCTACGCGACGAATAGGAGCATCAAGATGCCTGAACATCTCTGTCCCAAGAGTAGCAGCTACCTCGGCACCAAAGCCCGAAAAGACTTTATCTTCGTGCACCACCAATGCCTTGCTGGTTTTCTTTACCGATTCAAAGATAGTCTCTTTGTCTAACGGGATCAGTGAACGAAGGTCGATCACTTCCACTTCCCATCCGTTTTCCTTCGCCAGGCGTTCGGCTACGTTAAGGCAAAAATGGGTAGTATTGCCATAAGTGATAATACTCAGATCGGAACCTTCACGACGGATACGGGCCTTACCAAAAGGTACCTCAAAATCTTCGGGCACAATGGCTGAGGCTTCTACTGAATTGTACAGAGCTTTCGGTTCAATAAACAAAGTGAATCCCCGCGAACGCATACTTGTACGAAGCAGTCCGGCCGCATCATCGGCAAAAGAAGGACACACAATCCGCGCTCCGGGAAGGGTGGTAAGAGCTCCTTCTATGTTTTGGGAGTGATACAGTCCGCCACCGATATAACCACCCGAAGCTAATCTCAGGGTGATATTGGGAACAAATTTTCCGTTGCTTCGCCAGTACTCGTGTGTACACTCTACGTACTGCTCTACGGCCGGCCAGAAATAATCGGCAAACTCAGCACCCTCTATCACAACATGTATCTTCGGGTCGAAGCGACACATACCATTGGCTGTACCTACGATATAATCTTCGGCAATCGGTGCACTGAATACACGGGCATCGCCAAACTCCTGTTGCATGCCTTTGGTGACATTAAATACGCCTCCTTTTTCTTTGTTTGCCACATCCTGTCCCCAGATAAAGGTATCGGGATTGCGCCTGAACTCAGATTTCAGTGTTTCATTAATAGCAGTCACCATAAAAGCCTTCTCTCCTTCTACCTCATTGTGAGTTCCATCCGGGTACTTCTTCGGTTCATAAGGTTCCGGCAGTACAAAGTCAAAAATCGACTTCGGATCGGGATCGGGAGCAGCAAGTGCTTTGCGATTGGCAGCACTAAGCTCTTTTTTCGCTTCGGCTTCTATCTTTTGCAAATCCTCTTCCGACAGTCGTTTGTAACGGAGCAACATCCGGCGGAATTTCATCAGCGGATCGGCGTCTTTCACATAGGTAAGTTCGTTCTCATCGCGGTAAAGGGTATGCTTGTCCGAATTGGAATGCGAACCGATACGGACACAATTGGCATGCACAATCACCGGGGTGCGATTGGCAATGGCAAACTCACGGGCTTCGGTCATCGCATTCATAGAGTCGAACACGTCTTTGCCGTTACAATGAATGATTTTCAGATTCTTAAAGCCGGAGAAGTTATCGGCAACTTTACGGTTGGCAGTCTGCTCATCTTTCGGAACAGAGATACCATAACCATTGTCCTGCCATACAAAGATAACAGGCAGGCGCTCAAGACTGGCCCCATTGACAGCTTCGTAAACAAAGCCCTCGGAGGAGGCCGATTCACCATGCGAAGTGATCGCAACACCCCGGTGGCCGTAGTAAACCATAGCCCGGGCTACGCCTGCGGCATGCAAGTCGTGTGTACCGGTGGCAGAAGAGACATTTTCAATGTGCCACTCCGGTTTGGCGAAGTGATTGGACATGTGACGACCGCCACTACCGGGGTCGGTAGCTTTGGAAATGCCGTTTAGAATCAGTTCCTCTACACTCATTCCGGCAGAAAGAGCGGTAAGCATATCGCGATAGTATGGGAAAAGAAAATCTTCTCCTTTGGTGAAAACCTGCCCGATAGCTAACTGAATGCCATCATGCCCCGCATAAGGGGCATGGAAAGACCAACCCAGAGATTGTAATAAATAAGACGGCGTTTTCTCGTCAAGGGCACGTCCCAGGGTCATCAGATGATACCACTTACGAAGCGTGGCTTCGTCAGTAGTCTTAATATCATATTTCTTCATAAATAGTTCTTTGTGCTTCCCGCACGGGGAGGTGCGGCAGGCGATGATTGTATATTAATGGGGTTATCGATGTGTATTTTTATTTGACATTTAGGGGATACTTCGAGGGAGGCTTCGGGAGGGGGTGTTGTGACATCGTGATGTCATGCCCGGTGACATCGTGATGTCATGCCTGGTGACATCGTGATGTCATGCTCGGTGACATCAGTGTGTCATGACTGGTGACACAGGTGTGTCATGACCGGTGACACAGGTGTGTCATAACAGCATCCCCAAAAAGCTGTCCAGAAGCGCTACAGGAGCACTATTCTGAGGTGAAACGCTCTAAATAGTCTGCAATAAAACGGAGGAAGTTACCCCCTAATGAGCCATCTACTACCCGGTGGTCATAAGAGAGAGACAGGTACATTTTGTGCCGGATAGCGATCACATCTCCTTCGGGAGTTTCTTTTACAACCGGCTTCTTCTCAATACTCCCCACACCTAGGATAGCGACCTCCGGCTGATTGATTACCGGAGTACCAAAAAGCATCTTAAATGTACCGTAGTTGGTGATTGTAAATGTTCCGCCACTAATCTCGTCAGGAGTCAGCTTATTATTGCGGGCTTTAAGTGCCAGTGAGTTTATGCTCAGTGCCAGTCCGTTCAGGTTCAGACGGTCGGCATCATGGATGACAGGTACAATCAGATTACCGTCATTCAGCGATACGGCAACCCCGATATTGATGTGCTTCTTAAACAGTATATTGTAACCGTCAACAGATACATTCACCTGCGGATAAGTAACCAATGCTTTAGCTACCGCCTCTGTTATGACAGGCATATAAGTCAGCTTCACACCCTCCCGACGGAAGAACGCATCTTTATTCTTCTCACGCCAATGAACCAGCTGGGTCACATCAACTTCGACTACATTGGTTACGTGTGGAGAAACTTTCTTCGACATTACCATATGATCGGCAATAATCTTACGGACAAAATCCATAGGCTTCACTTCCACATCCGAAGTAGAACCGGCTACCGGAGCAGACGAGACAACCGGTGCAACCGGAGCAGTGGTAGCAGCAGATACAGGCGAAGTAGCCGGAGCTGTACTCACCGGAGCCTCTTTGGCTATAGCGGCTGCTTGCTGAACAGTAACTTTAGGCGCAGCAGGACTACCACTCTTCTTCCGGGCAATGTAATCTTTGATATCTTTCTTACTCAACCGCCCCTCATAGCCTGTACCGGGAATGGTATCCAGTTCTTCCCTCTGAATTTTTGCCTCCCGTGCCAGCTGTAACACAACGGGTGAGTACCAACGCTCTTCTTCCGCTTTCACTACTTTCTCCTGTGGAGAGTCAGAAGTGGGTATTCCGCTTGCAGGTTGCTCTGTTTCGGTTTCTTCCTGTTCGCCTTCGCCTTCTCCCCCCATATCTACAAGGGCTACTACAGTTCCTACCGGCACCGTATCGCCTTCTTTAAACAATATCTCTACCACCTTACCGGCTACCGGAGACGGAACTTCGGCACTCACTTTGGCAGTATTTACCTCAAACAACACATCGTCTTCCTGAACGACGTCGCCTACTTGTACCGACCAGGATATAATGGTACCTTCAGTGACACTCTCACCCAATTTGGGCATCTTTATTTCAAACTTTGGCATATAACTTATTCTTTTATTATTATTGACTTATATAGATTAAACAACCTTCCAGAATAGAAAGTTCCGAATTAATAGTTTATAGTTGTTGTCACACCGCATAATAACTGTCAATTGTCCACTGTCAATTGTCAATTGTCCACTGTCCCCTGTCAATTCCCCCAAATCCACGCTTCCGTAGCATACTTTTCACGCTTCAGCCGTTCAATAGCTTCTATATCATTACGGGTGAAACGATAGATAGGATTCTCTCCATTCTCACTCAAAAAGTAATGAAACAGGAGCCGTAGAAAGCGTCGCATATCCGGAGGCTGTTGCAAATGCCTGCACACATTGGTCACTTCACTTTTTACTGACGGCACGGCGCGCACTATGTGAGAACCGGGAGCCAGTACTTCCGGCTCCGACCTGCCATTGAGCGAGGCATTCAATGCCTCGATGTTTGTAGAAAAGAGGAGTGTGCAGTGATACATCACTCTGTTTTTGTGGATACACTGCGCACTACCGGATATCTTCTGCCCGTCGATATACACCCCTAAGCGACTGTCCGCACTGGCAGTAATCCCTACCGTTGCCAGAAAATCAATGGTCTGTTGCAGATAATAGTTGAAGTCGGGCTGAGTAGCAGTCTCTATGAAAGTGAGGTTGACATTTCCCGCATCGTGATAAACTGCACCTCCACCGGAGAAACGGCGGGCAATCCTCACACCGTACTGCTGCGTGTAGTCCGTATCTACTTCTGCCTCCACACGCTGATGTTTGCCGATAACCACCGTAGGAGTTGCCTGCCAAAGCATGAAATAGTTCTCACGCTTCTGCTTCAACAGATATTCTTCTGCTGCCAGATTGAAATAGATATCCGTACAGCGGTTGTCTATGCAGAACATCAGGCAAAAAGGGTTTCATGGAAAATCTCTCCCACCGTGGGGTGAGGAAATACACTCTTCTTAAACTCTTCTACCGTATATCCGTGCTCGATGGCAATACCTGCCACTACAATTAGTTCCGAAGCCGGATTCCCCAACAAGTGACAGCCGATGATATGCTCATCTTCATCAAGAATCAGTTTGCAAAGCCCATTTCCCAATTCATTCTCGGCAATAAAACGCCCGGAGTAGACCATTGGTAACTTCTGTACCCGGTAACTCACCCCTCCGGCAATCAGCTCTTCTTCCGTCTTCCCCACCCCCGCAAGTTCGGGATTGGTATAAACTACTCCGGGAACGTAGTCGTAGCTCATCTTATCTTCTACGCCTAAGATGTGATTAATAGCCACCTCACTCTCACGGATGGCGGTATGTGCCAGCATCGAATGGCCTGTAATATCACCACAAGCATATACATGCGGGTGAGAGGTTTGCATGTGCTCATTTACTTTCACTCCACTACGGTGTAGCTCGATGTTCAGTTTATCAAGCCCCACCTGGCCTATATTTGCTTTACGTCCCACGCTGACTAATATCTTATCTGCTTCAAGCACAGTTGTTTTCCCGTCTCTCTCTACTGTAACTCCTGCCTTACCTACTTCAATCACTTTTGTATTCAGATAGAAATTAACACCCCGTTTCGTATAGTCTGCCCGGAGCATGGCGCTGGTTTCTTTATCCATCGCACCCAGAATTTCGGGCATCATCTCGATCACTGCTATCCGCACTCCCATACTGTTGAAGAAAGAGGCGAACTCCATACCGATTACACCACCACCAATGATGACGAGTGACCGGGGGAGCTGCGTTGACTCCAGGGCTTCTTTTGAAGTCCAGTAATCTACATCCGTAAGCCCCTTTATCGGAGGAATCACCGTATCAGAACCCGTACAAACCATCAGATAGGTCACCTCATATGATTCGCCCTCACTGCTAATGTGTATTCGCCCGTCCTTCTCCCCCACTATGAGGGCTTCATGCTCCACAATCGTTACTCCGTAGGAAGTTACCGTCATTGTCACTCCTCCCGTCAGCTTCTTCACTGTCTTGTCTTTGCGGCTGATAATCTTTTCCATATCAAACGCGGGAAGCCCGGAGACGGAAACACCATACTTGGATGCTCCTTTTATATTATCCAGCACTTTGGCGGAGTACAATAATGTTTTGGTTGGGATACATCCTTCATTAAGGCATACACCCCCCATTGCTTTTTTCTCAAACAGTACGGTTCTCAGACCGTTGGCCCCTGCACGCTCGGCAGCGGTATATCCGGCGGGACCTCCGCCAATGATTGCTATATCAAATTTCATACGCTGATTGTTTTTAAATAAAATATGATATAACAACAAATAAAAGAAGAACTTGGTTGTCGGGAATTGTCTGAATGATTACCTTTGCCTTAAAACCAAATCTTAAAAGATATGACTAAGGAAGAATTAATGCGGAAAGCCATTGAGCTTTCAAAAGAAAATGTCGCTAATGGTGGTGGCCCGTTTGGTGCTGTTATTGCCAAAGATGGAGAGATTATTGCTACCGGAGTAAACCGCGTAACCGCCTCTTGCGACCCTACAGCCCATGCGGAAGTCAGCGCTATCCGTGCTGCTGCTGCCCAGCTTGGTACATTCAACCTAAGCGGTTACGAAATATATACTTCGTGTGAACCCTGCCCGATGTGTCTGGGAGCGATCTATTGGGCACGACTGGATAAAATGTATTATGGCAATAACAAAACGGATGCAAAGAATATAGGGTTCGATGACTCATTTATTTATGACGAACTGGAGTTGAAGCCCGCAGACCGGAAATTGCCTTCGGAGGTACTGCTCCACAATGAAGCTATCAAAGCTTTTGAAGAGTGGGCGGAGAAGGAAGATAAAGTGGAGTATTGATTAACCATATTAACATTCGCTGAGAATCATACGTACTATGCCTGACAAAGAATGCATAGTTCAGATGTAAACTATGCATTTTAAGGGAGCGTTAAAATACATTTTAAGGCATTGTTAAATACGTACTTTAGGACTCGTTATATTATCTTTCCTAAATGGTAACATAAAGCGTTGCAACATAGAAGTATACGCTATATAAAACAAGAATCCCCGGAGTACTGCATTTCTCCGGGGATCTTTTTCACACACAAAAGTTATAATTGCAATTGAAACTCTTCTTTTTTAGAAACGCATGCCGATGGTAAAGAGTACCTGGCTGCGAGTGTTGGTAACGTCCGTCTTGTTAAGATATATATCTTCAAAGGCATAGAACTTCTCTTTATAAGTACTGTATTTATATGCGAGATCTGCATAAAGCAAGCTGCCACGATAACCGATACCGATGGTATAATTGCTAAGCGCCTGGGCATTGGCAAAATCTGTATCTGTACTTATTGAGTTTATAGGTAAGTTCTTGAAAGCATTATCCTTAAAGGCAGAAGTGCTGTAATTGTATCCCAAACGGAAAGCAAATTGCGGAATCACCTTATACTCTGCCCCTACGCGAACCGTACTAACTCCTTTCAGCATACTGGTCTGGCCATTTTCCCAAGTCATTGCATCACCTTCGGGGTAGTTGAAGCGCATTGTTGAATAATTTTCATATTCATACTCCGCACCGATAGCCAGGCTACTGCCCACTGTATATCCGAGACTGAAATTATAAGTCCACGGTGTACGGAAACTATACTCGCGGTTCATATCACCCACCAAGTCATAGGTATCAATGGTGGTCCGAGTCAGTTTATCACCCAAAAAGACATCGGAAACCATACGAGAGCTTGTAGTCAGCGTAAGTTTATAGAATGTAGGAGAGTGCACAGACACACCGAAACGCAGAGGAGAGGATTCGATGGGACGTACAATGGCTCCCAGCTTAAAGTCAAATCCACTACCGCCAATCTTGTTCCAGCTTTCCAGCAAATATCCTGTCTCGCCATAGTTCTCGTCATAAGAAGAGTACTTCTTATAGTCTACGTCATAAGCACCTATTGTCATTCCGAAATAGAAACGGTCATTGACGTTGAACGATACGTTGAAGTCATATTGATCAATTCCGCCTCTTTCCTCAGAGTGAAACTTAGCATAGGGGATATCGGTAGTCATCGGTCTGTAGAGGTTTCCACCCCATTGGTCTTTTCCATCTTCAATTATTAGATGACCTTGAGAGCCCAATACGGAAAGCCAGCCCAAATCCTGATCGCGAAAAGCTTCACGACCTTCAAAATATTTGCTGTCTTTCACTCCATTCGCCTGATTAGCCATCTGGTAGGTTTGGGTTACAATTCCATCGCCAGGCGCTGTGTTCAGCAACCCCTCCATGCCCATATTCTTATAGAACGACTTCGATTTGTGATAGTTGAATCCGAAATTCACATACCGCAGAGGCGTCTGATTACCTATCTTTGAAGAAAACACAAAACCTATATTATCAAATCCTCCACGGTTCTTATCCCATTTTGAATTATAAACATTGTCAAGTCCCTTGTATGTGTTCTCCATCCCATAGGCTGAGAAACTGAAAGTAGTCATCACATCGTTACTGCGGTAGATTCCGATACCAGCCGGATTTGTTCCGATAGTGGATATATCTCCTCCTAAAGCACTCATTGCGCCACCCATACCGACAAAACGGGCGGTTCCATTTAAATCCTTACCAGTAAACTTAGCAGCATCGTATATTGTCTGTGCCTTTGCACTGCCTGCAAGCAGGGCGGCAGCCGCTATAATCATTATCTTTTTCATAATCCTTACCTTTTAAGTTAATACTACGGTTATCTCCGGCTACTACTGCTACGGCTGGAACCACCGCCACCACCACTGGAACGGGAGGAACTACCACCACTATATGAACCTGCACTGGAGCGCGAACTACCGCTGCTACTGGGAGAATAACTTCTACTGGAAGAAGGAGTAGACGACGAACGTGAACTTCCGCTTGAATAGCTGCTACGGCTGGAAGGCTGCGTTGAGCTACCTCTGTTGTAAGTAGAACTCGGACGGCTACTGCTACTACTGCTCGGTCTGGAGGAAGAGCTGCTGGA
Source organism: Bacteroides sp. K03 (assembly GCF_019734355.1). NCBI lineage: Bacteria > Pseudomonadati > Bacteroidota > Bacteroidia > Bacteroidales > Bacteroidaceae > Bacteroides > Bacteroides sp. K03. Next base: position 73,209 of record NZ_JAASHC010000003.1, read on the forward strand.
AGGACGGCTTACCTCAGTCCGCGAGCTACTATTATAAGTACTGCGCGTACTGCTCGGACGTGTGTAGGTAGAACGACGTGAAGAGCTTGCTTCTCCCCTGTCCGTACTTACTCCCGGACGACTGCTGGCAGAGGTACGTGTACCTACAACCCGGCTTGAAGACGAAGCATTGGTACGACGGGAAGTGCTCGTTCCGCCTGCACTTGGGCGACGGGAGGCATCTCCTGAGGTATATGTACGACGGGAAGTACCCGACGAATACCGGTCGCTGTTTCCGTAAGACCGACGATTGGTATAACTGTTATTGCTCCAGTAGTGACCTCCGCCACCCCAACCCGGATAATACCCGGGATAATGATGATGATGTCCCCAGTGACCACCCCAATAGCCGCCACCATACCAACCACCGTACCAGCCGCCATAATATCCGCCCCAACCGTAATAAGGACGTGACCACCCCCAACCCCAACCGGGACCGTAGGAATTATAGCGCCAATCCCACCACATCGGATTGCTGAACGTAGGGAACGCATAGGCATACAAGCCGTCAGTATATACGTTCCAGTCCCATGAATTACTTCCGTAAACAATATCCCAATAGAACGGGCTACTGATACTTACAGCAAAACGCGGATTACGGAAACGGATGATGCGTTCTGCATATTCGTAATCGTCCTGCGAACCGTTGAACTCACCGTTCACCCATTCGCCATCCAGATCCGGGCGTGATTTCTCTTTAATATATAAGGTGTCATCCTCCATCTCGAAGTCGTTTTCACGTGCATCGTAGCGGCGGTTATACTCGTCCACATCTCGGGTATTTCCTTTGCGGTCCTGAACAACAACAGTTGTCCCCGGAGACGTATAAATATTCGTCGTGGCCTGTCTCCTCACCGGTTCCTTCTTCTCTGGTGCCGGCTCTTCCTTCTCTTTGGAAGGAATGAAGTAGAGGTCATCGTCATAGCTCTGTGCCATCAAACCTATAGGGAGACACAAGGCAATCAACAATAAAAAAACAATCTTTTTCATATCTCTGTGGTTTATGGGTTTATTTTTTTTAATCCTTTTATTCACATTACAAAGATAAGCAAGGTATTGTTGCTTTTCGGGAGATTTTCCCCAAACAATAATAGGGAAATCCCTATTTATAAAAGATTAAGAAGCTGATAAAAGCCTTTAATACTTTACCTCAATGGATAAAAAACAGAAGGATGTAGGGAATTGTTTCCGGGAGAAGAAAAGTTAACCATGAAGGTTGCATGTAGCCGGGGCGTAGTCTCCATGTAGGCAAGGCGTAGTCTCCAAGCAGGCAAGGCGTAGTCTCCAAACACCCTGTTTGTTCTCCTTTTACCATAGTAATCTTTACAAGGCAGAACAGCCGTTTAAATTAAAAACTCATTTCGCTTTCAATTTCAAAAAATATATATACTTTTGTTCGTCATAAATAAACTTTTAAAAGACAGATTATGAAAAAAGAACTACTATTAATTGGTTTGTCACTGTTTTCCGTGACAACATCGGCACAACAAATCCATTCCATAATAAGTAAAAAATATGGAATAGAGCACAAAACATCTATCAAAACAAAGCAAACCAGACAAGCAGAAACAGAAAAACAAAAAGAGTATCAGAAAATGGTGGAAACACAGGTGAATACCAGCATCGCACGCCATAAACTGGAAAATATGCGCGAAACCATCGAAAGGGCAAGCGTCAACCTCCTGGACGAAGCTGTCATCGAAGGATCGGAGAGACGCACATACACCTATTCGCCCGACGGCAAACGTGACGAAGAAAAGCTATACCATTGGTACAATAATGAATGGCGGCTGGATAATGTCTATAAAAGAATATACACGTATGACGACCAACAACGCTGTACCGGACGCACTATATTAGATGATGGCAGAGAAATATCCAAAATTACCATCAGCTATGAAGGTGGAAACACCATCTACAAATACTACAGAATAGGAGGACCCGAGCAAACATTGGTGGCCGACTATGAAAAAGGTTACGATGCAGAAAAGCGCGAAACCCTCTACAAATTATACGACGAACGAGGTATCCTGAGAGACTGGAGAGAATTCAGATATGATAATGAAGGAGATCAGGTATTCATGTTATTCTGGAACGGAGCATGGGATGAATATGGCAGCGGAACAAAGTATGAGACGGTAAAAGAAGGTTTAAAAAGCACAAGAACCTCCTACCAATGGAACGCAGAAAAAAAGGAGTGGAATGTTACAGACATCCTGACCATTATCAATAATGAAGCCAAACGCAGCTTGTCCGAAGAACGTTACGCATACAACCCCAATGATGGCACTATCATCTATGGAGAAAAAGAAACCAATGTATATGATACATACAACCGTCTCATCTCTACAGTGGCCGAGGAGTATACGAACGGAAAATTTGAATACTCATACAAAGAAGAGTATACATACTGGGGAACCGAAGCCTACGATCCCGACAGCGAAGAGGAAGACTTTGAAGGTCCGCTACTTACTTATTCTTCTTCTGAGTGGGAAGACGGTAAATGGGTAGAAACCGAGTATGGAAAAATAGAACGCAATGCACAAGGGGTGGCCACAAAGGGTTACTCAAAAGAGATTGACGAAGAGTATATCAACAATCAGTATGTCTTTGTCATCAACGAAGAAGAAGGAACGTTTGACAGTAAGGGAAACCTTATTGCAAGTACAGGAACCTGCCGCTATGAGGACGGAACGTTGTTGTACAACATGAAATCTGAATATGAATATAATGCCCAAAACAAAAACATACGTTCTACTTTCTATAGAAAATACCCGGCAAATGACACCTGGATGTTGCATGAAGAAGATCGTGAGGAATACGATTCATATGGCAGAGCTACCCTGAGGTCTTATCTCTACCGGGATGATAGCAATAACTGGCAAGGATATAAATCAACATACAAGTACCAGTTTGCAACCAAAGACAATGAATATGTGGCAGAAACAGAGTATCGTATAAACAGCAACGGTGAATTCAGTATAGAACCAAGTCATTTCCGTTCTCACCTCCTGAAGGGGCAAATCAAAGAGACGATAGACCAGTACTATGAAGATGGAGTTATAGTCAATGGTAATAAACAGGAAGAAGGAACAAGCAGTATACAGATCACACTGCCCAACCCGGAACGTTATGACGATCATATCGAAATGGAAGAGGTGATGGAAAGTCCGGAGATTTCTTACCGGGCCAGTTATATCTGGGACAATGGTAACTGGTTGCTGCAAGACAAGAACGGATTCCAGCAAGAAGGCAACAACATCACCGTAACATTCCAGGTTGGTGACAGAGAGATAGAAAGAAACGTATACACCTACGATGACCAGAAAAGAATTGTTGCCTATATACAGTATCAGGATACAGAGAAGAGAACAGAAGTGGCATATAGCTACAATAACGACGGATTACTGGACAAGAAAGACGAAAACGGTATTGTCACCCTCTACATCTATTCTAAACATGAGGTGACAGGTATTGAGAAAACAACCGTGTCCGTTCTGCGAATCCAGGGACGTTCCATTACTACCGACAGCACAGAAACACTGTTGCAGGTATACTCCATTAACGGAACCCTCATTGCCAGCGGTACAGGTACGGTTACCCTGCCGGAAAGCGGAATCTACATCGTAGTTACAGACACTGTTCGCCAAAAAGTTATGATCCAATAATGTATGGACATGAATTTATTTACGATTAGACGATTTACGATGTACGATTGAAGTTACTCTTTTAAAAGCCTGTTTCAGTGCTGTTAGAGACAAAGTAATCCCAATCGTACATCGTAAATCGTCTAATCGTAAATAAATTCATTATTATACGGATATAAGGAAATTTTAGTGCAGTTGCCCGGGCTTTTTCGGATATTATACCAGGCAATTGGTATTTTAATTACCTTTGCAAATAAAAACAGAATACATATGAAGTACTTTGAATTCACTTTTAACACCAACCCTTGTACCGAAACAGTCAACGATGTACTGGCCGCTGTCCTGGGTGAGGCAGGATTTGAAAGTTTTGTAGAGTGCGAAGGAGGATTATCAGCTTATATCCAGCAAAGCCTTTGCGATGAAGAAACAATAAAAAATGCGCTTGCTGATTTTCCTTTGCCCGATACGCAAATCACTTACAGCTATGTAGAGGCAGAGGATAAGAACTGGAACGAGGAATGGGAAAAGAACTTCTTCCAGCCAATAGTAATCGGAGACCGTTGCGTGATTCACAGTACATTCCATACAGATGTGCCCAAAGCGGAATACGATATTGTAATCAACCCACAAATGGCATTCGGCACAGGACATCATGAAACCACCAGCCTTATTATTGGCGAATTATTGGATAGCGAACTGCAAGGTAAATCACTGCTCGATATGGGATGCGGAACTTCCATACTTGCTATCCTTGCCCGCATGCGTGGTGCTGCTCCCTGCACGGCTATTGACATCGACGAGTGGTGCGTACGCAACTCCATTGAAAACATTGAACTAAACCAGGTAACGGACATCACCGTAGAACAGGGCGATGCTGCTGCATTGACGGGTAAAGGGCCGTTCGATATAGTCATTGCCAATATCAACCGCAATATTCTACTGAATGATATGAAGCAATATGTCGCCTGCATGCATCCGGGTTCGGAACTATATATGAGTGGCTTTTATGTAGATGACATCCCCGTGATCCGCGAAGAGGCAGAACGAAACGGACTGAGCTTTGTTCATTATAAAGAAAAGAACCGTTGGGCAGCTGTCAGATTAATAATGTGCTAATGTGCCAATGTGCCAATGTGCCAATGTGCCAATTAGCTGCGCAGTATTTGCACAAAGCTAATTGGCACATTATTTAATTGCATATTAACACATTATAAACTGGCACATTGGCATATTAGCACATTGGCACATTATTTTATCGTCATCCTCTTCAGCTCTTCCAGCGAACCGTTAAATACATTCAAGTCCACATCTTCATCAATTCCAGGCACAGTACCAACATCGGAATGCTGCCAAAAGTGCCATTTACCTTCATACTTCACAGAATCCACATAATAGTGAGCAATCCAGTAAGGATACGTATTGAAGATTGAATCATCCAGATAGCGGGTTTTAAATTTGTAAGAAGTATAAAGGATTGGTTTCACACCATAGTGCGCCTCCACCCTGTCGAGCCAGCGCTTAATATTTTGCTGCAATTCCTTCTTTGTCTTTTTCCCGGTTACCTCCACATCCAGCACCGGAGGAAGATCACCCGGAGCAAGTTTCACCGTACGAATAAAGAAATCGGCCTGCTTTAGCGGATCAGTCTTCGGAGAGAAGAAATGATAAGCTCCGCGAATAAATCCATGCTTTCCCGCTTCCGAGAAATTACGGGCAAAAGTATCATCACCATGATCTCCGCCTTCGGTAGCTTTCATAAAAACAAACTCAATAGGATAATCGGTCAGACGGCTCTGCATCAGTTCAAGCCAATCTATATCACCTTGATAATGGGAGATATCAATGCCATGTACATCATAACAACAAGGCACACAAATACCATATGCTTTCAGACCGTAACAAGGTTTCCAACGGTAAGCATAAGGACGTATAAAGAAATAATAAAATGCCCCGGAAAAGATAGCAATAATAAAGATAGCAAGTACATTACGCAGCCACAAGGGCATTACAGTACGGGCTGCTTTTTTTGTTTTTGAGGGAGTACGACGACGGGTACTACGCGAAGCGACAGCATCCATAGGGGTACGACGCGAAGCAGCAGTAGAGGTTTTGCGAGGTATAGGTTTGCGGGAAGTAGTCATATCAGTAGTTAGAAGTCAGTAGTCAGTAGTTAGGACCTATGCAGAGTATTAGTATTTACTACTAACTTAGAATTTAGTAGCTAAAATCTAATAACTGAAATCTATGTAGCATACCAGTATCGTGTTACTAACTTAGAATTTAGCAGCCAGAATCTATACAGCATGCTAATACTGTATAGATTCCAACTACTAACTATCAGTTTCTAACTTCTTATTTAGCTTGTTCAAGCTGCAAAGTCTTGGTAGGCTGATCACAGACTTCAGTAGGACCAAAGTACTGGATAGGACCCGGATATACATAATCCGTAGTCATAGCCCACTGGTCGCGCATAGCGGCAAATGTTTTGAAAGGAGCACCATCCAGTTTCACGAGAGCTTTCTGGATAACCGGTTTCATTTCGCCATGACGACGTTCCATATTCATCATCATTGTGATAGGCACACCACCTGCAATCCATTCTTCGGCAGGAGCAGTAGTATTGCGTACAGATGACATATAACCAGTCTTACCATTAGCAATCAGCATAGAAGCTGTATAGCCCAATGAGTAGCAGTAGTCAGCATCGTAGTTTGACGGAGCAGCGCAACGACCTTCATAACCGAAGAAGTGGTGCTGTGCAGCAAACTTTCCTACATATTTACCTTCTGCCTTCCAGGTAGCCAGTTTGGTAGCAACCATTTCCGACAACAATTTCTCTGTCTCAATCAGCGATACCTGTACGTTTCCGTGCGGGTCACGATCCAGAGTAAGCTGGCGTGCAACACCTTCGGGAAGACTTGCATAGATAGCAGCATTCACCGGAGAGAGCTTGCTGATAATATAATCACGTTGATGAGATTTCTTAATGTGAGAGAACTCTTCTGCATTAGAAGCCAGGAAGTCGTTCAGCTCAGCAATCAAGCGTTTCATAGCCGGGATAAATTCAACAAGGCCTTCGGGGATAAGAACAGTACCGAAGTTATTTCCCTGTGCAGCACGGTCGGCAACCACCTGTGCAATGTAGGTTACTACATCGTCCAGAGACATATCTTTCGCTTCTACTTCTTCAGAAATGATACATACGTTGGGCTGAACCTGCAAAGCACATTCCAGTGCAATGTGAGAAGCCGAACGACCCATCAATTTGATAAAGTGCCAGTATTTGCGGGCAGAATTGCAGTCGCGCTGGATATTACCAATCACTTCTGAGTAAACCTTACAAGCTGTATCAAAACCGAAAGAAGTTTCAATCATTTCGTTCTTCAGGTCACCATCGATAGTCTTCGGACAACCGATTACCTGTACACCAGTGTTCTTTGCTGCATAATATTCAGCCAGCACACAAGCGTTTGTATTAGAGTCATCACCACCAATAATAACAAGTGCTTTGATGCCCAGTTCTTTCAGGATTTCAAGCCCTTTGTCAAACTGCTCTTCCTTTTCCAGTTTCGTACGGCCGGAACCAATAATATCAAAACCTCCTGTATTACGATACTCGTCGATGATATCAGAAGTAAGCTCCATATAATTATGGTCAACCAGACCACCGGGGCCCAAGATGAAACCATACAATTTGCTATCAGCATTGAGAGCTTTGATACCATCAAACAGACCGGAGATTACGTTGTGTCCGCCCGGAGCCTGTCCACCGGAAAGGATAACACCTACATTCATAGCAGGCAGTTTAACAGCTTCTCCGGCTTCAAACTTAATCAATGGCATACCGTACGTATTGGGAAATAATTTCTTGATAGCTTCCTGATCGGCTACCGATTGAGTAGCAGCGCCTTCTACGGCTTTAACAGCCCCTTTCAGCGCTTTCGGAAGTTTGGGCTGATACGCAGCCCTTGCGATTTGCAATGCACTTTTAGTCATTTTCTTTATTTTTATTTAAAGGTGTTAGTAAGTTCGATACTAAAAAATCAAAAGCGATGCAAATTTCGTGTTTTTTTCTGAAATATGAAAGAGCATACGTAAATAATGTTAGCATACCTTTCGGTTAGAGAGACTTCCGGCTATCAACTACAAAAAATGGAAAAGGCGATAAAATGGCTTTTTTGAGGTATTAGTATAAGTCATTGAGATAATACTGCAAAGTGGGACAAAAGATTTGAGCTACATTTGCACACATCATTTATGCATTTTTAATCAGGAAAAGAAACCATGAAAAACATGTATGGTCACCTTAGTAAAGGTATTTTGTTAGGGGTTCTCTGTCTGACTTCGTGCAGCAACCCCGCCCGTTCAGAACAAGAACCTCCTATGAACCGCTACAAAGCTGTATTTACTTCCATCCCGCAGGAAGTACCTACGATCAAAACACCCGATGCTCCCTTGGCAGGAAACGGAGATATAGGTATCACTATGGGCGGAGCACCGGATAGTCTGTGTTTTTATATTGGCAAAAACGATTTCTGGCGTGCATACCCTGTTTATCCGGGTGGTATTGCTCTACCAGGAGGGCTGAGCATCTCTTCCAAGAGTCTGCAAGGAGCCGGCTACTATGCAGAGCAACTACCGGGAAGCGCCGAAATCAAAGGTCGCTTCACCAAAGAAGATTTACAGGTTGAATTATCGGCATGGGTAGCAGCAACACACAATCACGTCGTCATAGAGTTGACAGCCAACGAACCTATTGAAGTCAATCTCAACCTATGGGCGGCCCAGGGTAACACCTCCGTCACTGCACAAGGCAAAGAAGATATACACTGGGTGAGCCGTTCATTTGAGAACACTCCGTTGCTACGCTGGCCTACACACGTAATACTGGCTATGAACACTCCCGGAAGTCCCCTCCCCCATTCTGACAGGATATTGTTACAACCCGGAGAAAAGAGATGGATAACCGTCACAGCATACACCAATCACGACACACCCCAATGGAAAGACCGGGCACTCAGTGAAGCCAGAAAACTGACTCCCGCCTTATTAAAAGAACTAAAGAAAGAACATCAACAATGGTGGAGTAACTTTTGGAATGAATCCTCTGTCACCATCGGTGACGAAGAATTGGAGCGCTACTATTACATGTCCCAGTATCTGCTGGCTTGCTCTTCACGTGGCGATAAGTTTGCTCCCGGCATTTGGGGCACATTTGTTACACGCGATGAGGCTGCATGGGGAGGTGACTATCACTTGAATTATAATTATCAGGCTCCCTATTGGGCAGCATTTTCTTCCAATCACATCGACCTCACAAAGAATTTTGACCAGCCATTGCTGGATTATATGGACATGGGACGTCGGCACGCCCGTGAGCTATTGAACTGCAAAGGCATTTATTATCCGGTTGGTATCGGTCCAAAAGGACTTTGTACCTCTATGTGGCCTCTTACTCCGGACGAAATGATGCAAAAATATGCTACCCGCGAAAACACGATTGACAATGGGTATAAGTTCCTGGGACAAAAGATAAATGCAGTATTCAGTGTAGGCAATATGCTGATGAGGCACTACAGCACCTACGATGAAGCGTATGCAAAGAAGGTATATCCTTATATTATAGCCTGCGCAGACTTTTGGGAAGATTATCTGGTAATGGAGAACGGACGTTATGTGATAAAAATGGATCACTTCAACGAGGTGATGCCCAACAAGCGCAATAAAGGCGTATGGCGAAACAGGCTGGGCGATTTCAACTCAACTCTCTCGCTGGGATTAGTGAAGATGCTTTTCAAAGGAGTAACGGACATGAGCATCTTCCTCCAAACGGATGAAGAACGACGATACAGATGGAATGAAATACTAACCAGACTAAGTGACTATCCTGTAGGAAAGAATTCTGAAGGAAGAATGAGCCTGAAAAGTATGGAACGCGGACCGCAAAATTCGGAAGTCCGTCCGTCGGGGTTAAACCGGGTATCTATTCATGGGCTTATCCTGCCAGGAGGAGTAGCCGGTCCGGTAACCGACTCTGTATTTAATACTATCCTGCTGGAAGATGTCAATCATTGGACAGATCGGCAACAGAATCCCAACGACTGGGGAAACACAAGCAACAATGGAATAGAAACCTGTTATCCGGGTGCAGTACGCGTAGGCTATGACGCGGAAAAGTTACTGCAACATCTTAAAAGACGTATCAACTTCAGTGTTCATCCTAACCTGTGGATAACCCAGGGAGGTGGAGGCATAGAAACACTTGCTGCTGTGCCATTGACTATCAACGAAATGCTGATGCAGAGCTATGAAGGAGTGATCCGTATTTTCCCTAATTGGATAATGACACAGGACGCTTCTTTCAAAGATCTGCGGGCATACGGTGCTTTCCTCGTGAGTAGTAGCCTGAAGAACGGAACAGTGGAAATGGTGGAGATTAAAAGCGAGAAAGGACGTACCTGTGTGATAGATAATCCCTGGAAGGGGAAAGAAGTACGGATCATACGTAATGGGAAAAACGAAGAAGTTATAAGCGGCAGCCGATTCACGATTGATACAAAGGAGGGAGAAACGGTAAAAGTGCTTCCCGCACGGAGAGGTTCGACAGGCGATGGTAGCTAAGCAAGTATATTCAAATCTGTATGGTATTGAAGGTATTTCACCAAAGAGTAACACAGAGTTCCACAGAGTAGTATTTATCTGATGAAACGCGGATTAACACAGATGAACGCAAATTAAAAGACTGTAGTTCTTTATCATACATTTGTTCCCCTTTGCGAAAATATGCGTTTATCTGCGTTTCAATAAAGATTTAAACTCTGTGTTACTCTGTGGTGGGTTTAACTCATTTCCGATCAGGTTTGAATAAAACTGAAACAGCCTCTTAATCTATTTACCTTCTTCCCTTATTTGCCAACCTCCGCCAAGAGCTTTATACACTTGTACTACTGCGATTAACTCATCACGAATAGCATTACTCAAGCCTATCTGAGCATCAAAATAGCCACGTTGCGCATCGAGTACATCCAGATAATTGATAACTCCGTTAATATATTGAAGTTGCGCCAGGTCTACATAACTCTTGGAAGAACGTTCCAAATGAGCACGAAGATCATATACCTCTTTTATCTTGTTGAAGTTGACGATTGCATTTTGTGTCTCCTTAAATGCCGTCAACACCGTTTTCTCATAGCTGTGTACTTCTGCTTCATAGGCAGCCTTCTTAGCTTTCAACGCTGCACGATTCTTTCCCCAACCCAGAATAGGAGTTAGCAAAGCACCTTCCATAATACCATAAGGAGATTTCAGCAGATCGGAAAGGACTGTACTTTCGGCTCCTGCCCTACCCGTAAGAGAGATACGCGGAAACATATTCGTATACGCTACACCCACTTTGGCATTGGCAGCAATCAGCTTCTGCTCTGCCTGACGAATATCCGGACGACGTTCGAGCAAGGCAGAGGGTAAGCCAACAGGCAACGCATTCGGAAAATTGAATTCCTGCAACAAGCCACTACGAGCTATTTTATTAGGATACTCTCCGGCAAGAAAGGCAATATCATTCTCTTTGAGACTGATTTTACGTTCGAGATCGGGCACAAGTGTTGCCGTACGGGCAAGCTCCACCTGAGACTGGCGATAGGAAGTCTCCGATGTCAACCCACCTTCAAAACGAATACGTGCCAGACGCATCCCTTCTTCACGGGCTTTCAGAGTCTGCCGGACAATCTCAAGCTCCGTATCAAGAGCTACAAGTTCATAGTAAGCCTGTGCCACTTCGGCTACAATAGTCATACGCAAAGCACGTTGTGCCTCTATGGATTGCAGATAGTCGGCAATACTTGCCGAACGTGCCCAACGAAGGTTTCCCCAAAGGTCAAGCTCCCACGAAAAAAGTACCTGAGCCTCAAAAGTATCACTCCGCTTGAAAGCATCGCCACCATGATTCTCAAACTCACGCTCACCGGTCACCGTTCCTTTTATGTCGGGAAGAAGGGCAGCAGTTGAGATTCTTTTTTGTGCAACCATCTCTTTTACGCGGGCAGCAGCAATTAAAAGATCCTTATTATACTCCAGCGATTTTGATATCAGCCCGCGAAGTGTAGAATCGGTATAAATCTCCCACCAGTCCATATCACCAAAACTAAGCGTATCCTGATTGCGGGCAAGGCTGTCAGGCAAGTGAAGGTCAGGGCGGGTGTAACTCTTTCCAATCTTACAAGAGGAAAAAGAGACTACAGCCAGTAATAAAATAATATATAAAAAACTTCTCTTCATATCGTAGTTAGAATTTAGTAGTTAGTATTTAGAATTTGGTATTTAGAATTTGGTAGTTGGAATTTAGTAGTTGGAATCCTTGCAGGCACCCCACGCTGCATAGATTCCAACTACCAACTACTTACTCCTACCTACTATCTTATACACCATAACAAAGAAGAACGGCACAAGAATAATGCCCAGAACAATGGCAAAAATCATTCCGAAGAATACACCCGTACCAATAGCCTGCCGGCTGGCAGAACCCGGTCCGCTTGCCAATACCATCGGGAGCATACCAAGTACAAAGGCCAGAGACGTCATCAGAATAGGACGAAAACGCAGACGGGCAGCATTGATAGCCGCTGTAACAATATCTTCGCCATCGTCCACCTGTACTTTGGCAAACTCCACAATAAGGATAGCATTCTTAGCTGCCAGTCCTACCAACATTACCAGTCCTATCTGGAAATATACATCATTCTCCAATCCGCAGATCCATACCCCCAGGTAAGCACCTAACGCAGCAATCGGCAAGGATAGCAGTACGGCAATCGGCAAGGTCCAGCTTTCATATTGTGCAGCCAGAAACAGGAATACAAAGAGAAATACCAACGCCATCACCAGCCCTGTCTGTCCACCGGCCTTCTTCTCCTGATAGGAAAGTCCACTCCATTCCAGCCCGATATTATCAGGCAAATGATCACGGGCTATCTGCTCCATAATCTCCATGGCTTGTCCGGAGCTATATCCCTGTGCAGCTTCTCCTCGTATCACTGCCGTAGTAAACATATTAAAACGTTTGATACTACCGGGTCCCGTAGTGTACGAAGCATTTCCCAAAGAGGTAAGCGGTACCATGGCACCATTGGATGCTTTAACAAAGAAGAGGTTGATGTTATCCTTATGTTCCCGATAAGGAGCCTCAGCCTGAATATACACCTTATATATACGGTTGAACATGTTGAAGTCATTTACATATACAGAACCTGTATAGGCCTTCATGGTAGAAAACACATCCGCCAGCGGAACACCCAGCATCTTCACCTTATCACGGTCTACATCGAAATACAATTGTGGTATCTCTGACTGTAACGAAGAGGACAAGCCGGCAAGTTCTTTACTTTTTGAAGCATAGTACATCAATGTATCCGCCGCCTGAACCAGATTATCAAAGGTTGCCTCTCCACGGGCTTCCAGCTGCATCTCAAAACCTCCCGAACTACCCAGCCCCGGGATAACCGGCGGTGTAGAGAGATACACTTTACACTCGGGATACTCTTTGAGGTGTTTCTGTACCTCGGCCATGATTTTGTTTATAGTGGTTTCTTTACGTTCCTCCCACGGTTTCAGGATAACAGTCAACTCACTACGTGCCTGGTTGCTACCTACACGAGGGCTGCTTCCGGTCACATTCTGTACATATGCAATGTACGGATTCTTATCAAGGAAAGAGATAGCGCGCTCGGTCACTTTACGTGTACGTTCCAGCGTAGAACCTTCGGGCAGTTCAAGCTCTATCTTAAAATACCCCTGGTCTTCTACCGGAAGGAAGCTGGTGGGAATGATACGATGTAATAAAAGAATCGCTATCAATACCATGCCGAAAGCACTTAGTACACGACGCGGATGCTTGATGACACGAGTGATAACTGCTACATATTTATTATTACCAATATTCAGCCACTCATTAATTTTACGAAATACGATGTTCTTCTTTTTGCCATTGTCCGGTTTCAGAATCAAAGAACACATGACAGGACTCAGCGTCAGAGCCACTACTGTAGATATCAGTACAGACACAGCAATGGTAATGGTAAACTGACGGTAAAGCTGCCCGGTAATGCCACTAAGGAAACTAACAGGAACAAATACGGCGCAGAGCACCAGTGAAGTTGCAATCAGAGCACTCGTCAGTCCCTCCATTGCCTTCTTTGTGGCCTCGTAGGCACTCAATTTTTCTGTCTCCATGATATGTTCTACGCTCTCCACCACCACGATAGCATCATCTACCACGATACCAATGGCGAGAATCAACCCTAACAATGTAAGGATATTCAGTGAGAAGCCAAAGATCAACATAAATCCGAACGTACCAATCAACGAGATAGGTACTGCCACAATTGGAATCAATGTGGCACGCCAGCTCTGCAAAGAGAGAAATACCACTAATACCACCAGTACAAGTGCTTCAAACAATGTTTTGTACACTTCATGAATAGACTCCGAAATGTAGGTAGTCATATCAAACGGGATTTCGTAGCTCAACCCCTCAGGAAAGTTTCTGCTGATTTCTTCCATGGCCTGCTTCACGTTGTCGGCCACTTCGATGGCGTTAGCACCAGGCAGCATATAAATGCCAAGTACGGCAGCATTCTCTCCGTTGATACCACTCTCCGTATTGTAAGAAGAAGCCTCAAGTGACACACGTGCCACATCTTTCAGACGGATAATAGATCCGTTTGCATTGGCACGCACCACAATGTCTTCAAACTGACTTACTGTGGAAAGACGTCCCTGTGTAGTAATAGGGATAGTAACATCGAGCCCTTTCACCGGTTGCTGCCCAAGTACCCCGGCAGCCGACTCACGGTTCTGATCCTTCAGAGCATTCTGCAAGTCCTGCACGGTCAAACCGAAGTTTGCCAGTTTATCGGGTTCTGCCCATATCTGCATAGCATAATACCGGCTACCAATGTTCGATACACGTCCCACACCCGGAATACGACGAAGCACGTCGAGCACGTTGATCGTAGCAAAGTTACTCAAATAGATTTCGTCAAACTTCGGATCCGAAGAAGTCAGACAGAGTGTCATCAACTGACTTGGTGCCTGCTTCTCTACGGAAATACCATTTTGAATTACTTCGGCAGGCAAACGGGATTCGGCAAGTTTCACACGGTTCTGAATCTCAACGGCAGCCAAATCAGGATCAGCAGATACATCAAAAGTGACTGTAGCCGAAAAGCCTCCGGAGTTGGAACTGTTGGACTCCATGTAAAGCATACCGGGAGTACCGTTAATCTCTTGTTCAATCGGAGTAGCCACCGCCTGCGAAACAGTCAACGCACTGGCTCCCGGATAGGATGCACTGATTTTAACCACCGGTGGAGTTATCTGCGGATACTGATCCACCGGAAGCATAGTCAACCCTATGACTCCGATTATTATAATTACAATGGATATGACCGCCGAGAAAACCGGACGATCTATAAAAAAACTGACTTTCATTATTTACTCCTTTATAGCGTTATCCACTTCTTCGGCCTTATCGGCTTCTACTACCCGGACTTTCATTCCCGGATTGAGTTTGTGGAATCCTTCAACAACAATCATTTCTCCCTGTGCAAGTCCGCGTTCCACAACTACCTTGTTGCCAAACTCAGGTCCTAATTCTATGAAACGCTTCTCTACTGTTGAGTCTTTACGCATCACGTAGATATAAGCACCACCTTTCTCAATTGTTACAGCTTTGAGAGGCACCACAACAGCACCTTCCCTGACATCGAGCAATAGCTTCACTTTTGTGAACTGTCCGGGTAGTAATACCTGCTTCGGATTGGGCATCTCGGCCCGGACAGAGAACGTCCCCGTCTGAGGGTCCACTTGTGGTTCGGCAAAATCCACGTAACCTTTGTATGGATAGACCGTATTATCAGCCAATGTAATAGAAATGTTGGGCTGCCAGGAACGACTGGAATCCTGCTGCCCGATATTAATATTCCGTTCTTTACTTTTCAGATAATCCAGTGCAGTCATATTAAAATCCACCAGCACTGTATCACTCTTTACGATGGTAGCCAGCAAAGACTTCGCACCCGGCCCAACCAATGTCCCGAGGTCGACGTTTCGTTCACTGATATGCCCCGAAAGTGGAGAGCGAACCAACGTATATCCCAGCTCCATCTCTGCCTGCGCCAGATCGGCTTCACTCATGGCAACCGTAGCCATTGCACTTTCATAGGCAGCTTCGGCATTATCAAGATCCAGTTGGCTGGCAGCATTCTGAGCATAAAGCGGTTTGATACGTTCAAAGTCACGCTGAGCCTTCAGGGCCTGCGCCTCATCTTTTTTCAGCTGTGCACGTGCTTTATCTGCTTTTGCCCGATACTGCTCCTGATTAATAACAAAAAGTACCTGGTTTTTATTCACATAGGTACCCTCTGCGAAAAGCATCTGTTCCAGATAACCTTCTACACGGGCACGCACTTCAACAAATTGCTGGGCACGAATACGACCTACATACTCACCATAAATCTCTACATCATCTTTTGCTGCAGCCTCTACTATCACTGTAGGTATTTCCGGTTCAGCCTTATGCGGACGTGTTAATACCCAGTAAATACCTAATATCAGAACAATGCAAACAACAGTAGCAATGGTTCTCTTTTTCTTTAGTTTCAATTCTTTCTTTGAGAGAAATAATCTCATAATCGGTTGAATTAGTTAATTTAACTTATGTTTGTTCTTAGTCTCTTGTCGTACAAGTTGCGTACCAAAACGGCAAAAACTTCATTTATCTGCTATAAACAAGCTGTTTATACTGTATATACAGTTATTGGGCATCTGTGGAATTTTACTGCAAACTGTAGAATTTATCCACAATTCCGACTTTTGGGCCACAAAAGTAGAGAAATCTGCCTAAAGCAAAACAATTTATCACGTACATTTGTATTTTATATGTTACACGTAATAAAACCATCTTAATGAAAAAACATTTATCTTTAACATTAGTTCTCCTGACGTGTCTTTTTTTGGCTTTACCTACTTCGGCACAGCAACGCAAAAAGGTAGGCGTGGTGCTAAGCGGTGGTGGTGCAAAAGGTGTTGCACACATTGGAGCATTGAAAGTGATCGAAGAAGCAGGTATCCCCATCGATTATATTGTAGGTACCAGTATGGGATCTATTATCGGAGGTTTATATTCTATCGGCTACACACCGGAGCAACTTGACAGCATGGTGAAAAAGCAAGACTGGACTTTCCTCCTCAGTGACCGGATCAAACGAAGCCAACAGACTATGTCCGAACGGGAAAAGTCGGAAACGTATGTACTCTCTCTCCCTCTAACCGGAAAGGGTTTCAAAGAGCAAGCCTCGGGAGGAGTTATCAAAGGACAAAACCTTGCTAACCTCTTCTCTGACCTCACTGTGGGATATCATGACTCTATTGATTTTAATAAAATGCCAATCCCTTTCGCTTGTGTTTCGGAAAACGTTGTGAATGGCGACGAAATAGTATTCCATAGTGGTGTACTTGCCACAGCTATGCGTGCAAGCATGGCTATTCCTGGCGTATTTACTCCTGTGCGAATAGATAGTATGGTATTAGTAGACGGTGGTATGAAAAATAACTATCCGGTAAATATAGCCAAAGCAATGGGAGCCGAAGTAATCATCGGAGTAGATGTACAGGATAAGCTGCGAACAGCAAATGAACTTAATACGGCACCTGATATTTTGTTGCAGATTATCGATCTTACTACACAAAAAAATTATGAACAAAACGTAGTAGCTACAGATGTTTATATAAAAGTAAATGTAAAAGGATATTCTGCTGCCAGCTTTACTCCCAATGCACTGGATACGCTCACCAACCGAGGTCAAGAAGCAGCACAGAAGAAATGGAGCGAGCTGTTGAAACTAAAAAAGGAAATAGGTATCCCGGCTGATTATAAACCTGTTCCTCATGGGCCTTACACTTCCTTATCTTCTTCCAGAAAGTTCTTTGTAAAAGAGATCAATTTCTCCGGTATCGAAGATGCGGATAAGAAATGGATGATGCGGAAATGCAAATTGAAAGAAGACAGCGAAATCAGTGTAGCCCAATTGGAAAAAGCACTTTCCGTATTACGGGGAAGCCAGGCATATTCCAATGTCAGCTATAAACTTACCAGTACACCGGAAGGAGACAAGCTGGACTTTCTGCTGGAAGAAAAGTATGAACGGAAAATCAACTTAGGCATTCGTTTCGACTCTGAAGAAATTGCTTCTATGCTGCTGAATGCGACTCTAAACTTAAAGACACACATCCCGTCTAAAGTATCTGTAACCGGACGTTTGGGGAAGCGTTATGCTGCCCGGGTAGATTATACCCTGGAACCGATGCAGATGAGAAACTTCAACTTCGGTTATCTCTTTGAATATAATGATATCAATATCTACAATCATGGCGACCGTGCTTATAATACCACTTATAAGTATCATTCAGGGGAATTCAGTTTCTCAGACGTATGGTATAAGAACCTGCGTTTTGCTGTAGGAGCACGGTTTGAATATTTCAAATACAAAGATTTCTTATATACCAGCCCGGAATATAATCTGAAGATAAAACCGGAACATTTCTTCAACTACTTTGCGCAGGTGCATTATAATACATTCAATAAAGGATACTTCCCCAACGAAGGGGCAGATTTTAAAGCCGGATATTCTCTTTATACGGACAACATGGCGAAGTACAAAGGACATGCTCCATTTTCAGCCCTCAACGCTTCGTGGGTGGAAGCCTTCCAATTAACCAACCGTTTTGCCTTGCTTCCCGCTATATATGGAAGGGTACTTATAGGTAGAGATATCCCCTACCCGTATACCAACGCATTGGGTGGCAACTACTTCGGACGGTTCATTTCACAACAACTGCCTTTTGCCGGAATTGATAATATCGAAATAATGAAGAACTCCGTAGTAGTCGGCGGTTTAAAACTACGTCAACGCTTATGGAGTAAGCATTATGTTAGCCTGACGGGAAACATAGCTCTGACCAACGACAACTTCTTCGATATTCTGGAAGATAAATGTATCTACGGATTCAGTTTAGGTTACGGAATAGATAGCATGTTCGGACCGCTGGAAGCTTCGCTGGGATACTCAAATCAAAGTAAGAAGGTAGGATTCTATGTGAATTTGGGATTCTACTTTTGAGAAACTATTTATTTAAATTACCGAAATGCAGAAATTCAGACAACTTATATCATAATAAACTAAAAACAAATTAAAGGAATATTCACCAGATTTATTGGAAAATTAATACATTTGTAACCTAAAATAAATCATTTATTGACAGTAGCTCATTGTGGTTACCAATATAAATATACAAGAGATGAAAAGCCAAACAAACAAACAAGTAATTTTCCAATACCTTATCGTGATATTGTGTTGTTTAAATCTGTTATACATGCATTACAACGTATTTACAGATAGAAATGATCTAGGAACTTTTCCATACATAGAAAATTTTTGTTTTACAATTATCGACTGTTGTATATTGTTTATTATTCCCTTTATAATAATAAAAAAAAGATTCTACTTATATTTTATATTGCTCATTTTTATAAATATAATATCTTTGGCAAATATCTGGTATAGTAGATATTTTTCATCCTACATACCTTTATCATTATATACAGAATTCGGTAATTTGAATGGTTTATCAGCAAATATAACAAATGTCATAGAATTACGAGATTCAATTATTCCATCATCCCTCATTACTGGAATACTGTTTTATTTATATTATAAAAAACAAATAAAATCAAGTCTTAATACCTCTCGTATTCGTCAGGCAACTATATTAGGAGGAATAGGAATTTTCCTGATTTCGATTTTAATAGGAATATCAGCTATGCGTTGGAAAGATTTGTCATGGAAATACATAACTCCCTATAATTATAATCCAGTTCAAAGTACTTTTCAATTTGGAATAGTACATAGTTATATAGTAGAGTGGAAAAGACATCACAATAAAAGCTATTCTGTAAAGGAATTAAAGGTTTTAGAGCCCTATATCACAGGAGAAACTATTAATATGGAAAAAGAGCATATTCATCAAAATTTTATATTAATTATTGTCGAATCACTACTCTCATACGCTACTAACCTAACAGTTGATAATATTGAGATTACCCCAAACTTAAATAAGTTAGTAAAAGAGGGAGCATACTATAATGATAACATGATGCCACAAATTCAAGCAGGAGAATCAATTGATGGACAGCTTATATATTTAACTGGACTACTCCCCAAAAAGCAAGGTATCACAATTAATGATTATCTGAATAATACTTTTATATCACTGCCTTCTTTATTTAAAGAAAAAGGGTTGAAAACTAAAATGATAATTCCTACATCTTCAACAATGTGGCAACAGAACAAAGTGTGCCTGAAATTTGAAATAAAATCACTGTTCGCAAGAAATAGTTACCCCAACCAGGAACAGGTTAATGGGTGGTTGACAGATCAACAATTATTTCAATATGCAGCAATGACAGACTCAACAAACAATCAGAGATTCATGTCTGTAATATTAACTTCTTCTACCCACTCACCCTATTCGCATTCTATAAAAGAGTACTCTATTAATTACCCTAACAACTATTCTAACGAATTAAAAAATTATCTTTCTAATGTCCATTATATGGATGTTTGTTTAGGAGAATATTTCCATTCCCTAAAAGTATCCGGATTATATGATAATAGTTTGATTATAATAGTCAGCGACCATCAAGCTCATGATTTTTTACTTAATGCTAATAATTTGCAAATTCCGTCTTTAATCCCTTTATATATCATCAATTCTCCCAAAGAAATAAAAAAGGATCAACATCACCCCATAAAACAATGTGATGTTTTTCCAACTATACTTGATTTAATGGGGATAGACAGTAAATGGAGGGGAGTAGGAAATAGCATTCTCATTCCAGATTCTTTTCTAAATACACCATTTCAAAGAAAAAGAGAAGAAAATATGCAAAGAATCTCTAATATTATCTTAGATAGTGATTATTTTAATCATAATCCACTAAAATAAAAGTCGTAATTTTCACATAACTAATACAGTGCCTCTTCAATCTCGTTTCTACGGATTTCTCTTTTTACTAATGTCCCAAAACGGAAATATGACTTAATCCCATACTATCTATATCTCTTTGTAAGACATTTATAGATTCAGAACATCTCTAGTTAAAGTTTTAATTCGTTTTGAATCATTTTTTGCAGAGTTTTGAATTGATTCTTCGTAATGAGTTATTGTATTATTTATTTGCCTAAGCCGAAGAAAGTATTTATCTTTACCGCTGATATATTCAATATTCACATTAAAAGAAGATAGATTATGGCAAGTAGAAGAGAACTCAAGAAAACCGTAAATTATATTTCAGGAGAATTATTCTCAGAGTGTTTGATCAATAGCATGTTTGTTCCTGGTACTGATAAGGCCAAAGCAGACCAACTTATGGCCGAAATCCTTAAGATGCAGGATGAGTTCATCAGCCGCATCAGCCATACAGAACCGGGCAATGTAAAAGGATTCTACAAAAAATTCCGTAGTGACTTCAACGCTAAAGTAAACGAAATTATTGATGCCATCGCGAAATTAAACTAAGAATGAAAAAAGCAATTTACAGCTTTATTTACTTTCGCTTGTTGGGTTGGAAAATGAATGTAACGGTGCCAAACTACGATAAATGCGTAGTTTGCGCCGCTCCCCACACTACAAATTTAGACCTCTTCATAGGTAAACTTTTCTATGGTGCCTGGGGGCGTAAAACAAGCTTCATGATGAAGAAGGAGTGGTTCTTCTTCCCCTTAGGTCTTATTTTTAAAGCCGTAGGAGGTATTCCGGTAGACCGTGGTCGTAAAACATCATTAGTAGATCAGATGGCACACAAATTTGCTGAAAGAAAAAAATTTCATCTTGCCATCACACCCGAAGGTACACGTAAACGAAATCCAAACTGGAAGAAAGGATTCTACTATATCGCACTGAAAGCACAAGTCCCTATCGTGCTCGTAGGAATAGATTATACTACTAAGACTATTTCATCCACCAAAACTATCATGCCTACAGGAGACATTGAAAAAGACATGCGCGAAATAAAGCTCTACTTCAAAAACTTTAGAGGCAAACATCCCGAAAACTTTAGTATCGGAAATATCGATGAATAGTAATTAATGATTAGTAATAAATGTAATGCAAGAATTACGTGTTTCAATCGTCCAGACTAATATTGTCTGGGAGAATAAACAAAAAAATCTCCGTTTGCTCCGTGATAAGCTACAAATGCTTCACGGGACAACGGAGATTGTTGCTTTACCGGAAATGTTCTCGACTGGGTTTAGTATGAACAGCCGGAAATTGGCAGAACCGATCTCCGGAGAAACGATACAAACACTCAAAAGCTGGGCCGGAGAATTTCAATTTGCCATCACAGGAAGTTTCATTTGCTGCGAACAAGGTTCGTATTATAACCGTGCTTTCTTTATCACTCCCGAAGGAGAAGAGTATTACTATGACAAACGCCATCTCTTCCGTATGGGACAAGAAGCTGAACATTTTTCCTCCGGAGACAGTAAACTCATTATCTCCTACCGCGAATGGAACATCTGCCTGCTGGTATGCTACGATCTGCGTTTTCCGGTATGGAGCCGGAATATAGATAATGAATATGACTTATTAATATATGTAGCCAGTTGGCCGCAAGCCCGCCGATTGGCATGGGACACACTACTTCGTGCCCGTGCTTTAGAGAACATGTGTTATGTATGCGGAGTAAACCGGATAGGGACAGATGGTAATAACCATCTATATAATGGAGGTAGCATCGTCTATTCCGCTAAAGGTGAAATACTAACATCGGTCCCGGACACCAAAGAAGCTATCGCCACCGTTTCACTCAACCTCAAATCGCTACAACAATTCCGTGATAAGTTTCCGGTATGGAAAGACGCAGACACTTTCCGGATTTGAGTTTATATGTACATTTTAGTTAAGCAACTTAAATAAACAAACGTTAAAATCGCCTCTTTATAGCAACAATACCTACAATAAGGTAGTTTTTATAATAAACTTCTTTTGTATCTTTGTCGTTCAGAAAAAACAGTCGCACGACTTGAATCTAACATAACTTAATTAAAGAATTTATGAAAACAAACTTAAGTTCTCAAATCACTCTCAACAGGGTCTCCCCCAGATACTACAGACCAGAGAATGCATTTGAACGGTCGGTATTAACCCGACTTGAAAAAATTCCTACTGATATTTATGAATCTGTAGAAGAAGGTGCCAACTACATCGCTCGCGAAATAGCACAAGTAATACGCGATAAACAGAAAGCAGGACGTTTCTGTGTTCTGGCATTGCCGGGTGGTAACTCACCACGTAATGTGTATTCCGAGCTAATTCGTATGCACAAAGAAGAAGGCCTCAGCTTCCGCAATGTGATCGTATTCAATATGTACGAATACTATCCATTGGTTCCGGACGCAATCAACAGCAATTTCAATGCCCTGAAAGAGATGTTCCTCGACCATGTGGACATTGATAAGCAGAACGTATTCACCCCGGACGGAACCATTGCTAAAGATACGATCCTGGAATATTGTCGCCTGTATGAGCAACGTATCGAAAGTTTCGGAGGTATTGACATTGCTCTTCTGGGTATCGGTCGCGTAGGTAATATCGCTTTCAACGAACCGGGTTCACGCCTGAACTCTACCACTCGCCTGATCTTGCTGGATAACAGCTCACGCAACGAAGCTACCAAGATATTCGGAACAATGGAGAACACTCCTATCAGTTCTATCACAATGGGTGTATCTACTATCTTGGGTGCCAAGAAAGTATATCTTCTGGCATGGGGAGAGGACAAAGCCAAGATGATTAAAGAATGTGTGGAAGGTCCGATCACAGATACAATTCCTGCATCTTATTTGCAGACACACAACAACGCTCACGTAGCTATTGACCTTTCAGCCGCCAGCAACCTGACACGTATTCAGCGTCCCTGGTTGGTGACTTCTTGCGAATGGAACGATAAACTGATTCGTAGTGCCATCGTTTGGTTATGTCAATTGACTGGCAAGCCCATCCTGAAACTGACCAATAAGGATTACAATGAAAACGGCTTGAGCGAACTTCTGGCTCTCTTTGGTTCGGCATATAATGTAAATATTAAGATATTCAACGACTTGCAGCACACTATCACCGGTTGGCCTGGTGGCAAGCCGAATGCTGATGATACGTATCGTCCCGAACGTGCAAAACCGTTCCCGAAACGTGTTGTTGTATTCTCTCCGCACCCGGATGACGATGTTATCTCTATGGGTGGCACTATCCGCCGCCTGGTAGAGCAAAAACATGAAGTACATGTAGCTTACCAAACATCGGGCAACATCGCTGTAGGTGACGAAGAAGTAATCCGTTTCCTGCACTTCATTAATGGTTTCAACCAGATTTTCAATAACAGCGAGGACCTGGTAATCAATGAAAAATATTCGGAGATCCGCAAATTCCTCAAAGAGAAGAAAGACGGAGATATGGATTCACGCGATATCCTGACTATTAAAGGTCTGATTCGCCGTGGCGAAGCCCGTACGGCTTGTACATACAATAACATTCCGTTGGACCGCGTTCACTTCCTGGATCTGCCATTCTATGAAACAGGCAAAATCCAGAAGAATCCTATCAGTGAGGCAGACGTAGAAATTGTACGTAACCTGCTTCGCGAAGTGAAGCCTCATCAGATATTCGTAGCCGGTGACCTTGCCGATCCGCACGGAACCCACCGCGTTTGTACGGATGCTGTGTTTGCTGCTATAGATTTGGAAAAAGAAGAGGGAGCCAAATGGCTGAAAGACTGCCGTATCTGGATGTATCGTGGTGCATGGGCTGAATGGGAAATTGAAAATATCGAAATGGCAGTGCCTATCAGTCCGGAAGAGTTGCGTGCTAAACGTAATTCCATCCTGAAACACCAGTCGCAAATGGAAAGTGCTCCGTTCTTAGGTAATGACGAACGTCTGTTCTGGCAACGTAGCGAAGACCGTAACCGTGGTACAGCTGCACTTTATGATAATCTTGGTCTTGCTTCTTATGAAGCAATGGAAGCATTCGTAGAGTATATTCCGTTATAACAATTAGTAAATAATCATAAAGAAGAGTGAGGAACAGAGAATTCTTCACTCTTTTTTTGTTTACAAATAAAAGACAAATTAATATGAAGAAAGAAGAGACTCATTACCGGCTCCTTCCAATGGCAGGAGCTTATAACATGCGCGACCTTGGAGGTTATCGCACCATTTATGGCAAACATGTGAAATGGAAAACTTTTCTGCGTTCAGACGACATGAACAAACTGACATCCACAGACCTGGATTATCTCACTCTATTACCACTACGAACCGTGATCGATTTCAGAGGCGAAGCCGAAAAGGAAGCAGCAGCCGATCATTTGCCACAGACTGTGTCCAAGCATATCCCATTGCCCATCGAAGCCGGCAATATGAGTGATATTGCACATTTTGACAAAAACAACCTGAGTGCTGTCATGGAGGAAGTGTACGCATTCATCGTTCGCCATATGCAGGATACATACAAAGAATTTTTCCGCATCCTGACAGAGAAAGCCAATACCCCACTCCTCTTCCACTGTTCTGCCGGGAAAGACCGGACAGGCATTGCAGCCGCATTGCTGCTTTCGGCTTTAGGAGTGGAACGCGATACAATAATAGAAGACTATATGCTGTCAGCTCAGCATATCCAGGCCAAATATGATTTTATCACAAAAGATCATCCGGAACTAAAACCGCTGACTACCGTGAGAAAAGAGTATCTGGAAACGGCTTTCCGTGTGATAGATAAAGAATTCGGAGGAATAGAAAGTTATCTGATAAACAACCTTGAAGCAGATATAGAGAAACTGCGTAATTTATATACAGAATAACGAAAATTACTCTACTTTTGCAGGCTAAGATTTTCACCACAGAGAACACAGAGCTTTATTATCCGAATAAAACGCAGATTAACGCGAATGAACGCAGATTAGAGTACTGATATTCTTTCTTTTATATTTGTATTTTGCAAAAATCTGCGTTAATTTGCGTTTCAATCAGATAAATAATACTCCGTGTTCTCTGCGCCCTCTGTGGTAAACCGTAATAATTGAAGTTTATGAGAAAGCTATACTTATTCCTGCTGTTACTTATTGCAGGAACCAATTTACTCTTTGCGCAAGCCATCGAAAAAACAGTAGAAGATCGGCTGAATGAATTCTTCAACAGCTACACCTCTGCCTCTGCTAAAATAAAACAGCCCACATTACAAAGTGTAGAAATTGACTTTGACCGAAAGCAACTCACAATACAGGCTTCAGAAAGTTTTGCTTATCAGCCCTTTCTACCCGAAACAGTTGAGTCTATTTATAATCAGGTAGAAAATATTCTCCCTGGCCCGGTACGTTTTTTCGATGTTACGATATACGCCGATGGCAGACCCATAGAAGACCTTATCCCCAATGCCTACCGCAAAAAGAAAAAGGACAAAACCCGGCTTTCATTGAATACTGACTATAAGGGAGCACCCTGGGTGACAAATACATCGCGCCCATACGAAATATCCCGTGGACTGCAAAACCGACACATCGCTCTCTGGCAGAGTCATGGACAGTATTTCAAGAATGAAAAAGGCGAATGGAGCTGGCAACGTCCCCGGCTGTTTTGTACAACAGAAGACCTGTTTACGCAATCGTTTATCCTGCCCTATGTTATCCCGATGTTGGAGAACGCAGGTGCCAACGTTTTCACTCCACGCGAACGGGATACGCAGAAGAACGAAGTAATTGTTGATAACGACACGAAAAACGGTTCTATCTATCTGGAAATGAAAAGCCGCAAGGCCCGTTGGGAAACAGTAGGTGGAAAAGGATTTGCATCTAAAAAACGTATCTATAAAGATGGAGAGAATCCTTTTCTGGACGGCACAGCACGCTATGCCCGTACAGAAAAGAAAAAGAACAAAGCCTTTGCAGAATGGATTCCGACCATCCCACAAACAGGTAACTATGCGGTATATGTATCCTATCAGACACTACCTAACAGCGTAAGTGATGCCAAATACATTGTGTTTCATAAAGGAGGAGCTACCGAATTTAGTGTAAACCAGCAGATAGGCGGAGGTACCTGGGTATATCTGGGGACTTTTGAGTTCGACAAAGGCAATAATGATTATGGCATGGTGGTACTCAGCAATGAGAGCAAAGAGAATGGCGTCGTGTGTGCGGATGCAGTACGTTTTGGAGGAGGTATAGGAAATATCTCACGAGGCGGAACCGTCAGCGGACTTCCGCGCTATCTGGAGGGAGCACGTTATTCTGCTCAATGGGCAGGTATGCCGTATGAAATATATGGTGGACGAAAAGGAGAAAATGATTATGCCGACGATATCAATGCACGCTCCAATACACTCAATTATCTATCCGGCGGTTCAGTGTTCAACCCCAAAGAAAAGGGATTGGGAGTACCGTTGGAAATGACCTTAGCCCTGCACAGTGATGCCGGATATAGTAAAACAGACGAAATAATCGGCTCATTAGGCATATATACCACCGATTTCAATAACGGCTTGCTGAACACTGGCATGGACCGCTATGCCTCGCGTGATCTGGCAGATATCTTATTGACACAGTTGCAACGGGACATCCGCACTACCTACAATATCCCCTGGACCCGGCGTAGCATGTGGAATCGCAATTACAGCGAAACACGCTTGCCGTCTGTACCCTCTACGATCATAGAACTACTATCACACCAGAATTTTGCAGATATGCAACTGGGGCACGACCCTAACTTCAAGTTCACCGTAGGACGTGCTATTTACAAAGGTGTACTCCGCTTTGTGAGCAGCCAACACGGAAAGGAATATGTTGTACAACCGCTTCCTGTAAGCAACTTCGCCCTTCAGTTCGGTAAGAAAAAAAATACCCTCGAACTCTCCTGGCAAGGAGAAAACGATCCGCTGGAACCAACCGCCACTCCACGTGAATATGTAGTATATACCCGCATCGGCTATGGCGGCTTCGATAATGGTGTACTGGTGAACCACCCTTCCTATACCCTAAAAATAGAGCCGGGCCTTGTGTATTCATTCAAAGTCACAGCAGTCAACCGCGGTGGCGAAAGTTTCCCCTCAGAGATATTATCGGCCTATAAAGCAAAAGATGAAAAAGGGAAAATACTTATCATCAATGGTTTCGACCGTCTGAGCGGGCCGGCTATCATCAACACACCTACCAGTGCAGGGTTTGATCTGGAAGAAGATCCGGGCGTACCCTATTTATATAACATCTCCCTGAGTGGGGCACAAATCGGATTCGACCGGAAACAAGCCGGCAAGGAAGGGAAAGGCAGTCTGGGGCATAGTGGCAACGAACTGGAAGGAATGAAAATCATTGGAAACACATTTGACTATCCATTTATTCATGGTAAAGCAATTCAAGCAGCAGGACACTATAGTTTTGTATCATGTAGTGATGAGGCTGTAGAAAACGGACGGGTACAACTGGAAGAATATCCCATTGTGGACTATATCCTGGGACTGGAAAAAGAAGATCCCGTCAACCGCGCATATTACAAAACATTCTCCTCGCCTATGCAACGGATCATTACGGCTTACTGCCAATCGGGAGGTAACATTCTCGTCAGCGGCTCTTATCCTGGAAGTGATATGAATACTTCGCAAGGTAACCGGGAGTTCACACAAAAAGTTCTGAAATATGGCTATCAAAGTTCACTGCGCAACAGCCTGTCCGGACAGATCAACGGACTGGGACGTACTATTTCCATTCCCCGCCTACCCAATGAAAACAGGTATGCGGTGACTGCACCGGATTGTATAGTCCCCGTAGCACCTGCCTTTTCCGTATTCACATATAGTCCGGATAACCAAAGTGCAGGTATTGCCTACAAAGGAAATTACCGCACATTTGTTATGGGTTTCCCCTTCGAAAGCATTGAATCGGACAAAGACCGGGCAATGGTTATGGCAGCAATACTTAACTTTTTTAGTGAATAGTGAATAGTGATTAGCGATAAGTGATTAGCAGGCTGCGCCATCATGCCGCATGGCACTAATCACTTATCACTTATCATTAATCACTATTCACTAATCACTTTTTTAATTAATTTCCCCCCTATTTGTTCAATCTCTCGCGAAAAGTTCTATCTTTGTCCCTATCATTAACCTCTAAAATAAAAACATTATGTATACCATACAAGCAAATCCCAGCGGCACACGCAGCATGGAAGTTTCCGAAGAAAACCTGAAAACCATTGAAAAATATGCCCTCTTCCGTCACCTGATTGACAGTAATGGTATTGTAGACGAAGCTGTTCTTGATAAACTCAAACTCAACGTCCGTTCGCTTATCGCCAGCCAGGAAGAAGACAGTAAAGACCTGCTTGACCTCTGCATAGACGTGATCTATCACAATAACATGAAAGCATTCGGCCTGCAACAGCTTATCAAACTATACCTTACCTGGCTTAACTCCCAAGAAGCAGAAGAGGAAGAATCATGATTACCGCCGACACTCGTGGAACGACTGCTTACAGTCCGTTAATCCCGGCCATAAAAGCCATATGTAGCGCCCAACCCGGCGAGACAGTGAAGATTATTATGGATAATGCTGACGCATTTCAAGACTTAAAAGAATACTTATCGGAACAAGGCATCGGTTTTCGCGAAATCTACGGTAGCGAACAAATGACTTTGCAGTTTACAAAACTGGAATGAAGGAAATTCACCACAGAGGGCACAGAGTTTCACAGAGTTCTTTTTTTTTATTAGAAATCAGCTAAATAGTACTCTGTGTTACTCTGTGGTGAAACATATTCCAAACCGCATTAAATATGAGTGAAGTACAACAAAAATTAAAAGAGTTACCGGGATCAGCCACCCGGAAAATCAACAGTATATATGGTAGCATAGACAAGTTTTATGCTACCGTTTATCTTATTGCCCGCAATGAGCACCAGTGCCAAATGATGGCTGTGCCGGCTGCCGACCAACGAATGAAAACCATTCGTGCCTATCAGGGTCTCATACGTTTCATGCTCGACGAACTTGGTCTCGACGGAAAAGACATTATGGATGCCATAGCCAGTGACTATCTGGAAGATTTCGTAAACTACCGCGAACAAAGCTTCGGCATGACAAATGAAGAGTTCATCTCTATTATCAAACGAATCGGTTAACCGGATGGATATTCTCCTCATTATCATAGGAAGCATCTGCCTGTTGGCAGGACTGATAGGGTGCATCGTCCCGATGCTTCCAGGTCCGCCCATCGCCTATATGGCTTTGGTATTGCTTCACTTCACCGACAAAGTACAATTCACAATAACTCAGCTTTTCTTGTGGCTGCTGCTTGTCGTAGCTATTCAGGTGCTCGATTATTTTATCCCGATGTTCGGGGTGAAACGGTTTGGTGGCACCAGTTGGGGTAACTGGGGTTGTATTATCGGTACTTTCGCAGGACTTTTCCTGTTTCCTCCCTGGGGTGTTATCATCGGTCCGTTTGCCGGAGCATTTATAGGAGAGTTATTAGGAGGGAAAGAGACACATCACGCCCTCAAAGCCGGATTCGGAGCTTTTGTGGGATTCTTAATGGGTACTGTACTGAAAGTTACCATATGTGGTTGGTTCATTTTTTGCTTTATCAATGCATTAATTCAATCTTAACGATCTATCTATGAAACACACGAAATCACTGACTTGTCTATTAACTTTGTTCTCCTTCATTACATCCCTTACCATAAAAGCGCAGGATGATAGAGAGTGGCATACTATTCAGATAGAGAAATTAGGAATTAGTGCCTCTTTTTACCAACAACCCACAGCCACTACTAAATTAGACGGTGAGGAAAAGAACTATCGTTTTGAAAATATAGTAGAGGAAGAAGAACATCCCAATAAATCTTACCTCATCAGTATCTGGGAAACAACAAACCCATCTGATTCTGGATATGCAGAAAAGAAAGAGATGCAACTTATCACCCAGAAGCTGTATGGAAGCAATCTGGAACTCATGGACAAGAATATTTTTCCCAAAGGGGGAGTTCCTATTACACAATATACTTTGAAAAATATCAATGGAGAATACATTCTTTTCTTTATTGGATATAGCAAGAACAAGGTATATACCTCAGAGATACATTGTAAAAAAGACCAGGAATTCAACTACGAATGCCTAAAGTTTATTCAGAGTTTTTATATCGACAACTATATCAAAGAGATACAGAAAATCAGTCTTGATAGTTTAAGTTGTAGCATCCTTTTTCCTTATCCACCCGAAGTATATAAAATAGATAATCCGGAACCCGAAATGATATATGCAATAGAAGCATATGCCCCAACTCCCCAAAAAGAAAAAGAGGTAACTATCTGGATTGGCGAAGAGGAAGAAACCATCAAGATGTATCAATATGAAGACTCAGTGAGTTATTATAAACTATCAGAGGCACTTCTTTCAGAAACCATTCCGGAAACGATGTCAGCCGAAACGGTGAATTTATTATTGCAGCATTTCGTTCACTCGATGGTAAGTACTTCTAACGGGAAGTTAATAAAGAAAGAAGAAATCCAAAGAGGCAATCTACAAGGAATAGCCATTACGGTACAAAGTGGTAATACAACCGAGACCCTTCTTTATCACATGTTTTTAAAAAATCGCAAGATATATATTCTGATGGCCGCACTGCAACGTGGAGTAAGAACGAACTACCCTGCCGTCACCCGATTTATGGAATCCTTTCACATAAAATAAATGTGCAGTTATAAATTATCCGTATCTTTGCAGCATGAAAGAATACCGACTTACCGACTGGCTACCCACTACCAAGAAAGAAGTAGAACTGCGCGGATGGGATGAACTCGATGTCATCCTGTTCAGTGGAGATGCCTATGTAGACCACCCCTCCTTCGGGCCGGCTGTGATTGGCCGCATTCTCGAAGCACAGGGATTGCGGGTAGCCATTATCCCCCAACCTAACTGGCGCGATGATCTGCGCGACTTTAAGAAGCTGGGACGCCCCCGTCTGTTCTTTGGCATTTCGGCAGGATGTATGGATTCTATGGTAAACAAATATACTGCCAATAAACGCCTTCGCAGTGAAGATGCCTATACTCCGGACGGACGCCCGGATATGCGTCCCGAATACCCTTCGATTGTATACAGCCAGATACTGAAAAAGCTATACCCGGATGTTCCCGTTGTACTGGGTGGCATCGAAGCAAGCTTGCGCCGGTTGAGTCATTATGACTATTGGCAGGATAAAATACAGAAAAGTATCCTGTGTGACAGTGGTGCCGACCTGCTCATCTATGGCATGGGAGAGAAGCCTATTGCCGACCTTTGCAAACGACTGCAAACCACCCATGAGATGCCGACCGACCTACTGCAAACAGCTTATTTACGAAACAATACGGAAGACGTAACCCGTGCGGAAGATGATATCGAACTTTACTCGCACGAAGAATGCCTGAAAGACAAGAAAAAGCAGGCCGCTAACTTCCGCCACATCGAAGAGGAGTCGAATAAATATGCCGCTGCGCGTATCCTGCAAGTTGTAGGAAAACAGGTTGTAGTAGTCAATCCGCCCTATCCGCCCATGACGCAGGAGGAACTGGACCACTCGTTCAACCTACCCTATACCCGCCTGCCGCATCCCAAGTATAAAGGAAAGCGTATCCCCGCCTATGATATGATTAAGTTCTCGGTAAACATCCACCGGGGATGCTTCGGAGGTTGTGCCTTTTGCACCATTTCGGCACACCAGGGCAAATTCATCGTAAGCCGCAGCAAGGATTCCATTCTCAAAGAAGTAAAAGAGGTGATGCAATTGCCGGACTTCAAAGGCTATCTTAGTGATTTGGGAGGTCCTTCGGCCAATATGTATAAGATGGGAGGAAAAGACGAAACAGTCTGCCGGAAGTGTAAACGCCCGTCATGTATCCATCCCAAAATATGTCCGAATCTGAATACAGACCACCGTCCCCTGCTTGATATCTATCATGCAGTAGATGCACTGCCGGGCATTAAGAAATCATTTATCGGTAGCGGGGTACGCTATGACCTGCTACTGCATCAAAGTAAAGACCCTGCAGTAAATCGCAGTACCAATGAATATACCCGCGAACTGATCGAGAAGCATGTTAGCGGACGACTGAAAGTTGCACCGGAACATACCAGCGACCGCGTTCTCAATATTATGCGCAAGCCCTCGTTCAGCCAGTTCGGAGAGTTTAAAAAGATATTCGACCGCATCAACACCGAGAAAAACCTGCGACAGCAACTCATTCCTTACTTCATCTCCAGCCATCCGGGCTGCAAGGAAGAGGACATGGCTGAATTGGCCATCATCACCAAACGACTGGACTTTCATCTGGAGCAAGTACAGGACTTCACCCCTACCCCGATGACCGTTGCAACAGAAGCATGGTATACCGGATTCCACCCCTATACACTGGAACCGATATTCAGTGCCAAAACACAACGAGAGAAACTGGCACAACGCCAGTTCTTCTTCTGGTACAAACCGGAAGAACGCCGGAATATCATCAACGAATTGCGGCGCATCGGACGCCAGGACCTGATAGACAAACTGTACGGAAAGAGATAGAATACAGTATCATACTATGCTGCTTGCAGTACACGCCTTGCCTGCATGGAGAGTACGCCTTGCCTACAAACAGGTAAGGCGTACTCTGCAAACAGACTCTACAAGGCACACAGAAACGGGTAGGTTTATTCTTCCTGTTTCACCGGTAAAGCCACCATTTCCTGCAATATACTCACGGCAGTCTCTACATTCGGGATATCTTTTATTACCATCGAACGGCGTCCGTTCTGTTCGCGCAAATCGCAACGGCGGGTGTACTTCATCATATAATCTATCACCTTACCAAAAGCCTGGCTCTGATAGAACGGGCTGTCCGGATTGGATACGAAAAACAACGTCATACGTCCTGCTTTAAGGAATACCTTTTCCGCTCCCAGACGGGCTGCAAGGCGACGAAGCGGAACGATACGAAGCAGTTCCTCCGTCTCGGAAGGCACAGGGCCAAAACGGTCTTCAAGCCGCGAACGAAAAGCCTCCACATCTTTGTCCAGAGTCAAACCGTCCAACTCGCGATACAGCAACATGCGTTCACTACTTCCTGTGACATAATTGGCAGGTAACAACAATTCAAGATCGCTCTCCACCTGGCACTCATCCACAAACTGCTCGCCACTGACAGCTCCTTCACCTTTTATCTCGTTGGCATACAACTCGGCAAACTCGTCTGTCTTCAACTCATACACGGCCTCTGAAAGGATTTTCTGATACGTCTCATATCCTAAGTCGGCAATGAAACCACTTTGCTCCGCCCCCAGCATATTTCCTGCACCACGGATATCAAGATCCTGCATGGCAATGTGGATGCCGCTCCCCAGATCGGAGAAATTTTCGATAGCCTGCAATCGTCTCCTCCCCTCAGGAGTAAGTGACGAAAGCGGAGGGGCAAGCAGGTAACAGAATGCCTTCTTGTTGCTACGTCCCACGCGCCCGCGCATCTGGTGAAGATCACTCAAACCAAAATTCTGCGCCTGGTTTATGATGATGGTATTGGCATTAGGGATGTCAATTCCACTCTCGATAATCGTAGTGGCAAGCAACACATCATAGTCATAATTTACAAAGTCGAGGATAATCTGCTCCAGATCGGCAGGCTCCATTTGCCCGTGTCCGATAGCGATGCGGCAATCCGGAATATGCCGTTGTATCATAGCTTTCAGTTCCGGCAGATTCGCTATACGGTTGTTTACAAAGAATACCTGCCCGTTGCGGCTCATTTCGAAATTAATAGCATCGGTTATGATCTCTTCATTAAAAGTATGCAGTTCCGTTTGTATAGGATAACGGTTGGGCGGCGGGGTAGATATCACGCTCAGATCACGTGCTCCCATCAGCGAAAACTGGAGCGTGCGCGGGATAGGCGTTGCCGTCATAGTCAGCGTATCTACGTTCACTTTCAGTTGGCGTAGTTTCTCCTTTACAGATACACCAAACTTCTGCTCTTCGTCAATAATCAGCAGACCGAGATCTTTGAAATGCACATCCTTACCCAGGATACGGTGCGTACCGATAAGGATACCCACTTCTCCTTCTTTAAGTCCTTTAAGTACCGCTTTTGTTTGTGCGGCAGTACGGGCACGGCTCAGATACTCCACTTTACAGGGGAGTCCTTTCAGTCGTTCGCGAAAGGTTTGAAAGTGCTGATAAGCCAACACGGTAGTAGGTACCAGTACTGCCACCTGTTTATTATCGGCCACTGCCTTAAAGGCGGCGCGGATAGCCACTTCTGTCTTTCCAAAACCCACATCCCCACAAACAAGACGATCCATCGGGCGATCACGTTCCATATCTGCCTTCACCTCGGCAGTAGCCTTACTCTGGTCGGGCGTATCTTCATAAATAAAAGAAGCCTCCAACTCACGCTGCAGAAAGCTATCGGGACTATAGGCAAATCCCTTTTCCTCACGGCGCTTTGAATAAAGCAGAATCAAATCGCGGGCAATATCTTTAATCTTGGTTTTAGTACGTTCCTTTAGTTTCTCCCAAGCACCCGTACCCAGTTTATTCAAGCGGGGAGCTTCTCCCTCTTTACCTTTGTACTTCGATACTTTGTGCAACGAATGGATAGACACAAAAACCACATCCTCGTTCTGATACACCAATTTCATGACTTCCTGAGTGGTATCACCGTTAGGGATACGTACCAATCCTGAAAAACGCCCCACCCCGTGATCGGTATGCACCACATAGTCACCGGGGGTAAACTGGTTAAGTTCTTTCAGCGAAAGAGCTACTTTTCCCGAACGGGCTTTATCACTTTTAAGGTTGTATTTATGAAAACGGTCGAACAACTGATGATCTGTAAAGATACACAGACGCAGGGCATCATCGGCAAACCCTTCGTGCAAAGTACGCTCTACTGCAATAAAAGGTATCTCGTCACCTCTATCTTCAAAAATAGCCCGTATGCGTTCAGTCTGTTTCCTGCTGTCACTACAGATATAAAGCGAATACCCCTTCTCACGATATTCTCTGAAAGAAGCGGCTACCAGATCGAAGTTCTTATGAAAAATAGGTTGTGCCGTTGTCTCAAACTCAATCGTAGCATCCGGTGTTCCGGTGGGCCTGTTGCCAAACTCCATCCTTCGGAAATCAAGAGCGCGAACGGTAAATTCGGCACCATCAATTAATTTCCCTTCAAGCTTAATCCCCCCATTCTCTTCGGCTTCCTGCACTGCAAGTGCCTGCGGAGTCAATGCCTCATCATGAACAGTCTGAATACGTTCGCGCAACCAAAGAAAATCACGCATGGCCAATATCGTATCTTTCGGAATAAAATCAAGGAATGAAGAAGACATTGCCCCTGCCAGCGCCAGATCAGGAACGATAACAATGCTATTTTTCTTCTCACGCGACAGCTGTGTATCGACCTCAAATGTGCGGATACTCTCTACTTCGTCTCCGAAGAAATCGACACGATAGGGATACTCCGACGCAAAAGAAAAAACGTCAATGATACTACCACGTACAGCATATTGTCCCGGTTCATAGACATAATCTACATATTCGAAACCGTAGCTATGCAACACCTCCGTGATAAAACCGGAGTCAACATGCTCACCTACATTCAGCTTAAGAGTTTTGTCGTCCAGTTCTTCCTGCGAAACAACTTTCTCCGCCAATGCATCGGGATAGGTAACAATGCACAAGCCCCTTTCTCCTTTCTGCAAACGGCTGAGCACCTCGGTACGGAGTATCTCATTGGCTGCATCCTTCTGACCATACTTGATGGCACGACGAAAAGAAGAAGGGAAAAAAAGCACTTGCTCCCCTCCCAACACCTGTATCAGGTCATGATAAAAATAACCGGCTTCCTCCAGATCGCCCAGAATAAACACAAAAGGAGACGGACTTTTCTGTATCAACGCTGATGAAAAAAGCGAAGCAGAAGAAGCGCACAATCCTCCACAAAAAATATGATTTACAGAAACGTCTTTCAGCAATTGACACATAACAGTCACGTTGGGATGAAAGGCGTATTGTTGTTGCAGTTCGGTGATAGTCATTGTTCCTGTTTTTAACTCGCCAAAAGAGCCAAAGAGTCCCACTGAGTTTTAAGAAAAAAATAGAACCCTTGTAAGATAATTGTGCTCTCCGTGGTGAAAATCCTCGCAAAAGTACTAAATTATCCTTAGTTTTGATACACTATTTTCGGTAAGTAACGGAAAAGCGTTACATTTGTCTGCAAATACAGATACGATTATGCACACACCATCGGACAGCATTGTTATCATACCAACCTACAACGAGCGGGAAAATATAGAGAATATTATCCGTGCTGTTTTCGGGCTGGAAAAAGAGTTTCATATTCTCATCATCGAAGACGGCTCGCCGGATGGAACAGCCGCCATCGTGAAAAAATTGCAAGAGGAGTTCCCCGAACGTCTGTTCATGGTGGAGCGCAAAGGTAAACTCGGATTGGGGACTGCTTATATTGCAGGTTTTAAATGGGCACTTGCCCGCCATTATGAATATATCTTCGAGATGGATGCCGACTTTAGTCACAATCCGCAAGATCTGCCCCGCTTGTACAAAGCCTGTGCAGAAG
This sequence comes from Bacteroides sp. K03, assembly GCF_019734355.1. Classification (NCBI taxonomy): domain Bacteria; kingdom Pseudomonadati; phylum Bacteroidota; class Bacteroidia; order Bacteroidales; family Bacteroidaceae; genus Bacteroides; species Bacteroides sp. K03. Next base: position 110,645 of record NZ_JAASHC010000003.1, read on the forward strand.
AAGGAGGCGATGTGGCAATCGGTTCGCGTTATGTCAGTGGAGTAAATGTAGTAAACTGGCCTATGGGACGTGTTCTTATGTCGTATTTCGCATCCAAATATGTCCGGTTCATAACCGGAATACCGGTACACGATACCACTGCCGGGTTCAAATGTTACCGACGTTGTGTACTCCAAACCATAGACCTGGACAATATCCGGTTTAAAGGATACGCCTTTCAGATAGAAATGAAGTTTACGGCTTATAAATGCGGATTCAAAATAATCGAAGTCCCTGTCATCTTTATCAACCGGGAACTGGGTACCTCCAAAATGAACGGTAGTATTTTTGGCGAAGCTGTATTTGGAGTAATCAAGCTGAAACTAAACAGTTGGTTTCATAAGTATCCCCAAAAAGTGGGAAACAATAAACAGTGAACGACTAAGTCTAATGGGTAATTTAAAATTGTAGATTTCAGATGAAAAGAACACTTATAAAGAATGCAATCATTGTAAACGAAGGGCTTCAAGTACCTGGTTCGGTGATTATAGAAGGAGAAAAGATAGCGGAAATATTGGTTGAGAATCAGGAATCTGCCGTTCCTTGTGACGAAATAATCGATGCAACAGGATGCTATCTACTGCCCGGAGTTATCGACGGTCATGTTCATTTCCGTGATCCGGGATTAACTCACAAAGCAGATATCACCACCGAAAGCCGGGCAGCAGCCGCCGGCGGAGTAACATCTATCATGGATATGCCCAATACCAGTCCGCAAACAACAACGCTGGATGCCCTGAACGCCAAGCTCGACCATCTGGCTGAAAAGTGTTCTGTAAACTACTCCTGTTATTTTGGCGCTACCAACAACAACTATCCTCTGCTCGAACAACTGGATAAGCACCGTGTATGCGGTGTCAAGCTATTCATGGGTTCGAGTACCGGCAATATGCTGGTGGACAAGATGGCCAGTCTGCTGAATATATTCAACGGAACCGATCTGCTGATTGCCACCCACTGTGAAGATCAATCTATCATCAAAGACAACACAGTCAAATATCTGGAAAAATACGGAGTAGATGGCGATGTACCGTTAAAGTATCATCCCAATATCCGTTCGTCGGAAGCCTGTTATCAGTCTTCCGAGCTTGCTGTTCGTCTGGCGCGTATAGCCGATGCCCGTCTGCATATACTGCACATCTCTACTTCCAAAGAGTTGCAACTGTTCGAGAATATTCCATTATCAGAAAAACGAATCACGGCCGAAGCATGCGTTGCCCATCTGCTTTTTGCTTCCAGTGACTATCAGGAACTGGGCACACGTATCAAGTGCAATCCTGCTATCAAAAAGAAAGAGCGAAATGCGCTGCGCGATGCTGTAAACTCCGGACTTATTGATTCAATTGCCACTGACCACGCTCCTCATCTGATCTCCGATAAAGAAGGAGGTGCCTTAAAAGCAGCATCCGGTATGCCTATGATACAATTCTCCCTTGTAAGTATGTTAGAACTGGTAGATGAAGGCATATTTACCCTTGAAAAGGTAGTAGAAAAAATGTGCCATGCCCCTGCCGAAATATACGAGATACATAATCGTGGCTACATACGGACAGGCAATCAGGCCGACCTGGTACTCGTTCGCCCCAATAGCGAATGGACTGTAAATAAAGAGTGTATTCTTAGCAAATGCCAATGGAGTCCGTTAGAGGGACATACTTTCCGCTGGAAGGTTGAAAAAACTTTTGCCAACGGACATTTGTTATATTCCGATGGAACGGTAGACGAAAATTATCGTGGACAGGAATTGAGATTTAGAAATTAGTGATAAACGGTTAGTGATTAGTGATTAGTAGCTGCGCTGTGATCCGCATGGTACTAATCACTTATCACTACTCACTAATCACTATTCACCGACCATTTATTATTAAAAACTTGTCAACAATAGTATCATATAAAATTCACGAAGTCAGTCCCTATATCAATTGGATCTACTTCTTTCATGCATGGGGCTTTCAACCCCGTTTTGCTGCGATAGCCGATATACATGGGTGCGATGTTTGCCGTGCTTCCTGGCTAACATCATTTCCGGAAGAAGAACGCCCCAAGGCTTCGGAAGCTATGCAACTCCTCAAAGAAGCCAATCGGATGCTGAACTTACTGGACGAAGATTTTGAAGTAAAAACAATCTTTAAGCTCTGCCAGGCAAATTCACAGGATGACAATCTGATACTGGACGGCATTACTTTTCCCCTGCTTCGCCAGCAAGCTAAAAAACGCGAAGGAGGTCCATTCCTTTGCCTGAGTGACTTTGTCCGCCCCTTGTCATCTGGCATAACCGACACTGTGGGTGCTTTTGCCTCCACAATCGATGCAGATATGGAAGGGCTTTATGAAAAAGATCCATATAAACACCTCCTTGTACAAACCCTCTCCGACCGCCTTGCAGAAGCTGCAACAGAAAAGATGCACGAATATGTGCGCAAAGAAGTCTGGGGATATGCCAAAGAAGAGAATCTGACTATCCCCGAATTGCTCGTAGAAAAGTATCAAGGCATTCGCCCGGCTGTAGGCTACCCTTCCCTCCCCGATCAGTCAATAAACTTTCTGCTCAACGAGCTTTTAGATATGAGGCAGATCGGTATATCACTTACAGAAAACGGGGCCATGTATCCGCATGCCTCTGTCTGTGGTTTGATGTTTGCACATCCTGCTTCCGAATACTTCTCTGTCGGCAAAATCGGAGAAGACCAGTTACTGAATTACGCAACTCGCCGGGGAAAATCAGTAGAAGAAATGCGAAAGTTCCTGGCAGCAAATTTACAGGATTAGTTGAATAAGGCTGATAATCAAGCCATAAGAAAGTACGTACTTTGATACTACAAAAGTACGTATTTAACGCACTGTTAATATGCATTTTAAGTCACTGTTAAAATACTAAGTTTGCCATCAAAATATAAAAGGCATATATTCTAACATTCATAAAAATACTTCCTATCTTTGCACATCTCGCTGTGATTTTTCTTATCCCCCAACGACTAACAATCTAAAAAGCAATCGAGAAAAAAGCCAATGGATTCAAAAGCCACGCAAGTCAACGAAAGTGTAGAACAGGAATTCCTATCGGTCATCCGGGAGTATGAACGGGTTATATATAAGGTGTGTTACCTTTATACTACTCCCAATGCTACGCTCAATGATCTCTACCAGGATGTGGTACTCAATCTTTGGAGAGCTTATCCAAAATTTCGGAGAGAATGCAAAATATCAACCTGGATATACCGCATTGCACTAAATACTTGTATCAGCTTTATCCGCAAAGAAAAAAACGTACCGGAGTTTGTAACGCTGAGCCGCGAAGCCGACTGGATGACCGAAGACAATGACCCACTCCAGGAAATGCTAAGGCAATTGTACCGGATGATAAACCAACTGGGGCAACTCGATAAATCTATCATTCTGCTTTATCTCGAAGAAAAAAGCTATGAAGAAATGGCCGAAATCACTGGGCTTACCGTGACAAATGTGGCAACCAAACTGAGCCGAATTAAAGACAAACTTAAAAAAATGAAGAAGGAGGAATAATAGATGGAACTGGATGAACTTAAGAAATCATGGAATGCACTGGACGAACATCTGAAAGATAAGAAGCTGGTCAAAGATGAAGAAATATCCCAGCTCATTAATCATGCGACGAAAAACATCAACGAAATGAGTCGACTTAACAAAAGACTACGTATCATTTCACTGACAATTATCGCACTACTCCTGTTTACGTTCATATACGATGGCGTATTTCCGGATATTTATTATCAGATTATCCTGATAGCATTGGTACCAGCTTTGGGATGGGACTTGTTTAGCTCCCGTTATTTGAGTAATACCTCAATAGATGAATTACCACTTGTGACCGTTATATCCCGTTTCAACCGCATTCACCGATGGGTGATTCGTGAACGGATGATAGGGATAGGCTTCATTTTATTTATGGCTGTATTCTTTTTCTTCTATCGGGAGGTGTGGCAACACGGTACCGGAATGATCATTTTCTTTTTCATTATATGGACCGTATGCATCATTATCCCGCTTTGGATATATCGTAAAAATCTGAACCGGCTTCGCGAGATAAAGAAAAATCTCGGAGAGTTAAAAGAACTGAAAGATAATAATTAACTTAAACCATACTCTCTCTATTTTCTCTAACAAAGTAAAGTCTTCTCTGTTTATTAAAACGGAGGAGACTTTCGTATCAAAAACAATAATCATACATATGTTACAACGAATTTTTATTTTTCTAACACTAATAGTTATTTTACCGGACATCTATATCTACCAGATGTTTATCGCACGACAAATGGTACATCCGGTCTTAAAAGTGCTTTATTGGGCTCCCACCTTCTTCCTGTTAGCAGGACTTATCTACCTCACATTCTTTACTCCCGAAGACTTCGTAAGTCAGCACATGCGGGGGATCGGCTGGTTTGCCGTTGTATTGTTCCTGTTCGCATTGCCTAAATTGAACTTTATGTTGTGTTCAGTTATCGGACTTCCGTTCAATTACCTGTTGCACTGGCCCAAAACACCGTTTGTATATGCCGGATTAGTGCTTGCCGGAATCAATGCAGGAGTTATTCTGTACGGCTCCCTGATTGGTAAAACTCAGTTTGAAGTGAAAGAAGTTGCCTATTACTCCTCTAAACTGCCACCAGCTTTTAAAGGATATCGTATCGTTCAACTATCAGATATACATATAGGTAGTTGGGAAGGAAATGCGCGGGCACTGCAACGTATGGTTGATCTCGTCAATGCCCAGCATCCGGACTTGATTGTTTTCACCGGAGACCTGGTGAATAATCAGGCGAAAGAACTGGACGGATTTCAGCAAATCCTATCCGGACTACATGCAAAAGATGGTGTTTACTCTATCTTGGGAAACCACGATTATGGACCTTATCACCAGTGGGAGAGCCAACGTGCGCAAGTCGAGAATCTCGCCGATCTGAAAAAGCGTGAGGCACAAATGGGCTGGAAATTGCTGAACAATGAGCATGTTATCCTGCATCAGGGCAATGACAGTATCGCCCTGATTGGAGTAGAAAACGAAGGCGAACCGCCTTTCTCACAACATGGTGATCTGACCAAGGCAATGCAGGGAACCGAAGGTATGTTTCAGCTATTGTTGAGCCATAACCCCACACATTGGCGGCGGGAAGTATTGCCCCAATCCCAAATAGACCTGATGCTGGCAGGACATACACATGCCATGCAAATGGCATTGGGACACCATTCCCCTTCCTCTTTTGTCTATCCGGAATGGAGCGGAATGTATTCTGAAGAGGGGCGAAACCTGTACGTAAACGTAGGGTTGGGATTTGTCGGATTGCCTTTCCGCTTCGGCGCATGGCCCGAAATAACGGTTATTACACTGAACTAATCACTATTTCACTCTTCCCGTTTACCGATTTATGTAGTTGTATCTGCACGGAGATGCGTTCGCTCATCTCCTGCACATGAGAAATGACTCCAATCTTTCGTCCCTGCATTTGCAACTGTTCCAATGCTTCCATAGCAGTGCGCAAACTATCGGCATCCAGTGATCCGAAACCTTCGTCAATAAAAAGAGATTCCACTTTCAGATTGTTGCTCGACAGGGATGAAAGCCCCAGTGCCAATGCCAGAGAAATAAGAAAAGATTCACCTCCGGAAAGAGAATAAACAGTACGCACTTCATCACACATATCGCAGTCGATAACTTGTAAAGCCAGGGTTCCGGATACTTGCTGGAGCTTATATCTCTTTGATAAATAAGATAAGTGCTTGTTGGCATGAAGCAACAAGAGGTTGAGAGTGTAGCTCTGGGCAATTACTTTAAACTTTGTTCCGTCAGCACTGCCAATCAGTTTATTCAGTTTCCCCCATTGCTCGGCAACAGCCTGTTTTTCTTTCCATTCAGCTTCTATCTCTTTCAGTTTTTTCTTGTTTTGCTCTTGCTGCAACAAACAGGCTTCTACTGTCGATAGCCGACGCTCTGTTTCCTGATTGGCAGACTGGCACGCAGCAATTGCTTCGGACAATGTTTCAGGATTCTCAATCTGTTTTTGTTGCTCACTCAGTTCAAGAATATTCCGGGACAGTTGTTTTAGCTCTCCCTGTATACCTGAGAGATTGGTTTGCACCTGCTCCACCGATTTACGGGCCGATTCCAACGCATCATTCAGCTCCTTCTCTTTACGGCGTACCACGGCCTCTGCTTCATCCGCCGGTTTTCCTTTCAGAAGGGTGGCACGCTGTTGCTGTAACTGCTGCAACTGCTCACTGACTGTTTTAAAATGGGTGCGTTGTGTCGTTTCCGTTTGTTGTACCATGGCCAATTGTTCGGCTATAGCAGCAGCTTGCTGCATCAATAACCGGGACCGGGTGATTCCCTCACGGAGCGATTCACAATGGTGGCGCAACTTCTTCAATCCTTCATCCTTTTGCTGCCATTCTGCATATAGTTGCTGATACTGGTTTATTCTACCCTCCAGTTCCTGTAAGCGTTGTCGCAATGTTTGCAGACAAGTATCAAAATGTTCCGGAGTACGTTCTGTTTCAGAATAAGCAGCAAGTACCTCTTCTTGAGTTTTCTCCTGGGCAATGATATTACGAACATCGCGTTGAAGAGCTATACAACGGTCATTGAGCTGTTTATGAGCATCAACAGCTATACGGTATTCTTTTTCTATGGAGTGGTAAAGCGTGTCTGCCATTTCTCTGTCTTGCCCGTAAGGGTGTGAAAGACTGCCACAAACGGGACAAGCTTCGCCCTCTCGCAGATCATGACGCAAAGCCACTACATCTTTCCCCATAGCCATACGGGCATTCTCGTAAAGCCGTTGCAAAGAGGCAGTTTGCTCCTGTTTGGCAAGCAATTGCCGAGTTAAAGTATCAAGCTCTGAAGATATTACTTTCTGTTTTTCACGCAACTGATTCAGCAATATACTGGCTTGTAAAGCATGTTGCAAGCGGGATTGTTCTTGCAAAAGTTTATTCTGCTCCTCACCTACAGACTGGATACCAAAAGCATTAAGCCGGGAAACACGGTCGTCATTTTCCTTTTGAAGAAGAACTAATTGCTGCTCTTCGCGGACGAGAATATGCTCTATCCGATCCAGATCTGTGGACAGAGACGGATTGAATGCATCCTCACTCTTCAAAAGACGATTAATAGCACTACAAGAAGCGCTCAGTGCCTCTCTACTGACGCGATGTCTTTTCTCAAGATCAGCAACCTGTTTCTGCGTGAGTTGCAGAGTTTGTTGAGATTGCTTGTAATCAGTTTGCAAACTTTGCAGGCGAACATCCAGTTCACGTGCTTTCAGTAATTCGGGTTGCAGGGCTTCCCACTGTTCCCGAAAATGAGCAAGATACCCAGTCTGTGCAAGCAGACCTTCGTGGAGTTTCTTTAGTTTTTCTGTTTCTACAGATTCCTCCTGCTGCTTTTTAGCGAGTTGTTCTTGTTTCACCACAAGAGAACGGACAATATTGAATTGTGCATTCAACTCGGCAAGCCGCTTCGTTCCTGTAGTGCGAAGTTGAATCAATCGTTCTTTCTCCTTTTGCAGATTTTGTAATTCATCTTCCGGGAGAAGCTCAATAAGGCTGATACTGTTTTTGAGAAGATTCATTGCTTCATCAGCCGCTTTACTACGAGTGTATATCTCTCGTGATATGCGGGAATAAATCTCAGTACCCGTGAGTTTCTCCAATAATTCGGCTTTGGCGGATTCACGGGATTTCAGAAAAGTCGCAAAATCGTTTTGGGCAAGCAACACCGTACGGGTAAACTGCTCGTAGGTAAGCCCAACCAGAGAAACCAGTTGCGCCAGAAGTTCAGTCTTTGTACCCTGCAAATCCTCTTCCTTATCCAGATCAGTAACCTGAAGCGTCTGAGGTTGTAAAGAACCCGTGGCCTTACTGCGTGCCCGCCGGACAGACCAACGGGAACGGTAACGCCGTCCGGTCGCCCCCAGAAAATCAACCTCCGCAAATCCTTCTCCCGTCCCACGGCGAAGAATGTTTTTTACATCAGACTGATTCACCTGATTCTCTCCTACATCCGAAAGAAAAAGACTCTCTCCCGAAGCAGCGAAACGGGGTGTCTTATCATAAAGAGCTAAACACAAAGCATCTAATATCGTAGATTTCCCGGCTCCCGTAGGACCGGAAATTGCAAATATACCAGCTGACCGAAGAGGTTCAACAGTGAAGTCCACCTCGAAAGTCCCTTCGATAGAAGCCAGATTCTTAAGTCGTATTGTTAGTATTTTCATTCCGCCTCCCTCATCGCCTGCTGAAACAAACGTTCCAGTTCTTCCGGCATCTCAGATTGATATATATTTTCAAAAGTCGCTTTCACGATCTGTAACGGATTCATTTCCTGAAGTCCGGCAGCTAACACCTCTTCTTCCAGGGTATTCTCTTCTGCCTGCCGATAAACAGATACGATGCGTGCCAAGCGAACCGCCTTATCGGCAATTGCCTCTTCTATTTGTTGACGAAGCATTGGTTCCGGTTCTGTCAAAAGGACTTTTATTTCTAAATAAGGAAAATGTAAACTTCTCTCTGTTTGTTCTCCCTCTGCCTCTTCCGAAGCCAACGGCAAATGTGCAAGCTCCTCCAAAACCTCTTCGGGAGTAGCAGCCTTTCCTCGCGGTACACTCAAAAGACCTACCAGCGGAATGTATTCCCGCTTCTCAATCTCTACCGCCCACCCTTCTGCAAGAGTCACTATCACTACTCCATGATGGTACTCCCTCTCTGCAAAAGACATCGGCAAAGGGCTACCGGCATAGCGTACATTCTCCCTGCCCGACACTCGTTGAGACTTGTGTATATGCCCCAAGGCTGTATAAGCAATCTGCTCTGTAAAAGCATCCGGAGAGACACACTCCAACCCTCCGATGATGGTTCGTTCACTGAAATCACGTTCGGCAATTTCTGACCCTGTGGCTTGCAAATGTCCCACTGCCACAAGAGCCTGTCCGTCTTTACGCCGTTGCAGCGCCCGTTCTTGCAATCGGGCATAAAGTTCTTTCACACCTTCGGCATACGGGTTACCATCTGTTGTAACAACCGGATAATCTCCCTGCCGCAAAAAAGGAACCGCCAGACAGAGGGCTTCTACTTCTCCTTCACTATTCTTTAACTCTACAATCAAATGATCATAATCAATCTCTCCTTCATGTCTCCGGACAATACCTCTAATCTCCGTACGCATCTCCTGCAACAAAGGTAAGGGTGCTTCAAGACGTGCAGCAGAATCATGATTGCCTGCCACAACTACCAGTTGCAACTTCGGATTCTCTTCCGTCACCTGACGGATAAAACGATAAAACATGTGCTGGGATGCTGCGGAAGGATTGGAAACATCAAAAATATCTCCCGCAATCAATAATACATCAATCTTGTTTTCTTTTAACTCACGGGCCAACCATTGGAGAAAGTGCGTATGCTCCTCCACCCTGTCATAACCGAAAAAGGTCTGTCCCAGATGCCAGTCGGCTGTATGCAATATACGTATCATTCAAAATATCTACATTATAAATCAATTACCCGGTGCAGACAACGGACAAGTAAAAATGACTGTCGGGCCTTCATCCGCTTCTGCACTTACTGTATAAGTACCGCCAAAGTAACGAATAAAATGGGAATTAATCTCATTACGGATCAATATCTTTTTGTCTTTCAAATTTTCCTGTGCCAACAAAGTGCCTGCTATACGGAAAACCAGTACGTCTGCTTCTCTGTCCCACTCAATGCAAACGATTGTCTCACAAGCCATATTACTATCCCCACGAGCCAATGCTCCGCGCAACAATGACACCAGCCATTTCTTATCCGTACAAATCATCTGGCTTTCAAGAGTTGTTTTCAGAACAATCCTATCCTCCCCGGGCTCCTGGCTATTGACAAGCCGAATGATATTCCGACTCAACAAAATGGCCTCTACCTGTTCCTGTTCATACTGTATCTTTCCGGATTCGAGCCGTGAAAGCTCCAATATATTATTCACGTATCCTAATAACTGTTCTGCATTCTCCTGAATAATCTTCCCATAACTCAGTTTACTTTCTTTGTCAAGTTCTTCGGATTCAGACAACAGTTCTGCAAACCCCACTACCGCATTTAATGGAGTACGAACATCGTGGCTAATTTCCATCTTCAAGCGTTCTTTTGCCATGTTATCCGCTTCGGAATGGGCTGCCGCTTCGGCTGCCGCCCGTTCAGCCAAAGCTATCTTGCCGGAAAGGAAGTGCGTGTAGATATAAAACAAAAGAGCCAATATTGAGAGTACAAGCAATGTACCGAACACCCATATGTAATTCGTATTCCGTATCTTCTGCTTCTCTAAAAGAAGTTCATCTATATGATAAATCTCTTTTACCTGCTGCAACTCATTGGCAGTAAAAGCATTATTCAGCGAGTCTTGTGCCCATATCAGATAACGCCACGTTTCAAGTGCTCCATCTATATCCCCCTTACGCTGCTGGGTGCCTGCTTTATGGCTGATCAGATTGCCAAATGTAGAGACATAACTTTTCAATACAATCGGAGTAACTTCATCCACTAAAGCAATGCTCTTATCATACTCTTTTGTACGCGAAAAATATTGGAGACGTATGAGCTGTATATTCAGCCAGAACACCGAATCGACATGTGGACTGAGCAAAGCTTGTGCACGTTCAATATATAATTGAGCCTGTTCAAAATCTTTTTGATCCATATAATGCAACACATGCTTCACTTCACAATCTATTGCCAGATCGGTCCAATTATCCCGTGCTTCCGGTTCGTTTGTCATCATTTCCTGCAGAAGACTTTTCATTTTACGTAAATAAACCATTCTTGATTTATCATCTCCTCTACTCCCATACACCTGAGCGATACGCGAAAGCACATCTACTTTCAGAAAGGGCTTTGTATCAGGAGTAAACTCCCGATATGCTTTCAAAAGCACCTCCAGTCCCTGCTCATGACGACTAGATACGGAATAAGCACATCCCAGACTATTGTATGCGGCAATTTTCCCATTATTGCTCTTACGTTCAATAGCTTCGTCCAACACTTCTTTGGCTACATATACCGCCTTTTCTATCAACCTTTTAGAAGCCAGTGCACGACTGAGGGCTGCTTTCCGTTCCAGATAATAGTCATATTCTCCTGCCTGGGAAGCAAGTTCTTTCAGTTGCCCTACCCAGTACTCCAGACTATCCGGATCGTGTTTTTTATCATAATAGCCGGCCATATAATAAGCTCCTTCATTTTCATAAAAGAGATTCTTTCGAAGTTTTGCTTCCTCATAAAGGGCTGCTGCAAAATACTTATTATAAGGAAGATATTGATGACAATAAGCCGTCTTCTGAAGATAAGAGATCCTGCCGGTATCCGAAAGTATACGTTCTGCCACAGCCAAGATACTGTCACGGTAAACTATCTTTGCATCATTTTCGGCAAACAAGGTCAATGGCAGAAGAGTAATATATAAGACAAATATCAACCTTTTCATAAACCTGCGGTATATAAGTCGGCTCCGCTTTTCAGTGGATGTACAAAACAGAAACGCGCTCCCTTCGTATAACTTTCATCAATCCATATCCGGCCTTTGAACCTCTTCATAATCAACAGACAGATAGAAAGTCCCAATCCAGTACCTTGTACAAAATCATTCAGTTTCTCAAACCGTTCGAAAATAAGTTTCTGCTTCTCTATCGGAATACCACATCCTGTATCCGTCACGGAAAACAGAGCCATATTACGGTCATCGTCCCATCGTTCCAGCCGCAAGACAATAGAGCCTTCGGAAGTGAACTTCGTTGCATTCACTATCAGATTGATGAGCACCTGCCGCAGCCGGGAGTCATCGGTATCTATCATCAGAGATTTCAGCGGAGTATCAAAGCGTAGCTCAACTTGTAACCGATAAGAAGCGGCAACTGTATCTATTACTTCATGGCAAATCTTCACGGCGTCATATTCCCTGATATTCATACTGATATTGTCACCATCAAAATCGGAGAAATCAATAATATCATTGATTAACTTCAACAACTGATAAGAATTAACCTTGATTATCTCACAAAATTCCTTTCTGGAAACCTCATCCACTTCCATTTCCTCGGATGCCATCAGTGTAGAGAAGCCAACAATTGCATTCAGAGGAGTACGTACTTCATGGCTCATGTTAGAAAGAAACAGATTCTTTTTACGAATGGCATTTTCTGCTTTTAGTTTCATATCTTCCAGTTTCTTCTTTGATTGCCTCAAATGAAATATCTTCTTCCAGCTAAGAAAAATAAATAGTGCCAGTATCAATACACATCCCACAACAGCCATTACATAATAACGGAGAGATTGAGTACGGGCACGCTCAATATGATAAGCCAGCTGGTCTGCCTGAAAACGGGCACAAAGCTGATCTATTTCTTTAGGGTAGTTTGCCTTGAACACAGAGTTTATATAAGAATAGATCGTGTTGTACAAGCTGGCAGCCTCTTCTTTTTGTCCCATCTTTTCCAGTAACTCTGCTTTTCCTTTCATCGTACTGACATAAAATGCGTAATTATCACTGGCATGTTCCAGATTGAAAAAACGGTCGTATGCCTTCAATGCTTCTTCTAATTTCCCCATTCTCTTCAGATAAAATGCCTCTGCAACTATAAAATACTGCTGAAGGGCGGGTATTAGTTTCTGCTGATGCTCCCGTACTTCGGTCAGGTACTGCCCGGCTTCTTCCAAATTCCAGATTTGAGTTTTATAATAAGCATTAAAGATGCGCAGGATATCCAGTTCCAACTCTGATTGTTTACCTGTAGAATACTGGCTCAGTAGCCCAAGGTATTTTGCAGTAGCACCTGTATTCTCCATACGAATATTATATTCGATCAGCTCCACAAGCAACGTTTTCTTCATTCCCTCATCCAGTTTGTGTCGTTCGAAGATTTCTAAAGAACGCTCATAAACATCACCTGCCTCTTTGTTTCTTCCAACAGCAGCATACACCTCACCAATAGCGCTGAGAGAAAGAGCCAATCCTAAAAAATGATTTTGTACTTTGGCTTTTGAGTACATCACATCACTATGTGCGATGGCCATCCGGGTTTCCCCTTTTAGTACCTGAGATTTTATAATGATGCGGGACAATTCAAAATAGGCATCATATTGTTTACTGTTTTCAAGAACAGAGAGCAGACTATCACTATAAATAACTGTACTGTCTCCTTCCTCCAACACACTAAAACCAAGACTATTGCGAAAAGACTCTATGATTTGTTTCTGTAAAATAGCATTCTCCTTCATATCGACAGCAGCATCCGTGCTACTCACCCAAAGTAAGTTACAAAAAACAAATAATAGATATTTCAGTAGTTTTTTCATCAAATAACCCAAAAGAGGTGCTTTGTTTGCATCGTTTTTTTATAATTATGTTTGCAAACATACATAAAAAATAATAAACTTCTGCAGTAACTTTATTTAAAATAGCAAGAAAAACACGAATGCTTCTACCGTCCCTCTCAAAGTTAACTATTAGTATACAATCAAAATGTAAAATCCAACCATGGTACATATAACTGCCAGCATTACGGATATTGGCTGATTTTTTATTCACTTTGAGACGTAACAATAGAAAGAGATTCTGTATCTTTGTCCTCCGAAAATCCAACGCTTATGAAAATACTGTATTATATTTATCAGATTTGCATTGCATTACCTATATTATTAGTGCTGACTATTCTCACAGCCATAGTCACAACTGTAGGTTCTCTGCTGGGTGGAGCACACTTCTGGGGATATTACCCTGGCAAAATATGGTCACAACTCATCTGTCTGTTCCTGCTGATTCCGGTAAAAGTACACGGGCGTGAAAAGATACATAAACGTACGTCTTATATATTTGTGCCTAACCATCAAGGGTCTTTTGATATATTCCTCATCTATGGTTTTCTGGGACGTAACTTCAAGTGGATGATGAAAAAGAGTCTGCGAAAGATTCCTTTCGTGGGTAAAGCGTGCGAAAGTGCAGGACATATCTTCGTAGACCGTTCGGGACCGAAAAAGGTACTTGAAACCATCCGGCAAGCAAAAAACTCATTGAAAGACGGAGTGTCACTGGTAGTATTCCCCGAAGGGGCACGTTCATTCACGGGACATATGGGATACTTCAAGAAAGGAGCTTTTCAGTTGGCAGACGATTTGCAACTGGCAGTGGTTCCGGTTACCATAGATGGTTCATTTGAAATCCTTCCCCGTACGGGAAAATGGATTCACCCTCACCGCATGATCCTGACAATCCATGATCCTATCCCGCCTAAAGGCAAAGGGATAGAAAACATAAAAGAGACAATGGCAGAAGCCTACGCTGCCGTAGAAAGTGCTTTGCCGGAAAAACACAAAGGCATGGTAAATAATGAAGATCAGGATCGCTGAGTACTCACTGTATGAGGTGTGTGTGACAGGTGATGGTAGAGTTATAAAGTCATAAAATGATAGAGTTTAAAGTAATCCGGTAGAAATAGTCAATTTGTTAAAGTACCTGTAACTGGCATAATTAAAATGTTTATTGTTTGAAACGACTGTAAGTGTTCACCGCAAAGGAAGGATGGAAGTCGACACCTGGCATTGTATCTATCTGATAATCAGCAATTATAAAAGTGTACATTCTTGTCATACTACATTGTACACTTTTGTATGACAAGAATGTACAATATTGCACCACAAGAGTGTACACTTTTGCATAACAGTAAGACCCACCTTTATTTTTTGCTTTAAACTAATCGCTTTTTTCATTACAATAAAACTTGATATTTTTATTTATACCTTGCACTTAATGTCTATTTTATAAACTTTCACCCCGTTTCTCTAAGGAGATCGACCCGATCTCCTTAGAGTTTCGACCCGTTCCTTGTAGAGAGAAAAAAAGGGGGATGGGATAGCTATAGCATTGATAATCAAAATGTTAAAATTACACAAGATGTATAATATTTTCAGCTTGCGTACCTCCCGTTTATACCCTCTTTAGATTTCTGAAATAGCTACCAATATTCATCCCTGCCGAATATAATTCCTATCATAAACGATTGTTTCATAGAATAAAAGTAGTACCCCATCATCAAGGATACAAAAATGAAGAAATCTCAAAAGAAAAACAAAAGAAAAGTCTTACAATAATCTTACAAAAAGAAAAATCATCATTATTTCAACATTTCATCTATCCTGGCCTTTGTTCGTGGAATACTGGGACGCAGTGATGTTCCATAATCCACAACTACCCCCTGCTTATTGATTAAAAGCTTTATCCAACATTAAAAAATTATTAGGGTCCCTACCCTTTAATACCACTAAACAAATACTGATCATGAGCATAAACAACCGTATTACACTCAACCAAACATCAAAAACATACAAATTAGGCGAAAACAGATATATCATTTTTTCAATATATCGGGGATAGATTCTTTATATTACAAAAGTACGTATTTAAGTATGTGTTAATTACCTATTTAATACATCGTTAAAATGCATACTTTATACGTATAAAGTACGTACTTTTTAACGTATTGTATTACAGATATATATAATAGATTCAGACTCTTTTTATATATTAAAACAAGTGTGGGATACTCACGCACCCCACACCCCAACCAATCGTGTATTAATCTATACAAATCAAATCTAATTACTACAATTTAGAAAACATGTAAGATTTAGGAATTTCGTATTATCGAATAAGATGAAACAATGTTCCATACTTTTCTATTATTCTCTGACATTTCTTTTTTCAATTTTTCTGAAATAGCCTCCAACTCACGTACAGGAAGTTTAGAAGCTGCTGTTATTTCCTTTTGCAATTGGTCCAAAGAAAAGTATTCGTCCAATTCTCCACCTACATTGCCTAAGAAGTGGTTATGATATTGTTCTACTACATTGGCAGAAGTCAACAAACCACCCGATCCATAATCACCAATAACGATAACAGGCTTTTTATGCAAAGCTCCTTGCAGAGCCACATATTTATGACCTATTACAAGACTGGCATTTTGTATCAATGTATCTAACTCAAATTCTTCACGTACAGTTACATGAGATGCATATCCTATATCATAAAGTTCCTGTTCTCCCGAATAAATGATATTAATCTTATATTGAGTCAGTGTGTTCAAAACGATAAATGTTCTTAATGCCGAACGCCCATTACCCACTCCAACAAGAATAGTTGGCTTTGAATACGGATATTTAAGATATCTGTCCACTTCTCCGTTCCACGGAAAAGGAAGAGCTGTAACACAACTATCACAGGAATAAGTTTTTTCCGGTGCAATGAGCAGTAAATGTTCATACTGCGCAGCACCTTCTATAAACTCATCTTCATAATCATCTGCCAAGATCGAATAAACAATTGGAATGGCAGGGCGTAATGTCTGTATTTTCTCATAACCTCTTCTATTAAAAGCAAAGGCAAGATTATAAGAAAGCCACATCTCCTTGGCAACATCGCCTGCCATGTCCACTTGATAACGTCCATCTTTCAACAGCTTTATCAAACCTTCACAGGTCTTTTGCTGTGTATATGTGTTGCAACAAGCAGAAAATAGAATTTTCCTCATATTATATTTATGGATTACATTAATGTAAAGTTGCCATAAACATAACCATCCTTTGAGTTTCTAAATTCTATTGTATAAGTACCAGCATTGTAATCTTCTACAGGAATAGCAAGTGATTGCCCGCAAGCAGTTACCTCTATAGAAGAGGTGTACACATTTTGAGCGGCATCCTTTATTACTATATTCACATCACCTACAGGAGCAGTAAATTCAACAATCAAAACATTTCCTTCGAAAGTTGCTTCAATAGGAATAGCAGGATCTAACGAACGACTGCCAATCTGAGAGAATTCTCCTTTTAATACTAACCCATCTTCAAGAGGAGTACCAGCAAAAACATTGCTCATCATAAACAATGCTACCAATAATGACATAAACAAACGTGATTTCATAAATATACTGTTTTTTGTTTCTCCAAATGTACGATGTACTGGCGAGAAAAGCAAAAAAACGACCCGGACAATTTGAGTAAGTCCAACAAGAGATAATCAACTATATATCAAACAATTATAGAAAATAAAAAATTATCGACCCGGACAATTGGAAATTTATTTTCTTAGTAATTTCGTATAAAATGGTCTAAATCCTCCTGAGCTGATATATTTAAGCGTTTTTTCAATCTACCTTTAGCTTTAGTTATAGAGTCAGATGTAGTGAAAAAGACACGTTTTAACGCATCATTAGTAAAACCAAACTTCAATAAACAACAAATTTCAAGATCATGTTTAGTCAATGCAGGATATTCCTCCTGCAGGCGAATAAGCATATCCGAATACAAATAATTAAATAAGTCAAATAAACATTCCCAATCCGGGCGGGAGAGTTCTCCTTTCACAGCACCAGACTTTAACGAAAGTAACATACGGAATGTAGATATATACCTCGCATCAATAGGAGAACAGGAATTATCAATATCACCACCCAATGTATTCAAACGTTCTGTTAGCGTTTTATTCTGTCCTTGCAGAAGCAAAACTTTTCCATTCAATTCTCCAATCTTAGTACGATAATCTTCTGATTCACTTTGCAATTCCTGGTAATTTACCAACTCTTCCTGATAGAGTGCTATCTCTTCTCTGTTTTCAACGATCTGCTTTTCAATCTCTTGGATTCGTCTCTTATTACGGCGCTGTCTATAATAAAAATAATAGGCACCAAGAAAAACCAAAAAGGACAATAAGAAACAAACCCAAACAATCGTTTGATTCTTAATCTTCAACTGAAGGTTTTCGTTTTGCAATTTCTCATTCTCATATTTCTTCTGTAAACTCGCTACCGTTTCTCTTATCTCTGCTTTTTGAATTTCTCTATTTAATGAATCAGACTTCTCTTTATATCCTATAGCTTCCCAAGGATTCTTACGTAATTTTTCTAATTCAAAAAGTAGTCTATAAGTATCTGCTTGTGTATAAATATTAGTAGCCTCTGTAGCCCTTTTCAAATATTTTTCAGCTTCATCTTTATTATTCATTAGAAGACAATTATAACCCAAAGAAAGATATATCTCAGAGAAAAGAGATGTTTTTCCGTCCAGTTCAAGAGCCTGCAACAGATAATATTCTGCTTTCTGATAATCTTTTTTCATACGATGTAACAACCCTAATTCCTGAAGAATAGTTAATTCCGATTTACATTTAGAACGATGAGCTAACTCCAAAGCTTTTTGATAATAGATATACGCACTATCAGAACTGGCACCTATAGAAAGATAATATCGCCCAATACTCCTTAATGCATAGCTCATACAACAAGTATCCTTAATTATACGATAACAGCTCAGAGCTTCCTGGTAATTTAAAAGAGATTCGTCTGCAAGATCCTGGTTCCAGTTCAATGTCCCCATTTCTTCTAAAATAAGTCCCAACATTCTGTACTCCTTGCTCCCTTCGAATATACTTCTGGCCTTCAAATAATACCTCATGGCATCTTCCGGACGATTCAGCTCTTTCATTACCCTACCATAATAGAAGAACGCCTTTCCTTTAGCTATCCAATTCTCATCATGAGAACCATAATATCCTACTGCAATTGCAATCAAAGAATCCGATTCCGGTTTAATGTAGTTTTTGTCCATAGCTTGTGTCATCAATAAGCTATAGTCTGCCTGGGCTTTACCATGTAAAACTTCAGGATTGGGTATACGTTTTAGAAGATTAAGAGCACTATCCGGGGCTACCTCCATGCATTTTTCAACCAAAGATAGTGTTTGAACGACTGAATCGGGAGTCGTCTGGCAAGAAATTACCCATAAGGATAGAATGAGCAAAGACAAAAAATGATAAGTAGTACGTCGTAACATGTCTATATTGAGTTTTGTGCAAAAATACACAAAAAACTCTTAGATCAGTTACTTACAGCAGCGTTTTGTTCCAAGCGTTGGTGTTCCTGAATAAGTTGCATGTTCTCTTTTGCCTTAGATACAAACTCCTTCACCATTTTATTCATTTTAAAAGAATAAGGAGCATCTTTCATTATATCCTCTATTTGCGGAGTCATTACGGGATAAGGAAGATTACTACAGAGCATCAAAAAGACACTGGGACCTAACACTGTTTCATAATTATCAGATATAAACGACTTAACATACTGATTCATCTCATTGATCAGTGCTTCACCCTCCTTCGTCAACTGCTCATGAATATCAGCAAGATCAGCACCCTCCATTACCATGCGAGCTTCTTTATGTTCTAACTCCTCAATCTTCACATCCATGGCATTTTTCTTATCTATAAACTCATAAAGAGCATCGTTAAGAGGAGTACCCTTGGCAGCCAGTTCTGTATTGGTAATTGTTATTTTAATATCGCCTTTTTCAATCACTAAAGGCATAATAGCCTCATCATCCATATAGAGAGTAGCCATCACCACAGAATCCACAGCACCTTTCATTGAAAACAATCCATGAATAACCTCTGCCGAATCAAGCTTTATCCATTTTCCTTCCTGCAATGTTTTTATAAACAACATTCTTCCATCAAGGCTGCTTACCGATGACGAACCTTCTATCTTATACTTGCGACCACAGGAAGTAAAGACGAGAAGCAAAAGCAATAAAGGCAAAAATTTACTCACACGCATCTGTTTGTAGGTTTTCATGTTGCAAAGGTACAACGGATTCAGATTTGAATGAAACATTTTATCAATATTTAAAACTTGTAAGACTCTTTTCTTTAATAATCCTTATAAACACCAGTTTTGGGTATGTATTTTCATTTAGTTTATCTAAATTTGCAAGCTATGACTTGACAAATAGTCAACATTAACGGTTCTGATTCATAATTTATAATTCATAATATAATAGAATGTCAACTTACGCACCCTTTGCCAAACCGCTCTACGTGATGCTAAAACCCGTCGGAGCAGTGTGTAATCTCGCATGTGATTATTGTTACTACCTGGAAAAGGCTAAATTATATAAAGAGAATCCCAAACATGTAATGAGTGAAGAACTTCTGGAAAAGTTCATTGAAGAATATATTAACTCTCAGACAATGCCACAGGTACTTTTCACATGGCATGGTGGAGAAACATTAATGCGTCCTTTATCTTTTTATAAAAGGGCAATGGAACTACAGAAAAAATATGCCCGAGGACGTACAATAGATAACTGCATACAGACCAATGGTACTATGCTGACGGACGAATGGTGTGATTTCTTTCGTGAAAACAACTGGCTGGTAGGCGTGTCTATCGATGGTCCACAGGAATTCCATGATGAATATCGAAAAAATAAGCAGGGAAAACCTTCTTTTATAAAAGTAATGCAGGGTATCAACCTGCTCAAAAAGCACAAAGTGGAGTGGAATGCCATGGCGGTAGTAAACGACTATAATGCAGACTATCCACTGGAATTTTACCGTTTCTTCAAAGAGCTCGATTGTCATTATATACAGTTTGCTCCTATCGTAGAACGTATTTTCAAGCACACTGACGGACGTCACCTGGCTTCACTTGCTGAACAAGAAAGTGGTGAACTTGCAGACTTTTCCATTACCCCGGAACAATGGGGAAACTTTCTATGTACCTTATTTGACGAATGGGTAAAAGAAGATGTAGGAAACTACTATATACAATTATTTGATTCAACACTCGCTAATTGGGTTGGTGAACAACCCGGTGTTTGCTCTATGGCCAAGACTTGCGGCCATGCCGGAGTAATGGAATTCAATGGAGATGTATACTCTTGCGACCACTTTGTATTCCCTGAATATAAACTGGGGAATATTTACAACAAGACTTTGGTAGAGATGATGTATAGCGAAAAGCAGAATGCCTTTGGACAAATGAAGCAAAGCTCTCTCCCAACTCAATGTAAAGAGTGTGAGTTCTTATTTGCCTGTAACGGAGAATGCCCAAAGAACCGTTTTGTAAGAACAGCAAGCGGAGAACCCGGACTGAACTACCTTTGCAAAGGTTATTATCAATTTTTCCAGCATGTAGCACCCTATATGGACTTCATGAAAAAAGAGTTGATGAATAAACGTGCTCCGGCAAATATAATGGAAGCCTTAAAAAAGGGAGAGTTATAAAAGGGAGAAGGGAGAATTGAGATGGGAGAAGAAAAAAGCTCTTTGAACATCATTCGTAAATAATAAATCATAATTTATAAATCATAAATCAAAAAGATGAATAAACTAAAACTTTATGTACTGGCGCTAATGGCGCTAATCGTTTGTTCCGTTAAAGCGGACGAAGGAATGTGGCTGTTACAGTTGATGCAGCAGCAAAACTCCATCGACATGATGAAAAAACAGGGATTAAAGCTGGAAGCAACTGATCTCTATAACCCGAATGGAGTATCTCTGAAAGATGCAGTAGGTATCTTTGGTGGTGGATGTACCGGAGAAATTATCTCGCCGGAAGGACTTATCCTGACTAACCACCATTGCGGATATTCGTCTATCCAACAGCATAGTTCGGTAGAGCACGATTATCTGACAGACGGTTTCTGGGCTACTTCAAGAGATAAGGAATTACCAACTCCGGGATTAAAATTCACATTTATCGAACGAATTGAAGATATTACAGATCTTGTAAACCAGAAGATAGAGTCTAAAGAGATCACAGAAGCTGAATCTTTTACTCCGGAGTTTCTTAATAAACTTGCAAAAGATCTCTATGCAAAGAGTGATCTGAATGAAAAGCCAGGTATTGTTCCACAGGCTTTGCCGTTCTATGCAGGTAACAAATTCTACATGTTTTATAAGAAGGTATATCCGGATGTACGTATGGTAGCTGCTCCCCCCTCATCAGTAGGTAAGTTTGGTGGTGAAACGGATAATTGGATGTGGCCTCGCCATACCGGCGATTTCTCTATGTTCCGTATCTATGCAGATGCCAATGGCGAACCTGCTGAATACAGTGCAGACAATGTACCTTTGAAAACCAAAAAACATCTTTCTATCTCTTTGAAAGGACTGAAAGAAGGTGATTATGCCATGATTATGGGATTCCCCGGAAGTACCAGCCGTTATCTCACAGTTTCGGAAGTAAAAGAACGTATGAACTCAATCAACGAACCACGTATTCGTATACGTACAGCTCGTTTGAACATATTGAAGGAAGTAATGAACGCTAGTGATAAGACCCGTATCCAGTATGCCAACAAATATGCAGGTTCATCCAATTACTGGAAAAATTCTATCGGAATGAATAAAGCCATTATTGATAATGATGTGCTGGGTACAAAAGCAGAACAAGAAGCACGTTTTGCACAATTTGCCAAAGAAAAAAACAATGCAGCCTACATGAATGTAGTGAAAGAAATTGATGATGCGATAGCCATTACCGCTCCTCTCACCTATCAAGGTACTTGCCTGACAGAAGCTTTCTTTGCTGCCATTGAATTTGGAAGTCCTTATCAGATCATGGAAAAACTGGAAAAAGCACTGGAAGAAAAGAATGACTCTGCCGTTAACGCTAATATCAAAATTCTGAAAGAAGTCTTTGCCAAGATTCACGACAAAGATTATGACCACGAAGTAGATCGTAAAGTAGCCAAAGCTTTGTTCCCGCTTTATGCTGAAATGATTCCGGCAGAACAGCGCCCTAACTTCTACAACACGATTGAAAAAGAATATAAAGGAGATTATAACAAGTTCGTTGATGCAATGTACGACTCCTCTATTATGGCTAACCAGGCTAACTTTGATAAGTTTATCAAAAAGCCAACTGTAAAAGCCATCCAAAAAGATCTGGCTACTCAATATTCACGTGGAAAATATGAAAAACTGATAGAACTCAGATCAGCACTTCAGGCTGAAGATGAAAAGCTGGACTCACTGCATAAGATCTATATCCGTGGCCTGGGCGAAATGAAACTCCCTGTTCCTTCTTATCCGGATGCCAACTTCACACTACGTCTGACGTACGGTAATGTGAAGCCTTATAGCCCAAGAGACGGTGTATTCTATAAATACTATACCACAACAGATGGTATTCTGGAAAAAGAAAACCCGGAAGACCGCGAGTTCAATGTGCCTGCAAAACTGAAAGAGCTGATCGAAAAGAAGGACTTCGGACGTTATGCAATGCCTAATGGTGATATGCCTGTCTGCTTCCTTTCAACCAATGACATCACCGGTGGTAATTCCGGAAGCCCTGTGCTGAATGAGAACGGTGAGTTGATTGGTTGTGCTTTTGACGGCAACTGGGAATCGTTGAGTGGGGATATCAATTTCGATAATGACCTGCAACGTTGTATCAACCTGGATATCCGTTATGTTCTCTTCATCCTCGATAAACTTGGCGGATGCGGACACTTAATTGATGAAATGACAATTGTAGAATAATTATTCAATGTGCTAATATGCCAATGTGCCAATTGCTCTTCAGCATAACAGCGCAACTAATTGGCACATTGACATATTGGCAAATTAGCACATTATTATATATAAATGAAAAAACAATTATTAATAGCTGCCCTCTCTCTTGTGGCCCTTACAGCACATGCCGACGAAGGTATGTGGATGCTGACCGACTTACAGGCTCAGAACGCTGCTGTTATGAGAGAACTCGGACTGGAAATTCCGATTGAAGAAGTATATAGTCCTAATGGAATTGCACTTAAAGATGCAGTTGTCCACTTTGGTGGCGGCTGTACCGGAGAGGTTATCTCGGCAGAAGGATTAGTATTGACTAACCACCACTGTGGATATGGTGCTATCCAGCAACACAGTAGTGTGGAACACGACTACCTGACAGATGGTTTCTGGGCAATGAACCGGGATGAAGAACTTCCTTGCGAAGGACTGAAAATTACTTTTATCGACCGTATACTGGACGTCACACCATACGTCAACGAACAATTGAAGATAGATAAAGATCCCGAAGGTACCAATTACCTGTCTCCCAAATACCTGGAGAAAGTAGCCGATCGTTTTGCCAAAGCAGAAAATATCGAAGTAACCCCGGCAACCAAACTGGAACTGAAAGCCTTCTACGGAGGCAACCGTTATTATCTTTTTGTTAAAACGGTGTACAGTGATATCCGCATGGTAGGTGCCCCTCCTTCTTCCATCGGTAAGTTTGGTGCTGATACAGACAACTGGATGTGGCCTCGCCATACCGGTGATTTTTCTTTGTTTCGTATCTACGCAGATAAAGACGGTAAACCGTCTGAATACTCCAAAGACAATGTTCCATTGAAAGTGAAAAAACATCTCACAATCAGCCTTGCAGGAATACAGGAAGGAGACTTTACTTTCGTTATGGGATTCCCCGGACGCAACTGGCGTTATATGATTTCCGACGAGGTAGAAGAACGTATGCAGACCACCAACTTCATGCGTCAGCATGTACGCGGTGACCGTCAGGAAGTATTAATGGAACAAATGTTGAAAGATCCTGCCGTGCGCATTCACTATGCCAGTAAATATGCTTCATCCGCCAATTACTGGAAGAATGCTATTGGTATGAACGAGGGGTTAATCCGTCTCAAAGTACTGGATACGAAACGTGCACAACAAGAGCAACTATTGGCTCGCGGACGTGATAAAGGAGATGATTCTTACCAGAAAGCATTTGACGAGATACGTTCTATCGTTGCTCATCGTCGTGACGCCATGTATCACCAACAAGCCATCAACGAAGCATTGGTAACAGCTCTGGACTTTATGAAGATACCGTCAACCAAAACACTGTCAACAGCATTACAGAAAAAAAATAAAGAAGAAATTCAAAAGGCAACTGAAGAACTGAAAATCGCAGGTGAAAAGTATTTCGCTTCTGTACCTTTCCCCGAAGTAGAGAAACTGGTAGGTAAACAAATGCTGAAAACTTATATGGGCTATATACCCCAGGAACAGCGAATCAGTATATTCAAAGTGATAGACAGCCGTTTCAAAGGAGATAGTGATGCATTTGTAGATGCCTGCTTTAAGTATTCTATCTTTGGAAATAAAGAGAATTTTGAAAAGTTCCTTCAGAAACCCAGCCTGAACAAAATAGACAAAGACTGGATGATTCTGCTCAAACATTCTATCACCGACGGATTGATGCAGACAGCATTGGCAATGCATGATGCTAATACAAACTATGATGCTGCCCACAAAGTATGGGTGAAAGGTATGATGGATATGCGTCAGGAAGCAGGTATTCCTATTTATCCGGATGCCAACTCTACACTGAGACTGACATATGGTAAAGTAGCCTCATATGAACCGGCGGACGGAGCAGTATACAAATATTATACAACTCTGAAAGGTGCTATGGAAAAAGAAGACCCTAATAACTGGGAATTCGTTGTACCCGCTAAGTTGAAGCAATTATACGAAGCAAAAGATTATGGACGCTATGCTATGAAGAATGGTGAAATGCCTGTTTGCTTCATTGTAGATACTGACAATACAGGAGGAAATTCCGGTAGTCCGGTATTCAATGGCAAAGGTCAACTGATAGGTACCGGCTTTGACCGTAACTATGAAGGATTGACAGGAGATATCGCCTTCCGTCCCTCTTCTCAGCGTGCCGCTTGTGTAGATATCCGCTATACTCTCTTCATTATTGAAAAGTATGCGGGAGCTTCACATATAATCAAAGAGCTGGATATTAAAGAATAATTATATAATGTGCCAATATGTCAATGTGCCAATGGGCTGCGCTATTACACTGCACAGCTTATTGACACATTGGCATATTGGCACATTAGCATATTAGCACATTGGCACATTGAACCATTATTACTACCGCCATTTACTCACCGTCTCCGACTTATCAGCGAATTGTGCTGCCAGAGATTTTATACGAGCTTGCAATAAAATCTTCCTTCCATCTTGTATACGAGTATACACCAACTCGTTATTTCCAACCAATCTCCTCCATTGAGTACTCAAATAAGCGGCCCACTCTTTTTTACGTCCTATCAACTCGGGCACAGAGTGATAATCTACCTGAGCCGTGTGAAACAAAGAATGACTTTTACGAATAATAAGATAACGGGGACTATTCACAACAGAAACAAGCTCTGAAAGTGCATTAATAAACATCGATTTTTCATAACGCGTACCTCCTTCCAAATGGCAAAGCACAGCACCATCCTCATCGAGTTCCGAAACCACAGTCACTTTCTCTGATTTTATCACGCCTGCCCTGGCAAGTGCCAATGCCAATGCTTGCCCTATCTTATGAATGTCTTTTGATATATCCCGATAACGGATGTACAACCAGAAAGCCTTCCACATTTCACGTCCGAAAAGAAACAATCCGGCAAGTCCTATAATCACCAACACAAATTGTAACTCTTCCACCCGCCGAAAACGTATTTTGAACAAACCATACAAGACTTCCTGACCAAACATCAATAAACCGGAGGCAAGACTGCTCAATAAATAAGATATAGTACGATTCAGATACAAATGCTGCAATTCATGTGTATGCCTGCATTCTGTATCACGCGGTATCTTTATTTCCTCTACCAGACTGACACCATTGCCCAACGCCCGTTCCCACTGATCTTTCAATTTTTCACGCTGAGAAGCACGTAGAAAAGCCCTGTCATTGGCTGCATCTATGGCTTCTGTATCGGAAAAGTCAGCAGGCAATCCCAACCGGCTAATTCCATTTTCGATACCTCCTGTTTCGAGATAAGATATTCCCACAAAACTGCGAAAACGCCTTTTCAACATTTCTACATCATTTCCCCCATCTGAAACTGTGGGATCTACACAAACCAAATGCCAGATATTACTCGCTTTCTCTCTGTTTCCCTTTTCCACGCGAATAGCACGCCCTCTCATCTGATTGGATAACACAAAAGAACCGACAAAGCTGGCCAATACCAATGAATTCAGAACCGGTGCATCCCATCCTTCCCCCAACAGCGACTTAGTACCTATCAATATCTCTATACCACCTTTCTGAAACACATCCGTCACTATTTTCACAACATCGTTTTTCAGCCCTTCAGTCAGCGCCACTTGTATGTATCCGGTATCGTAAGGTAATGGATTATAAGTAAGTTTCGTCACTCCCCTGCTTTCTGCACAAGCCTCAAACAACTCGCAGGCAGAAACGGGCAGAATAATAATACTCCCTGTCAGCACTCCTATTTTCATGTGTTCAGAGTTCGTTCTGCGAAGTTTCTCAAAAATGGGTATTACCCCCAACTTATTAAGTTCAAGGGTATTCTCCCCGGCATTGACAAGAAACTCTTTACGAATAAAATCAGTGAGTACTACCAATCGTAATCCTTGTCCCAACTGACGATATTCAAAATTCACAATCTGATAAATACTATTCAGCTTTTCAATACTGGTGCCTAACAATGAGGTGATCTCTTTATTTTGCAAAAAAGTTATCTGCCTATGTTCCATTACCCCATGACGTAGTAAGCGGTGTTCAAGTTCTTCCTGGTGTTTCTCAAATCCGGTGAACCTATCTCTTTCTTTCAGCAGATAAAACTCAAGTAATACTTGTGCCCATTGATAGTCAAAGACTGGAAAATCGGGATGTTTGTCTCCCAAAACGTCAAGATGTTCGGACGAAACAGAGAGCCCGGCAGTATTCAGAAATATAAGTAAAGAAGAGTAGTAAGGCATATTACTGTAAATCCAGTCGAGATTCTTATTCGGCTCAGTCCATACAGACAGAGAAGTCATGGCACGAATCAGTTCTTCATCTTGCTTGATCTCCTGAAAAAGCGCATATACCTGATTGCGATATTTATCGATCACTTTATATTCTTCGGCAGAAGGACGCGAAAAACAGACACAATCCTGATGAGGGCATAAGTCTCCTTCGATAATCAGTTCCGGAACAGTAATCTCTGTATCAATCGGACCATTCAACTCAATATAACGTTGCCATTCATTGGCAGATACATCATAAGGTGGAGTAGCGGTCAGTCCCACAAGAGTCGGTTTCAATTCTTCTTTCAGACTAATCAATGTAGTCCACCATTCATTTTTCAGATGATGGGCTTCGTCCACAACAACGGTCTGTATTCCCTGTTCACGAAGTAATCGGACAATCTCCCTCATACAACTACCCGAACGACAATTATCTTTAAAGTCATTACAGGCTGCATGTAGCCCCTGATAAGTTGAAACAGTAAGAAATGAAGGATGTCTAATGTCACATGATATCCACTCCGGTATAACCTCTGTCTGCAGAAAAAGTTCACAGAAACGATCGATCCACTGATTGCGTACTGCAATAGTCGGCGCTAAGATTAAAGTAGGCTTATTGATTCGTAACATCACCTCAAGTCCGAGTACTGTTTTTCCTGATCCGGGAGGTGCTACTACATGCAAAGCGTTGTTATCCAGAAAGTTTTCAAGTTCGGCAAGAACTCTCGCCTGATAATTTCGCCATGGATATTTAAATTTAATTCCGGAAGGAAATGTATTCATAATGTCGCTAACCCTTATTAAGTATCATGTTATGCCTTCAAAGGTATACTTTTTTAAGGAGTAACAGGTAATAAACCGTCAAATAAATTCTTCTACCAGATACATTTCATCAATCAAATCTTCCATTGATTGCTGTAAATTATCGACTGCTTCTTCAGGGGAATCTCCATACGCATTACATTGAATATTCACGGCAAGCCAAGCGTAATAACCGCCATCAGATGTACGCTCAAGCACATAATCTGTTTTATCCAGTTTCATATCGGTAAATAATTAGTAAGTGTTGGTATATTTATTACTGACTGATGATCAATCAGATTTTCGAGTTCACAGATAATATGCCGTTCACTGCTACGTGCCCAGTAAATAAATTCACGACTAGGACAATACTTGCCGGCAAAGCGAAGCAAGGGTTCAAGTGCAAACGAGTCACCCACAATACCGGCACCCGCACGAGCTGCATCATAAGCATTGCAATCTTGTTCAATATGGGCTGGTACCATCAATACGGGTTTACCCAAATACATGGCCTCGCAAATAGACTCAAAGCCTGCGGTACTGGCATAAGCACGACATCCTGCCATATAATTAAGAAATTTCACATCATCAAGCTGATGAAAACTCAACGTCTCATCCATCCGAGTCACCTCCTCTGTATCTGCCTTGTCCCAGAAAAAATGTAAAGGTACTTCCGGATGAACAGAATGAAAAGCTTTCACACTATCAGAGAAACCGGCATTGACCATATAACCATGAATATAATTTCCTGTTTCGGGACGAATAGCAATTACCTCCTGTCTGAGTAGAGGAGGAACTACAACAAGATTATTTTCTCTGTCTTCGGGCATTTTACGGAAAGAGAGAGCTAAACGCTTCTTCGCTTTCAAGCTCGTCATCCGTGTAAAGAGGCGCAGCATGAATAATTGAACAACATCTTTCTCCGGAAATTCAAACTCCCGGTGCAGAAACAAATACTGATGCCCAATACAAACGTACGGAACAGAAGGACGGAAGAACATATAGGTAAGCCCGGTTAAAAGTTCGTAGAAGTTGATTACTACTTCCGCCCCTGTTTTCCTGATCCGTTGGTTTATATAACACATACTACGGACATATTCCGGTAAGTGTATAAGATTGTAAGCTAAGCTTTTTTTCAAATTAGCACGTTTATTATCGGGCGAAGGTAAAAAGTTAGGACTGAGAAAACGTTTCACCGGAGCCTTTATATTCCGGTTAAAAAAGCCCGGCAAAGTACGCGACGAGCTTTTACCCACAAGCACTTCTACTACCTCGTGCCCATTGCGCCGTAACATATCTTCGAGAGTCAACGCTTGTGTAAGGTGTCCTCTCCCTTCTCCCTGAACAATAAATAAAAATCTCATGAGGCTATTGTTATTTGTTTGGTTTCCCCTTCTTCCTGTTCTTTTTCCGGCGTCAGTACATTATCAAAGTAACGCACACTCCAGTTTCCTTCCTCATCTTCTGTCAATGCTGAAAGTGACTCTACCCAGTCACCGGAATTCAGATAATGAATTCCACCATAACAAGTATTGGCAGGATGATGAATATGACCACAAATTACTCCGTCACACTTTCTGGCCTTTGCCAGTATTACCAGTTCTTTTTCAAAATCAGAAATATAAGAAACGGCTGATTTCACTTTATTCTTGATAGACTGGGATAGTGAATAATAAGGTTTTCCCTGTTTCATTCGCCGGGCATTATACACTTTGTTAAGCCAAAGTAAAAATGTATATCCGGTATCGCCCAGTTTAGCCAACCACTTCATTTGAGTAGTTATTCTATCAAAAACGTCACCATGCGTCACATAATAACGTCTACCGTGACTTTCGTAGATGCAGTCCTTAACAATCTGTATATTATAAAAGTTCAGTGGTGCCAGATTATCAAGAAAGTCATCATGATTACCACGAACATAAATAACCTGGGTACCGAAGTTCTCCATCATCTTCATGATAACTTTGAAAAAATCCGTATGTTTAGCCTTCCATTTACTTAAACCGCTTTTTTTCAGATGCCACCCGTCAATAATATCTCCATTCAATATCAGACGGTCACAATTGATTGATTTAAGGAAGCGGGTCACCTCCTCTGTTTTGGAGTGCTGAGTTCCCAGATGAATATCTGAAAGAACCACTGTAGGATAATACGTGCGTAAATGCATAACATTTCAGTTTTTCGATATGCAAAAGTCCATATTTCACATTACAAGCTGATGTCTTTACAGTTACTATTTTATGAACAAAATCAGTTTTTCGGCGTTATATATCTAAAATAGTAATTATATTCGCAGCCCGAAGAGGCTGACAATTCATTTTAAGAAAGGAAAATTATGGAAAAATTTGATGAATTAATACAGTCACCGGTCCCGGTTTTAGTAGATTTTTTTGCAGAATGGTGTGGTCCTTGTAAGGCAATGAAACCAATTCTTGAAGAAGTAAAAGCTAAGATAGGAGATAAAGCCCGCATCGCTAAGATTGATGTGGACCAACATGAACAACTGGCAGCAAGATTCCGTATACAGGCCGTACCTACATTCATACTATTCAGTAATGGAGAAGCTGTATGGCGTCACTCCGGAATGATACACGCCAGTGAATTAACAGGAGTTATTGAACAGTATTCACATAAAAATTAAGAATGAAGAAGGTATTAGCTATGGTAGCTTTTGTCATGGTCAGCGTAATTATTTACGCTTTCAATGATGGAAGCAAGATAAATGCAGATCAACAAGGTAAAGAGGTAAAAAGCGGTGAAGTAATCGTAATGAATAAAGATATGTTCATTAAGGATGTATTTGATTACGAGAACACCAAAGAATGGAAATACAAAGGTAATAAACCTGCCATTATTGATTTATACGCAGACTGGTGTGGTCCTTGCCGAATGACAGCACCTATCATGAAGTCACTGGCAAAGGAATACGACGGCAAGATCGTAATTTATAAAGTTAATGTGGATAAAGAAAAGGAATTAGCAGCTTTGTTTAATGCAACAAGTATTCCTCTCTTTGTATTCATCCCAATGAATGGAGAGCCACAACTTTTCCGTGGTGCAGCAGATAAAGCCACCTACAAAAAAGCAATAGACGAATTCTTGTTGAAGCAGTGAGTAGTGATAAATGATAAGTGAAAAGTGATTAGTGATTAGTGATTAGTGATTAGTGATTAGTGCTATCAGCGTTTATAACGCAACTAGCTAATCACTTATCACTAATCATTTATCACTATTTATAATATCCTACCGGATGATTCATCAATGGTAACTGAGTATCAGTCAGTTTCAATACACTTTTCAATTTAGCAGTATCCATTGAAGCCCGTGGTACAGTAGCTAGTTTGGCCGCAGAACAAAAGATTGAAATATTCTGTGAAACGATGCCTGCATCCACAGCTCCCATCAACTGAGTATGGGTATTCTTGGCATCACCCAAACGAGACAAATCACTAACCAGCAATAAAGAAACGGGTGCCGACTTTACAAAAGCCTGTCCTCCTGCCACTGCTCCCCGATGATCTCCTTCAGCCACCAGATTCAGCTGATGAGCTTTAGCTTCATACAAATAAGTACCTTCAGGCAGTACTACGTAAACATCTACATCTTGTTTGTTCATCGCCGAAGGGGCTGTACGTTTTCCTTCTTCCGGACGATTTATACCATTGGCAGCCCAGAGTAAGTCTGATAAATCAGTAAGAGTTAACGCTTTCGCAGCATATTCACGCGTAGAATGACGGTTGGCAAATGCTTGCATCACCTCACTATTACGGTTCAAATTCGGTTTAGGCAACCGGATCACTTTATCAGCAGCAAATGTAGCCATTGAGATAAACAGGCACAATAATAGCAGTTGTACTTTCCTCATAATCTGTGGTTTTTAAAAGTTTATGCACAAATATAACCGTATCTTAGTGATTACAATCTTTTTCTAAGAAAGTTTAATAAAAAAGGCCTGCATCTGTTAAACAGACACAAGCCTTTTCTTCATTTGTGAACTATATATTTATTATTTCTTTCCGAAATAACGGTTGTAAAGTCCTTCAAAACCTTTACCGTGACGTGCCTCATCTTTACACATTTCATGAACAGTATCATGAATAGCATCCAGATTCAATGCTTTAGCGCGGGTAGCAATACGTTTTTTATCTTCGCAAGCACCAGCTTCGGCGTTCATTCTCTTCTCCAGGTTAGTCTTAGTATCCCATACACAGTCACCCAGCAGCTCAGCAAATTTAGAAGCATGTTCTGCTTCTTCCCAAGCGTAACGTTTGAAAGCCTCTGCTACTTCAGGATAACCTTCGCGATCAGCCTGACGGCTCATAGCCAAGTACATACCAACCTCTGTACACTCGCCCATGAAGTGATTGTTCAGATCCTTAATCATTTCGTCATCGCAACCTTTGGCAACGCCAATTACGTGTTCGTCAACAAAAGTAAGTGCACCACCTTCAGTTTCAACCACTTCTACAAATTTGCTGGCAGGTGCTTTACACAATGGACATTTCTCAGGAGCTGCGTCACCTTCGTAAACGTAACCGCATACAGTACATCTAAATTTCTTCATTTTGTCTTTAATTTTAATTAATTAGTCAATACGTATATTTTTTAAGCAATTCTTACAAATACCCTTATAGTAGTAATGCATTTCAGTTATCTCATGCCCATCCATTTGCAGACCTATAACCTCCTTTATTTCAATAGGAAGTTCCAAATCATATATATTTCCGCACCTTTTACAAATAAAATGCGCATGCGGTGAAGTATCTGCATCAAAATTAGCATTACGTTCATCAATAGTGAGCATCAGAGCCGCCCCCTGCTCTGCAAACAGTTTTAGCGTATTATATACTGTTGTCTTCGAAAGCGTTGGCATTGAGGGAGATAAAGCTGTATATATTTCATCAGCCGACGGATGTGTACGATGTTCCATCAGATATTCCATAATGGCAATACGCTGCATGGAAGGTTTTATGTTGTACTCTAATAATCGGTTATATGGCTTCATAGGCTCTATTTATACAAAATTGTAATCATTACAATTTTAAATTTGAAGCAAAGATAAAGGTTTCTTTTATTTCTGCAAATAATTGGCTAATAAATTTTATAAAAAATAGCTACATTTTTTACAAGTAATCAGATTATGGTAGTAGGTAGTCAGAATATACCAGTTTAAGTGCAATCAGGTTGTTTTCCGGAAGAGGTATATAGACTACGCCTTGCCTCCTTGCAGACAAGGCGTAGTCTGCAAGCATTAGATTAATTAGAATATCCTTTTAGATACTATCAAACGAATATATCAAAACAATTTCCTAATTTTGCAACGCAAATAATAATGTGTTAATACATTACATTTTAATATTTATCAATTATGAACTACGGATTTGTAAAAGTAGCGGCAGCAGTGCCCCGCGTTAAAATAGCGGACTGTAATTTCAATGCCAAACAACTCGAAAGCCTGATAGCAGTTGCAGATGGCAAAGGAGTACAGATTATCACCTTTCCCGAAATGTGTATTACCGCTTACACCTGTGGCGATCTTTTCGGCCAGCAGCTCTTGCTGGAAGAAGCAGAAATGGCACTGATGCAAATATTAAATAATACCCGCCAGCTGGACATCATCTCTATTTTAGGAATGCCGGTAATCGTAAATTCTACTGTTATCAATGCAGCCGTAGTTATCCAGAAAGGTAAAGTACTGGGTGTAGTCCCCAAAACCTATCTGCCCAACTATAAAGAGTTTTACGAACAGCGTTGGTTCACCTCTGCCCTGCAAGTAGCAGAAACCAATGTACGACTTTGCGGACAAATCATCCCAATGGGTACAAATCTGTTATTCGAAACATCAGACACTATTTTCGGGATTGAAATATGCGAAGACTTATGGTCTACCATACCTCCAAGCTCAACACTTGCGCTACAAGGGGCCGAAATCATATTTAATCTTTCTGCCGACAATGAAGGGATAGGTAAAAACAGTTACCTCCGTTCGCTTATCAGCCAACAATCTGCACGTTGTATTTCAGGATATGTATTCTCTTCCTGTGGATTCGGAGAATCTACTACCGATGTAGTCTTTGCTGGAAACGGGCTTATCTATGAAAATGGTAACCAATTGGCACACAATGATCGCTTCAGCTTTGAAGAGCAACTGGTTATTAGTGAAATAGATGTAGAACATCTGCGTGCCGAACGGCGTATTAACACAACATTTGCAGCAAGTAAAGGAAATATTCCGGCAGATAAAAAGCCTGTGCGTATTGCTACGGAGTTTGTAAACAGCAAAGAACTGAACCTGACACGTACATTTGAGATGCATCCATTTGTCCCACAAGGGGCAGCATTGAATGAACGCTGTGAAGAGGTTTTTTCAATACAGGTAGCAGGACTTGCACAACGCCTTGTACATACTGGCGCTAAAACTGCCGTTATTGGTATCTCAGGCGGGCTGGATTCTACACTTGCCTTACTTGTCTGTGTCAAGACCTTCGATAAACTAGGCTTATCCCGCAAAAATATTATTGGTGTCACCATGCCGGGTTTCGGTACAACCAACCGCACTTATCACAATGCCATCTCTCTTATGAACTCACTCGGCATTACTGTACGGGAAATCAGTATTAAAGAAGCATGTATTCAACACTTCAAGGACATCAGCCATGACATCAATGTACACGACGTAACTTACGAAAATGCTCAGGCACGCGAACGTACACAGATATTGATGGATGTAGCCAATCAGACAGGAGGAATGGTAATCGGGACAGGTGATTTATCAGAACTGGCTCTGGGATGGGCTACATACAACGGCGATCACATGTCTATGTACGGTGTAAACGGAAGTGTTCCTAAAACCCTGGTGAAATATCTGGTAAAGTGGGTAGCAGAAAACGAAGTAGATGAGACATCATGTATTACTCTACTCGATATTGTAGACACACCTATCAGCCCCGAATTAATTCCGGCAGATGAAAATGGAGATATCAAACAAAAGACAGAGGACTTGGTAGGTCCGTACGAATTGCATGATTTCTTCCTCTATTATTTCATGCGTTTCGGTTTTCGTCCGTCAAAGATATTCATGCTGGCTTCATTGGCATTCAAAGAAGTATATGATGAAGAGACGATCAAGAAATGGTTACTCATCTTCTTCCGCCGTTTCTTTAACCAGCAGTTCAAACGTTCCTGTTTGCCCGACGGTCCTAAAGTAGGAAGTATCTCTATCAGTCCACGTGGTGACTGGCGTATGCCAAGTGATGCTTCGGCAGCAGCATGGCTGAAAGAAATTGAAAAACAGTGAGTAGTGAGTAGTGAGTAGTGATTAGTGGGCTGCGCTATTACGCTGCATCGTACTAATCACTAATCACTTATCACTAATCACTTATCACTACTACAACACCCCTTTACTTGAGGGAAGTTCAAAATGATAAATATCCCGCTTTAAAGCCATTTTCAGCGCACGAGCCAATGCTTTGAATATTCCTTCAATTTTATGATGTTCATTTTGGCCTTCGGCTTTGATGTTTAGATTCATCTTTGCAGCATCACTCAGGGATTTAAAAAAGTGGAGAAACATTTCAGTAGGCATCTCTCCTATCTTTTCGCGTTTAAACTCTGCATCCCACACCAGCCAGGGGCGTCCACCAAAGTCAAGGCATACCTGACAAAGACAATCATCCATAGGAAGAGCATAACCATAACGTTCTATTCCCCGCTTACTTCCTAATGCCTGATAAATACATTCGCCCAAAGCAATAGCGGTATCTTCGATAGTATGGTGTTCATCTACTTCAAGATCACCTTTCACCTTAACAGTGAGATCCATACCAGAGTGTTTACCTATCTGCTCCAACATATGATCAAAGAAACCAAGACCTGTAGAGATATCACAAGTACCATTACCGTCCAGATTCAGAGAAACAAGGATATCCGTCTCCTTTGTAGTACGCCGCACCTCTGCTTTACGTTCTCCGGCAAAAAGAAACTCGGCTATTTTATCCCAGTCAGTAGTAGCCAGTACACAGACATTTTCCAAATCCTTCTCTTTCAGTAACTCAGTAGAATCTTGCAGATAGATGGCACGACATCCCAGATTCCTGGCCAGTTCTACATCCGTAGGACGATCACCAATCACAAAACTCCCTGTCAGGTCGTAATCCGGATTATCAATGTATTTAGTCAACATTCCGGTACGCGGTTTACGAGTCGGGGCATTCTCTTCGGGAAAGCTACGGTCTATCAGAATATCATCGAAAGTAATGCCTTCACCCGCCAGAGTTTTCAACATTAAATTGTGAGCCGGCCAAAAGGTAGCTTCCGGGAAAGAATCGGTCCCTAAACCATCCTGATTGGTGACCATAACAAATTCAAAATCGAGCTTGCAACGAACAAAGCCAAGATTACGGAACACTTTAGGATAAAACTCCAGTTTCTCCAATGAATCAAGCTGATAATCTACAGGAGGCTCAATAACAAGCGTACCATCACGATCAATAAATAATATTTTTTTCTTCATGGGAATGATAATGTAATAATGTGTCAATTAAATAATATGCCAATGTAATAATGTGCCAATGTGCCAATTGGCTACGCTATAGAAATATGCCGCATGGTAATTGGCATATTGGCACATTATTTAATTGGCACATTATTACAATAATTATTCGTATTTCTTTAATGCCTCTACCAATTTTCCGTTTTCAGCACGTGTACCTACCGTCACGCGAAGGCAATTGCAGCAAAGTGATATATTATGGCGATTACGAACAATAATACCCTCTCCTACCAGATAATTATAAATCTTCACAGCATCCGTCACACGGGCCAGAAAGAAGTTAGCATCCGAAGGGAACACTTCCAGCACGCAAGGCAATTCCGCAAAAGCATCTTCCAACTCTTTTCGTTCTTCCTTCAAAGCCTTCACCCAACGGTCTACCTCATAATGTTTATGTAACATCTGTATAGCTTGTTGCTGTGTCAATTGATTGACGTTATACGGATACTTGATTTTATTAAGAATAGAAATAATTTCTTCCGAAGCAAAAGCCATACCCAGGCGAATAGCAGCACATCCCCATGCTTTAGAGAACGTTTGAAGTACCACCAAATTGGGATATTCCTTCAGACTGGTAAGCAAAGAAGGAACTTCCGAAAAATCACTATATGCCTCATCCAGTATTACAAGTCCTTCAAAGTTGTTCAGCACCTTCTCTATCTCCGAACGCAACAGATCATTACCCGTCGGATTATTGGGTGAACAAAGAAAAATCAGCTTTGTCCGGTCATCTGTGGCTGCCAACAACTTATCGGCCGAAAACTGAAAATGTTCGTCCAACAATACCTTACGGTATTCTACATTATTCACCTCGGCACATACCTGATACATGCCGTAGGTAGGGTCAATAGCTACTACATTGTCTTTACCCGGCTCACAAAAAGCACGAAATACAAGATCAATAGCCTCATCACTACCATTTCCCAGAAAGATATTCTCCGGAGCTGCTTTTTTAAGTTTCCCCAAATCTTTTTTCAATTCATACTGCAATGGATCCGGATAACGATTATGGGGCAAATTATATGGATTCTCATTAGCATCCAGAAACACAGAGGCAGTAGCCCCTTTATATTCATCCCTTGCTGAAGAGTATGGCTTCAGCTTCCAGATATTCGGACGGGTTAATTCTTGCAATGTTTTCATGCGGATATTTATTTTACGATTTACAATTGATATCTCCCAAGCGGACAGATACGGCATTCTTATGAGCATCCAATTGTTCATTGGCTGCCATTATTTCGATAGCCGGTCCAATAGCCTTCATACCTTCCGGACGGATTTCCTGGAATGTAATCTTACGGATAAAACTATCCAGACTTACACCACTGTATGCTTTTGCATAACCGTTGGTTGGCAGCGTATGATTGGTTCCCGAAGCATAATCTCCGGCACTTTCAGGCGAAAACGCCCCAAGAAACACAGAACCGGCATTGATTACACGTTCTGCTATCTCCCTATAATTTTCCGTCTCTATAATCAGATGTTCAGGAGCATATTCGTTAGTTAGTTCTAATGCTTCATCCATATCTTTCACTAGAATAAGTTTACTGTTGGCAAGAGATTTTTCCGCAATTTCACGACGCGGCAGTTCCGCTAACTGCCGTTCCACTTCTTTCATCACATCATCCTGTAACTTCTCAGAAGTTGTGATCAGTACTGCCTGGCTATCTACTCCATGCTCTGCCTGTGAAAGCAGATCGGCAGCCACAAATACCGGATTGGCAGAATCATCTGCCAAGACCTCTACTTCCGAAGGACCTGCCGGCATATCAATGGCAACATCACGCAAGCTAACCAACTGTTTGGCTGCCGTGACATACTGATTGCCCGGACCAAAGATTTTATAAACTTTAGGTATACTTTCCGTACCATAAGCCATAGCTGCAATAGCTTGTACTCCGCCGGCTTTGAATATTTTACTTACTCCCGCCAGTTGTGCTGCAAAAAGAATAGCCGGATGGATTTTTCCATTCTTATCAGGTGGAGTACAAAGCACAATCTCTTTACAGCCGGCAATCCTGGCCGGAACTGCCAGCATCAATACTGTTGAAAATAACGGTGCTGTACCTCCCGGAATATACAGACCTACTTTCTCAATACCTACCGCCTTCTGCCAGCAAGTCACCCCTTCCATTGTCTCTACTTTACGCCCTACAAAACGTTGTGAAGCATGAAAGGTCTCAATATTCTTTTTAGCCAAAGAGATGGCTGCCTTCAACTCTTCACTGACCAGAGCAACGCCTTCTTCCAACTCCGCCTCCGTCACAGCAAGTGATGTCAGAGTTGCTTTATCAAAAGTAGCTTCATACTCTATCACGGCTGCATCTCCTTCAGCACGAACACGATTGATAATGCCGCGCACCGTATCAAAAAGGTCCTCCGTATTGAGTGCGGGACGTCTCAGGATGTCGGTCCACTGCTCTCTTGAAGGATATTTTATTTGTTTCATATTTATTAGTTTATAATGTTATGTTGTATTGGATGTACTTTTCTTTTGCCTTGATGCAAAAGAAAAGATACCAAAAGAAAAAATCAAGGCTGCATTTCCTCCGCTACTGCACTACGGTGAAAAGCTGAAGGGGCTCGAACTCGCTTCGCTCAGACAATCGCCCCTTCTTACGCTTTTCACCTCCGTTCCGTTTGACGCTGCGGAAATGAGGCCGGGGGACCCATTCGGATGATAGCATACAATGCTTCTTGTTACTAAAGAAGCATGCTATATTACATTAATCATATTGCAATATGCTTACTTTTTAATATCATATATCTCTTCCCCTTCCTAAACCTCAGTATCCGCTGATGAACGGCCTCCGGCCTCATTTTTTCTCCGTCAAGCGAACGCCCGCAGTGAAGCGTCAAAAAGGGGCGATTGTTTGAGCGAAGCGAGTTCGAGCCCCTTTAGCGGAACGAAGGAAGTGAGTAGGAGAAAAAATGCAGCCTTGATCCTTTCTTTTGGTATCTTTTCTTTCGTATCAAGACGAAAGAAAAGTACACCCCATCATAGTATCATCTTCTCTATCGGCAACACCAATATTCCCTCAGCTCCCAGTGCTTTCAGTTTTCCGATAATCTCCCAGAAACGTTTTTCATCAAGTACCGTATGCACGGAGCACCAACCCTCCTGTGCCAATGGCATCACCGTCGGACTCTTCATACCAGGCAGTACAGCTACAATCTCCTCCAACTTATCCTTCGGAGCATTCATCAGCACATATTTCTTATCCTCTGCTGTTTTCACAGCATTCATACGAAACAGTAACTCATTCAAAATCTCCTTCTTCTCATCACACATGTTCTTGTTACCAATCAACAGTGCTTCTGACTTCATCACTACTTCCACTTCTTTCAAGCGATTGCTCACCAGTGTAGAACCTGAGCTAACAATATCAAAAATAGCATCTGCCAACCCAATGCCCGGAGCTACCTCCACCGAGCCGGTAATGACATGTACCTCTGCACTTACCCCTTTCTCCTTCATATACTTCTCCAGAATCACCGGATAAGAAGTGGCAATCTTCTTGCCATTGAACCACTCCACACCCGGATAATCTATATCCTTCGGTATAGCCAGTGACAAACGGCATTTACTGAAACCGAGGCGTTTAATAATTTCTGCTTCCTCTCCTTTTTCAGCAAACTCATTCTCTCCTACGATACCCAGATCTGCCACCCCCGTAGCCACTGACTGGGGTATATCGTCATCCCGGAGGAACAACACCTCTACCGGAAAATTAGATGACTGCACCAACAATGTACGTTTTGTAGCACTCAATTTAATGTCTGATTCTTCTAAAAGAGCCATTGTTTCTTCAAACAAACGACCTTTAGCTTGTACTGCAATTCTTAATAAACCCATAATTTTATTTGTTATTTTACGATTTACAATTAAAATAAAAAAAGGCTCACCTCATCGGCAAGCCTCGTTTTTATATTATATATACACAATATCATACACGCCCACCGAGTTATTCGTTAGGAAAATGATGATGATGATGTGTAGTATATTTCATATTTTTTTGTTCTTTACAGCGACAAAAGTAAAGCATTCCATTCAAACCTCCAAACAATTATCACAAAAAGTTCGATTTTAATTTCAAATTAAAGGAAGAATCTCTTCAGATTCTACTTCGCACGAAGAAAAGTGCATTTCATCTTTCGACTTCTCCTGCGAGAAAGTGAAATATGTACAAAGTGCTTCCGTACAAAGTTCACCTGCCTCATTATAGAGTTTTGCATCTACCAATACAATATTACGTTTTACTTCACGAATAGATGCCCGTAATACCACGTGCGAATCTTTTGTACTGATTGACTTGCGATAACGTGTCTCCATCTTTGAAGTTACTCCTGTCGTTTGTAACTTCCGAAGAATGACCCAGGCACATATTTCATCCAGTAATA
Source organism: Bacteroides sp. K03 (assembly GCF_019734355.1). Taxonomy (NCBI): domain Bacteria; kingdom Pseudomonadati; phylum Bacteroidota; class Bacteroidia; order Bacteroidales; family Bacteroidaceae; genus Bacteroides; species Bacteroides sp. K03. Next base: position 152,083 of record NZ_JAASHC010000003.1, read on the forward strand.
CTGACTGGATTCCTCCATGTAGTGTATCAATCCAGCCCTGATATTCCGGACGTGGTTTCCAAATACTCACTACTTCATCACCGTCTTCATAAAACTCCATTTTGACACCTGCCTCATTATTAGGAGCACAGCCAAAACAATTATACCCTTTCAGTCCCTTCCATGGGTTAATAATCTTCTTCATATTATTTATCCTTATTATTTATAATATACATACTCACGTTCTTCGTAAAGTACCGGAACATCATTGAAAAATTTCACCCGTTTTTTCCAGTTACCATGTTCATCATGATAAAACTTATAGACATATTCTACGTCTGCCTGTCCTTGGGCAGGTTCAGTTCCTGAAATCACTTCGCCACGGGTACTATACTTATAAGTATAGTGTTGAATATTCTGAGGTAATCCTCTCCATTCTTCTGCAATACGTCCACGGCTGTTCCACTCATACTTCAACGGCTCATACTCCTCGCCTTCTTCCTGGTGGAAAAGAATATCTTTAGCAATCAGCTGACCGGCAGAATCATATTTATAACGAAACTCACTAAACTTAGCCCCCTCTTTACCGAACCACATCTCACCAATACAATTCCCTTCTATGTCATAACGGAACACACCTTTGCGTAATACCTCACCATCGACATCCTTCAACGATTTGTTCTTCAAACGTCCCTTCGAATCATATACCCACTGAACTGTATTCAATAATTTCCCAGTCGCAGATTTCATCATTTCTTCAAGGATATTCCCTTCCATATCATAAATGTATTCTGTAACTTCACCTGCCACACCTATATCAGAGTAAGATTGCTCTAAGATCTTTCTACCCTCATTATTAAATTCACAGCGGAAAAAAGTGCCCTGTTTTTTACCTTTATCAATACTACCTGGGCCTTTTGGTATAGCCACATATGAACTCTGAGATACTGATTTCACCTGACCATTCAGCAGCATCTTCTCCCAATCCGTATCTTGTCCGGCATATTCAATTACACGCACAATAATAAATTCCGGATTCACTCCGTCATATTCCGTACGTTTTACCCAGTTTCCATATGCATCATAATCAAAATCTACCTTTTTATTTTTCGGAACTTTGGGTTGCATCGAAGTTCCTTCAGAGAAACGTTTCAAAGCAATCGTATCTCTTTTATCAAATGGACGGCTTTTTCTACCCACCTTTGGAAAAGCAGAATCGTCTTCCAGTACCTCTTTTATTCGCCCATCTTCATCATAAACAATTTCTGTCACACAACGGTTTTTCGTTTTCTTTCCATCATTCATTCTTGTCGATATACCTTCAGAGATTCGCTTCACTATTTTGTCATCTTCATTACGCAAAATAACAATCTCGCCAACTACATTCCGGTCAGCATCCAATGTTACTTTCCGGTTTAAACGTCCCTGGTCATCATAATCATACTGATAAATTCTCGTTACCCCACCCTGCTTTACGGAGGCTGTTATCTCCTCTTTTATCTTCCCGGCATTATCATATACATAAAGAAGTTTATTTTTAGCACTTCCATCCGGATTCAACAGGTTTTCTACCGCTTTCCGTCCCTGATTATCATACCTCACAAAGTGAATCTGAGAAACAATAGGCCCGATAATCCATGCCGTATCTTTAAGAACAGCTTTATATGTAGAAATGCGGGTAGATTTAAAAAGTGGAACTTCCTGTTGCGTTTGTGCAAAAGCCGACAGTGCAGCCATTCCTAAAAAGAGAAAGAATACTCCCCTCCGACATAAGGATACTTGATTTTTCATATGGTATTATTTTAGCCAGACTCTCATCGCATCGACGACGGAGCGTTACAAATATAAATGATAATCCCGAAAAAATACTATTATAGAGATTAAAAGTGTTTCCCCAATAGAAGAGTACACCCAAACAAGATTCATTAATGATTCAAATAATAATGCGAATCAGTAGTTGAAATCAGTTAAGAATTAGTTTTGTTCATATCTGTATCGTTTTACGCTAAATGTTGTCCACCATTACTATCTATCTCTTTCTCCGGTATCGATAAAGCTCTATCTCGTAGAGTTACGTATGAAGCCTCGGTGTGTAACATTGTTTTAGATGTACATGTAAAGCAGTACGACATGTGCATGTGGAACAGTACGACATGTGCATCTCATGCAGCTTTACATGTACATGTAAAACAAGACTGCTCACCGGGGAAAGGAACGCTCCTTTCTGAGAAAAACAAAGTACAACACCGGGCAAAGGGATTAATGCCGTTTAGGGCTACTTCCGCTACCGAAAAGATAGGGCCATAATCTTCGTTACTAATACGGAAATGAGTAAAACTCACCACAAAGTAACACAGAGTTCCACAGAGTACTATTTATCTGATGAAACGCGGATGATCGCATAAACACAGATTAAAAGACTGTAGTTATTTATCATACATTTGTTTCCCTTTGCGAAAATCTGCGTTTCAATAAAGATTTAAACTCTGTGGAACTCCGTGTTACTCTGTGGTAAAATACACTCAAAACCGATCAATATATTACCATATTATTTATAAAGAAAAAGCCACCTTAAACAGCAATTATCCACTATTTTATGAAGCTTTTTGTCCTTATCATTTTTTAACCATAAAAATAATCCTGTTTTCGAAAACAAATCTCAACGCTTTATGTTCTCTCATGACAACGCTTGAGAATCACTCCAAGGCGGTCATAAGGCTATCATTCGGAGGAAGCAAATGTTTTAGCAATTCTGTTTTATACTATTTTAGTAATATAAAAAAGTGACGTTATGAGTAAAGGAGCACATAGTTTCTGCATGGTAGTTTTACTGGTTTTTATTACCAGTTCATGCATCAAGGATCCCCTACCGGAGTGCCCACCTCAGTTAGTTGTAAAGTTAGTCATCAAAGATACTAATTATTTCAATATAGCAGAATTCAGCGAACTGTCTCCCGAAGACTCCTCACAGCCTTTCGCTCATTTCTCCGGAACGATCTGTTATATTTTAACCAACACAACTACCGGTCAGGTAGTACGTCAGTCTGATATAATAGTGCCGGTAGGAAATACTCCGGACTTCTCTCTTTCCTTCAACGATTTGCCCGAAGGAAAATACGAACTATCCGCCTGGGGAAATATAACAAAAGACATCCCTTTAGGAATTCTCCACCAGAACGGATTGGAACATACTGATATATATACCGGATATACCCGACTCGTAATCATGTCACAAAATCAGGAACAAATCCTGGAACTGGAAAGGGCAAAAGGAAAGCTAATTATATTCTGTCGTAATTTTCCTAGCGAAGTTAGTCAAATGAATCTGACACTTGCTCCTGTATATCAATCAGCAGACGCACTTCTCAACTATCAAGGAAGTACGAACATACAGAAAACAACAATAATTCAAACAATTAATGAAACTTTTGTAGCTCCCACCCCTCAGGGAAATTCTACAAAACTAGACCTTAACTTTTTTACAAATACCCGTGCGGCCAAACCCGTACTGACCGTCCCGTCAATGGACATAATGGTGCGTCGTAATGAGATATCGGCTGTCGCCGTAGACTATGATGCACCAGGCAATGCCTGGGAAATATGGACATTCATCAATGGTGAATGGAATATGATCCATCATCTTGATATCAAATAATATGTTTTTCTATCTATTCATTTAATTAAACTTTACATCATGAAAAAATTAATGTTTCTTGCAATGGCGAGCGCTTTTCTGTTCGCATGCTCCGAGAGTGATGACCCTTCACCGATTGTTGACAACAGCATCCCCGAAGGAAGTGTAGTTTTCGACATCTCCACTGTAAATAAGCTGAATAACGGCATGAGCCGTGGAAATGTCTACAGCCAAGAAGCCACCCAGCACGTTACCCGTGTTTCGGTTTATGCTTTCCTTAATAATGGTTCCGACTATGTATACGCTAAAACATACGATATTAGCGGATGGTCGGACGGTACTACCTTTAAACGCTATGTCGTGGCCGAGGGTGATAAACTACCCGCAGGTGATTACAAATTCTTAGCCATTGGGCGCGATGCTACAGACCAGTTTACTGTCACAACTCCTTCTGCAGGACAGTCCTACTCCGGCATGATGGCAACAATTACTCAGAGTGGAAATGAATCGGAAATTTTTTCAGGCACCACTACTGCACAAGTACTGGATAAAGGTAGTCGCGTGAGCATTGAAATGACCCGTAAAGTAGCCGGCGTTTTAGGATACTTCAAAAATGTGCCTCAAATCTTAGACGGAAAAACAGTAAAGTTCCTTCGTCTGAGCGTAAGTAACTCCAACCAGCAAGTGAATCTGACAAATGGAGTGGGTGTCAATACCAGCCCGGCTGCTTACAACATCATTGACCTCGACCTCTCCGCCCAAACAGTAGCCAATGGAATATACGCAGGTAATGATCTCTCCGCACAAGGGGTAGTAAAGGTTGCCAACTCGCAACTGAATGGTTCATATTTCATGCCGGTCAGTTCTGTTACATTTACTCTCGGATTATATGAAGCCAACGGAAACGCTATCAAAACATGGAGTGTAAAAGACACCGGTGGTGTAACAACCTTTAACATTCTGGCAAATCATTTCTATTCTCTCGGAATGAAAGCACAGGCAGGAAATGTGAATGGTGGTACCGATGATCCGGGAGATGACGATGATCCTATCGACTTACTGACCGACCAGAATATTGTCGTAACCATTAGCCCCGCCTGGGAACTGATCCATAACCTGATCATACAATAAAATAATCCTAAAGGAATGGATAGTATAAAACATATTTATGGTCTTATAGTCACTCTGATAGCTGTCCTGATGAGTGCATGCTCTCAGGACGAAGCTATCGGAGTAGCTTCCACGGAAACAATCCCCATAGAGCTCAATATCAGAGACTATAAGGTATTCTCCCGTGCACCAGGAGATGTTGCTTCTTCAGTAAACCGTATCCTGATATTGCCTTTCCGTAAAACGAATGAAGGGCTGACTAATGATGATGCTAATTTCATTCCTGTATACGGTTCGGCAAAACAGATCGACGTAGCCACTTTCCCGAATGTAGTGACAAAGTTAACTCTCACACCAGCAATAACCTATAAGATACTAATCATAGGATACAATCGAAATGACTTTGATTTTACGAATCAAAGTAATCCTTCCCGAAGCTTTAGTATCGGATCGGTTACAACACCCGTGACACTCGCAAACTTTCATCTACAACCAATGTTGCCTACTGTCGTTCCGGAGTTTTTTACCTGTATAAGTGAGGGATATATGAAAGGGCAATTGATAGGAACCAGCTTTAAACCAGAGCAAGTCAACAGTATCAAAGGTACATTAAAACGCATTGTCAGTGGATTTACACTGGATATAACCAATATTCCGGCTTATGTCACCTCTATTTCATTAACCGCCGAACAATTGGTAACTGCAAGTCGTGCCACCGACGGCATACCAACAGTGTGGCAAACAGCCGGCGATGCCAGTAGTAAACTTATCGGTAGTAGGACACCTATCGCCGGAAAAGTGAATTTCAACCAATATATACTGGCTATACCGGATGCAAGAAAAACGCTTTTCTATCTGGATGTTACTTATGGAGGTATACCCCAACGTTATACGATGCAGATAGCCAATGAGCCGAACGTAGTTTCGGGCAACCGGATTATTTTTTCTCCGAATCATTGGGTAAAGATAACCGGCAATTTTACCAACAGTGGCCTGGTTTTTATCTTGTCCGGCATCATTAATCTGGACGATAATGCCTGGGATGGAATTATATAACTATTAAAACAAAACGGAGATGAGAACAACTCTATTCATAGCAACAGGTATACTCTCTCTATCGCTACTTACAGCATGTGAGAAAGATACAGAAGAGATGCAACTTCCACCAACAGAAACAGTAGATAATGTTCCTGAAGGGTATTTTGTTGTAAGCTTTTCACCCGGACAAGACGACGTTACCCGAGCGGCAGTGACCGGACCTGATGGAAGAGTCCGGCATCTCCGCTATGTAATATATAAATCTACAGGAGAATATGTAAAAGAGAAAGTAGTACTTCAACCCGTCAACCCTGTTCCTACATGGCCTTTTAGCGCAGTTAAAGATACGCTACCGAAAGGACAATATACAGCTGTATTTCTGGCCAATGTAGAAAAAACGATGTTTCCCATCCCCGGAACAGGGGGAAGTAGCAGTTATGCCGAAGTACTGACTAATTATAAAACAATCTTGGCCGATGCCCGGATTGTATTACCTAATGCAGAGTTTACCGATACTTCTGAATATTACTGGGCAAAAATCAACTTTTCTGATACCTCTTCGCAACCTACTGTATTATTACAAAGAATCATCAGTATGCTGAATTTACACCGTAATTTTGTAGATGCCCAAACTGCATTGAACAAATTGGAGAATAATATTATCACTCAAATGAAATATGATGATCTTATTCAAACCACTGTCAATGGGGCACTTCCCGGATTATTGAAAACAGCATTGGATTTAGGTGTTGTAGGCAATGTAGTATATGCAGTTGTAGGAGGCTTGGACGGGGCAGTCAATCTTGTAAAGAATGCCCTGCTGGTTCCTGTCACCAGTGCCCTCCATGCATTATTATTGCAGCAGCTTACCAATCAGATAGGAATGGCACTGACCGGAAATGCCAACCAGCAAGGAGCCTTGGCAGGTTTGGGAGTCTTATTAAATCCATGGGCCACAAATGAGGCACATACAGCCATTGTCACCATTCGGAATTTTCCTAAAACAATGGATTTCAACCTGACGGTAAAAGACTATTATACCGGCGACCAGCGTTTCAGATATACTTTCACCGGAGGTAGTGTATATGACGAAAAGGATATACTTATCAAAGGATTCAACGGAACATTTGATGTACGCCGTATAAACGTTATTAAACAGGGGCTTATCTCTGGGTTAGTTGTTGATCAGATCATAGACAGCTCTTTATTATTAAACGGAGCATTTATTGATATCACAGATCCTATACAAGCCATTGTTGAAACTAATTACAGATATAAAGCTGATTATTCATTTGTAGATCTGGGTCTGAAATCATATACGGCACAGACAGATGGTAATCATTCGTTGACACTATCGGTCCGGTTGGGAGATATAGCCAATCTAAATGGAATATTAACAGGTATACCTGTACTTGGTCCGCTACTTAATGGAGTCGTAAAGGGACTAATAGGAAATATCGTCGTATCCGTACCTATTAATCTCCCGTTATTAGGAGTCGATAATCTGACCTTATCGGGTAGTTGGAGTGCAGTAACTAAATATTGAATAAAACCAGAAACAGATGAAAAAGACCTTCATATTATTAGCATTCGTCCTGCTTTCCTGTAATATATATAGTCAGGTAGTAGGAATAAAGAGTAATCTGCTTTACGACGCTACCACTTCTCTTAACCTGGGAGTGGAAGTAGCATTAGACTCCAAACTCACCCTCGATATATCGGGTAACTACAATCCGTGGGAATTCAATGGAAACAAACAGTTCAAACACTGGCTTGTACAACCAGAACTCCGCTATTGGATGTGCGAGACATTTAATGGATCTTTTTTCGGCATACATGCACATTATGCCGAATTCAATGCCAAAGGAATCAAATTACCATTTGGACTCTATTCAGGATTAGAAAGCCACCGTTATCAGGGAAATCTTTATGGAGCCGGAATTTCATACGGTTATCACTGGATATTGAAAAAGAGATGGAGTATGGAAGCCACTATCGGTGTAGGATATGCACGTGTCAGCTATGATCGCTATAATTGCCGCGACTGTGGTTCTAAATTAAATAGTGGACATAAAAACTATTTCGGTCCCACAAAGCTCGGAATTAGTCTGATTTATATTTTATAGCTCAATTGAAAAGTCATCTCACCACAGAGTAACACTGAGTTTCACAGAGTTTTTAGACATAAGAACAAAAAGCTGAGATAAGAGCTTAAAGACGGATTATGCAAATAATATGTTCTTTTGTTCTTAATATCTAAAACTGATAAATAGTACTCTGTGAAACTCAGTGTTACTCTGTGGTGAAGCTTCTCAGAATGCAAAGCTGCATTCTATCCCTACAATATGCTTACTCTTATCTGGTTCATACTGATAGCAATAAAAAACATCCAATGACCACTTGTCAGAAATTTCAATTTCCACACCAGGTCTGTATCGCATACGTGCCACATCAAAAAAAGCCGCACCACCAATTGCCTGATACAATTCAGCAGAGAAATAAGGCGAAAGCATTCCCTTCTTCGGCTCATAACCAACTTTTAACCGGGAACGTAACCGATTTTCGGCATTTCCATCCGAAAAGGTCTGTTGAAAACGCTCCCTGAGTGAAAACTTCATCCGTTGCCACTTCACACTTCCCGTGACTCCCAGATTATAGCGATGCCGGAATTTCCATCCTTCTGTTCCCCTATTACGATGATGCAATTCATAACCACCTTCTGCTTTCAGAAATGGGAACAGCTGATAAGATCCTGATAATGAAGCTCCCCAACGATCCATCATTTTCATTGAATCTTTTGTACGCAGTTCCACTTTTCCTGCAATACTAAAGTCAGGCGTTAGTTTATGGCTTACTTTCATCGTAGTCCATGTTGTAAAGTCGTCTGACTGTGCATACAAAGCTGGAGACATGTAGCACAACAACAATAAAAACAAACTATATTTTTTCAATATTCCTTCGTACATTATAAAAAATTTAAAATACAAAGATAAGAAGCAAAATCTGAAAACATCTTGAAATAACACCAAATAGTTACAATCATTTCCATTTTCACAAAATTAAACCATCTGTCATATTAATAACTCCTGTTCTTTTTAAAAGTAATCATATAGTATTCCATTGCTTCGTAAAGAGCAGCCTCAATCAATCATCATTTACAGATAATATTAAATTCAAGCAATATCAGATCCTCACTCATACCATAGTCAAAGAGTATATCAAAATATAGAAACAATAACAGTTAAAAAATAAGATGTATAACATGCTCCTTTCATAAGCTACGATCTTCTATTATAAAAAAATTACAATTTTACCAATATTCGTTTAATCTGCTATCTTATCGAGAATATTTTATCGGAAAAGGTGTATTTTTATTGCTTAAAACAACTATTTTCGAAACTATTATTTTACCTTTTTTAATAATCGACAATTTGTGTATTACAAAAAAAAGACATAGGTTTGCATTTCAGATTGAACAAAATCTGCAAAGTAGTAAACTTTATTATATGTATCTCAATACCCCATCCGTGCAAGAACGCGAACTCGTATTACGACTTATTAATGATGATGAAAGTGCATTCTGTGAGCTATATTCAGTTTATAGAAACAGGCTTATCTACTTTGCTATGAAGTTTCTCAAATCGCAGGTATTCGCAGAAGACATATTTCAAGATACGTTTACAGTAGTCTGGCAAAGTCGTAAATTTATAAATCCCGATGCATCTTTTTCTACCTATCTCTATACTATCATGCGAAATCGTATTCTGAACACGTTACGTGATCTGGAAAATGAACAGCAACTAAAAAATAATATCTTTGCCCAGGCAATAGATGCCAATGACAGCACTGAAGAAACTATTCATTCTAAAGACTTCATGGAACTGATAAATCAGGCAATGCAAAAGTTGACTCCCCGGCAACGGGAAATATTCAACATGAGTAGAAACAGGGAAATGTCTCATAAAGAAATTGCCGAGACATTGGGAATATCTGTGAATACTGTACAAGAGCATATATCAACTTCTCTTAAAATCATACGAACTTATTTCACTAAAAACAATGGTCCGTACGCCGATCTTTTATTACTCTTATTAATACTTCCTGTTAGTTTTTCGTATTAATAAACGTTAAAGACACCCTAGATTATTTCTTCTCTTGTGTATTAACTATATACAAGCAGGAATATTATATTCATAACTTTATGAAAAAAGAGAAAGCTATAAAGCAAAAAGTGCGTCATTATTTAGATGGTATATATTGCAAATCAGAAGTTACTGAACTATTAAAAAATATGCAAAATCCTGAAATGCAAAATATTATCGAAGAAGTTGCAGATGAACTATGGGAGGAAAACATGGAGCAACCTCCTTTTCATTATGATATAGAACATGAACAATACCGGCGTGAGGCTGCAACTCTTCTAAAAAAAATAAACAAACGCACCTCCTACAAAAAAATTATGTGGACAGCCGCCTGCATCACTCTAATCATAATGATTGGGTTAGGAGTAAATAGTTACCGATTTACCCAAATAGAGAAACCGTTGTATACAGAAATTTCAACTTCATTTGGTGAAAAGAAGGAATGGACACTGCCCGATGGTTCCAAAGTAAATCTAAATGCATGTACAACCCTCAGATATCCTGAACGATTCACCGAAAAAGAACGAAAAATTGAACTAACCGGTGAAGCCTTTTTTCAAGTCAACAGAGATGATAAAAAACCTTTTATCATAAAAACAGCAGGATTTGATGTAAAGGTTCTAGGCACATGTTTTGATGTCAAATCATATGAAAATAACGAAACATCATTAGTCAGCGTAAAAAGCGGAAAGGTACAGGTGGAATTACCAGAAGCAATGATGAAATTGGTAGCCAATGAACAACTACAGATAAATCGGCAATCTAATGAATACACAAAAAGAAAAGAGAGTTACCAACATGCAATGGCATGGCTTCAAAACACATTACATTATAACAAGACCCCCTTGTATGATGTAATTAAGGATTTGGAACGCATCTATAATTGTCGGATAAAGTTTGCCCCCAATCAACAGTTTAATTATCGTTTAAGTGGTGAACACGATAATATTAACCTACAAGCAGTATTAAAATCAATAGGACATGCTACAGGTGTGAAATATAAAAAAGAAAAAGATTATATAATGTTATATCAATAACGAAAGCAATAAATGCATTAAGATAACACTCCAATCAATCTAACCATATAGTATTAATTTATGACAAGAAAAAAGCACAAATTTGTTATTTGTACCATGTTACTGATTTTATTTCTATGGGGAACATCAATTGTAAGTATAGCCCAGGAAGTGAAGAAAAACACCGTAACCATTAATGTAAAAAATGAATCAGTAGAGAAAGTTTTAAAAAGAATCAATAAAGAAACAAACCTCAATTTTTTCTATGATCCAGCTATTCTCAGTAAAGCATCATCCGTTACACTGAACGTGAAAGACATGCCTCTACAGAAAGTACTAAACATGCTTTCCGTTCAAACCGGATTAAATTTTCAACGAATCAACAACACAATTTCAGTCAACTGGGAAACAAACAGTAAGCAACCGATTCAATCCCCAAAAGAAAATATAACAGGTACCATTAAGGATAATAATGGAGACCCAGTCATCGGAGCAAGTATTCAAGTAAAAAACACCGGAATAGGTACAATTACCGATTATAACGGACAATTTTCATTAAGTAATGTTCCGGAAAATGGAATACTGATAATCTCCTATATAGGTTATGATACGGAAGAGATTCCTGTAAACAAAAAGAAAAACCTGCAAATTGTGATGAAGGAGAACACTAAACAATTAGAGGAAATAGTAGTAGTGGCCTATGGAACAGCTAAAAAAAGTTCATTCACAGGTTCAGCAGAAGTAGTCAAACAAGATCGTATCGAAAAAAGGGTTGTAGCCGATGTTTCTAAAGCATTAGAAGGTACAGTAGCCGGTGTACAAAGTACTTCAGGAAGCGGACAGCCGGGTTCAGGTGCTTCTATGGTTATTCGTGGTTTTGGCTCTATCTCAGCTTCCAACACTCCACTATATGTAGTAGACGGAGTACCGTTCAACGGAGCATTGAACACAATTAATCCGAATGATATAGAATCAGTAACTGTTCTAAAAGATGCATCTGCTGGAGCATTATATGGTTCGAGAGGTGCAAATGGTGTTGTAATGATTACAACCAAACGCGGAGAAAGAGATGATAATCAGATATCTATAAATCTAAAAGCTAATTGGGGGATTTCTTCAAGAGCTATACCCAAATATGAAACAGTAAACGAAGCGGAATACTTGGAACTTGCTTTCGAAGCATACAAAAATGAACTGATTTATACAGAAGGAATCGATCCGTTATTAGCGGGAACACAGGCCATCGAAGTAATGAAAGGAATGGCCAAAGGAGTGTTAGGGTATAATGAAGAATATAATCCTTTCAACATGCCGTTACAAGAGTTGATTAACCCTATTACTGGTAAAATTAATCCGACAGCCCAACTAAAATATCATGAAGATTGGAAAGATGAGCTGAGTAATCATAACCCACTCCGGCAAGAGTATCAATTATCAGTGACCGGAGGGAACAAGAAAACCCAATATATGATATCAATGGGATATCTTGATGAAGTAGGACTCCTACAGACAACTGAATTTGAACGTTATACAGGGCGTGTTAACATTGATACCCAAGCAAAAAATTGGTTCAAAACAGGTTTTAATGCTTCGTTTGCTCAAACTAGTACCAATTACAATAGTGCTTCTGGTTCTGTCATATCCAATCTATGGTATACCAGTCAGATTATGGCTCCAATCTATCCCGTATATGAACATAACACAGATGGTTCAGTTAAAACGGATGCTAACGGAAATAAAATATATGATTACGGAAAGAACCGAATAGCCCTTGCCAATTCAAATGCAATAGCTTTATTACATGAAGATAAAGAAAATAATACCCGAGATAATTTGAGTGCCAGAACCTATATCCAATTATCTACAAATGATGATGAATATGGAATATTTAAAGGTTTCTCACTGATGGCCAACCTGGGATTAGATTATTTCAATACTCATGAAATGAGTTATAGCAATCCTTATACCGGTAATGCAGCAACAACTGCAGGTAGTTTAACAAAGGCTGTACAGCGCCAACTAAGTTATACATTTAATCAATTATTGACTTATCAACGCAACATCCGTTCCCATTCATTAGATGTTATGATAGGACATGAATATTATGAATTAAAACAGCAGTTTCTGGGAGCACAAAAAACAGGATTCCCGTTTGGCGGATTGTACGAACTGTCTGCTGCTGCAACTCTTAGTGGGGCAAGCTCACAAACAGATAAATATGCTATCGAATCGTTCCTAAGCCGCGTAAACTATAATTTTGCCCAAAAATATTACTTCTCAGCCAGTTTCCGAACCGACGGTTCCTCTCGATTTCATAAAGACAGCCGATGGGGAAAATTCTGGTCATTAGGAACTTCATGGAGAATATCAGAAGAGAATTTTATGAAAAAATACGACTGGGTAAACAATTTAACCTTGAAAGCCAGTTTTGGTTCACAAGGGAATGACAATATCGGTAGTTATTATGCTTACCAAAGTTTATATAATATGGGACTATCCAATGGCAGTTTAAACGGTGCAGGAATTAATTCATTAGAAAATAAGGATCTCAAATGGGAGAAAAACGAGAATTTGAATATCGGAATTGAAGCTCGTTTGTTTAATAGATTATCTTTGACAGCCGAGTTTTTCAATAAACACACAAAAGACCTACTTCTAAATATGCCTAAAGCTACCTCCAGCGGTTTCGATGCATATCCGGCCAATATAGGAAGTATGAGAAATATGGGCCTTGACATCACTGCAACTGTTGATATTCTTAAAAATTCTGATTTGAAATGGACATTAACAGCCATGGGAAGCCATATTCGTAATAAAATTCTAAAATTAGCCGACAAACCGGAGATTATTTCAGGATCAAATATCTTCAAAGAAGGTGAAACTGTCAACTCATTTTATTTACCAATTTCAGCAGGAGTAGATCCACTAACCGGTAATCAACTCTATTGGGTTGATCACGACAAAAATAATAACATAGTATCTAAGTACAAGACAGACGATGTAACCCTAACAGCCAATAGCAGAGAAATTGTCGGCAACCGTATCCCCGATATATATGGAAGCATAACGAATGACTTTAGTTACAAAGGAGTCGATTTTTCAATACTGACTACCTATTCTATAGGTGGAGAAATGTTGGATGGAGTATACGGAAGTATGATGAATGTAGGTTACAAAGGATACGTATGGCATAAAAATGCCCTCCGTAGATGGCAGCAACCGGGTGACATAACCGATATCCCTAAAATTATGTGGGATCAACAATTACGTGTAACAGATAAAGATCTGATAAATGCCTCTTACTTTGCTATCAAAAATATTACTTTGGGCTATACATTTCCAAAAGACTGGCTAACAAAAATCAAAATGGACAATATCAGAATATATGCCACAGCAAATAATTTAGCACTATTCAGTCACCTCAAAGGAATGGATCCCCAATATAACTTTACTGGCACTGTGGGATACACTTATACCCCTTCACGGACATATTCTATAGGTATTGATATTAAATTCTAATAAATCAGAGACGATATGAAAATAAAATATTATACACTGCTAACTATTATCTTCTTATCTACCTTTTGCTCATGTAGTGATAACTTAAATACCAATCCTACCGACCAGATATCGGGAAACATCATTTTCAAAGACGTAGAAGGAGGAATGGTAGCGATGAATGGCGTGTACCGCATGATGTACTCATCCGGCTGGGCTGGGGACAACTCTACACATGCCTTCGGATATATGTCAACTATGTTGGTGTCCGGGGTTATGGGTGATGATATGATTGTATCTTCATCGGTAAAAGGTTGGTTTTCGATGGATTACAATCTGCAAGAAAGAAATTTCTATTCAAGTACATTATACCGCCCCTATTCTGAATGGAATTTTTACTATACTTTGATCTCAAATTTAAATTATATAATTGCACATGAGAATGATTTATATGGACTTCCTGCAGACAAGGCAAACTTATTTGGGCAAGCATATGCTTTGCGTGCTATGTGTTATTTTCATTTAATCCAACTGTATCAACAAACCTATAAAGGGCACGAACAAGCTTTGGGAGTCCCAGTATACACCACCCCTACTACATCTTCTACTCCGGGAAAACCAAGAGGTACTGTAGAAAATGTATACATGCAAATCAATAATGACATAGAATACGGAATAGAATTATTAAAACAGGCAGAAGATGGAGGTATAACCCAAAAGCATAAGTCACACATTGACTATTATATAGCCAACGGAATCAAATCAAGAATAGCACTCGTGCAAGAACGATGGCAGGATGCAGTAGATGCTGCCGTACTCGCACTAAAAAAACCTGATTTAAAAACAGCCAATGCTTCCGAATTAGTGGGAGGATTCAACGATATCAACATGTCATCGGTACTTTGGGGAGCCGAAATTCAGAAAAGTGACCAGATCGGTGCATACGCTTCATTTTTTTGCCATATGGATGCTATGGCCGGCATGCACGGATCATATGATCGCAAATGCATAAGTGCATGGTTATACAAACAAATGGGATTACAGGATCTTCGCCGGGTAAATTGGTGGAAAGGAAGTATCGCTCCTGCATTAGAGAGTACTCAAGGGGCACAAAAAAGCTATTGTACAATGAAATTCCGTTTTAGTGATTATTCTTCCTATTTAGGAGATAATATTTATATGCGCGCAGAAGAGCTACTCCTTACAGAAGCAGAAGCTCTATGTCATTTAAAAAAATATAAAGAAGCAAGGAGTATTATGGAAACATTCGGTACAATACGTGAAAAGAGTTATGTACGCAATCGGCTCGATAAAGTTATTGATGACAATTCATTGACGCTGGATGTATACGGTACCGGTACAACTCCGGAAATCAAAACTCTTTTGGATGAGATATTATTACAACGGCGTATCGAGTTATGGGGAGAAACAGGTCGTTTGTTCGATATACTCCGTTTAAAAACCGGATATTATCGTGGGTATGAAGGCTCTAATCACGTAGTTAAGCTAAACGACGATACTCGTTTGCCAGACTATAAAGGTTTTATATTAACCATCCCACAAACGGAATTCGACGGCAATATCAACATGGATCCTATAGCTGATCAAAATCCATTATAAACCATTGTTTGACTACCAACCTCAAAAAAAGATTAAGATGAATTTCAAAACATATATAACCAGCACATTATTAAGTTGTTTTTTACTAACAGGCTGTAACTCTGATAATGAAAAATTAATTTATGAATCGGACACAAATTGTTATGTATCTTTTCGTACTGAAAAACTAAACAAAGAAATAGAAAAAGATGAAAACAATCTGATTATCCCTGTTTATCGCGAAAATAAGCAAGGAATAATGACAGTTATTGCCGAATTGTTGTTTCAACAAAATCCAGATGGTACAGAGGTCCCCGGAAGAGAGTTTATATCTTTAGAGAACAACATAATAGAATTTAAAGATGGAGAAAATATTAGTAATATAATACTAAATATAAATCTTTCGCAATTAGACTATCTGACTAAAGCTAAAGCCCAGATAAAACTGAGAGCTACTGAAACAGCCCCCTTTTCTACTTTCGGTAAAACAGCATTGACCCTGTCTTTAAACCGTAAACCTACCTGGAAACAATTTGAAGAAAAAGGTATCTACACTTCAGGATTTTTAAATACAGAGAAAGAGGTTACAATACTAAAAGCCGAAGAAGCCCCTTTCTATATCATAAAAGATTGCTATGTAGCAAACGGAGATATTCGTGTGGATATGGATAATGACGGAAACGTTACCATCGAGCAACAAAAGGCTTTTCGACTTGAAGCCTATGGAATAGTATATGTGGTAGGAACAGGATTTTTGGACAAAACCACCAACACCGTCATAATGCAATTAACGTTCCTTGTTGAACAAGATGGGCAATGGGGAATATTATCAGGGGCTGCTTTTGAGGAAAAATTTACTATTCCTGCCCGTTAAACAGACAATTATCAGAGAACTATAGATTAATGTTTAACAAAAACAATTACAACTTATGAAAAAGTGTTACGTATTATTATTATTTACAATGTTGGGATTTACCATCAATGCACAATCCGTATGGGATGGAACTGCAATGACATGGACCAAAGGTGATGGAACAAGTACAAATCCTTATTTAATTGAGAATGGACAACATTTAGCTTACCTGTCCGAACAAGTACGCAATGGAGAAACTTACAAAAATAAGTTCTTCAAGTTAAACAACGATTTGGATATGGGAGCAACTGCTGATCATAAATTCACTCCTATTGGTGTATTTGATGAGTATACCGACTCATCAAAACCAGAACTGGGAATCGTCGATGATTCGAAATACTTTTTAGGAGTATTTGACGGTAACAATAAAAAGATAGATAATATTCATGTCTTTTTCATTGATGAACAATCAGTTGGTGGTACCGGATTGTTTGCCTGTATCTCTGCAGGAGCTGCAATAAAAAATTTAGGAATCGGAGAAAACTCTATTATCGAAGGAGGTGATGGCACTGGATCACTGGTAGGAAACATGAAAGGAGGTATCATTGAAAATTGTTACAATGAAGGATTAGTGACAGGAATCGGGGGTAGTTTTGGTACCGGTGGACTAATAGGAGTCGGAGAATATGGTAAAATAGCTAATTGTTATAATACCGGGATGGTGAAAGGAGTAAGTGACGTTGGAGGTATCGTAGGATATGTTGATAAGAACTTTACTATAGACAACTGCTATAACTGCGGTATGATCAATGCTTCAGGTCTTTTTGTGGGAGGCCTTGTCGGACTTATGTATGCCGGAACAATAACGAATAGCTACAACATTGGAATGATATCTAACGGACCACTTTTCGTCAATGCCATTGTCGGAGCAACAGACATGGATCCTTTCGTTATCAAAAATTGCTATTATTCAAAAGAGCTGACAAATATTGGAGAAGAGATAACAAATGGTATATCTGAAAAAAGTGTTGAAGAGATGAAAGCAGCTTCTTTTATTACCTTACTTAATGGAGGACAAAATCCAATAGCATGGACTGCCGACACAAGAAATATAAACGGAGGATTTCCCATTCTTGTATGGCAATCAAGTCCGGTTACTGGAATTCAGAATGCAAATGAAAAAACTGATTGTAATATATATGTAGTAGAC
This sequence comes from Bacteroides sp. K03, assembly GCF_019734355.1. Taxonomy (NCBI): domain Bacteria; kingdom Pseudomonadati; phylum Bacteroidota; class Bacteroidia; order Bacteroidales; family Bacteroidaceae; genus Bacteroides; species Bacteroides sp. K03. The sequence continues at coordinate 170,162 of NZ_JAASHC010000003.1, forward strand.
AAATCTATCGTTGTGGAATGTTCCGAAAACGTACCTTGTCAAATGAATGTAATCAATTTAAACGGGAAAATAATCAATAGCCAAACATTTCTACAAAATAACTCTCTCAATATAACTGACAGTGGTATTTATATTGTAACCGTTAATATTAACGGTCAACAATATACGTCCAAAGTGGTTATTAAATAATTAACTTTACAGAATGAGGATGAGGCTGTCTCAAAATATTTTTTTTGATTTCAGCCTCATCCTGTATTCTATTAAAATCTTCTACCTTCATGAAATTTATAATCACCGGAATTATTTTCTCTTTTTTATTTTCAGTACATTGCTTTTCCCAAACAATATGTACTGACTATTCACCTAAACTATCGGCTATAACAGTTAGTCAACTTCAACAATATGAATCGAAAACGACACGTGGAGTTAACAATAATGAATTTCTATTTGCGTATGTCCGCCTTATCCCCCAAACAGACACGAATGTCCTAAATGAAAAATACGGAGTGCGACTTAATACCGGAGCTGGTGGAATCTATACGGCTATTATCCCAATGGAACAGCTCAGAACTTTCGCTCGGGACAGTACAGTAATGAATATCGATGCGAGCACAGAAGTCAGAATGATGATGGATTCTGTGAGAATATATACAAATATAGATCCGGTATTTGCCGGAAACGGACTTTCCCACTCTTATCAAGGGGAAGGAACTATTATAGGAATAATAGATAGCGGATTTGATTTCACACATCCTAATTTTAAAGATGCTGACGGAAAAAATCGTATTACTTGTGTATGGGATCAAAACAATCTGTTTACCACCTCTAACTCTCCGTATGGCTATGGAGTTATTTATTCTACTTCAGAACAGATTGCAACTGTAAAACACGATATGTCTGGCGATACACATGGTACACATGTAGCAGGAATAGCAGCCGGAAGTTATAACAATATATATAGAGGTATAGCACCTAAAGCAGAAATAGTCCTTGTCTCTGTCAACAAAACAGAACAAGGGATATTGGATGGAATCGATTTTCTATTGCAGTATTCCGACAAAGCCAATCGCCCCCTTGCCATCAATTTAAGTATGGGAACAATCTTGGGATTTAAAGACGGCACTGATAACTTCTCTATATTGGCAGATCACCTTATGAAAGATAGAAAAGGAAAAATATTAGCTATTGCTGCCGGAAATGAAGGACATCGCAAATCTACCCTTACAGGTAAATTCAATTCGACAATGCGCAATGTAAAAAGCCTACTTATCCCCCCCTCTTATGGCAGAGACAACCTTTTCATACAAGGTACGGCAGATCACATTTGCCATCTAACCATATCTTTAAAAGATACACTAACAAATACATACCGATTTTCTGAAACTTTCACATCTGGCGAACAATGGAGTAAAAGTTTTCAAAATTTCGGTTTAAATAAGTCCGACAATTCCAAATTAAATATTTCTGCTTCTTTAAATCCCATTAATCAAAATCCTTACTTTAACATCAACCTTATATACACCAAACCGGAAAGTGAAGTTTGGGAAATATCATTCTCATCAGACGGAGGTAAATATATGATTAGCAGTGATTACGGAAGTTTTACATCTGCCGGTAAAAATGACTATACCAATGGTTCCACAGATTATACAATAGCATGTACAGCTACAGGACATGAAGCTATATCTGTAGGAGCATATGTTTCTAAAAAGACTTATAAAGACATCTCAGGCACACTTCACCAATCGGATTGGGAAAGAGAAATCCTCTATCCTCTTTCAGGAAAAGGTCCGACTTATGACGAACGCATCAAACCGGATATCGTAGCTCCCGGCGCAACCGTGATATCCTCCTTCAACTCATACGCTGCATCTTACAGCGTAGGGCCTTCCGATAAAACTTTAGAAGTAACAGATTCTTTTTCTAATAGAAAATACTCATGGGGGATAGCAAACGGAACTTCTATGGCTACTCCCGTAGTTACAGGTACACTCGCTCTATGGCTGGAAGCATGTCCGGAACTGACTTTAAAAGAAGTAAAAAAGATTATCGAAAAAACTGCATATCATGATTCAAATACAAGCAATACTATTAATGCAAAGTATGGTATGGGAAAACTTGATGCCATTGCCGGACTTTATGATATATTACAAATGACCTCACTCCAACAAGAAACACATCTGGCATTCAACTATATTTATGATAGAAATAGTGGAGAAATAGAAATCACCTCTCCTGATCCTGTAGAAAAAGTACACATATATTCTATATCAGGAAATATCCTATCAGTAATCAATCACCCCATTAATAATAAATTCCATATAGAATTAAATACAAAAGGAGTTTATTTTATGCGAGTACAAAGTTCGAAGTTTTCAAAAACAATCAAACTGGTGTTTCATTAAAACTGTACATTAAAAGAGCTATGCCAATTAGCCACACTATAAATTCGCTGACTAATTGGCACATTTTTTTAATCAAGTCCAAGGCGATGTTCATCTTCTTTCAGTACTATCTGACCAATTATCTTCCCCATAGCTTCAAGTCATCCCAATACATTCGTAAATATTTATTCTTCGATTTCATATAATTGGCTATCTCTTTTGAAGTATAAAGTTTTAATGGATTAAAATCCGTAATTCCGTCAGGTGATGGATCCTGACTATTATGTGTATAATTTGTTATATCAAAAACAGTTTGTTTATCTCCCCCTTTTGTCTCAATAGTCATGTAAAAACGCCCATTCTCTCTATCTCCTTCTTTACAATAATACTCCAAAGTAAACCATTCGCCAATGGGCACTTTTACTTCAGTATTCTTCTCCATCCAAAGCGTTTTAAATCGTTTATCAGCAGGTAATCTACGATCAATATCCTGTGCATCCACTTTAAAATAAAGTTCCCCTTTACCCACAACAGGTTTAGTTATTCCCAAAGTAACACGCCCGCCATAAGGAACCGTTGGCCTCCAGGCAACGTTATTCCATAATTCAACAATTGTAAACCAATTGATAACATCCGGATAATTGTAAAGCTCTCTCATATCCTCATGCAAATAAATTCTCATTGATTGCGTAAACTCCCTCAATCCTTTTTTAATTCCATAAAAATCACATTGTATTCTTGCTTTCTCTGTCGTATCAGTCATCCAAGGTTCTTTTATAAGAAATTGCAAAACCCTGTTATGTGAGTTAACCGGATCAGATACTATACTCGCCAGACGTTGAGTGGAATCACCTTTCGTATAAGTGACAGAAACCCGATCCATGATTGATTCAATATCTCTTCCCCAATCGCTTTTTATCAACGTATTTTCCTTCCCTACGATATGATGGTTATATTGTCCGGCAGGTATTATGGTAACAGTATCTTCAAAACCGGACTGAAATAACAGAAGTTCACTTCGCTTTAAATGTTTATTAGGTGCATCCGGACATTTAAAAGCTAACATAGGAGATATTTGTTTAGGATTTTGTAATGCCAGATGTGCTGCATTTTGAGCAATAGTTACCTGACAGGTATTAAAATAACCCGGTATAAAACGATTTCCAACCGGAGAGGCACCAGTAAGAGCTTCATACCAGGTACAAGCCGCTGTATATTTTCCAATCTTATTCAAATGAGAACCATCCCTATTAAAAGTATCTCCCAAAACACTTGTACGTGCATTCTGAATAGCCGTTCCCGAAGGAATTATCATGTCAATCCCAACAGAATCCGCAGCTGACCATACAGATTTGACAATAGCCTCATACATATCTATCTGTTTTCTATTATAGGTATCAAAAGCCGGTTTTGACGAACTTTGAGGATATGCCCAGGTTTGATGCATGACAAATCTGACCTGCGGATTAGTAGCATGTTGTTTAACGTAATCTACAAGATATGTCAGATATGGGAAATAGCTGGACAACACTCCCGATAGAGTGCTTACCTGTTGAAAAGTAATATAATCCCACTTTTCATCCTGAATACATTGTAACAATGTTCTCTTAGAAATAGTCTTTTTACTTCCTGCTATTTTTCGATAAGAATACACCGGCAGATCTTTTTCTATATTTTCCCAATGCTTTTCTAAAGAACAACCACCGATAAAAGCATTTGCAACTGTTATTTCCGTACCTCCTTCCGTACTCAAACCATCCAGGAATTCTTCAACAGCATCCGCTGAAAAACTATTTCCGATAGCAAGAACTTTCACCGACTGTTGGGCAAAAAGTGAAAAGCTAACTGCAGAAAATAATAAATATAAGTTCAGTAGTATAATTTTATTTTTCATTCTAACACCTTTTGAAATTAAACACCTTATCTGCAAGGCTTGATCATAATACACTATCAAGCAATTCTTTCAGATGATTTATATATAACTGACGGGGAGAACAATGATTCTTTGAACACAAAAAGGCTGCCAATCCTATTACTTCTCCCATCATGCCGGTAGTACGTTGTACACGTACTGTACCCAATGCAATATGAGTGACACTAATGTTACGTCCCGCCATAAACAAGTTTTCTATATTACGTGAATACAAACAACGATAAGGGAAAGTATACACATCCTTCCGCTTATCCGGATGGACTGCATATGCTATAAATTCTTCTCCGGGAAAATACTTCGAATTTCGTTTGTCCGGATAATGTAAATCAATTCCCCAGGTAGCAGTAACAATCGCATCCGGATAATCCACTTTATTCTTAACATCTATACCTGTCAATAAAACATCCCCAATTAAACGGTATGATTCGCGTTTACCTGCATTATAAGATAAATACGCCAGTTTGTACTTCCCATATTTATCTTTCATATAAGTTTTGAGGTATGCCCAATTACCATAAATAGCTCTGAAATTATGATCCCTTATCCGTTCGGCATCTTCTACCGTATGAAAATTCCCGAATCCGGTTTCCCAGTTCCAGACCGACTTTGTCAGTTCAAAATGATAATCCGAAGTAAATTTCAACATCCATTCTTCTATCGGAAATTCAGAAACCTTATCTGTTAACGTAGCATACCACTGATTAGAGGTTCCCATAGTCAGTCCATCCGGCTGTTCCGGAGCCTCCGGTTCACCTGTCTGCGCTCTGCTTTCACGGCCGTAAAGATGATCAGCACCGGCTAATAAACCTAAAGAGGCATCTCCGGTACAATCTGCAAACAATTGACCTCCAAAATGATGTATCTCCAATGTATTTGTATTTATAGCCTTTACCCCGCTTATTACAGAACCATCCATATCGGCCGCATATACATGCATATTTTCAAACAAGGAAATATTCTTTTCATTTTTAACAATCTTCCACCTCCAGTCATCTCTATACGTAGAAGCATCTTTATTGCCTACCCCGGCAAAGCCATTATCAATCTCTCTCATAATAGCACCAATCTTTGAATATCGGTTTTTAAAGAGATCTCCATCTGTAGGAACTCTTATCTCCGAGCTGCTGTTGCCACCTAATACGGGACGGTTATTAATTAATGCTACCTTTAGTCCTAATCTCGCAGCCTGTATAGCAGCACATATCCCGGCAACTCCCCCTCCAACGACAATAAAATCATATTCACCCTCATTATACGGAGCCGGTAACCGAAGCATTTCCTGTCTGAAAAGTCGTAAACTTTCCGGATCATCGGGCAATTTAGTATCTTTGGATTTTGAGAAAAACAGAGCATCACACCTTCCGTCAAAACCTGTCAAATCTTTCAAACGAATTTCCGTTAATTGTTTATTTATACACACAGTTCCACATTGATACCATTTCCATTCAGCGTCTCCTGACGCTCCAAGTGTTTGTTCCAACTCTTCTCCATCAATTGCTATCCTGAATTTACCAGGTCCGTTCGGATAGGGTGCCCAATCTTTTGTCCGTACCCAAACATAGTAAATGCCTGTTTGTTGAAAAAACACCTCGGTTACAGCATCCTCTACCGCCTCCCCCAAACCATGAGCCAACAAATAAGGTGAGCCCATCTGATCGATAAACTGAGTATCTACCGACCAGCCCCCTTTATTCTTAAAAAGTTCGGCCTCTACCAAAACAGACTGGCAATAGGCTGTTATTATCATCCCCCACAAAAGGCATATGCATACAAACATAAACCTTTTAATGCGGATACCCGTTTCAAGATATTTTTTATATCCAATCATACTTCAAACTTTTTCCATACAAAGTCTGCAAATGCCTGACGGCTTGCATCAGAATAGTTGAGTCATATTTCTTTGCCGCCCTTTTCATCATTGGCAAAGCGATCCGTTCCGTTTGCTCATTCTCACGCACACTCCCCCACTCCCACTCTTTCTGTCCGGAAAGATAAGGAGCCAAAAACAAATAAGCAGATTGCAGATTGTATCCATCAGGCGTTTTATAATTCCAAAGATCTTCACCAATACGTTCTCCGCATTCTGCCAATACAGTAAAAGCTCTCAAGCCGTATACCGAATAAGAAAAAGCCCAATCACGTTTCATTTCATGTGGCAGACTACCATTTAGTGCAATCTGTTCCCGTATCTGCTGCTTTCCAAATTCAACCATTTCTTTTACATATTCCAGCTCACCCGTATACAGAGAATAAGCGGCTATTTGTGCAGAGTACCAGGTACCATGGTTATTTTGCGCTTTCTTTTCCTGTATCCCAAATTTACTAGTACGCAACCACTGTACATAGTCAGAGAACCATTGTTTCAAAGCTGTATCATCTTTACCGGTCCAACTTTCAGACAATGAAAGTAACTTCACACAATCTGTCATTTCAACCAATGTCACTCCAAAAATAATACCGATCGCCATTCCTTTATAAACTCCGGGAAGGGCAGACGCACATTTAAAATGTGGATTCATCCGGGTATCTTCATCAATAAACCACACCCGCAGCAGCTGAGTTGCCTTCTTCGCATATCTTTCATCCTGAGAGTAAAACCAGGCAAGACTCAGTAACTTAATTCTATCAACCGTATTATTATACCTGGCAAGATCAAATTTCGGACCGTTCGCTTCCGGATTAATACTACAGTCCTTTCGAATATAGGGCATACCGTCGGCACTTTTCGGATTAGGCCATGCATATTTTCCAATCGCATAAAAATCGTGTTTATCTCCCGAAGGGGGAAGCATACCATCCGTCACTGTCTCCGGTTTCAATGCAAGACAGGCATCCGCTTCTTTTATCAAATCATTGTAGGACTTAATAAGTGAACTTTCTCCTTTTTTTATACCATCCCTCGTCTCTATAAGTTCTGAGAGGTCAAAACCTATCATAGGCGAAGGCTGTTGGGCAAATACACACTTAACTCCGAAAAAACAAGCAAATAAAAAAGAATAAAATATATATTTCATACGTAAATTCATTTATCTCGGTTTTATAAATCTATTCGGACTTTACTTTCTGGTAGCGCAATAAGGCCTCAACATAATAATAATCAGCATAAGTGAGAGGAACATCGACTTCAGAGTGTTCCATCAAACTCCCAACCGAGTGTTTTAAGATAAAGTTTCCGTTCGTACCCGGCTCCGCCAGGTATTCGGGAGAGGTAAGTGTTTTCAATTGTGTCTCAGCCATCATAAGACATTTCCGGGACAGTTCACCCTGAATCATCGTACTTAACTCAATGAAAGCAGAAGCCATTATAGCTCCGGCAGAAGCATCACGATAAGTATCCGGTATATCAGGAGCATCATAATCCCAATATGGAATACCATCTTCGGGCATACGCGGATGAGTTAAAATGTAATTTGCAACTTTCTTCGCATGCGCCAAATAATGTTGTTGTTGCGTTTCTCTATACATCATAACATAACCATATAAAGCCCAGGCTTCTCCCCTCGACCAGGAAGATTCGTGAGAATAACCTTGCCGGGTATGTTTCTTTTCCGGTTGCCCAGTGATAGTATCATAAGATACCACATGCCAGCAACTATAATCCGCCCGAAAATGATTTTTCAAAGTCACATCCGCATGAGAACGGGCTATAGATGCAAAACGCGAATTATCTGAATTTTTTGAAGCCCACTCAAGTAATTCCAGATTCATCATATTATCGATAATGACCGGATACTGCCATACCGCCCTATTAAAATCCCACGAACGAATGACTCCGATATGATCTTTATAACGGGTAGACAAAGATTCCGCACCTTTTAATAACACCTGTTTGTATTTTTCATTACCAGTCAGACGATATCCATTACCAAAACTACAATACAGCATAAACCCTACATCATGATTTCCCTTATTATATTTCTCCTTTTCCACCCGGGAAGTATAATCACAAGCATACTCTTTCAAAAGAGTATCACCCGTTGCTTCATACAGATACCAGAGTACTCCCGGAAAAAAGCCACTGGTCCACCACTTCGAGTCCGATGTGATGAGTTTTCCTTCTTTATCAAGTGTTCTCGGCAATAAAGTCTTTTGTTCCCATATGGATTTTGCCATTAATTTAGATTGTTCTACAGAAACAGACAGTCCTTTCTCAATAACTGCATCCATTTCATCTTTCCCAGCACAACCCATAAAAATCGCAATGAACAACAGTGCCAAAATTTCTTTTCTCATATCTTATTTTTGTTTGATTTATCTCAATATTTTTAAGCATTTCGATTGTCCGTTCACAGTAGCAATAGCAATATATGCTCCCGACCGAAGATCCTGAACAGGGTATGTCAGATGCCTACCATTAAATTCTGTGCTTTCTATTATACGTCCTACAGTATCAACTATATCAATCCGTACATCTTCGGCATGTTCTGTTTGAAAAACCAATCCGGAAGAGTCCCGGGTAAATATAAACTTAGTTTCCTGAGGTATCTGTTCCAAACGAGTTATCTCCGAAGAAACTCCGGGAATAATATGAATCTGTTCGTCCGCACTCAATGTGTAATAAAAAGCCACACTCCAGTTATACAGAGGATAAGGTTGACCATAAATAGTGCTACCTTCTCTGGAGCAAACTTCATTTACAGGTCTTAAAGAGTTACCGGGTTCACGATAATAAATATACTCTCCGGTTAAGTTTTTAGCATCCAGATCAACGTATGTGAAGTAAGCCGGATAATCATCACTATCCCGTAAATTACCATGACCTCTGGTCAAGGCCGTATTTTCTCCAATACCTGCATAAATGATCTCAAGTCTTCCCCCGGATAAATCTCTCTGTGCTGTTAAAACAACCCAATCCCCTTCTGTTTCTACCTTGCTCAACGATTGTTTTATCCCATCTTTATAGACTTCAAAGCCATAGTTCTTAAATTTAGCCCCGGTTGTCCATGTGTCCAATACCAAGGGAGGAACCGGAACATGAAACCGGATTTTAATCTGTTTCGGATTGGTAGTCCGCATGATCTTTTCCGGCTGTAAAGGTTTGAATTCTTCCCCAAGGATTTGTGTTCTGTAATAAACCTTTGCCATCATTTCTCCATACCAGCGATATCCATTCGGATCTAAATGTCCACCACGATCAGGCATCGGATAAACAGGACCTGCACAAATTATATCATCTTCTTCATTAGACGCTTCCAATTGTGCCATACCAATAGGAAGCTCTTTTATTTTTCCATATTGGCAACCCGTCTGATAAGTAATAAAAACCGGTTTTTCCGTTTGTCCATAAGTTGCTATGATATCTTTTTGCATGTTGTTTTTCAGTGTTATCAGCAACATCTTATATTCAACTTTATCAGAAGTTGATTTTGATCCGCTTATCAATCCGGAACCTTTATTCTCATAATTATTTTCCCCTTGCATAAAGAAAATTGCCGGACAGGAGATTGTGCTTTTATCATATTGTACAGCCAATGCTGCATTGGTTAATGCATTTTGAAAATCCGACACATAATGACAACGGCCAGGAACTTCCGATTCTTTCGAAAGTTCTTCTATAGAACGACCACCCGTACCACAAGACGTTGCTATAAAACGTCCTCCTATCTTTTTCTGTAAATGGTTCACTACGCCATACAAAGGGCATTCGGCAGTAATCGTACCCGCTCTTGTAAATGGATATAAATCAGTATCTCCCACACTATTCTGTTTTGCCAGCTTTCCCAACAAAGGATTTATTCTGCTTTTATCAGAATTCCAGTAATTAATCCATATATGTTCACCAAGCATATAATTCCCCGGAACGTTCTCAACCGATAACAGCGGATAAGATTGTGCTCCTACTGATAAGCTCTGCCCATACATAATAAAATGTTGATATGTGGTATTCTCTGATATTTGTCCACTCACGCTTTTGGCCGGACTATTAGCAGTTATCGCATTCGCCAGGAATAAAAATGAGATAGAAGCAGCGTTAATTTTCATACCTATCTTATTCTGCAACTTTACTTAACTTATAACTGTATTTATCGTCAACAACCAGAATATAAAATCCTTTGGCTAAATGAGAGGTGTTAATATCAATATCAGAACAAGTTTCTTTTTCCAGCATTTTTATACCAGATAAAGTATACATCTTAATATTATTCTGCCCCCCTTTTATCGAAACAGACTCGGAAAATATGACGGGGAAAACTCTAATTTCCTCCGGATATTCTACGTTAGAAAGTGAACTCGCACTACCACCTTCCGGAATGATCAAAGTCGTGTTACCTGACACTGTACCATTCAAACCTACAGCAAACTGTAATGCCCCATTAGCCTCACTCGTATCATATTGATAAATACTTTCGTTAATAGACTTCCCGGTAGAATAAGCACAAGGAGTCCATGAATAACATCCGGTACGTACTTCTATTTCTGCGGACCAAATCCACGCTGTATCATTTTTTTCAACGACATGCCCTGTAGAAGGGAATAAATTGAATTTAGTACCTCGTCCACGGGTCGTTTCATCAATCACCCGTTGATCCCGGATATTCCCACTATTATCCAATATACCAAAATTAGCTTTCCACCCCCAAATAGAAAATGCAATATCATTCTCCCGAAAAATCTCTGCCACATCGCGTATCCACTTTTGTTTAACTTCTTTATTTGTATTACTGATACAACCATATTCAGAACAATACAGCTTCAACCCTAACTCAGTTGCGCGATTTATAGCAACTTGCATCTGTTGCTTCAAAATAGATTTATTATAAAAGCCATTATAATAATTCACAACACTCTTATGTTTCTCATTTTTAATAGCATCCACATCCTTTTTAGCAACAAGTTGCCCCGGATAATGCAAAGGAATAACCAAATCTTTCAAACCATCCATCCAACTGGCCTGATAATGAGTAAGCAGGTGTGGTGAATAAAAATGAAAAGCAAGGATTAATTTCTTATCGTTTTCAGGAAGGGTTAATGTAGACAATGCACTGGCCGAATTGTGACTGATGCCTCCTACTATTAAATAACGATCCGGTTCGCGTTCACGTATCTTGGCAATAATTCGCGCCGACAAATTATTCCACACATCAGCATTCGGTGCGTTGGCTTCATTCAGAAGTTCGTACGCTAACAAACCAATCGGATAATGTCCGAATTCCTGTGACAGTTTATCCCAAATATTAACGAGTTTGTCCTGTTCGGCCTGTTCTTTCCATAATATAATAGAGTTCTTATCATCATTGAAATAGTGCGAGCGGGTAATATGCATGTCCAATATAATACGCATATTATACTCCTTGCACCATGCAATAGCATCGTGAATAAGTTGCTGGGTTTCCGGATTAAAATTCAAATCTGTATCAAAAACTTCTTTTTCATCAACAGGCAATCGTATATGATCATATCCCATGTCTGCCAATTTTTTTAAATCTGTTTTCTTGAAGTAATTGATAGCACTTCCTCCCCGGTTACTCGTCTGCGAGAGCCACACTCCGATATTCACTCCAGAGCCAAAGTCAAATTTATCATCCGAAAAATTGGGTATTGCATTATGAAACACAAATTCATTTTGCAGGTTTGTACGTGCATTAGCCGGCTCATTAGGCTTTCCTCCTACTAAATAAATATTCTCTTCACTGAAAGTACCTGCATTCGTTTTTTCCCCTTTGCTCTTATCAATAACTTTCAATACTACAGGATATTTTTCATCCTGAATCGTTATTTCAGTAGTCCCGGTCACTTTCCCCGAAGCATCTACATTAAAAGTCAGCTCATCTTTCTCTCCGTAGTAAGCAACCACTTTGTTCAAACTATTATAACCTGCCGACTTCATACATGGCCGCCAGGAATGTTCACCTATAGGGGCCTGAATCGTTGCCTGCCAAATCCAGGCAGTATCATTCTTCACTACTTCTCCTGTAGTTCCAGGCATCTTGAACAGAGGATAATACCATTTTCCTCCTCCTTGTCCCTGAAACTTCAGTTCTTCACTCAAACCGGCAACTATATTCTTCTCATCCTGACTGATATCATTACTTGTCCGTACTCCGAATGTCTTATCAACTACCCTAAGCGTAACCGGATAATTTTGTGCAAGTAAAGTGGCCGAAACAGAAAAGATAAAAAACAGAGAGATTATTTTTTTTATTTTCATACTTTAAATAATAAAAAGAGATAAAATTAAAAGCAAAAAGATAGTAGCTAACGGCTTCACTTTTACTATGAAGCCGTTAGTATGAATCTGTTTACCCCAAAAAACTAATTTATTTCTTTATAAACTTAACTGCAGTATCATCGTTTAATTGCAGAAAATACATACCATTTACCAAATCGGAAACATCAAAAGTGAGTGTTCCCTCAGGAAGCAGTTTTTTCACCACAGTTCCTGCCAAGTCTATTATTTTTATACTTTTTATCATAGCAGCATCCTGAACAGAAATAGAAATTGTGTTCACCACAGGATTCGGGTATATACCAATAGCAGTAATTTCTGTATTCTCAATTCCCGTAGGTGGTTCCAAAACATCATAAATATCCATTTGATTCCACGGTGCCACAGCTTCATAAGCAGCTCTGGAACCTTTAGGAATATATAAAATCACTTTTCCCAATTCTATACCAGTAAAGGCATCTTCTGTTGTTTCCGGAGGAGTCATACGATTTAACTCAATATCATTCAGCATCTTCTGATTTTTAAATGCATTGGAACCTATTTTTGCTAACTTCTCATACATCGTTAATGAAGTTAATGAAACAGGCCGGGTATTGGCATTAAAAGCAGAACTTCCAATCTCTGTAATACCCTCCGGAATATAAGAGATTGCCACAGAGGTCTGAGCAAAAGACAGAGCTCCAAGTACTCCCTCCAATCCAGCCGGCAGTTCCTCCAATGATTTCATAGCATAAGCCTGATAAAAAGCATATCCTTCAATCGTCTTCAGACCTTCGGGTAATTTTTCCAGATCGAGGCTGCCACAACCTGTAAAACATCCTTCCCCCAACTTAACCAAAGTATTAGGCAAATTAATTTTCTTCATCTTGCTGAATTTCCGGAAAGTACGCGGACCAATAACCTTTAAACCGGCCGGTAGTACCACTTCTTCTACCTGCATTCCGTTACCTTTTATATCAAATGCTCCTGTACTTGCTCCTTCTTTATTACCGGGAGTACTGTCATTTTCAAATTTAGCAGTACCTAAATCCAGCTTTTTAAGAGAAATAGTAGGAAACTTTGCTGCGATGGCCGAACAATCTTCATAAGTCACATTGGCATCTCCATTAATGATCAAAGTCTGAATCTCTTCTGCTCCGGTAGTTCCTAAAGCCGCATTTATTTCAGCTTCCATGGCCCCTGCCGTGGTATGAGTTACTGTTAATTCCTGCTGTGCGTTAATCCCCGTCGCTACAAACATTGAAATAGCCAAAAGTGTAATTTCTTTTTTCATAATAAATTTAATGATTAAATAAAAGAACAATTTTTAAATATAATAGAGGTTGCAACACTATATCGTTATTTTAAGAAGGTGCGTGTTCTAATAGTAGACAAGCCTTTTATATCTATATTACAAACAAAGGATATAAATGTAATCACTATCTAACAGTTATTTTTCAGATATTCGAAAAAATAGCTTAATAGTTCGAATCTAACAAGTATATACTTTAATCGATTATAATCCTATATATGTAGTAATCGATTATACATAATCTTACTATACAAAAGTATACTTCTTTACCCTCACAACATCCGGATGTTTTGTACAACAACATCCGGGTGTTGTTATATAAAACATCCGGGTGTTGTCTGGCTAATACATAGAGACGAACATCAGCAGAGTATTATTCAATCACTGTAAGAAAGTATATAAATCTGCTATCGTCGTTTAGTCTTCCTTATTTATTGGGTTAATGCATCTATCACACGCTGGTCTTTAGCCGTACCATTATCATTCATTATACCAAATCCGGCCTTATATCCCCATACGGAAAACGCAACATCATGTTCTTTACAAATTGCTGCCACATCACCCATCCAGTTCAGTCTTACCGTAGGATCTGTATTCTCTATACAGCCCACTTCGCCAATATGTATCTGTAATCCGGTTTCTTTCGATTTATCTAATGCGATTTGTATCTTTTCTGTCAAAATAGCCTTGTCATAATATCCATTATAATAATTTACGACCCGCAGATTTTCAGAGTCCCGGATGGTATCCACATCCTGACGGGATACCAATTGTCCCGGATAATGTAATTTGATAGTCAGTCGTTTTAATGCCGGCCACCATCCTGCCTGATAATGCGTTAATAAATGGGGAGTATAAAAATGTACTGAAAGCATAATATTCGGATCATTCTGGGGAATTTCAAGTGTGCTCAATGCCCCAATCGAACTATGGCTACTTGCATCAAGCACAATCATCCGATCCGGTTCCAATACGCGCAATTCATTTATCAGCCTGGAAGACAGCTTATTCCATTGTCCGGGAGTATCCGGAACCGGTTCATTCAGAAGTTCATATGCCAAAAGGCTGTTGGGGTATTGATTAAACTCAGCAGACAGTTTTTTCCACATATCAGATAGTTTATCCTGCTCAGCTTTACTACTCCACAAAGTCATATTTTCCGTATCATTAAAATAATGAGAACGAAGAATATGAAAGTCGAGAATAACACGCATATTCAAATCTTTACACCACTCAACAGCTTTATGAATCAGCCTACGTTCTTTTTCTTTCCACTCACCCTTTTCCGTAAAGATCTCAACCTCGTCTACCGGTAAACGGATATGGTCGAATCCCCAGCCTGCCAACTTCTGCGCATCTTTTTTAGTAAAGAAAGCATCTACTCCCACTTTCCGCGTAGAAGTTTGTGACAACCAGCCACTAATATTTACTCCTTTAAGTATTTTAAAAGAATCGTGTTCCCAATCAACTTCGGGCAATACAGAGTTCTCCGGACCTGTTTCGTCCGGAGTATTATCATCATTCCCACAAGAAATAATCCCCAACAAAAGCATACATCCCATCAAAACACTACAAATCAGAAGGGTACGGTAAGTTCTTCTTTTCATCGTTCACTATTTTAAATTTGTATTTAGTACTCTATCTGACAGGAAACTGATAAAATTTTCGTTCCACATCAAAATCCAACATTAATTGATCAATAACTACATCATTATCCAATGCCTTAATACGAATAATGTGTTTTCCGGGAGTATCAAGCTGAAAAAAAGTTTCTTTCAAGGTTTGCCCTCTCAGAACATTTGTTTTCCATTCTTCGGTCCCTACTACAGCATCATAGGCTACAATCCGGGAAGGCAATTCATCCACAGAAACCGAATATCGCAGATGACCTCCATTCACAGTATGTCCGGGTAATAAAGCAGTACGCAATACTGCGTTACCAGAAGATGCAGTATACACTTCGTAAGTCAATGTTTTACCTTTTGGAAGCAGTACGGCCGACTGGCTGTGTCCAAGTCCTTTTATTATTTGAGCATCCGGTTCTCCATTGTAATCCGACGCATTCCATGCAATCATTCCCCGTGTCTCAGCTTTTACTCCGTCAGGTAACCGAGCAAACGATATGTTAAAATCATAAGTTTGCCCGTCTACCTGCAAACGGAATTTCTGTTTTGCGTTTTTCAATAGTTGTACTTTCTCCTCTTTCACCTTCAATACCAGTGTCTTTTCATATAGTAGTTCCCGTTCTTTCTCTATAATATCCAGCCATACCGGTTGTTCAATGACTTTCCAGTCAATCTTCCGGTTTCCCCGGCTGAATAAGGAAAAAAGTAACTCAACATCCTGCCCTAAACTCCATAGAGGAAGTTCTGTTAGCTGATTCGGTATTAAAGGTCCTATGTGCCCATCCATCCAGATTTCCGCCGGAAGCAAATGATTCCTCTTTACTTCATCCGGTAAGACCGGCGCTTCAAAAACAGGTAGTTTACGAGGAGCCATGTCCATCATTCCATCCCATTTCCCATTCTGAATATCCTTATTATATGTCCTTGTCAAAGCTGCTATCTCATTGTATGCTTCACGGCTTTTACGGGCATATTCATTGGCCACTGGATAGTAATATGTCGCAAATAAACGGGCTTTTTGAGCATACAAATGTTTACGATTCATTGCCGATGCAGCAAGAACCGGATATTGTACCAGTTCAAAGTAAGCATCTTTACGGGATAAAGGCACCTGTCCGGCACATGCAAGTACAGATTGCACCATAGCTTCATAACAGTTCACTCTGCTTTGAAGCTCGTCTCCAAACATAAAAGGATTAAATTCGCTATCCTGCACTTCGGTCATTCCCCCTTTACGTTTAGCTTTTTGATACTCCTGTACTTTACTCCAGCCCATAAATTCCGGTTTGCGAACACCTGCCAAATGAAAATACTCTTCAAAGACTTTTGTCAATGGCCCGGCCAGTGACTTTCCGAACTCACGATTCAACCATTGAGTCATATGTTCCGAAATTGTATTTGGACAGATACTATTAATATTCCATGCCATATCAAGAAAAAATTCGATACCATATTCGGCTGGTTTTATATCACCGACATTTAATATCCACAACTTACGTACTCCATAATCCCAAGCTTGTCGCATTTCTTTATATATTAATGCTGGTTGCGTACTATATAGCCACAAATAATCATGAGGTTTTCCAAAATAAGAAATGTGATAATAGATGCCGGCTCCTCCCTTTCTTTTTTGTTCTTCTTTATCATTCAGCCGGGTTATATAACCATAATTATCATCACACCACACAATCGTTACATCTTCCGGTACTTTAAGACCGTTATTATATATATCGAGCACCTCCTTATAGGGCATGAAAGCCTGAGGAATCCGGGTAACATCGGTTTCCAAAGATTGAGTAAGCAAAGTTCTCTGGTCAGCTATCACCTGAGACAATACCTGTGTCTGTTCGTCCAAGCTCCCGGTACCCTGCATTTTACCATCATGAACTCCACGCATCCCGATAGTATATATATTTTCCGAATGCTTCAACTCATTCAGACGTTCCATCCAAAAGGTTTGTACTTCTTCCTTG
This sequence comes from Bacteroides sp. K03, assembly GCF_019734355.1. Classification (NCBI taxonomy): domain Bacteria; kingdom Pseudomonadati; phylum Bacteroidota; class Bacteroidia; order Bacteroidales; family Bacteroidaceae; genus Bacteroides; species Bacteroides sp. K03. The sequence continues at coordinate 187,535 of NZ_JAASHC010000003.1, forward strand.
TTAGTCACATAATTATATGCTTCTCTCCGGGTTTTATCCCATTCACCATTTGTGTTTCGCATCAATGGCTCACAATGGGAAGTTCCCATTACGATACCATATTTATCAGCCATCTCTCTGGCACCGTCGATAAAGTAAAAAGGAGTGGAACAACCATGCATTGCCGGCCATAAAGTGTTTGCCCGCAAACGAAGCAATAATTCAAAAACTTTTTCATACGTTTTTATCCCAAGTGTAGTATGAGGTTGAGGATCAAAATTTTTCGTACTCCAGGGAACTAATCCCCAATCTTCGTCATTAATAAAGAAACCTCGAAACTGAACCGAAGGAGACTGCACATTTTCATATCCGGCAGGAAGTACACACGATTTACGCTTCTCAATAGATACATCAGCCCACCAATACCAGGGAGAAACACCCATAATACGTGATAGCTCTAAAATGCCATAGGCTGTCCCACGAGCATCACTTCCTAATACCAGTAAATATTGTACGTCTTTTCGTTCCACTACTTTTATTTTAAAAGCTTCCCATTTACCTGCAATATCATCTGTGGGAATATTCCAGTCGGATAAATAGCGGTCAAAAGAATATTCTTGCCCCAAAGTCCCAATCAGAAGCCGGGCATTCTTCAACAAATCAGTCTTTACCGGTAGTTGTCCGGACACTGCCTCCATATCAGCAATAAATAAGTTTACAGCAGTATGAACTACATCGGCCTCATTCTGTGAATGATATACCGTCAGCGGAGTAGATGTACTCACTAACTCAAATCCCCACATATTATTCGGTACGATTACACATCCCAGCACAAGCAACAAATATCTCACAACAATCATTTTCATCATCTTCTTATTTATGCAGTTTAATTACCTCTATTATGGTTTGAAATAATATTTGATATTCTTTATTTTTACCTCGCTTACTTCACTTACTGTTGAATAAACCCCACATTTAAAATAATAAGAAGGAGCATCTTCTTTCACTCTAAAAGAACGGATTAATTTACCATCCACATAAACATAAATCTGACGTTCTGTAAACATATGTACCACATTCAGATGTACCCACTTATTGTAGACAGGAGAAACAATATCATGAGAATCATGCCACTTCAATGTACCTCCATTCTCTTCATAAGCTTTAATATTAATAGCAACAGGATAACCAAATATTTGCATCACTGCGGTACGATGTGTTCCTTCCACTACATAATAATCGGCTTCAAATTGATGATTGCCTTCAGTATAATCATTTCGCATACGGAGTTCACAACGGGGAGAAGTATGATCACCTTGCTTAAAGGGTTCATCTCCCTTGATTATTTTAAATGTATGTTCGTCATTCTCTTTATCATACGTGTATCTCTCCTCCAGATTCAAATTCCAGGGTTTTTGAATATAATAATCATATGCCTGTTCTACCCATCCCGTACCATGTTTGGGTCCATACAGTTCCGAAACAGGAATGTCATCTACAACTGGCTCGTCTTCACCTCCTCCGCAAGCAGACAATCCCGTAGCAAAACAAAAAAGTATCAATAAGCACTCAGCTTTTAATAATTTCATAATCATAGAATTAAATTATAATTAAAAAGGCTTTATCTGTCATTATTTAGAATAGCAGATAAAAAAGTAAAGTAAACTCTTATCTGTTTACCTCAGTCAAAGAGTATGCACACCATAACATAGGTGCCTGACCATGAAAATCACCAACGATACGAGGACGATCGTAATAATACTGTTCATCGTTCTTCTTACCTGTACCTTTACATACTTCAGTTATATCCCCGTCAGTATTGATATAAGGAATCAGTCCGATCCAACCTTTACGAGCCACACTCCCATACACGTTTACATCCAACCAACCATTTCTTACACCTTGGATCATAGCATATACGAACATGGCTGAACCCGATGTTTCAACCCAGGTATCCGGCTTATCAATCAGCTGATACCATGTACCTTGAGGATTCTGATAGTTCTTTAACGTTTCCATCATCTTCAGATATCCTTTCAGAATCCGGGGCCTATCAGGATGTTTTTCAGGTAAATAAGACAACATCTCAGCCAGACCTACAGCAAACCAACCATTACCACGTGCCCAATAAAACGGAACATCCGGAGCATGATAAAACAGACCATTAGGCTGCTGAATGCTATCTAAATAAGCTACCATCTCTTTGGCAGCACGATCCATGTATTTAGAATCACCCGTCACCTGATAAGCTTTTGACTGTAAAATGGTAATCATATACATATCATCAATCCACATACGTGTCTGCCAGGAAAGCCCCCTCGCGGCATAAGCTCTTTGTTCAGGAGTAGCATCCTCCGGAAGTTCCCATTGTGCATCGGCGTAAGATATACCTAAATCGTAGTATTTCACATTTTTCGTCAAATTATACAATTCAAGAGGGAGACTACCGAACATATTAAAATCAACATGATTCTTCTTTGGAAATAAATGTTTTTCTGTCGTATAAAGTGGTTGAAAACGTGCTTCCAAACGATCTTGTAATTCCTTATTATTCGTCACATCAGCAAATCTCAAAGCTCCATACCAGGTACAGACTTCCGGATAGGATATTAACCTCGGACTCATATGCCCACTCGCCAAAAAACGTTCGGCAAGTTTTAAACCAATCCGTTCCGGATTACATTCTTCGGGAAACTTTGTAAGACACTCCTGAGCATGACACACTGGAAGGAATATTCCCAAAACACTCCATACCCATATAAGTTTTGCGTATTTCTTCATATAATAATTGTTTAAGTTATTATCATTTGACTATTAATGAAACAGTTTTTAAATCCTGTTCTTGCGAAGAAGCTCCCACCATTATTTTAAAACTACCGGGTTCAACCTCATATTTCTTTCTTGACGTAAAAAAAGCTAACTTATCAGGAGTGATTAAGAAACTCACCCGTTTCTTTTCTCCCGGATTTAAAGTTATTCGCTGAAACCCTTTCAACTCCTTCACCGGACGGGTAACCGTTCCATACTCATCCTGTATATACAGTTGAGCAATCTCTGTACCCTGACAAAGACCTGTATTGGCTAATTCAAAAGATACGGTAACTGCTTCATTGGTATGTATGGTATCTTTTGACAAAATCGGATTTCCATATTCAAATGTTGTGTAACTAAGCCCATATCCGAAATGATATAATGGCCCGGTAGTAGTCAATGCGAATTTACGGGAATATTGAGATGCTTTATGGTTGTATACAGTCTGAATCTGCCCGACGCTGCGGGGAAAAGTGATTGGTAACTTTCCACTTGGATTAACCTTTCCGAACAATATCTCGGCTATAGCCCGTCCACCCATTCCTCCGGGTTCCCAAGCCTCGACAATGGCCGGTATATGTTGCTGTGCCCATGTAACACTCAACGGCCGCCCGTTAAGAAGAACCAAAATAACAGGTTTACCCGAAGCATATACAGCTTCCAATAATTCCTGTTGATGAGTAGGTAATTCCAGGTTATCACGGTCACAATTTTCTCCACAAGTACGATCACTGTTATACCGTTCAGAATTCTCTCCTACCACGACAATATTAATATCTGCTTCAACTGCTTTCTGTGCAGCAACCTTAATCAATGCGCGATCCATTTTCCTTATTTTATTGGAAAAACAAACCGTATCAATTACAGCATCCGGTGCCTGTTGTTGTATTCCTTCCAACACAGTTATCACATTTTCTTCCGGCTGCCGCGTAGTCCAATCTCCCATTATCGTCGGACTATCGGCATTGGGTCCTGTAACAAGAATCTTTTTATACCGCTCTTGTTTCAACGGAAGTAAACAATTATCATTTTTCAACAAAACAATTGATTGTCTTGCTGCTTCTAATGCAGTAGCTTGATGAGCCTCTGTATAGATAAGAGAACGGGAAGCCGGAATATCAACCAAAGGATTCTCAAACAATCCCAACCGGAATTTAGTCTCTAAGATTTTATAAACCGCTAAATCTATTCTTGTTTCCGGAATATATTTATTCCTGACTGCCTCTACAATCGCTTCCAAGAAGCCATCTCCCTGCATGTGCATATCAACCCCTGCTTTCACGGCCATACGAAACGCTTCTTCTTGGGAAGGAGCATAATGATGCATCTCATGCAAACGTTCGATATCCATCCAGTCACTTATCACAAATCCTTGAAAGCCTAATTCATTTCGCAGAATTTCTTGTAACAGATAATGATTGGCATGACAAGGAATGCCATTCAATTCATTATGAGCCGGCATAACCGTAGCCACATGAGCTTTATCGATAGCCTCAGCAAAAGGGGACAAATACAAATCGCGTAATTTCTGTTCAGACATATCCATAGGTGCAGCATTGATTCCACCGGCAGGTTCTCCTCCACCTACAAAATGCTTGGCACAAGCTAATACTCCGGAACCATCAAAACCATTCTCTCCCTGTAATCCGAGAATCAGTGCCGTCCCCATCTGTGTCACCAGATAAGTATCCTCTCCAAAGGTCTCTCCTACACGCCCCCAACGGGCATCACGAGCTAATTCAATATTAGGGTTAAAAGTCCAGTGTACTCCTGAAGATCGCATTTCAACAGCAGTTTGCCGACCTATTTCTTTCAGCAAAACCGGGTTAAAAGAAGAAGCCATTCCAATGGAAGTAGGATAAACCGTACAACCTCTATGCATACAATTTCCATGAACGGCATCGATAGCTATCAATAAAGGAATTTTCAGACGGCTCTTTCGGGCTATCATTTGCAGGATATTTGCTTCTTCAACACTATATACATGTAAACATGCCCCTACTTTACCCAAAGATATATTCCGGGCTATTTCATTGGATTCCAGCAGTTTCGAAATAAGGATATCGGGATCAGCGTTTTCAAATACAATCGATTTGTCTTTGCGTCCGTATTGTAATCCTACGTATTGACACAATTGAGCAACCTTCTCTTCCAACGTCATTTGCCGCATCAGGATACATATTCGTTTATCTATCGGAAGTGACGGGTCAAAATACCGTTCATCAATCGTCTCCTGACAAAAAGAAGAAAATAGCAGCCCAACCAAAAATAATAAAGCGTGTTTCATTTTGGATAAATCTTTAAAGTGTTTTTCCCTTTATATATGTATTACAAACAATAAAGGCTTTTGTAATCAATCCGGGCAAATCATCCCGATTATCATTTGTCTAAAGCCAAATATTGAGAAACCCAGACAAATGTTCCGGCGGTCCAACCAAGCATAGCAGGTAGCTTATATTCGTTTGTAACATTCACATTACCTTCATTCACATTATATTTCTCCCACAGATTACCCGTTGTCTTATAAATATTCACAACGGCCATTTGATATTTTCGGGCAATACGGAGTGCTTCTTCTTTGTAACCATACCGATCGAGCCCATTTACTGCCAGATAATTCAGTGGTGCCCACCCATTAGGATACGACCATTGATAAACAATCCCATACTCTTTATTCTCACATGCAGATATACCATACCGAAACTCCAATAGACACAATACCGCAGGAATCATCCGGCGAGCTTCTTCATCGGACAAAACTCCATTAAATAAAAGGCTGAATACGGCAGCCGAAAGAACATCGGAACGCTTCTCATTGAGAAAATCATAATCATAATAGAGTCCGTCATTATCATCCCTACAATATTTTCGTATCAATGCCTTACGTTGTTCCGCTTTCTGATACCATTGCTGTGCCTCCTCTTTAAGGCCTAATTCTTTTGCAAAAAACTCAAAGTTCTTTTCATATCCATAAAGGTTGGCATTCAAGTCTATCGGACAAAAATGTTCACAACGTGTCTGAAAGCGGGGACTAAAATCCCATCCGGATTCACACTCAGCAATATAGTGAGAAGCCACTTCCAGACGTTCTCCATCACTCATCCGTTCTATTTTATCACGAAAGCCATCACCCAAACGCCTTTGCAAAACAGAAAGGATTCTCTTTTTATCAGAAGTGGTTGCTTCATTTGAATATCGGTTCAATCCAATAGGAGTGAGACGTCGCGTCATCCAAAAGAAATATTCTTTTTTCAAACCGGGAAGTACTTTTTTCAGCCATTCTTTATCATGGGTCTTCAGATAAATATATTCTACCATCTTACTCAGATATGGCGGTTGAGAACGGTTTTCAAAAAAAGTCCGGTTTCCGTTCAGCATCTTCCCATAGCGCTCAACCATATAGAGCATATTCTCTACATTCGACTGAGCCAAATCGATATAACCATCCGCTATCAATCCTTCCCCCGTAAAAAAAGTATCCCAATAGTACATTTCCTGAAAAGAGTCATTCATACTCGGAACGGTATAACGATACGGTAACCCAATCAAGGTTCCCGTATCTTCAGGGCTGAAACGGACCGTTTTATTCCATGAAGCCGCAATGAAATCATGCACTTTTTTTATATCTGCCATAGAAGCACATTGCTGCGCATCGGCTTTATTTCCTAATCCAAGCAACAGCCCGATAAAACATACAAGAAATTTCATTGCCTTACTTTTATCTTTACTGTACTCTTGATATCCCTTGAAGAAGCCCCACAATATAAAGTATAGTAATCTGGTTCCACAATCCAAACCTTTTTAACATCATCGAAATAGGCAAATTCTTTCACTGGTATTGCAAGAGATACTTCCTTACTTTCTCCGGGAAGAAGCCTTATTTTATCAAACGCTTTCAGTTCTTTCACCGGACGTAAAACAGAAGGCTTATTCTGTCCTACATACAACTGAACAACTTCTGATCCTTCCGATTTACCCGTATTAGTCAAAGTAAAACAAATTCTAACCGTATCACCTGAAAAATATTCCTTCTTATCGGTTGTTACTTTTCCATATTCAAAAGTGGTATAAGACAAGCCATAACCGAATGGGAATAATGCCGGAATTCTTTTAGTATCATGCCAGCGATACCCAACCAAGATATCTTCCTGATAAACCACATTCAGTGTATCACCAGGATAAGACTTTTTCCCATAATAATGAGCGCCGTTATCTGCCAACTTTTCGGGTATACTGAAAGGTAACTTACCTGTTGGAATTACGTTTCCTGCTATCACATCAGCAATAGCATGACCGGCTTCCGAACCAAGATACCACGATTGAATCAATGCCGGAACTTTATTAACCCAAGGCATGGCTACCGCATTGCCACTGATTATTATTACACCGACATTCTTATTGACATTCAAAAGTGCTGTTAGCAAATCATCTTGTCTATAAGGAAGATTATAATCCAAACGATCTACCTCTTCGCAGTCTTGATATTGATTCTTGTTTAACCCACCGAAAAACAACACAATATCTGCATCTTTCGCTACATTGACTGCTGCCTGAATTAACGAATCAGCCTTCTGTTGAGGTAACAGATGCGGATGGAACTTACTGGGTCCGGAAGTATACCCGACAGAATAAATAATTTTATCATCTCCATAAAGTGCCTTAAGTCCTTCTAAAGGAGATATTTCTTTTTTTACTTTTAATTCGGAAGAACCGCCTCCTAAAGTCAAAGAACGCACTGCATTATCTCCAATCACTGCTATCTTTTGATACTTCCCGACCGGTATCGGAAAGAAATCCGCTTGATTCTTTAATAAAACAATCCCTTCCTCAGCAATACGGCGTGCTACATTACGATGTTCAGGAGTACTAAAACTACCATAACCACGATTACGATTCATATTGGTACGGAAATTTAATCTTAAGACACGCCGTACTTTATCATTAAGGTCCTTCATGGGTAGCTCTCCATTCCGTAACTTTACCAGATATGGTTTTGCCAGATAATAATTATCATATGCCATTTTCTCCGTATAATTCAACCCATCGGTACGGGTTCCCATCTCAATATCCAATCCATTGGATGCTGCCTCATCCGTATCATGAGTACTTCCCCAATCGGATACAAACACTCCATCGAACCCCCACTCTCCTTTCAATACCTTATTAACCAGCCAGTCGTTGTGTGTACAATATTGATTCTCATATTTATTATAAGACCCCATTACAGACCATACATGCCCCTTTTCAACTCCCGCTTTAAAAGCGGGAAAATAAATTTCACGCAAAGCTCTTTCACTGACTATAACATTGATACGTTTACGCCAAAGTTCCTGATTATTAGCTGCAAAATGTTTCAGACAAGCTGATACCCCATTCTGTTGCACTCCATGAATATAAGGAACCACCATTTGAGAAGCCAGATATGGATCTTCACCCATATATTCAAAATTTCGTCCATTCAATGGGGTTCGGTAAATATTCACACCTGGTCCCAGTAATACTTCTTTTTTCCGAAACCGTGCTTCTTCTCCTATAGCTTTTCCATATTCTAATGATAATGCAGGATTAAAGGTTGCCGCCAGACAAGTTAACGCCGGAAATGCCGTACAAGAATCATTTGTCCAACCGGCATGCCCCCAACTGTCCCAGCTGATTTCTGCTCTTATTCCGTGAGGACCATCACTTATCCAAAGTTCCGGGATACCCAAACGCGGACAACCGGGTGTACTGAATTTAGACTGCGCATGAATCATAGCCACTTTTTCTTCCAGAGTCATCCGGGACAAAGCATCTTCTACCCGTTGTTCTATACTCTTTGAATCATCCAGATAAACCGGAAGCTTCTCTTGACTCCATACATTAAACCCATAAAAAAAAGAGATAACCAACAATAATTGAATTTTCCGTATCATAATAATTATTTATTTATATTTGAAGATAAATAGCGCATTTCTTCCTTCGTCAAAGCACGGTCATATACAGCCAGTCCACCGATTTGTCCCACAAAAAAGTTTCCCATTTCCCCGGAACGATTGACTGCACCAACCGTAAAATCACTTCCCTGATAACCTCCGTCAAATAACCCCAAATCATACTTATAAGGATTACGTTCATTTCGTACATCCAGATATCCGTTTACATAAACGCTAACTTGTTCCGTATCATAAGTAAATCCGATACACTCCCATTCGGAATACGGAATCTTACTTTTACCAATCGCAGCGTCCATACAATATTTATATCCTTCGGTAGCACCTCCGGTTCCGGACACATGTCCTCCTACTTGCTGACTACTGCCCCATATCCGTAAATCCAGAAACAAACAATATTGTCTCTTTTTCCGGGTTTCATCCCACATTCCGGCAACCGCTTCACATTGGCTGTATTGTTTCACATCACGCTTAATCCATGCAACAACAGTCACCTCTCCTTCCTTTCCATGAATGTTCAATGCAGGACATTGAGCACGAGGTATATAAAACCATTCTCCCTCTTTTATCCGTGCAGAATATTCACCAAAAACACCCTCTTTTACTCTTTCTATAAAAGGAGTTCCTTCTTGTAAGGCATATTGACAACGTCCGGAAGAAATTCTTTCGGTCCCACTCTCTTCCATAAAACTCCAGAAGCATATCAGATTATCGACGCTTTCCGGTTTTACTTGTGTTTGTGCCAACATGGGAAATATATTAAATCCCCAAAAACCAATTAACATAGAAATAATATTAATTCCTCTCATCCGGCTTTCTAATCTTTAAATATTTTCATTATATATCCGCCACCCGGAGCCATTGTAAACGACAACTTTCGTTCAGAAGGTATATCTACTACTTCCCGTTTATAGTCTCGCGCTACTTTATCGGCATTTAATCCGTCCCGAAATATCTCAGCCTTAAAGTTGCCTTCACCTAAAAAGCTCAAATCCAGTTCTATGCTACGTGTATCCCAGTTATTAATCGATGCGACATACCAAACATTCTCTTTTTTACGGGCCAGAGTCAAAAACTTCGTTATTTCTCCATTCAAAGCGAGAGTAGTATCCCATACAACAGGAATTCCGGCAATAAAATCGGTACATTCCGTTTCCTTCATATAAGCAGAAGGTGAATCACAAAGCATACTGAAAGGAGATTCAAAAATAACATACTCAGCTAACTGCCGACATCTTGTTCCCTGACTCATAGGTTCACTGTTCACCGGACGATAATTTTGCTTGCTCGCATTACGCATTGTGCCCTGAGTATAATCCAAAGGACCTGCAACCATACGTATATACGGCATAGTCACATCATAAGTGACCTGATCGACATTGGGAGCCGCCCATTTCATGTGTTCAAGCCCCTGAACTGCTTCAAAAGTCAATACATTCGGACAGGTCCGGTTCAATCCGGTTGGTTTATAAGTCCCATGAAAATCAATGATAAGGTTATATTTTGCGGCAGTCTTTGCTGCACTATAATGAAAATTAACCATAGACTGATCATCCCGATCCATAAAATCAATTTTAAAACCCTTTATTCCAATCTCAGAATAGTGCTTACAGACTTTTTCAATATCCTGCATAAACGGGTAAGAACCCGTCCAAAGGACGATACCGACATTACGCTCTCTTCCATACTCGACCAGTTCTTTCAAGTCCAGTTCATCTACCACATCCAGGATATCAGTACCTTTATACCATCCGGCATCTATTACAATATACTCTAAATTGTTATCGGCTGCAAACTGAATATAATACTTATAAGTTTCATTATTGATACCAGCAATAAAATCTACTCCATAAAGACTACAACTATTCCACCACTCCCATGCAGCCTTACCAGGCTTTATCCAAGAAAGATCTCCCAACTGATTAGGCGTTGAAAGACGATATACCATATCACTATTTGCCAATTCAGCATCTTCTGCAGAAACAATCAGAGTACGCCACGGAAAATTCGTGTGTCCTTCACACTTTGCTATATAGTTTTCACGTGTCAATACAACTTCCTGCATATTCTCAACTCCCCCTTGTTTCACAGTACGGGGATAAGGAGCAAAAACGCCTTCCAAAGTATCAGAATCTCCTGAATTATTAAGATACATGCCCGGATAGTTCAATAAGTCAGCTTCAGTCAGGCAAACCTTCTTTCCATGCCCCAGTTCTACCAATAAAGGCATAAAAGCAAGACGTTTCGGATTCCAGTCTGATAAATTCATATAAGAGTACGTATTCACAAATGACTTAAAAAACTGCTCCTCAAAAGTTCCTTTATTCCCTCTGTTATCAGCATGGTATCCATTCTCTCTGACATAAGCCACATACGCCCTGGATTGTTTCGGAAAATTAAAAACAGCCTGTTCATTTTGTACACAAAAAGACACTTTCTTTTCAGAAATGAACCGATAAGCTACTCCATCATCATATACCCGGAATTCCAGAGCATAATCTCCTTTGAATTTAAGGAGCAATCCATTGTAAATATCCGCAACGACCTTCTTTTTATAAATCGGAGCGTCTATGTATTCTTTGACCGTCTTGATCTCGGCTTTCCTAAGAACAGGATTCACCCCAAAAACGGTTCCATCTGTCAATGACATAGACACAGGTGATTTCTCTAAAACGGTATCTTCGCCATGAGAAACTGTATATTCTACCTTATCAGTAATATACACTTTCAGAGAGATCATCTTATCCGATGATTCTATATGATAGAATTTCTTTGCCGAAAGCTGAAAAGCCACCAAGGTGAAAAAAAACACCCATATAATTCGTTTCATGTTTTTATTAGTTTGTCTATTATACTTCAATTGATTTCTTTAAGGGTGATACCTTGAACGACTTTTTATCCTTGACCAACTTACGCCATGCAGCCCTATCATACCCACCATCTTTTCCGTAAACACTACACAGTTCATTTCTTGAAAAATACCGGAAGTTTGAGTGGATATCTTCCAAATAGTTAATTAGACACTCGGTTCCTTTCGTTGAACCGCAACGGATAGCAGCAGCAGCTAATAAAAGTTCCAAATTGGCTCCGTATATTCGCCAGCGTGTCTGATTGTATTCGCTTGTTTTATATCCTCTAATATTAGGATCATCCATCAGCTTCTCGAGATTCTCGATAAACTTAACATCCGGGTTACGTTCCAGATAGAAACACAGATTCACAATCCGGTTATAATATGGGATTAATTGCAAATCGATACGCCCCTTGGTATAAGCATCATCGGATACAACCATTTCTCCTCCTGACTTAGTTTCTTCCAGTATATAGTTTATCGTCTTACTGCCATCCTCTGTGGCAGGCATCATTCCCAACAAAGCTATGTCTTTATTAATTTGCCAATAAAGTAACTTATCATCATATTTTTCAAAATAACTCGAAGCATGTCCTTCTTGCTGTTCCTGTTTATAGAGTGTCTTCAATTCATCAATAATATAGTAACTTCCCGACGTGTCACCAAACCATGCCAATGCCTTTGCCAGAAATACTCCCGGTCTCTTTTCGAAAGTGGCTTGCAAAAGAGGAAGAATCAGTTTTTTTTCCTGCATGCAACATTTAAATAAAACCGTTTCGTCTCCCGTACTCAGTTTATCCACTATATCCTGTAAATCGACTTTTCTGGCAACTGTTGCATCGGCTGGTAAATAAGAGCTTGCTATTAATTCTTTTTGTACAGGAGTTATATCAAGTTCACGCGCATTACATTTCTTTTTTAAAATCTGAGCAGCAAGCATGCCAGTCACATATCCCAATACAGTTATATCAGCAGACATACGCGTAAATTGTAAAGCCTTATATGACTGTCCGATTGATTTTCCGGAAAGCAATAAACCATCAATTTTCCGTGGTACAATCGATCTATAAGGAATATTCACCATGGACATATTATCAAAATGAGGCAACATAAAACCACAACGTGATGACTCTGAACTTGAAAAATAATGAGGATCATAATCACTCCTTGCCTGTGCAATCGTATCTTCATAACATGCATCGGAAATAATATCTCTGGTACTAAGATTGTACACGGCATTTATTCTACGCGACTCACGGATAGCCAACATAGGATAAAAATCATAAAAATGAGATTCATAATGAGATAAATACAAACCACGTTGAGTCTCCAGTATCTCACAGTTATTAATAATATCATAATCACGGTTATAATCCTTTATTTTAGGTTTAAAAGGAATGTCCCAATGACTATAATTCTGGGTAATTCCCATCCGTGAATCTCCTACACTATAATTTTCTCCTGCAAAATAAGCAACATCTCCATCGCCTGTTGCATCAATAGTCAACTCGGCCAAAATCTTATATAGCCTGCCATTCTGGCAAACCGTTACGCTTTTAAGTTTAGTCTTATCAACTTCTGCCGCACATAATATGGCACCATTGATGACTTTACATTTATGTTCCAAAAGCGATTGTAAATAGTAATAACTCCGCGGTAAAGTTGTCACAAAATTTGTATCAGCAGCTACAGTCTTAATTTTTTGCTCTAACTCTTTTATAAACTTATGTTCCTGATATCCCCTGTAATAACCATTTACCCCTGCTACTGTTTTGGTTCCCCCAAGTTCATTAAAATATTCAACTATAACTGTCTGAATCTGTTTTTGAGAGGCTGAAAGAGCAGCCATTGCACCTGCCGTTCCGGCTCCTGCCACCAATAATGCTGTTTTGTGTTTATCCAACTTCAGAATATCTATCGGAAAGGGAGATAACGGAGTCATAAACCCATTTTCTTTATAGCATTCGGATACTACATTGCAGTCGGCTTTCCCTCCAATATAATAAACCTGAGAGACAGAATTCATGTCAGGTGATTGCTCTATTTTTCCTACCAAAGATTTTGCCTGTTCCTTTATATCACAAACTGTCTTACAGGTATAAAATTCTGATGAATTTTCCATATAGTAGTAGTTCTTTATCCCTATCTTTCGAGAATCTATTTCCCCTTCAATATTTAAAGAACATTCTAATGCGGCATATCGCGTCCGTGCTTTAGAAAAAGCCGGGTCCGCTTCCCGGATTTGCTTACTTACCATTGCCGAGAGTAGGCGGGCCCGTTGTTCAATATGACTTAAATCATTATCTTCTGTAGCAAACCGATATTCTACGAAATATTGATCTTTGTCCTTTTTACCTGCATGTACACTTACAGTATCATTTAGCAGATTAAGCCCTGATAAATGTAGTTTGCCAAGTGAGTTTTTGTGAACAGAATCCATTTCGAGAACAAATCCGGCCTCACGTATCTGGTATTTCTGAGCAAATAATTCCCGGGTAAACAAAACCCCATCAGTAGCATCAACAAAACTCCTGCATGGAATAGAAAAAACTCCATGTTTGGAAGCAACCACCACTCCAGAAGTCTCACTTCTGTCATTCGTTAATATACCACATACATCATTCATTAGTAATACATCCACCTGGTTAACTAATAAAGAGCGAAGCATACCCTTCTTTATACTACCGGCAAACAAAAGAAGTTCGTTTCCGGAACGACTCTTACGCGGAGATTCCAAAGTATTATTCAAACTCTCTTCCTGTTCATCTGTCGGAAAAAAAAGATCAAGCAGACTCTTATCCCACTCTTCAAGCCCTTCAACTGATAACCAAAGTTTTCTTTTGGCTGCAATATCAAATCCCGGAGAAGTACGTTTATCTACAATTAATACTTTCAACCCTTTTTTTACAGCTTCCAAAGCAATAAAAAAGCCACATAAACCTGCTCCATTTATGATCATATCATATGATGACACAGGATCGGCTCTCCGAAATACCTCCTGAGTTTCAGTAAGTGCATCGGCAAAAGCAAAATTCCGCCCTACCAATACACCGCCCAAAGTCAACAAACCAATATTTAAAAATTCCCGTCTTTTCATTCCCCTTATTTTTTATTCTTCAAATTACCAATTTATATATAGATGTGTTTTGTGTTATTATTCACTGATACAATAGATTGCTAATCGGTACACATGCTTTCTTATATATATCCGAGATCTCTTGCTGGCTGGTTATAACTTTTCTTTTTGCATCGGGATAATGGGTTTCCATTTCAGTCAATCGATTGGCTATTTGAGTTCCGGTTGTCTCTTCTATTTCAAATATCCAATCCGAATATCCTAAATCATAATACATTTGTCCTTTAATGGTATCATCCGGTTGCCTTAAATAAAAGAAGGGTATCCCGTTGGCAGCCGCTATTATAGGAGAATGACATTCAAAACTTAATACCGCAAAAGATGCAGCATAGACAGAAGCAGCCTCATCCGGTAACCAATATCCTCTTTTCACAACATATGGTTTTACATCAGCAGGTAGAGAATCAATCAGCAATTCATCCATAAAATCAACCTGATAAGTCATTTCAGGGCAAACCAACACTTTATTTTTCGTCTCACGTACCCAACTGATAATGGCTTCTCTCAATTTTGAATGATCTTCTTCTTTATATTTATTATTATATGCTTCCACTTCGCATATTTTGGCTTCACTCCACAGATGCCTGTTTTTTATCCGGTAATAAGGTGTACGGCGTAAACGTGGTACGGCACAGATAAATTTGCCCTTTTCCAGACCATTTGCTTTCAAAAAAGCATTTCCTTTTTTCTTATCATGCAGATTAAAGAAAAATGTAGCATCCGGTACAAACCCGATATGAGTACCTGTGATACCCGCCTGCTTTAATACATCTATGGAAGCCGTCTCACGGGTATAAATAAAATCAGCCTGTTCCAAAAGATTCTTTAAACGGTTATCTACCTTGGGAATAGTTGTTCCGAAAATGCCAAAAGGTTTTCCATTCGTATATTTCACCCAGGCTTCCAAATGATACTGCCCCACAACATAAGGTCCCGAACTATGTATCATTAAATCTGCCATTTGAAATGCTTTAAGAACTTCCTGAGCATCCACTTGTGCATTCTTATCAACAGTCCCATGTACAATCCTTATTTTAGGAAAGTTTTTATATAAGAATTCTTCCACCTCTTTACCAACATTCTTTTCCCAAACAATGATATTTGCGTCCGGGAGATAGGTTTCCAATATATGTAGTAGTCCCGGAGTATGAGCAATATCACCTATATTCACATCCTGCCACCCCGAGACAACCAATATCGTCTTAGGATCACTTTTTTTTGCATTCAGGGTTATACAACTCAATCCAACAAATAGAAATATTAATATTCGTTTTAAGTAATTCATCTTCAAATATGGATATATTGGGGGATACCAATAACAGGTATCCTCCCGTTTGGCAAATAAAATCAGATAAGATAGGGCCTGATGCCCTATCTTAATTTAAAAAAAGAGATTACAGGTCTAACGGCCCTTCTCCGGCCTCTAAAGACCATCCCGGGTTTTGATAAATAACCGAGTTTGCTGCCGTTTGAGAATCCGGTGATGTCAACAAGAAGTGCTTTCTTGCAATCGGATCCAAATAATGAGCACTACAATAACGTAAACCGTCAAAGAATAAATTATTGGTTTTAGTAACAGACAATGGTATTAAGTAATCACTCAAACTTGGAGACGACATAATATTCTTACTATCAGCAGCCTGATCATGCAATAATTGTTTTGATGTATATAGCGATTGCATCGGTCCCCATACTTTACAACCTTTCAGAAGACAAGGGTTCTGATTTAATTGGTCTAATGCTCTCCAACGGATTAAATCTTCATAACGACGTCCTTCTCCTATAAATTCACAACGCCTCTCCCGACGAATATTATACAATGTCTTATCCACAAGAACTCCATGGGAATAAGCTCCCCAATCATTCTGAGCTTCAATATCCATATTAGTATGGTCAATGGTATTCTGATAATTCACATCAACTCCCGCACGTCTACGAATATCTTTCCAATATTTCTCCGCTTTAGCATCAATCCTTCCAGTCTTCTCGTAACAGGCTTCCATATAG
Organism: Bacteroides sp. K03; assembly: GCF_019734355.1. Taxonomy (NCBI): domain Bacteria; kingdom Pseudomonadati; phylum Bacteroidota; class Bacteroidia; order Bacteroidales; family Bacteroidaceae; genus Bacteroides; species Bacteroides sp. K03. The sequence goes on from NZ_JAASHC010000003.1 coordinate 204,249, forward strand.
TTCAAATAAGCCTCAACAGCACGGAATACAACGAAAGCTGTTATATCACTGGACACCATATTGAAATCGTGAGATTGTCCTTTTCCCAACAGATAACCGGTCGTTGTAGATTTCGTATAATCTTTACTATAAATCTCGGCAGGACTTGGAAACTCATCATGTTCAACCAACATATTCTCCAATACACGTACCTCTCCCGGAGCCTTCATAAACAAACGCCAACGCCAGTCACGATTTACTTTAGTATCGGCTATGTAGTCGTCGCCTTTATAATTACTGCCAGTAGCATAGTACGGAAGACCATTCTCCATTAAAAAGACATCGGCAAACTGCTGGGTATATCCTACAGAATAACCATAATAAACTCCACCATTGTATCCATGTTTCACCGGAGTTGCCAAATCAATGGAATAAGTCCGGTACATTACAGCTTCCGGATATGCTGCAGGATTTTTACTTGCAAATAAATCATAGTAAGGATTAACAGCTTGAGAAGCAGACTCTCTGATTGTCTTATTGTTGACAGTCAATGTTACTTTATCAGCTACTTGTTGAGCTGCATCCATCGCTGCTTCCAGAAAAAAATCTATTTCCGCATCAATACTGCCACTTGGGTATTGATAATCTTTCAAATACTCTTTTTGGCTACCGGGCCAATTAGGTCCCAGAGGCACATGTGCCGTTCCTTTATGATGTTTCAGCCAAGTACCTTCAAATAGTGCTACTCTGGATTTCATTATCAGAGCCGCATTTTTATTCAAACGTGTACGACCTCCTTGCGGAGCTGTATTCTTCATCATATCAATCGCCTTATCCAAATCGCTCAGAATAAACCTGGCTACTTCATTACGTGGTCTACGTTTGGAAGCTTCTGTCAATGTTTCCAAATCATCCGGCAAAGTAGTCGTTATTATAGGAAAATCTCCTAAAGCTTTCAACTTTTTAAAATATTCATAAGCTCTTAAAAAATATCCCTCACCTATATAATGCTTAACATTGGTCGGATCTCCTTTCAACTCTCCTTTCTCATAACGAGGAACAACCGTCTCCAAATAAAAATTCAAAGGTCTGATATCTGTGAAACTCCATGAACCTCCTGTTGAACCGACTTTAATCTGTCCCGGCATAAATTTGTTATCCCCATTACGTCCTACGGCATTGTCCGTACATATATCACTCCAATAAGGAGAATCAGCAGGATTACCTGTATAGCTATCCAGATTTGTATAGTATTTAATCGTATATGCAGCAAGATGCGATTCTTCCCATAAATATTTCTCGGGAGATATAGTAGATGGAGGAGTTACATCCAGGAAATCATCACATCCAACCATAGCAAACAATAAAGTATTGACTGCTATTATCTTTGCAATAGAACTATATATATTTTTCATATTTGTAAATTTTCTGGTTTATATTCTATTAAAAGGTCACACTTAAGCCAAATGAATAGGTCTTTGACAACGGATATACCATACCACCCTTAAGACCAATGCCGGCAGTTTCAGGATCCATAGTCTTAGACAGTTTAGTAAATGTAAGCAGATTCTCACCAGAGACAAATAAACGCAGATTTTGTATATATGCCCGTCTCATCCATTTTGCAGGAAAAGTATAGGATAGTTGCAAGTTTTTCAAACGCATATACGAAGCATTCTGCAAATAACGTGTCTGAGTGGATTTATTCTTATTAGCCCACAAAGGCCGTGGATAATACGCGTCATAATTAGCTCCCAAACGACTATCTTCATCACGGAAATAATTCATATGCTCATCAAAAACGACAGACCAGGATTTTCCACCTGACGTTGCTCCCCAAAATACAAAATTCAGATCAGTAGATGCAGAACCTACCTTTGCGTCCGGATAGTAATCCCGTTTTAATACTCCTTGCCAAAACATTGAAATTGCAAAACCTCTCCAGGAGGCATCCAAACTAATGCCTGTACGGAAACGCGGAGTACTATTCCCTATTTTCCTCAAATCACCCATATCATAAATTGTATTTGAGCCATTACTTACCTTTCCGTCACCGTTAGTATCGGCATACATAATATCACCGGCAGCCCACTTACTGCCTAAGGCATTTTGTCCACCATTGGGTAATGAAGCTAAATGTGCTTCCATCTCCTCATCAGTTTTTGCTATTCCAATCGTTTCATATCCAAAAATATCTCCCAGAATTTGTCCTTCATAATAAGTACTCAATGAACCTGTCAGATTCGGATATTTCAATATTTTCGTTCTACTGTCTGATAAATTGAATGACACTCCATACTGAAACTCATTAATACGATCTTTCCAGCCAATCTGCAATTCCCAACCTTTAGTTACTAAATCTGTGTTATTGGTTGCAGGGGCACTTGTTCCCAATGTTCCGGGTAAGTCTACTCCAGGTCCCATCATATCTTTTGTTGTACGGCTGTAGATATCAAAAGAACCCGTCAAACGGTTATTTAGTACTCCCCAGTCAAGACCAAAATTCAACGTTTTAATCTTTTCCCAAGTTAAAGAAGTAGATATTAATCCTGGAGCAGCCGCTGTATTAGGACGTAAACCGTCAATTAACCAATCTCCCTTTCCTGCGGCAGTTGTCATTGTGAGGTAAGTAGGGTAATAACTTTTAGCATTCTGATTGGCCAAAACACCATAAGAAGCTCTCAACTTCAACAGTTGAATATAATCAGCCGTACCCTTCATAAACTCTTCTCGCGCTATATTCCAACCTAAAGAAGCAGATGGAGAAGTTATCCAGCGTTTGTCACGACGATAACGCGAACTACCATCTCTACGCACGTTTACTTCCAGTAGATAACGCTCTTTATAATCATAATTAATACGGCCAAAGAAGCCTACCGTGCACCATTCATTATAGTTACCCTTCAATGTAGCATTCTCAACATCAGTAGTTTGATCTAAAACCGGAATATCATCGGATATTAAATCATTGCGTTGTCCGCTAAGCATGCGATTTTTATAAGACTCTAACTGAAATCCTACCATTGCTGCCAGATTATGTTCTCCTAACGCAATATTATAATTAGAATAAAAATTAGGGGTCAAGTGAGTAGCACGATATGCATACTCATATACACGACTCTTCTTCTGGCTCAGATTGGATACATAAGTCTTCAAAGGCTCTGTCGCATAATGCCCGTACACCAGATTCCAAACTTCATGTTGCCAGTCATTAGTAATACGTGCATTCATTTCCGCCATTATATTCCAATTCTTAACCGGAGTAATCGTCAGTTTCAATTGCTGATATAAATCATCATTCTGCTCCTGTCTTCTACCTCCATTCTCTAAATGCTCTGTATATGTCACATCTGCCAATCGATATCCATTCGGATCAGTTACCGGAATCAACGGAACCGAACGTCGGAGTACTTCATTATAGAAATTACTGGACATCTGACTCGGACGCCCATAATCAGTACGTGAAAAACGGGTCGTATAATCCATCTTAATAAAATCTGTTACCTGAGATGAAATCTTACCCGTTGTTGCAAATCGTTTCTGATTATCAGTGCCATAACGCAAAAATCCATCTTGAGTCTGATAATTAGCCGACACATAATATGTCAGCTTATCTGTTCCACCACTTACACTCAGATTATGCTCCTGAGATGGTGACCAATCCTTATAATACTCTCTCAACCAATCCACATTGGCATAAGCTGTACCGGTATCCCACTTTCCATTACTATTCGGTTGAATGCCTCCATCATTCAATGTACCGTGCATATAATCCCAAACATTTTGTACCTGAGTATCATCATAAAGATAAGCACCGGCATTATTAAAATTGGCATCATTGAAATAATTAATATAATCCCATGAATTAGCCATCTTTGGTAACATTACAGGAGTTTTAAAACGAAAGTTATTGCTATAATTCACAGTAGACTTACCTTTCTTTCCGGATTTAGTAGTTACCAGAATTACACCAAATGGCGCTCTGGAACCATAAATTGATGAAGCAGCCGCATCCTTCAACACTGAAATATTATCAATATCCTGCGGATTGATATTCGAAAGACTACCTTCCATACCATCAATAAGCACCAATGGACTACCACTCGATGTCGAACCAATAGTTGCCGTTCCACGTATATTAATAGAAGGAGTAGCATTTAATTCGGCACCATTATTAGAGGTCGTAATATTAAGTCCCGGGAGTAATCCCTGCAAAGCCTGTACTGCATTTCCAACCGGACGAGCCTCCAATGATTTAGATTCTATTACTCCTACGGCACCTGTTAGATTCACCTTTTTCTGAGTTCCGAAACCAACAACTACAACCTCATCCATCAAATTGGTTTCCTCATCCATTACTATATCAATAACCTGTTTTTTACCGTTAAAAGATACTTCCTGTTTTTTCATGCCGACAAATGAAAATACAAGTATATCACCCGGCTGGGCTTCAATTCTATATTTACCATCTGCATCAGTTACTGTACCGGTTTGAGTACCCTGTACAGCAATGGTCACCCCAATCATAGCTTCACCGGCAATATCAACAACCGTACCACTAACCCAGGATTTCTTAGCATTACTTTGCCTGGATTGTTGTTTAGTCTTATCTACCGTAACGATAATCTGCTTCCCGTTCAAATAATATTTAATACCACGGGGAGTTAAAACTTCATTCAAAATACTTTCTACACTTTTATTCTCAGCAAATACAGATATTCTTTCTTTCACAGGAACATCTTCCTCGTACAGAATTACATAATTTGTATGTTTTTCTATGGTAGAAAATAATTCTTTAATAGTAATATCACGTACTTGCAGCGAAATATTAGTTTGAGAAAGAGTGTTTTGCGCATTCAATGTGTTTCCTATAATACTAATTACGAAACAGAGCAATTGAAATCCAATATATTTTTTAATGGAATTACATTTATAAATACTTACTTGTGTCCTCATAGTTATCTATGCTTTTATTTTATAAATTCAAATCACAGCTCTAAAAAAGCTTCCAAAGAAGCATACGATCCCCTATACTAAGGTGGTAGACGATAGTTTCTCATAATAATAAAAAATTAATTAGATGTTATTTATTTGCTATAGCGTTTCTTTTTCTGATAAACCTTCACAACATTTGTTTCTTTACTATATTCAAATGTAAAGGGCGTTGAATGTGACAAATTATGTAATACTTCACTAATAGAATCGTAAAGATTAAGATTTCCAATATATTTCTTTTTCGATACGGAACTATCAAATATAATTTTCACTCCATAGTATTTCTCTAAACGGGTAAAGATATGCTCCAACGGTTCATTCTGAATTTGCATAATACCATCTTTCCAGCAGGTATAAGCGTAGGTATCAACCTTTTTGACAACCGAAGAATTCCTTGCATAAAAGAAGCCCTCCTTGGGAATCAATTTATACTTGTTATTATCCGATCCCACTTCAACACTACCTTCTACTAATACCACAGACTTTTGAATATCCTCTTTATATGCACTCACATTAAACTTCGTTCCTAAAACAGAAACATCAAAATCTTTCGTATGTACAAAAAATGGGCGGGATTGATCTTTTTCTACTTCCAGATATGTCTCTCCTTCTATATATATATCACGTCTGTCTTCTAAAAAGGTCTTCGGATACAACAACTTACTACCGGCATTAAGCCAGGCAACCGTACCATCATTAAATCTGATAGCAGTACGTTTGCCCACCGGCACAACCAACTGAATCATCTCTCCCTGCAAATCAGAGAATTTCATTTTCTTCTCAGTTCCCACAACAAAATCCCCTTGTGCCGTCTGATTTATGACTTCATTATTGGGAATAGCAGTTCTTAAACCACCCGAAATAATAAGAATTTCACTGGATGTACTTTGTATTGAGTCAAGTAAAGCCAATACCTCTTCTTTATTATCAACATAATCTTTTCCCATTAATAATAATGACGATACTACCAATATAACAGATATACAGGCTGCACATGCCGTTGAAATCCAATATAACCTTCTTCTGTTTTTTCTACGATCAATCCGATCCCAAAAACCTTTAAGGCTACGTTCAACTTGCAAATCAGAAACAACAGTTTCTTCAACCTTTATATTCTGCAATAAAAGAAATGCATTTTCAATGACTTCACATTGCTCAGGATGAAGGTCCATCATCCACTTCAGGGCTTCTTGATCATTTTCCTTAGCAATATTGATAAGTTTCTCATCAAAAATCCAAAACTCTATGTTGTTTCTATTTTCCATTCTATCTTTATTTCTATTAGTAGTACAATTCTATCTTTATTTTGTAATCACTACACAAGACATTTTTTATAGCTATACTACAAAAATATCTTCTACAGGCACAAATATATCATTTAATCACCTTATTATCAGCAAATAAACTTAATACATAAAAAATAATATTGTTTTTTAGAAAAGATTATTTTCTCATTAGAAATGATAGTCCGAGAACAAAGCGATCATGAATAGTAATACGAAGAAATCATTATTTTCTTTCCTGATCTTTTCCATAGCTCTATATGTCAGATTACGCGCGGCCTGTTCAGACATATCCATAATCCGGGCTATTTCTTCATATTCTTTTTGATGTAAAAATCGTAAATAAATGATTTCTTTTTGTCGAGGAGTTAAACTATTAATTATTCTATGTATCTTTTCCTTTAAAGCCTTTAATTCTTCCTCATCTTCAATTTGGGTGTTTTCAACAAAATAAGGTAGTTCAAAGTTTTCAAATTCATCCAGATACAAATACTTTTTCCTTTGTTTTTCATGATTAACAAAGGCATTTCTCACAGCTGCATAAAGAAATGCCTGAATAGTAGAAAAATCTTTTATTAATTGAGGGCGAGTATAAAGTTTAACAAATAATTCTTGTATAATATCATCTATTAATTCACTGTCCATACCTAAACTTATACCATAAGAATAGAGTTTCCTATAATTGTGACGATAGAAGACAGAAAAGGCTTCCTTATCCCCTTCAAGAAATAATTTCCATAAGTCCAATTCATTATAAGATTCAAAGGTTGACATTCTTTATATTGTTAATGCTAATCAGTAATCGTAAATCATCTGCTGATTTAATAAGTTAAAACATTATTATTCAGCTATCTCATTCATCTCTTTTAAGTGAATTGAAAGTCAATATATTAGAATAGTAAATTTACTCACTATTCTAATTTATGACTTTCAAAAAGAGCTAAAATTTAGATGGAAAAAATTACCATCATATTCATTTATCTGATCTTATCTAATAAGGAATCAGAGGAAATCACTGATTCCACTATTAATAAATTATTCAATTGGCATATCGAATAATCAGCATATTATTTTTCCTTCCGATAGTTTTCAAGCCCTGTTCTCAGGAATTCGATGTATTTAGGAATATCTTCATTATAAGCATAAGACTTATTCAAAGGTTTTCCTTCATTATCTATCAACACATAGAAGGGTTGGGCATTGGCACCAAACTTCACACGTTGCAGATAACTCCATTTATCACCTACAGTACGCAAAGTTCGTTCAGTGCCATTCTCCATAATCTTCACCGGTTCAGAAAGCGGAGTCTTGTTGTCTACATATAGAGTGATCAATACATAGTCATCATTGATGATTTTACTTACTGTCGGATCAGTCCACACAGCAAGCTCCATTTTACGGCAGTTAACACAACCATAACCCGTAAAATCAAGCATGACCGGCTTATTGTGCAATCTGGCATACTCCATCCCCAAATCATAATCATCAAATTTAGCATGTACCTCATTTGTATACAGATTGAAATCCTGCGTTTTCATAGGTGGAGCAAATGCACTAACGGCTTTCAACGGTGCTCCCCATAAACCGGGTACCATATAAACTGCAAATGCAAGTGATACGAGCGCCATAAAGAAACGGGATACGCCTATTTTAGTATCATCATCATCGTGAGGAAATTTAATTTTACCCAACAAGTAGAAACCAAGCAATGCAAATATCACAATCCATAAAGCCAGGAATGTTTCACGATCAAGAATTCTCCATCCGTAAGCCAGATCGGCAACAGATAAAAACTTCAAAGCAAAAGCCAATTCGAGAAAACCAAGTGTTACTTTTATCACATTCATCCAACCACCAGACTTCGGCATAGACTTCAACCAGGAAGGGAAAAGAGCAAACAAAGTAAACGGAAGTGCCAAAGCAATGGCAAAACCAAGCATACCGATGGCAGGAGCTACCACACTACCTGTAGTAGATACCTGTACTAATAAGAATCCAATAATAGGGCCTGTACAAGAGAAAGATACCAGTGACAGAGTGAAAGCCATCAAAAAGATACTAATCAGTCCTCCTGTAGCTTCTGCCTTACTATCCACTGCATTGCTCCACTTTGAAGGAAGCGTAATCTCAAATGCACCAAAGAAAGAAGCTGCAAATACAATCAGCATCAAGCAGAAAAGAATATTAAAGACAGCATTGGTAGACAAAGCATTCAATGCACTTGCACCAAAGATAGCCGTAATAGCAAGTCCCAATGTAACGTAAATCACAACGATAGAAGCACCATATGTCCAAGCGTCACGGATACCTTTCTTTTTATCTTTACTACGTTTCAGGAAGAAACTTACAGTCATGGGGATAATAGGCCAAACGCAAGGTGTAAACAGTGCAAGTAGTCCTCCCAGGAATCCGGTAATAAAAATATAAATCCATGACATATCTTCCTGAGAATGTTCTTCTCCATAAGCATGCAAATCATCAATAACCGGCTTCCAAAGGATGTCAGCAGAAACAGCAGGTTTTACAATTGCAGTAGTGTCTGCAGATGTAGTAACTGTTTCTGATTCAACTTCTGCGTCTTTTTGAAGCTCAGCTTTAGAGTCTCCTACCGTTTCTGTAACCTTTAAGGTAGTTTTCCCTGATAGATTAAACGGAACCTGTGTCGGTGGTAAACAACTTTCGTCATCACATGCCCCATATTCCAGATATCCTTCAATAGTATATGTACCGGCAATAAACTTTATCTTCTGAACAAACTGTGCAGTATTCTCAAAATAACGCACTTTCATTTGAAAAAGTTTATCAAATGTTGAGATTTCATTTCCTACCGGCTTCAGCTTGCCAACCAATTCCAAACCATTCTTTTTATCGACATTGAATGTTGCCGAAATAGGCCCGCCATCACCTAAGTTAGTAGAATATACATGCCATCCCGGATCAATGGCGGCAGTAAATATTATTTCACCTTCAGTATCCGACAATGCCTTTAATTCTGTCTTAAACTTTACAGGATCTTGAATCTGTGCATGAGCCGCCAAGACAACAAACATCAGCAACAAAAAAGAACATAATTTTCTCATTCTCTATTCAGTATTTTAAATTATAACAGTTATGTAAACGCTCTGGTTCACTTACTTACTCGTAGTCCACACAGGCACGGCTCTCTTTTGCCTCAGCTATAATTTTGCCGGCAGCTACATGAAGAGGATGAGTAGCATAGAACTTCACGTCGTCCAGATTATCAAATTCACTATACAACGCAATATGCCACGTCTCACCCGGATTGGTATTTAATCCCACTTCGATTTTACGAATAACAGGAATTACGGCAGGAAGAGCTTCTATCGCCTCTTTAAATTTATTCATCACAATGAGTTTCTCGGCTTCCGGTACTTCATCCTTTAACTTAAATAATACAATGTGTTTCACCATAACGTTGCTATTTTAATTTATTGTTTATATATTTGTCAGCCGAAGAAGCTGCATTATCTTTATCAATGCAAAATTACTCTATTTGTTTTAAATATACACTATGAACAGATGTTAATAATAGGAATAGCAGGCGGAACGGGTTCGGGAAAGACCACCGTCGTAAGGAAAATTGTTGAGAGTCTACCCGCCGGTGAAGTTGTATTACTTCCACAGGATTCATATTACAAAGACAGTGGTCATGTACCTGTTGAAGAACGGCAGAATATCAACTTTGACCATCCGGATGCATTTGAATGGAACCTGCTCTCAAAACATGTTTCTATGTTGAAAGAAGGTAAAAGCATAGAACAGCCCACTTATTCCTATCTTACTTGTACCCGCCAATCTGAAACCATACATATTGAACCGCGTGAAGTGGTTATTATTGAAGGGATTCTTGCCCTTTGCGATAAAAAACTGCGTAACATGATGGATCTTAAAATTTTTGTAGATGCCGACCCGGATGAACGTCTGATACGTGTAATACAACGGGATGTAGTGGAACGCGGACGTACTGCTGAAGCTGTTATGGAACGTTATACGCGCATATTAAAACCAATGCATCAGCAGTTTATCGAACCTTGCAAAAGATATGCCGATCTTATTGTACCCGAAGGAGGTAATAATAATGTGGCAATTGATATCCTGACAATGTATATTAAGAAACATTTGAAATAAGAATGACAGTCCGGCGCTCTATACTGCCTGTCTTCTTCATCATCCTCTTTTCTGTATTGGCCTGTAGACACAGACACCACCCGACAGAGAAAGTGGGAGCATATGATTTGGCACAGATTAAAGACAGCGGTGAACTGGTTGTACTGACATTATACAGCTCAACAACCTATTTTATTTACCGCGGACAGGAAATGGGGTTCCAATATGAGTTAAGCGAACAATTTGCCAAAAGCCTGGGTGTAAAGTTACGCATTGAAGTAGCACGAAATGTACCTGAATTAATTGAAAAGCTTCTCGCCGGTGAGGGTGATCTTATTGCATACAATCTTCCTATCACCAAAGAATTGAAAGATAGCCTGATTTATTGTGGAGAGGAAGTGATTACGCATCAGGTAATTGTGCAACGAAACAATGGTAAAACAAAACCAATAACCGATGTAACGGAGCTTGTCGGCAAAGATGTATATGTAAAACCCGGTAAATACTACGACAGGCTCGTCAATCTGAACAGTGAACTGGGAGGTGGTATACAGATCCATAAAGTGACAGGTGACAGCATCACAACCGAAGATCTCATCACACAAGTAGCACAAGGAAAAATCCCCTATACAGTGGCAGATAACGATTTGGCAAAGTTAAACACAACTTATTATCCGAATCTGAATATTAAACTCTCTATCAGTTTTGATCAGCGGGCCTCATGGGCTGTACGGAAAGACTGTCCTCAACTGGCTGCTGCCGCAGACAAATGGCACGAAGATAATATGACTTCACCGGCTTATAGTGCCAGTATGAAGCGATACTTCGAAATCAGTAAAGCAGTTCCTCACTCTCCTATCCTCTCATTACGTGAAGGAAAAATTTCTCATTATGATAAACTATTTAAAAAGTATGCCAAAGAGATAGATTGGGACTGGCGTTTACTGGCATCACTGGCCTATACAGAATCTAACTTTGATACAACAGCCGTATCATGGGCAGGAGCCAAAGGCTTGATGCAGCTCATGCCTCAAACAGCACGTGCGATGGGATTGCCTCCCGGCAAAGAACAAAATCCGGAAGAAAGCATTAAAGCAGCTGTGAAATATATAGCAAGCACCGACAGGAGTCTTAAAATGATTCCCGATAAACAGGAACGTATTAAGTTCATTCTTGCATCCTACAATGCCGGATTAGGACATATATATGATGCCATTGCATTGGCTGATAAGTATGGAAAAAATAAAAATGTATGGGACAATAATGTAGAAAACTACATCCTGCTGAAAAGTAATGAAGAATACTTTACCGACCCCGTTTGTAAAAACGGTTACTTCCGTGGAATAGAAACATATAACTTTGTGAAGGATATCATGTCGAGGTATGAATCGTATAAGAAGAAAATAAAAAGTAGTGATTAGTGATGAGTGATAAGTGATTAGTGGGCTGCGCAGCTTGCTAATCACTTATCACTCATCGCTAATCACTAATCACTATTTACCACTTCTCATAATGTATTTTCTTCTCATCATATTTCTGTTTCGGTTGCTGCTGAGTAGCAGGATATCCGAAAGGAATAACACACAGTGGTAAGATATTTTCGGGCAGAGCAGTATACTTACGGACTACCTGCATACGGTCTTCATAGGGATAAGCAGCAGTCCAGACAGCACCAAGCCCCAGACTCTCAGCAGCCAAAAGTATGTTTTGCGTAGCAGCTGAACAATCCAGATACCAGTAAGAAGAACGGGTGGAATCGCCACATACAACAATGGCATAACGAGCCTCTGTTAGCATTTTAGCATAAGGCAAAGCAGCAGCCATAGAATCGAGAGAAGCCCGTTCGGTTACTACAATGAACTCCCACGGACGCTGATCTTTCCCCGAAGGAGCAGCCATACCGGCACGCAGCATCAAGTCTATCTTTTCTTCTTCTACCCCCTTATTCAGATAGGTACGTACACTTTTGCGGGCAAAAATATTATCCAAAGCCGCATTACCGGAAGCAGATGCTGCACCTTGCGGAGCAGAAGAACAGGAGACAATGATAGTCAGTAAAACAGCTGCCATCAACAACAAAGCGGAAATCCTTTTCATACTCATATCAATTAAAACAGGTTTAATTTATTTTTTTGTGCTTCTTCAAGCGATACTGTTTCTCGACGCATCATGCCACTCTTCTCACGCAATTCCTGATATTCTTTTGCCAACTCCCCAACAAGTTCCTCTTTTGCTTTCGGATTAAGTAAACGCGCTGCTACACCGGCATTCAACGAGGCATCTTTCAGATGAACCACCGGAGCATGATAAACAGGAGCAATCTTCAAAGCAGTATGCATTTTGGAAGTCGTTGCACCACCTATCAACAAAGGAATGTCCAGACCCACTTTCTCAAGTTCCATAGCTACATGAACCATTTCTTCCAAAGAAGGAGTAATCAGCCCACTCAAGCCAATCATATCTACTTTCTCCTCAATAGCTCGCTGCACAATCGTTTCAGCAGGTACCATCACCCCTAAATCTACAATGTCATATCCGTTGCAAGCCATCACTACGGCAACAATATTTTTTCCAATATCATGTACGTCCCCTTTTACAGTAGCCAATAATACTTTTCCGGCCGGAGGCGCTCCTTCCTGTTTTTCCGATTCTATAACAGGCTGCAAAACAGCCACAGCTTTCTTCATGGTACGAGCCGTTTTTACTACCTGAGGTAAAAACATCTTTCCGGCACCAAACAGTTCACCAACATGATTCATGCCCTCCATCAATGGCCCCTCAATCACATCCACTGCCTTATCATACAGTGGCAGTGCTTCCGCCAAATCTTCTTCCAGAAAGTCACCAATACCTTTCACTAATGCATACTGCAAACGTTCCTGCACAGTCCCCTCTCTCCAAGCCAGATGGGTTGAAAACTGAGAGTTAGAAGTTGAAAGTTCACCATTCTTTTCGGCCTTCAACGCTTCGGCAAGTTCGATCAGACGTTCGGCAGCATCAGGACGACGATTCAGAACAACATCCTCTATCTTTTCGAGCACATCGGCCGGAATATCCGTATAGAGTACGGAAGTAGCCGGATTGACAATTCCCATATCCATCCCTTGCTGAATAGCATGATAAAGAAAGACAGCATGCATTGCTTCGCGGATGTAGTTGTTTCCCCGGAAAGAGAATGAAAGATTACTAATACCACCACTCACATGTGCACCGGGAAGATTTTTACGAATCCAGCCGGTTGCATTGATAAAGTCGACAGCGTAATTATTGTGCTCTTCGATACCCGTAGCTACAGCAAGAACATTCGGGTCAAAAATAATATCATGCGGATTGAATCCTATCTTATCAACCAACAAACGGTAAGCCCGCTCACAGACTTCTATTTTACGGGCAGCAGTGTCTGCCTGTCCTTTTTCGTCGAAAGCCATTACCACAGTAGCAGCACCATATTGTTTAATAATGCGGGCATGCTCTAAGAACTTCTCTTCTCCTTCTTTTAAAGAGATAGAATTCACTACCGATTTACCTTGCAGGCATTTCAGTCCGGCTTCAATGACCTCCCACTTAGAAGAGTCAATCATTACAGGCACACGAGCTATATCAGGCTCCGAAGCTATCAGATTGAGGAAAGTTGTCATCTCCTGACGTGCATCCAACAACCCATCATCCATATTTACGTCAATGATCAACGCACCATCTTCTACCTGCTGACGGGCTATAGAAAGTGCTTCATCATATTTCTTCTCATTAATAAGCCGCAAGAACTTACGCGAACCGGCTACATTGCAACGCTCACCGATATTTACGAAATTGATTTCCGGTTTCACCTCCAGCAATTCCAGTCCCGAAAGCCAAAGACAATCAGGCTTAGGAGCAGGTACATGAGGCTTTGCTCCTTCTATTAAGGCCGGATATTCTGCAATATAGGCGTCAGTAGTACCACAACAGCCACCAATGATATTTATCAATCCTTCATGGATGTATTCTTTTACTTCATGAGCCATATCGGCCGGGGTCTGATCATATTTACCCAGACTATTAGGAAGCCCGGCATTCGGATAAGCACTGATGTAATAAGGTGCACGGTTGGCAAGCTGCTCAAGAAATGGCTTTAATTGCTTGGCACCAAAAGAGCAATTCAGTCCCACCGAAAGTATATTGGCGTGTTGCACAGAAGCCAGGAAAGCATCCAATGTCTGCCCCGAAAGTGTACGTCCACCCGTATCGGAAACAGTAACAGATAGCATAATGGGAACTTCAATACCTGTCTTTTTCATCGCCTGCTCTGCTGCATAGATGGCCGCCTTGGCATTCAGGGTATCAAAGATTGTTTCAATCAGAATGGCATCCACTCCTCCTTCGAGCATAGCTTCCATTTGCTGCTGATAAGCGGTAGCCAATCCATCATAGCTTAATGCACGAAAGGCCGGATTATTCACATCAGGGCTCATAGAGCAGGTCTTATTGGTAGGACCTACCGAACCTGCCACAAAACGAGGTTTTTGCGGATTCTTTGCTGTATATTCATCCGCCACTTCACGTGCCAGTTTCACAGCAGCAAGGTTGATCTCACGTACATACTCTTCTACGTGATAATCGGCCATAGAAACCGTAGTCGAACTAAAAGTATTGGTTTCGATGATATCGGCACCTGCCTCCAGATATTTACGGTGAATATCCTGAATTACATCCGGACGGGTCAGGCACAACAAATCATTGTTCCCTTTCAGTTGTCCGGGAATGTGTGCAAAACGTTCGCCACGGAAATCTTCTTCCTTTAAGTTGTATTGCTGAATCATAGTTCCCATCGCCCCATCCAATATAAGGATACGCTGGGATATTAATTGTGGAATAGTCATCTTTTTCATTGGTGCATTGGCATATTAGCACATCGGCACATTATTATCTCTTAAACATCCGGTCCATATCACGACGATCATCTTTTTCCTTCAAAGACTCGCGCTTGTCATATTGCTTTTTACCTTTAGCCAAAGCCACAACAACTTTAGCTAATCCTTTTTCGTTGACGAACATACGAACGGGCACAATGGTAAATCCTGTTTCCTTCGTTCCCCGTTCCAGCTTCTTCAACTCCTTCTTATTGAGTAACAGCTTCCTGTCTCTACGGGCTGCATGATTATTGTACGAGCCATAGAAATATTCGGCAATGTGCATATTCTTTACCCACAACTCACCTTTTGCAAAGTAACAAAACGTATCTACCAGACTTGCCTTTCCTAAGCGAATAGACTTTATCTCCGTTCCGGTGAGCACAATACCCGCAGTATAAGTATCCAGTAACTCATAGTCAAATGTAGCACGTTTATTCTTTATATTTACAGGAGCCAGTTTCATTATTTTCTTAATTTAATATTGCTGTTAGTTTATTGAACACAAATTGAATCACTGCCGGACATAGTATTAACAACAAAGACGACAAAATGGTGAATCGTAATCGGTTCTTTTCTTCAACCTGCATCACAATCGGCGCACCTTCCCATACCACATAAACGATATAGAACTGCAACAACCAGCCGATGATGCTAAAGTCAGGCAACAGTCCGGTAATTATTTTCAGCAGGAAACTGACAACCAGTGCGTATCCTGCAAACTGCTGAGTCAGAGAGATATCATCTGACATCCCAAACATCTGTACCCTCAGTTGGTTGATGGCATAAGCCGCCAAAAAGTAACCACCGAACAAGGCCACAGCCACAGCACAGCATTGCGTCATGGCTATCTGAAAACTTTGCGGACCTCCCCATCCATTGGCCAATAAAGAACCAATAAAGACAGCAAGACCACATAAACCAATCATAGGATAGACAAAAGCCACAAAGACTTTTCGCCTATCCTCTTCCAAACGAATTTCCTCCCAGGCCTTGGCCGGAGAGGAAATTAATGACATTGCTATTTTAAATAACTCTTTGTAATTCAAATTTATTCTTTAGCCTTAATTTGTACTGTGTATGTTTTAGTTTTAGTCTGCTCACTCTCCAAATCTATATTGGTATTATTCTCTTGTACCTCAATAATAATTTTTGTATTTTCATTAATAGACCCATCGAGTTTTCCTAGATTGAATGCCTTATAGAATACAAATGGATATTGATTTAAGTAGTTTACGCTGGTATAACTGGTAGAAGTATCTTTTCCATTATTATGACGCAAATACAACTTTATAGTATTCTCATCAACAGACTCATCCCGATAATGAACAAGTGTAAAATAGTGAGATAACAAACCTTCCGGTCCCATAAAGTAATCAATCTGAAGCAATAATGTACTCTCATCAAACATAATAGGTTTGTACGTAATATTTCCATAAGAAGTACTAATTGTTCCCTCCAAACCTCTGATAGGGGCTTTTGCTATTGAATCATTCGATAGTGGTTCCTCTCCTTCTTCAGGTTTATGCTGTACTGATTCTACAGTAGCATCCAACTTCGTTGCATACAACAATTGCAAATCTTTCAAAGAAGTTGAGGTTGCCGTTTTAGTCTGTGTAGCTGAGTCATACTGATAGATCACATATGCCATGCCACCATTAACCGGTTCAAAGCCCATTTGAGTCTTCATCGCAGCCAAAGAAGCGTCAGTAGGATAATACCTAAATCCGTTAGCGTCTTCAAACCAAGTGCTTCCCATATAAGAAACAACTTTAACGAAAGCATCTTCCCTTACCGTAGTATCATTCTCTCCATTCATACATGAAGTAAAACCAACGCCCATCAATACAACCAGGGCTAACATCAAAATTTTCACTTGTTTCATAAATCTATTATTAGAGTTTGCAAAGATATAAATTCCAATTCACAATAGGTAAATGCAGATACTTAAAAAATACTGCACCGACTACTTTATTATTTTTGCAAATAACTCCAAATGATCATCCAAATACCCTGCTACTGTCGCAGTTACCTGTTCTTCCATCTCAAAATATTCTTCTTCAAGTTCATCAAAAGCTTCATACTGCTCATACATTGCCATGAATTCATCCTCGGTTCGCTCTTTTTCAAGATCAGTACGATGAGCATCATATACCTTTTTCGCCCGGTAAATCAATTTGGAAAATTCTTCAGCCCCCCACAGACGCATCACTTTGGCAAAAGGATTATCAAAAATATATCCCCCATAACCATTCTGTATCAATTGACAAAAACCTCCCGTCATAATCTCATCACGAAAAATCTGATAGGCCAACAGCGAATGTTGTTCACCTGTAAGCAAAGCCATCGTTTCGGCAGTCAGTTCACCGCCTATCACTTCTTTATATTTATCAGTAAATACCTGGATAAACTCATCCATCCCTTCACCCGCAGCTTTTTGCAGAGCAGCATCTGTTACTTCTATCATAAATGTGTTCCTGTTTATATAATGTTGCAAAGTTACGAACTTTATCAATGAAATACCTTTTTTTGTCCATAAATTTTATATTCACATTATTATATGCGCGCGCAGGCGTATTTTCTTCTTTTTTTAAAAGAAAAATCCCCGTGTAATTAATAGAGGGTAGGGTACCCTACCCTCTATTAATTACACGGGGATTTTATTATAAGAATATTCAAGTTATCGGTAATAGGATGCAGATGTAATGGCGCACATCAATATATGTAATGCTCTGCCACATATATTGTTACGGAGCATTACATATATTGGCTTTTTGCTTACAAAAGCCAAAACTTACACATAGAAGAATAATATATCCACATACAAAAAAGAAATAATGCCGATTTTTGCAGAAAACAAAAGTATTAATCAGTTATGAAACGAATCATTACTCTATTTTCCATATTAGTTATGGCAACGGTAGCCGGCTGTGGACTCCATGCACAAAACACACCTGCTTTTCCGGGAGCAGAAGGATTTGCCCGGTATACCACCACAGGTGGACGAGGAGGAACAGTTTATCGTGTTACCAATCTGAATGATAGCGGAGCAGGATCACTCCGGGAAGGACTTAAAAGTAGTAACCGTATTATTGTTTTTGATGTATCAGGAACTATCGCTCTGGAAAGTACGCTCGAAATAAAAAATAATAATATAACCATTGCCGGACAAACAGCTCCCGGAGATGGTATTTGTATCAAAAACTATTCCGTAGTAGTAAAAGCCAGCAATGTTATCATCCGCTTCATTCGTTGCCGGATGGGCGATGAGAAAAAAACAGAAGATGATGCGATGTGGGGACGCAATCAGAGTAATGTAATCATAGACCATTGTACTATGAGTTGGAGTACCGACGAATGTTCTTCTTTCTACGGAAACAAAAATTTCACCATGCAATGGTGCATTTTAAGCGAGAGCCTCACTAATTCGGTACACGGTAAGGGTTCACATGGATACGGTGGTATTTGGGGTGGTGAAGGTGCTACCTTCCATCACAACCTGCTGGCGCACCATAAGAGTCGCACACCCCGGCTTTGCGGTAGCCGCTATACAGGAAGACCGGATGATGAAATAGTAGATTTGCGTAATAACGTGTTCTATAACTGGGGACCGACAAATGGTGGATATGCCGGAGAAGGAGGAAATTATAATTTCATTAACAACTACTACAAACCAGGTGCTTCGACAGCAACAAAAGACAACATTACTTACCGCATCTTTTCACCGAATGCCGACGACGGGACACAAACCAATGCGCCCGGTGTATGGGGAGTATTCTATGTATCAGGAAACTATTTCGATGATAGCTGTTCTAAGCTAAGCAGTAAATCAAAAACAAATATTGCCAAGACAAATGCAGACAATTGGGTAGGCATTCACCCGAACACCAATAATGGTGCATTGCCCGAAGGAAACATCGAAAATATCAAAAGTCCCGTAGAGTTTGAAACAGCTTCTACCACTACCCATACTGCAATCGCAGCCTATGAAAAAGTACTGGACTACGTGGGGGCAAGCCTGAAACGTGATGTAATAGACGCTCGTGTTATCTCTGATGTCAGAAATGGAAATTATACTTTCGAAGGTTCTAATGGGAGTAGTAACGGACTCATTGATTCACAAACTAATAGTGAAGGCTACATCACATATCATTCGACAGCTAAGCCTGTGGACAGTAATAATGACGGAATTCCCGATGATTGGGCAGCGAAATATCTTCCACAAGGAAAGACCTACAAAGATATTGATCCTGAAACCGGATACTGTTATCTGGAACTATATATCAACAGCCTGGTAGACGAACTCATGAAAGCCGGATATGAAAATGCCGAATCGTCGCCAAGCAAAGATGACTTCGGGCTAACAGGAACACCAACAGGAATAGAAAAAGCGACAGACCTTCCCGGCCTGTCTCTCCATAAAGAAGGCAATAAGATTGTAATTTCAGGATTAGAAGGAAAAAGTGTCATCGAGATTTATGACTTGATGGGACGGTTTCAAAGTTCACAGACAAGTAACAGTACACTACAAGAGTTCACTCTCCTTCAGCCTGCTATTATCAGAGTAACTGATAACAGGCAAACAAAGAGTTTTAAAGTCCTTTAATGAGGGACTAAGGGATTTACGATTGGACGATTTACTATTTACGATTGAAGAGTTACTCTTAATTACAAATAAAGTAATTTCAATCGTAAATAGTAAATCGTCCAATCGTAAATCCTTTAACACTATTAATACAAGAATCTCCATTCCTATCTTTATCAAACAAGAATACGTACTTTTATATCCTAAAAATACGATAGTTTATATACATAAAGTACGCACTTAACATCCTATTAAATACGTACTTTTACACTCAAAGAATAGTATAGTTTGTAAACTAAGAATCAACGTATTACACAGAAACAGACGATAAATCATCGTTCTTCTTTATTCCATCCGACAACAGATAATTACTTTTTTGACAACTATCCGTCATCCGAAAAAGAATACACTTTAGCTTAATGATGTAGCGACATACCTAAGTACATTCCAATAAAATAAGGAATCAACCAGATGCACCATACAAAAATACTGAACCTGTTGAAATGAGCCTTCGCCGCAGCAGATCCCTTCGTATAAGTCCAGATAGCCCACATAGCGTGTACCAGCATCAACAGAATGGCAATAACACCTGTCACAGTATGTATCTCATCATGTAAATGAGTCATATGAGCAATACTCTTCATCAATCCCGTCCCCACGGTATCTGCTACCAGCCCGAAGAGAAAAAACAATATGTGCCAGAATTTAAGTTTCCCCTGCACATGTTCTCCCCACACTCCTATCGTGTAGAAAACCAAAGCAGCTGTTATAACAGAAATAGCTGCTATTAAATAGTGTATATCTATCTGATTAAGTTCCATAATTACATTTTTCAAAAAACAACAAACTCTGGGAGGAATAGTTCAGATATTAAAATGTAATCTCCACATTACAATATACGAACCCCGTCTCTTCTATTTCATTCTTTTCATAAAAAAGTAATAAAAGCCGATTTGCAAAAACCAATAAAACGAGTACCTTTGCGTGCGATTTGAGAATCGTGACTACGTATTTTTAATTATATCACTTAAAAAAGAGCTAATTATGACTTATTCACACGAAGTGGAACACATGTGTGTTGTAAAGAAGGGTCCTAACCACGGACCGGCTCCCATACCCGAAGAAGGAAAATGGGTAAAATCAAAAGAAATTGTTGATATTTCAGGTCTGACACACGGTGTAGGTTGGTGTGCTCCTCAGCAGGGTGCTTGTAAACTTACTCTGAACGTAAAAGAAGGTGTAATCCAGGAAGCTCTGGTTGAAACTATCGGATGTTCGGGTATGACTCACTCAGCCGCTATGGCTGCTGAAATTCTTCCGGGAAAAACTATCCTCGAAGCATTGAATACCGACCTTGTTTGCGACGCAATCAATACTGCTATGCGCGAACTTTTCTTACAGATTGTTTACGGACGTACTCAGTCAGCTTTCTCAGAAGGTGGTCTGATCATCGGTGCCGGTCTGGAAGATTTGGGTAAAGGTCTCCGTAGCCAGGTAGGTACTTTGTATGGTACATTGGCTAAAGGTCCTCGTTACCTTGAAATGGCTGAAGGTTATATCAAGAATATTTTCTTGGATAAGAACGATGAAATCTGCGGATACGAATTCGTACACATGGGTAAGTTCATGGACGAAATCAAAAAAGGAACCGATGCTAACGAAGCTTTGAAAAAAGTAACCGGTACATACGGACGCGTAACAGCAGAACAGGGAGCAGTTAAACACATTGATCCACGTCACGAATAATATAAGGAGGAAAAGAAACTATGATTAGAGAAGTAAAATTTGAAAGTCAAGACCGTCGTATCAAAGGTATCATTGAAGCCTTGAACGCTAACGGCATCAAAGACATCGAGGAAGCTAACGCAATCTGCGAAGCTGCCGGACTTGATCCTTATAAAACGTGTGAAGAAACCCAGCCTATCTGTTTTGAGAATGCAAAGTGGGCTTACGTAGTAGGTGTTGCTATCGCTATCAAAAAAGGTTGCAAAAATGCTGCTGATGCTGCCGAAGCTATCGGTATCGGTTTGCAGGCATTCTGTATCCCGGGTTCAGTAGCCGACGACCGTAAGGTTGGTATCGGTCATGGTAACCTGGCTGCTATGTTGCTGCGCGAAGAAACTAAATGTTTCGCATTCCTGGCAGGTCACGAATCATTCGCTGCTGCTGAAGGTGCAATCAAAATCGCTGCAAAAGCTGATAAAGTACGTAAAGAACCATTGCGTTGTATCCTGAACGGTCTTGGAAAAGACGCTGCTCAGATCATCTCTCGTATCAATGGCTTTACTTATGTTCAGACTCAGTTTGATTATTATACAAGCGAATTGAAAGTAGTTCGCGAAATCGCTTACTCTGATGGCGAACGTGCAAAAGTAAAATGCTACGGTGCTGATGATGTTCGCGAAGGTGTAGCTATCATGTGGAAAGAAGGCGTAGACGTATCTATCACAGGTAACTCTACTAACCCTACTCGTTTCCAACATCCAGTTGCAGGTACATACAAAAAAGAACGTACACTGGCAGGTAAGCCTTACTTCTCAGTAGCTTCAGGTGGTGGTACAGGTCGTACTCTTCACCCAGATAATATGGCTGCCGGTCCTGCTTCTTATGGTATGACAGATACTATGGGTCGTATGCACTCAGATGCTCAGTTCGCTGGTTCTTCATCTGTTCCTGCTCACGTAGAAATGATGGGATTCTTAGGAATTGGTAACAACCCGATGGTAGGTTGTACTGTGGCTTGTGCTGTTGACGTAGCTCAGGCTTTGAGCAAGTAATTATAACGATTACGACATATTAAATCCCTGTAACTGATAAGGTTATGGGGGTTTTTATTTTAAGTTATCTACAATATTCATCCCCTATTCCGATACTCATTTCCTCTTGCTATTCTTCTTATAATTAGCTGTGATCGGATGCTGGAGTTCTATATGCGTGGAGTCTTTTGCATTCAGTGTAAAACAATTTTTCTTTACAACCTTTTGCTAGTACATCAATCAGGCAGTCGCCTTGCAACTTCTTACCTTTCAATTTGATTTCTACAATACGTCCAGGCGTTCCATCCAGCCTGTATCCGTAAACAGGCTGGATGTTATAATTAATAGTAATCAGGTCATCTGCCCGGGTATAAGATGAAAACACCCCAAAAAAAATATAATATTACTTTTTTCCACATATAATGTAATAGATTAAACTTATCCCACTAACAAATAAAGAACTGCAGGATATAAATCATAAGTATACAACTATTCTATTATTCATTGGGATTATAACAAAATTAATGATCAATAAAATCCACACAATCAATCCATTTCACCGATTTAATACCAAATATCATTTTATCAAAAAGTATCCGTCATGAAACGCCATGTAATCTTCCCTATAGAATTCGGTCTCCCTTTCTCGGCTTTTGAAATATACCCCTTAGGTTTTCCGTTTCTATCATGTGACACGCTGATTTCTCTCCACGAATACATTCCTTTCTCATAATCAAATGTCTCTCCATCATCGTCATACAAATGGTAAGTACCATCCGCTTTACCGTAATGACGGATTTCCAAACTTATCTTTTCGCCTGGTTTCGGCGCATGAAGCCTTGGTTCCATCATCGGAATAATTGCACCGTCTTTTACATACACAGGGATACGGTCCAATCCTGGTGCAACAGTAATCGTCTCTCCGTTACCCACGTATGCACCGGTATAAAAATCATACCAATTCCCTGTCGGAAGAACAACTTTACGTTCTGTCTGTCCGGTAAATAACGGAGCAACCAACAAATATTCACCTGCCATATACTGGTCTTTTATCTCTTTGGTCACCGCCTCAAGATACGGATTATTTTCCAAACTTTTCTCTTTCAGTTCAGAGGTTATCATCCCATCCAAAGTAAACCCCGGTTCTAAACTCATCCCCCGAAAAGGAGGTATACCATCAAAATGATACCGGGCAAATTCTGTATACCAATAAGGCATCATCTGCATACGAAGCAGTGCATACTCTTTCACTTGTTCGGCCACTTCCGGAAATGTCCAAGGCTTCGTATCACTATTCCATGCATCGATCATTGCCATCGGTGAAAATACAACTGTTTGAAAACGGCGCAACCATTCTTCCGCAGAATGAGAACTACGTACTTCCGGAGTCCACAACACACCGCAATAACCAGAGTTAATCAATGCTGTTATAAAATCAGAATGGTTATAATAATCATTATACAACACATAAGGGAAAGAATTTGCTCCGGCATTGGATGCACGTACCAATCCATAAGTACGTTTATTATACTTTCTAAAAAGTTCGTTTGTTGTACGTTGTGCCAACACTCCATACGTTTGTCTCATTTGTTCAGCCGAAATTCCCGAAGGAAAGGTTGCTACATCCGGCCAAATCCAACGGTCAAATCCATCCACTTCATCTATTTTATACCCGCTGACTCCTATACCGATATGTTCTTGTATCAGTTTGTCCTGAAACAACCGTTTTGCCTTGTCATTTGCCAAATCCGGCACAATGCCGTTCCATACCGTATGAGAACCGCTAACCGGATACATATCTTTGTATAATTTTGAATCAGGTGAAATATAAGGATTGGTCCATAAATTAACACGGATACCCTTATCCATAAGCCTTTTTACAAAACCAACCGGATCGGGATAACGTACAGAATCCCACTCCAAAGTACACGGATAAGCTTTACTTTGCCAACCAGGTTCCAAACCGATAAAATCAAGCGGATAACCATGACGCTCGAACTCTTCCACTTCATTTTCCACTTGTCTCGATGTATAAAGTGTCGGTGTACGTTGTGTAAATCCCAATCCCCAACGAGGAGGCAAAGTACCGCCACCACATAAAAGGTTATAACGTCTGACCACATCCATGGGGGTAAGACCTGCAAACAAATAAATTTCGGCACCGGGAGCAGGCACCAAAATGGAAACTGCATCCGAATAAGGTTGTGCAGTCCAAGTTTTATCCGTATTACGATCTTTTGCTTTCTCTGCATTGGGGCTGTCTTTTTTAATACCATTCCCTGCATAAACGGTTAAATAACGGGCCGAATTCACCAGAATACCGTATCCTTGACTGGATATGTAAAACGGAACCGGAGCATGTGTTCGACCATTATCTCTGCCACCATAATGATCCACATGTAAATTCAAAATCTTACCCCGTTGATGTATTGTTTGAAAATTAAGTCCGAACCCATATAATTGTTCCTTTGGCTGCAAAGGAATATACAAAACAGTTTTTCCATCTTGTACGTTCCCTCCTATTTCAAAAGCCAATGCAGGCAGTGTCATTTCCGGTAACCGATTAAAGCCATCCAATTTCGGAGCAACACCTGCCGCTTTCAATAAAGAATAATTTTCAGGGGTTCCCACCACTCCTTTCCATACACCGGGAACCACCTGCTCCCAACTGATTTGTGCAATAAGTTGTATCTCTGTCCCCAAAAGCAGCATAACAACCATCATACACTTCTTCATGATCATACATTTCTTCATGATAACACAAACTTTATTTTTTATTCAACTCAATTAAATAAGACTCATCTTTACGGGTTTTAAAACAAATCTTATCTACTCCTTCAATTCGATATTTTATAATATTTCCTTTAGTATCAGTCACAGTCACTTTCTCAAATCCCGGATAACTTATAACACAAGGATTTCCTTTCCGAGAATTAATACTTATTCTTTTCAATTGTTCTTCTTCCCAAGAGACGGATACCTCAAAATTCCCCCGGGCTACCAAACCGCTATATTTTCCTGATTTCCAAGCTTTCGGTAACGCCGGCAATGGGAAAATAGTTCCATCATGGCTTTGTAACAACATCTCCGCTATACCAGCCGTACTACCCAAATTCGCCTCAATTTGATAAGGAGAGCGCAAAACTGCAATACAGTTGGTCCACAAATTATCCAATACAGACGTTTTCAACAAATCCTGCAATATTTGATGGGCATGATTCCCGTCTTTGAGACGCGCCCATAAATTCAACTTATGGGCCAGTGACCAGCCCGTAAAATTATCACCCCGCAAATCCAATGTTGTCTTAGCAGCTTTCAACCACTCAGGAGTATTACTGTTAATTATCGTACCAGGATATAACCCGATTAGATTAGATATATGACGATGATTCTTTTCCAGGACAATATCATCATAATATTCCTCCTCACGATATTCCTTTATCTGACCGGACTTGCCTACAAGTACCGGATCCAAATACTTAATTTGCTTTTTAAGTTTACTCAAAAGCGGATCTTTATCCTTCAATATTTTGGCTGAAGCCAAAACATCTGCATAGTTTTCATAAATCATCTGCTGATCAAATGCACAACCTAATGAAGGATAAGGCTTTCCGGTAATTTTACTAAACTGTTCGGGAGAAGAAGAAGGATAAGCCAAAACATACCCCAATGTATCACAGACAGTTTTACTAAGAAAACGTGCCATACCCGATAAGGCCGGATATGAAACTTCTTTCAGAATATCGATATCGGAAGTAAATGCATAATAATCCCAAAACAACTTGGAAGTAAGACCACCAGTTCCCGGTCCTGAATGTCCACCCGGTGCTCCGATAAAAAAAGCACCTGCCCCGGCTCCGACAATCCAACCATTCCCTCCTTTTTCCGGCGAATAAGCTTCGGGATGATATTTTTTAATATAAGTTGATGCCACCTGTTCAGCCGTTTCCCGATAAGCCTTATAATAATCAACATAGCTTTCAAACAATTCGGCCAAATTGGTATTAAAGACAGGCCAGTAATTCATCTGTATATTGATATTATGAGTATAATTACCATTCCAGGGAGCCAGCTCATACTGATTCCATACCCCTTGCAAAGTAGGTGGAAGGGTACCTTTCCGAGAAGTACTGATTAATAAATAACGCCCATACTGAAACAATAACTCTTCCAGATAATTGCTCTGTTTCCCCTTTTTGTAATCAGCCAATAACCGGTCAGTCGTTATCTGCGGCAACTCTTCACCCAAATCAAGGTAAACCCGGTCGAAAAAGGATTTATAATCTGAAAGATGATTTTCTAACAATTCCTTATATCCTTTTTCCTCTGCTTTCCTTAATGTTTTCACAATCTGTTCATGCGGATCTATACCATTAACCAGTTTCTTCGCAGGAGGATTAGAAAAAACAGCATGGTCCAATTGGTAATTCGTTCCTAACGTAAACAAAACAAGTGCCGAATCTGCGCGTTCAATACGAATCATTCCATTACCACCATCAGAATCACTGTATGAACTCAGCTTTCCTCCATAGGGAATCACCTTTATGCCTCCTTCATAAATCATACGTAAATACTCTGTTTCCCCACGCAAAGTTATTCCGTTTCCTTCCGCACAAACCTTCCCACTACGCCCGTTATTACTAAAACGGGTTTGTGTCGGCCCGCTCAAATAACCTATAGTTACAGAATCGGTACGCTGAAGCACTCCAAAAGGTACCAAATAAGGTATCTGGGCACGGACATTAAAAGTCAGTTTTCCCGGTTGATCCGCAGTCAACCTAATAGCCAACACATTATCCGGATAGCTCGCAAAATATTCACGCTCATAAGTAACTCCATCATGTTCATAACTTACCCTGCAAATTCCGTCATTGAGTGTCAAACTCCGTTCGTACCGGGAATATGTGGTATGAAAAAAGTCCAGATACAAATCAGCAAAAGCCGTCTGTGTCTCTACTCCCCACAACCCCTTTATATGCAAGGTCTTATCAGTTATCTGTATTCTTTCAGTATCCATACGCCCAAAGATGGATGCTCCCATATACCCATTTCCGATAGGTAAAGAGGAGTTCTCCCAATCAAGGTCAATAGGACGGTCACTTTCATTCGGACGAAAAACCGCCCCATTGTTCGGGGCCGGTGAATCATACCATAGTTTATAAATCTTTCGATGAAAATCAACCGACCGGTCTCCAGCCATTGCCAAAACCGGCAGTAAACAAAATAAAACGACTATTAAAATTCTTACTTTCATACTTTACTTGAAACTAATTTCTAATTCTATTTTCGCAATACCACATCAAAACCGGCTGCATTCCGACAACTAAAACGTAATACAGTCTGTTTCTTATCAGCAGAAACAAGCTTGCAATAAGGTGTTTCAGTTACTTTCCACTGCCCTTTCAACGTAATGGTAACAGAAATTTCAGCACTTTCATTATTAATCCAAGGACGGGAGTAAATACTGCGTTCGATACGTTTTCCCTGTTCGTCGTATATATCGTCTGAAGGACCGCGATATAGTGCCAAGTCCGGTTGGCATACGGTAAGTATTGCTTCTTTTTTATTTTCACGCAACATAACGAGACAGGAAGTATCGACCTTTTGTACAAGGCCTTTCGGAAGTACATCCGGAGTTTCAAACAAGATATAAGAAGTAGTATTACTCTTCAGATCACATACGATATGGGCATTACGGTCTTTCTGCAATACCTTATAAGATGGTTTTTTAATAAATGCTTCCATTACCGCCTGGTCGGTTTGAGGAAGAACGGCATATTCATAGGATGCTCCCTTAGGGGCTTTACCATGGTCTACTGTCAATGTAACCCAGTCACCGGAGTTTTCTTTACCAGTATTCTGCATACGGGAATATTGTGGGAAATTTTTCTCGAATTTGGTGGCTACGGGCGTATAATAACCTGTCCCGACAGGGTCTATCCAATACTTTTCATTTCCTTCATAGGCTTTCCAGAAATTACGGTCGGTATCATTCTTTACGGCAAGCTGGAAGATGGTGGTTTCCGTCGGATAATCATTGTTGGTATTTTCGATATCCGAACCGAGACACACGATTATGCCGTCGAAAAAATGGTAAGATTTACGGGCACGATGGGAACCGTTGTACTTGTCATGTTCGTGAAGTTTCATGCCGAAATTCCCGTTCATCCCTTCCTGTGACAGACCACCGGCAAAAGCCTCGTCCGAGTACAGCATTTCTTCATATCCTGAGAATACGTCTACGTTGAGAACATTGGCTTCCAATTGGTCTACAGGAAGATGAATCGCTGTAGTTCCGGGAATACGTCCCCAATCAAAGCCCTCTTCCTGCCAATCGCCACTGGTAGAGGATACTTCTTCTCCTTGGGGAGCTGTCATGATTTGCAGGCTACCATGCCCTAAGTAACGTCCGAAAAGATTTGCTCCCAGATATTGTTCGGCTGCCCATAAATAACGGGAGTGCCCACGGGCTACAGCCGACCAATTGTTCCGACGTTGCACTGATACACATGCATACCCCATTGCTTTGTTACCTTCGGGATCTTGCTCCGGGGTAAATCCTTTAGCAGACAATAAGCTTGTGAACTGCTTTTCTTGTTTACTACATTCGTAGGGCTTTTCTATCAGACGTAAATAAGCTCCGGCCATATCGGCATCTATTTCCTGTTTACGGTCGGGAGAACCCGCAAGCGCCATAATAGCATAATGTTCAGGAATCAATTCCCCTTTCCCGTTCGGATGGCGTCCGGACATGGAAAGAGGGAAGCTACGTTTGTTACAGTAGAAACGCATGGTAAGAAGTACTTCTTTAACAGTCTGATGGGCCAGTTCGGAAATGGCGAATCCAGTACGACTTAACAGATAAATCATATCGATAGCTCCGGTTAATCCGCCTGTGGCATAAGCCGGATAATTATTGCAGTGATGGAAAGCGCTCCCATCCACCTTAAAACCACCGGATAATCCATTTGATGGCCGACAAGCATAATCCATCCAACGTGAAAATGACTTCAGATATTGAACCTTTTCGGGAGTATCATTCATAATCAATATACTTGCCAAACGACCGGTAATCTGTGTATTGAGCACGTCAATATTGATACCATTGCCAACCGGTTTAGGAAATACATCATTCGTAATGGCATACCATTGAAGCATTTTCATAGCCTCGTCCAGACGTTGGTTCTCATGCAGCACCTCCTTCATCAGGAAACATGCAGTATATAAATTCCGCATCGAATACCCGTAATGATGAATATTCCCCCAACAACTGCCATAGTTTATCCCTTGATCTATAGCATGATCATACATTGCCAGAAATTTATCTTTCATCTCAGTTTTAATCAAACTGTCAGGAGCATTATTATAAGCAACCGCAACCCGTTTCATCCAATTAAAATAATCTTTTATCGCAACACCCAATTCACTTGCTTTTTGAGAAGCATCTTTTCCTGTTAAATTAAACAATCTCTCGAAAGCCTGAATAGCATTAAAAAACAAAGGTACTCCATGAATACATCCGTCCACATATTCAATTCCATATTCCTGATATTTTTTTCGGATAGCCATTATCTCTTGTTCCGATAAATCCTGAGGTTCATATATCTTCTTTCGAAAACGGCTTTCAATCTCTTTAAAATCTTGTTTATCCGTTGCCGTAACGGGACGGAGTACAATATCCGGCCGTAATTTT
Source organism: Bacteroides sp. K03 (assembly GCF_019734355.1). Classification (NCBI taxonomy): domain Bacteria; kingdom Pseudomonadati; phylum Bacteroidota; class Bacteroidia; order Bacteroidales; family Bacteroidaceae; genus Bacteroides; species Bacteroides sp. K03. The sequence goes on from NZ_JAASHC010000003.1 coordinate 234,557, forward strand.
GATTTATTATACAGAACCATCCAATGATTCATGGTTTTCTTGTTGACAAAAGGAACCTGTACATCCGGTGTCTGATGGCGAGGATCGACTTTTGCTGCAGTAATCAAATGGTCGATATATAGTTCACCCTTCATATCAGGGGCCGTTATACGGATTTCATTCATACCTTCTTCCGGTGTACCTTGCATATCGCGCTCATAAGCTACCCACGCAGCTCTCCATCCGGTGAAATTAATATAAAAAGGGAAAGAAGTGCAGACCTTCCCATCTTTCAAAAACTCAAACCGGACAGTCTTATCCACCGCATGTTCATTATACACCCATACAATAAAAGTAGATAAATATAAATCCTCTCCCTTGGGATCTTTTTTCTCAAAACAGAGATTTTTTTTGAAAGATAAACTTCCATTGGGTTTAAACTCCCAACGTAATGATTGCTTTCCGTCTTTATTGTGCTTAGTAGAAATAGAGAAAGTGGATTGTCGGCTTTCAATACAATCAGACACAGTATGTTCTTCAAAAGAAAACAGTCTCTCATGTTTGAGAATCTGTGCCGAAGCCATAAATGACATCCCCCACAAGAAAAAGATAAGCACTTGAATATATTTATTGATTATTTTCATAATCTGCTACATATTATTTTATACAATAAGTTCACTGCCGAACATTTAATCCTGACAACAATATTTCTACTCTATTTACTACATATTACCGTTGAAGGTTTCCCTCCGAGTTCACCCTGAGGAACAGAAATATTAATAATGCGCCCATTAAAATACAACGCAATTTCATTCAAGTCAGTATTCATACAAGCATCGGTCACTGTTATAATAAAGTTATCCGATTCTTCCTTTATCAATACCGCACAAGGCGCAGAAACGGTCAAAGACACATTATCAGCTTCCAGTCCCCGGTGTCCCGGATAAAATATACTTTCAATAATCTTCCCATCAACAGAACATGCCGCTTGTACCAATGTATCGTTCCGTAATACACGGAAAGGGAGTTTGTCTTCCGGCTGTCCTTTACCGGCATAAACAACATATCCATAAGTATCATTCACCGGAGTCTGTCCGTGATCTACCCACGCATGCAATATATCTATCCGCTTCGGAAGCCCTTTCTTTTTCTCATTATTATTATTCATCTGTTCCCATCTGGCTTTTATACTTTCACAAGTGACAAACGCTTTCTGCGTAAACTCCGGTAAAATACGGTAAGCAAACTGCCCTTCCTGTATTATCCACGTATTTCCATTCAGAGAGTTACTCCCCTTACCAAGCTTCTTCTTTATTCCATTCTCAAGAAGATAAACTGCCGACAGATGACTGGTCTGATCAATGGTAGTCCGTATATTCCCCTCCAGTTCCGGTTTATCATTGGTCACTCCCGCTCCAAGGGCCAAAAAATAGTCTCCAAACATAAAATACCCCTTATAGGCCTTGAAATCATACAAAATAGAATTTTTGATTTCTCTACTTCCACGGTCATTCACTCCATCCTTGTCTGAAGCATTCATTTTCTCGAAAATATATCCCCCCACTGCGTAATCTCCACCATCTGTAGCTCCGGCGGCAAAATTATGTTTACTGCAATATCCACGCCAATTCTCAGCCGGATTCAGCTTTTCCATTCCTTCACGGGCCGTCACTCCGGGATATCCTGTCACATCCCAACCACCCATAATTCTAAAATACTCATCACCGGAACGTTGGAATAACGTCAGTCCGTCTGTTGTATAGAAGTTATAACAATCAGCAAAAGAAGGAGCACTCTCCAAACCGTCACAACGAATAGAAGCCATATTTACCATGATATGGTAATCCGGTGTTTTTTTTATCAAATCGTCATTATTAAAGAACCATCTTGTACCTTGATACATACCGGAACAATAATTTCCCATCCTGATATCATTCCGGTCCACCTCCTGTTTCAACTGTAACAATTCCTGTTGTTCTTCAGGAGAAAACGAGTCTTTCCAATTCATCACGACATTATTCAGCAGTCCAGCATAAGGTATAGCCCTCCTTTTCGGATCATAAACCGCTGAATATCGATCTAAGCATGGCAAACGATATCCTTTATAATAGTACCAGTTACCTCCCCGGAAAAAGTTCATTAGTGCAGCCGTATTCTCCGGTTTTAACTTCTTCTCCCATGGCGTTCCTTTCAAGGTATTCAAAATATTCAATGCAGAGCCTGTCCCGTCAATAGGATATCCCCAAATAAGGCACTGATTACCATGTCCCCATCCTGCACCGTCAGCAGTAAACCCTTCTCTCCAAAATGCTTCATAATAAGTGTTCTGTGAAGTAACGCTGATAGCACCTAAACAAACCTCGGCCACTACGTCAACCATCGGTATAGAACTAAACATAGCTGCTACCGGCAAGAGTGCACGGTATCCCAGGCCATTACCTCCAACCCACCATACATGGTTACGAAAGCGCTCTGCTGACACTACATTCTTATCCGTCTCATCTTTTCTATAAGGCTGTGTCCAAGCTTGCAGGCCTACAGTTTTTAACATTTCACAAGCTTCAGTCACCAAGCGTCCTGCTTTTCCTGCTTCCGCTTTGTCCATTTCATTAAGATAACAAAAATAAATATTGACAGCCATAGTAGGAGTGCCAAAACAAGAATCAAGAAAACGGGTGGTTTCATTAGGTCGTCCTGCCTCCAAAGCGGTATAATGAATGATTGATTTCCATACCTTATCCGAGGCAGCCACTTCAGCGGATAATTCTCCTCTACGATAAGCATCACCGATTATCCAAAGGCGGCTCAAAGCTGTACCTACTACATCGGCAGCAATATTCTGCACCTCTCTTAAAGGTCTTTGGGTCTCACTTTTCTGCTGATATTCCTGTTCCTTTTTCTTTAAATCTCCAAAAAATCCATTCGTATCAATCATATCCAAACACTGTTCAGCAGTAAGAGACTTCCCCAATTGGTGATAACGGTAAGGGTGCGTTGCAAAACCAACACGAAGTTTTTTCATTGCTTCTTTCTTTTCTTTATCACTTACTCTCAAGCCTTCATTATAGTAACGACGGCAATTATCAATAGCACTTTGCTTTTCTGCTTTTTGTCCATAGCCTGTCAAGCTAATTACCAAAAACGATAAAATCAAAAATCCCTTTTTCATTTCCGTATCTTTGCTAATATTTCTGTTTTTACTAAAAAATATCAAAGTTAAATAATAAAATTGGTTAATATTTATCCCAAAATTTAGATTGACAATTTGACACAATACACCAATATGCTGCATGGTAAGTAATATACCGGTATATTGGTGTATCGGTACTTAAGTAAACAATATACGTTTATTGTTTTACCAGATTAGATAACTATGAGGAGCAAACTTATTCAATTTTATTTTAAACGTACCTTGTTTTATTGGAATAGGCATTCCTTCAGGCACCCCTCTCAAATTGACAGGTTGCGCTATTCCATCAACAAAAGTCGGCAAAGTTACTTCACATCCTCCTGAGTTACCTGCATTTTCCCAAAGGCGGAGTAATTTTCCGTTACCATCTGGATTCTTGCCATATGCAGTTACTAACACTCCTTTTTGAGAAACCTTTATTCCTTCTCTACTTGTAGGTAACTTTCCACCAGGAGTAGTAGCAATTCCTATTTGTAGCGGTAAGCGAGCCTCCCACGCTGGAGTAATTAAGCCGGATTCATCGTTATCCTGTTCATAATTTACCCAAATACGAACCTCCGAAGTCAGATTTCCACTCCAAAAAGAAGTGAAATTGGTATTCCAACGATTATTAAACAGGTTTAAGTAAATATGAGATTGGGGATTCTCATATTTGGGAGAAAAGTGCATGAAATTCAAATTCCCCATTACAAAGGCCGGTGCGTCCAACGGACAAATGCCGACTGAATAATCCGTATCTTTTATCATAATCCCGGAATTCGACCAAATGTAATTAAATTGACTACCTTCAATCAAGTCTTTTGTAGGATCAATGACAGACCCGACCCGTCCGATACGATATTCCGGATTATCCATTTTGAAAGGCAAAGACAACCATCCGGCTTCAGCTTCTTCTGTTGCAGGTTTATTCACCACATTTAGTTTTAAATCAATATACGGAAGATTTTCATACAACGTAACTACCAGACCGGCCGTATGCTGTCCTTCACCAAGGGATAAAGAAGGAATTAACATACCTTTAATGAATGATTTGTGGTTTTCCACATAGAATTCCATCTGTCGTGGAGATTTGTGACATGCTTTTGCCTGTTTGTCCAAATACGAGCCTTTACCGGTAATCGAATAATGCGATTTTTTATAACCATCAAAAATATACTCTTTCAGATATTGTAAAGACTGTTTCTGATCATATCGTTCATATATATATGAGCCGAATTTATTAGTTGATTCAGTATCGATCAGTTCCCTACGATTAATTTTGTCCCATACACTTTTAATACACCCTTCGCGAACATCAAAAGTAATCTTATACCACTTATTTTCAATATAGTTATCCCGTTCATTACCTTTCAGTGTACTGTATGTCTTTTCGGTAGTTCTATCTGTCAGGACATAGGTTTTATAACCATTGGCGGGAATATCTTCTGCAAAAAATGTACCCAAGCGGTTTGACGTATTTCCATACACTTTCAATTCGTATATTTTATTTGTACCAACTTCTTTTATATACTCCGCCCGAATGGATCCTTGAGTTGGCATTGCAAAATTGACCATACCACTTCTTCGCCATGGTAGAGGATTATAAACCACGAAGCGAAGACCGTCTTGTGCCACATTGTCAGCCAAAGTATATAATTCCCGTTCCAGTTCAGGGCGTAGAACTTGTTCTGCATGATTGATGTAATTAGCATGTTCCCTCCACGATTCCTCCATATGTGCATAAGTGGGACTTAAACCGGATAAATACATTTTATTCCACTCTTTTCCAATCATACCCGGTACGAAATGCTGATTTGCCAATCCCCATGTATGTTCTCCGAACATCAAGCTTTGGTCATAAACATAAGCTAACTCTTCATCTATTTCATAGGACATAATTCCCCATTCTTTTACTTGAGTATGCAATGTTTCTAATGCCGGAATGAGAGGGCGGACACGACGGGCTATACGAGTTGCATTGGGACTGGACATAACTCCATGTACCCAACTATCAGATATATCTCCTCTAATTATTGGAAGAGTTGGATTTTCTGTAAAGATGGCTTCTGCAAAATCCGCCATTTTCCCAATATGGATTTTGGCCTTCGGATATTTTTCTTTGATATGTTTGATAGTTTGTTCCACTTTTTCAGCAGTCGGTGGACCAGCATTATCCCCTGCATGTACAAATGTTAACCAAGATTTATGTTTCCAACCTTCCGGTGGGAACATTCCTCCTCCATATCCTTTTGAAAACATAGTCAGCACTCGCGAACCATCCGGTCCTTCCCACCAAAAAAGTGTCGGAACATTTATTTCCTGATTTGTTGGATTAGCTCCCATGTGAAAGAATTTGATACCTGCATGATGCAAAATAGTTGGTAAAATCCATGTATGCCCCGGCACATCAGTCATTTTTGCGTCTATTGGAAGTGCCAACCCATACTGCCTTGCCAACATTGATGAATATCCCAGTCCACGAACCAAGTCTTCAACCTCTAAAGTTTCAGTATGGGTTGTATAAGGTAGTGCATGTGTTACCAAATTACCATTTTTCAAAGCTTTTTCAATACGCAATCTACGCTCAGGAGTTTGTTTATCCCAAAGCATTTGTTTTAATGGCCATCCGGGAATTGTCCACACAAACTGCTCGTCTTTCATTTTATGGGTATTCCTGTCTATTACATCCATTGCCTTGTCGATCATGAATGTACGGTACTCATTAATTACATCACGTGCTAAAGCCGAGTATCCTATGTCAAAATGACTCTTGAACACTAAATAAAAGTCCATTTCCTGTGTTGATACTTGTTCAACATCGTCATTTTCATGTTTCTTGTAATTGTCTGCCTGTGCATTTATATGTCCAGTATAGACACAAAAATAAGTTAATAAAAACACAAACCATTTTATTTTTCTCATAATATACAATAAATTAAGCAATACACATACATTTATATTAACAAGAATTCTAAAATTTACTCTTCAGACTTCAATGTAATGTAAAGCGGTAATCCGTCTTTCAATATTAAGACTAATTCGGTATTATTCCCTACCTTTGAACAAGATGAAACACCCTTCGGGAACGATCCGGTTAACTTCCATCCCCCCCTCAAAATCAAAGTAGAAACCGTGGGAACAGAATGCCACTTCTTACCGTCTTCCGTCATTTCAGGCCTCAAATCCGGACTACACACGGCAAGCTTTAAAATCTCATTTTCTGGTTCTGCCCTCTCCATCAGTAAAAGTGGAGAATCTACCGAACACAGCATGCCTTCCTGCAAAAATTTTGCAGGAGCAAATAACGCATAGGCCAACGTATTAGAAGCGATATGCTTTAACACATGCAGCGAATCCTGATGTTGCCTTACGTCAAAAGCACCATTTTCTTTACAAAACAATTGCCTGGCATAGGTTGACATTCTCTTTGGAGTCGCTGTAGGAACAACGGCAAAACAATACTTTTTACGTATCGGCTTTATACCATGATTAAAATATGCTTTAGTTGCACAAAGAGTACCAAAAGACGAATCCGTAATACCTTCCGGACCAGGTGTATACTGATCTTTATAAGAAACCTGCAAAGGATCATTTCCGGAAGGAATGATATATCCTGTGCTACAAGGAGTTATCAGCCAGTTATTCTTATCATTATACAAAATCAAGCTTTCTCCCTTCTTCAATTTTTTTCCATTTACAACGGGAGTTTTATTTTCTTTATAGTCTATTGCCTGAAACAGATTTGTAGCAGTAATCCAGTCATCAGAATAATTTCCGTATGAACCGATCCCACTCCCCATACTTACCAATATACCATCAAAAGCAAAAACCGATTTACAGAACGACAAATTGGTAGGCTCAAACCGTCTTCCTCCCCAATAATCACCCTGGTCGAATGAAGCGGCAAATATACCGCAGTCTCCCCACGACAAAGCACCGGAAAAATTGGTCGTTTTAGCCCACTGGTCAAAACGGGATGTATTGTCCTTATTGGGAAGCATCTCATTCCAATTGGTATAATGTACCGTTGTCGCCCCAGGAATAACGTTCCAGTCCCAACCACCTCGTTCTCCACTGAACCGTTCCCATCCATCCGGATATCCCGACTTTTTCAAAGATCCGTCGTACATAATTTCCAAGGTACCATGACTTTGATAACGACCAAAACGATTCGTACCACTATACAATTCACCCCCCCAAAAGCGGGTCGTCGGACACCTCATAGTAGCGACCCAGTTATCATAACGATAAACAGCTGCCGGGCTGTAATTAAATTGATAAAATCCATCCAATTTATGAGGACGAATTCCTTTATAATAATTCGTTTCAAAAAAAGCATTGTAATAAGCTGCCAAATCTTCATCTATCTCTTTTCCTTCCAAATCTCCTCCGATCTCTATCAAATTACGGAACAGTTCAGCACCAAAATCAACTTTCAAGCCCGCAAACGGATGACGACCTGCCATACTATTAGCAAAGTAATGTGCATCACCGGACGTTGGTAAAGTAGCCATCAAATACTCACTGACTACAGCCTTTTTCATCCTCCGATAAGCATCAACCTGAATCTTAAAAGACGTTCCTCTTAATCGGTACATGTATTCCACCCAAGTTTTATAAGCATACATATAACCATTATAATGTGTTCTATGATGAAAACCAGTCCCATCAACTTTGAGCCCATCCCGATCACCGCATGTGTATTGCGTACAGGCCGACAAATAATCCGAGAAAGCCTTCATGTCTCTGACAGCCAGATTTTCATCAGGCTGATACAATGCACAAAAAAACAAATGTGGCAACATATTATACATATAATCCGTATTCACATTCTGCCTAATTATAGCCTCACCTTGATGCAGACGATCAAATTCCACTACTTGTTTAATTACTTCAATCAACCGACTTTTCTGTTCGTCACTGCAAGCCGGCAAAGCTGCCAACAAATGAAAAGGAATTTGTCTCACCATTCCATAGTCGCTATATACCAATTTGGGAATACGGGTAATAACACCATTTTCCAAAATAGCATCCATATATTCATTAAAATGAGCTCCTTCGGGATGTTTTAAGATAGCGGCAGAAGCCCAGGCATGTACATACTTCGAAAAAAGGATAGCCTCTTTCTTATCCAATACTTCCGTCGCACGAACCTTAATCAGTCCAACCATACGTTCAGAGTCCTTCCAATCCAAATCTGTTACTTCGTTGCAAACCAATGGAAACTGTTTCCTCAATCGATATAAATCCCGTTTTCCCTCCGGTACATTTTCCAAAGAAGATGTAAAAGAAAAAACTGTGGAAACAGACAAAAAACAAAAACAAAGTAAAAGAAAACATCCATTTATCTGTATACGTTTCATAAATCTATTTATTTAATAATCAATTATCTACTTTCAAAGTCTATCAATACGATCTCTCCGGGATTCAATTCAATAGAAACAGTTTCTCCATAACAATATAACTCTTTCATATTTTTTTCTTTAAGTTGGCTTATAGGTGAAGAGACACGAAAAGCTGTCGAGTTATCCGGATTCAGCCCAAGGACACGATCCAATGTAAATGTATACTTCTGTGCTTTGTCCGATGGATTGTGTATTGAGATATACCCCATTTCGTCACTCCATCCGCTATATCCGTATATTTCTTTATATTTTGGAGAACCTCCGTGCATCTTTACATGTTGGAATGTTGGAAAGAACTTATGACTCCATTTCAATCCTTCCGCCAATACATCCCAATCACTTGACGACAATTGATGCGTTTTAATATATAATTCAATAAATCCCGTACCACGACTCAAATTCATATATAAGTATTTTTTAAATGAATCTGCCGTTTCATCGAATTTAGTTTTCTTAGGTTCGTGGTTGAATATGGCATTTATAGGAAACTTCGTATTCTCTTCTGTCCATATTTGATAGTAAATATTGTCTCTATACACTAATTCATCCGTACGGTTACTGCCTCCTGCCGCATCGTCTGCATTAATAAGCCACACAACATCAATATATTGCAGCCACCACGAACTAAGATAAGCACCATTCGTAATGGCAATAAATATCTCAGGATTAATTTCAGACAAACGATCAAACATGTGTATCAATCTTTCCGTAGCAGCAGTCATATAATATAATTTCACTTCATCATAACGGGAAGTATTCAACCTACGATCGTTAGAAGCAAATTCCTCCGTGTTAAGCTGAGGAACAGCAGGAGTCCCCCTACCATTGAGTTCAAAATCACGGATGTTGAGATGTCCGAAAAGTCCATCGAATTTGAAATAAGAAATTCCTTTTGCCGCCAATTGACACACACGCTGTTCTAACTTATCCATATACGTTTTTCCAGTCATGGACATGCCATAAGAAAGTGACTCAAATCCATATTCTTTCATTCTGGGAACCATAGAAAGTCCTCCTAATATGGAAGCCGGACTTAACCAAATACCCAATCGAGAATTAGCTTTGTGTACAGCACTGACACTTTCGGAAAAATAAGGAGAAAATTTCGTCTTATTTATTGTCCAAACGGTATCTGACCAGTCAGCAGTAGCACTAATATCCTGCCATCCATCATCTATCACATACGCACTAAGAGAAGGACATTTACGGTCAACCACCAATTCTTTCTGTATTTTCTCAATACTTGAAATAAACTGTTTCTCTGTTACACGATTTCCATAATCAAACCAACTGTTATATTGAATCTGCAAGCGAAGAGGACGTTTCCTAATTCGTTTAATATAAGTATAGAAAGCATCGTCTATATATTTGACATCATCAGCCATACCTACCACGCTTTTATATGAAGTATAAATTTCTCCTTTTTGAAGTGTTTTTCCAATCAAATAGCTACAAGATATAAGATTATTGCTTACGGTGTTATAAGCCGCCGGAAACTCCATCCCCCAAAATGTACCGGTCTGCAATGTGTAAATCGGTTGTCCCAGCCCCGGTTTCCACTGCGAAGGGGCTTGTGCAGTAATACTTTTTATTGTATAATTCTGAAAAGCATCTTCCAAAGCTATAGATTCCACATCAACTTGCTCAATGGTCACCTCCTTGTTTGGTATAATTTGAATAAACTTACGACAGTAAGGTTCCTCCTCTTTCAATTCGTAATACAAGATTATTTTCATATCTTCTTTACTATTATATAATACGAACTGATAACTCTGTTTTTTTTCTTTATCATTAGATGAATTTTGTACCTTTTCTACTCGAAAATCTTCAGTATTGACCAAACGATCTGTACCGATTTTATCGGTACCATCAGACAAGCGTAACGCAAATTCATTACACGAAAGAGGAGATAGTTTTACTCCAACAAGTTTGTTTTCAATAAATAAAGTTCTCAATTTACCATCTTCAATACTTAGCTGTCTGGAAAGAAAGCGGTTCTCAAGCTTGAAAATATTCTCTTTACCCTGTACAACCGTTCCCGTCGCAAACAGAGTAATTAGTACTGCAAATATTTTAGTTATTCTCATGACATAAAAACAGTAAAAAAACAATTACATTACAACACCGGTGTATTCTATATAGCCGGGGTTACATTTCATTTTGTAAATGTACAAACAAGAAACTCGTTTAATACACCTTTTTTATTCAGTAATATTACAATATTGTATACTCCTTTAAATAACTCTTTTTATTTGAACAAAAGAATATTCCTTGTTTCGGCATATCTTTCAAATGTAACAAACTACTGCTACAAAAGAATAATGATTTTGATAACAAGTAAGTTAGAACCCAGTTTTGTACAAAAGTACATTTGTATTGAACAATAATAAATAATATGTATGAATATATTTTCTACCTTTCCACTTCTATTGTGTAAGTAAAGCTATCCGCCCGGTAATATCCGATGTTATATTCAATAGGTACTCCGTTCACATCATAAACAAATCTTTTCCTTATTAATATAGGATCACTGGATTGGATCTCTAGTTTTTCTGCAATAAATTCCCCTGCAAGTCTCGCTGAAATCTCCTCCTTGCTGGTCTTTGCCACTATATATATTGAGTTTCCAGCATATCGTATAATTGGCGTGTATAATCTTCCTCCCCGGTCAATGGAATATTTGGATTGAATATGAAGAGGTTTATTGCTGTTATGGTCTATTTTCATATCTATCCGGATTGGTTTATTTTCAGCAAATATAAGATTTATCAAAAAATAATCTAATTTTTTGATATAAAAACAAAATCTATATATTTACACAATATAAAGTATGTGCGAACATATAAATTTAAAAACAAGTATAAATACGAGAAAAGCTAATTATGATAAATTTCCTTCTACGAAGTTGACGGGGATGCTTGTTCAGGGTTGGGATGTATTACAAGAATAATTACCTTTGTACTTGATAATTTAATGTTTCACAACTGTTTCATTAAATACAATCGAGAGATGATTAACATACTGGAAATATGGAAATAGCAATAGTTACACAGGTGTAAATCAAGAGTTCTAACAGAAGCAGAAGGTTACTTTGTAATCTTAGATGGTCAACACAGGAGTACTCTAGTACTCGAACAGTAGAAGCGCTTAGACTATCAGAGAGCCATAAGAGAAAATAATCAACTGAATAACAAAGGTTAGTGGTCAGTTATTTGCGACTTATTCACGACCATTCAATAACATAACGATCTATGATAGATTAGTAAGTGGTTACAGGGATGCAATATACTATTATTTATCATAGTATGACAGATACGATGGGCCGTATGCACTCAGACGCTCAATTCGCTGGTTCTTCATCGGTTCCTGCTCACGTAGAAATGATGCAATCCCGTTCAACATATCACTTGTAAAGTTGTTCAATAACCATAAATTGATTACATTTGCATAAACTCATAATCATAACAAATTATGGAATACATTAATGAATTTCACAAGCAATGGATAGAGCGTACTCGCCAATCAATAGCATCTTGGAGCAAGCAGCCTGCATCGTTAGAAGAAGCAAAGAAGCAGCAGGAACGCTTGAACCAACAGAGAGCTATAAGAGAGGGCAAATCGAAGAACTAATTTCATTCGCCAATTCAAATGATTTATGGATAGACTTCAATCACATCCCTACCATCTATTTAGATAAAGGAGGTGAGAATGAAGTCTTTTACGATGGTGCAGCAACCATATATAAGCTGAATAACTTTGAATATGCAGGCGATGATTTAGGAAATTTCTTTATTCGCATCTCTGCACATAACAAGTTCTTTAGTAATGTACCCTATCAGATGATAGGCTTTGCCTATAATAGCCAGCAAGAGTTTTGTGCTGTTCTAATCCAACCTCACATACAAGCAGAGCGTGAAGCTACAGAAGATGAAATCGTAGAATATATGACAGCTCTTGGCTTTGAAATGGATTACATAGACGAATTCCATAACGAAGAATACGAAGTGTTTGATGCTGTCCCTAACAATGTGCTTTACGGAATAGACAATGACTTATACTTCATTGATACGCAAATCAGATTAAGGCCTCAATCCTATAAAGATTACTCTCGTCTAAAGGGAATTAGCCCATAATACAGCCCTTTTTGATAATTCGTTCTTTTACTTATTAACAAGGAGTTTATCTTTGACTATTATAGCATTGATTAATAGCTAATTGCTAAACCTTGCAGAGATACTGAGTCGCTGCTTCTTACGGCATGACGGACACTATGGGCCGTATGCACTCAGACGCTCAGTTCGCTGGTTCTTCATCGGTTCCTGCTCACGTAGAAATGATGGGATTCTTAGGAATTGGTAACAATCTGATAGTAGGTTGTACTGTGGCTTGTGCGGTTGACGTAGCTCAGGCTTTGGGCAAGTAATTTAAGCAATTACTATAGATTAAATCCCTGTAACTGAACAAGGATAACCATTACTTAAGACGATAAAGCAAAAGAAACAGAATATTGACAGGTACAATTCCGCATAAAAATAGCTTTATATACCCACTGTGAACTTTAGCACCGTTATAAGATATCAGAATAGAAATACTGTTTATGTTTGAATATTGAACCATCAGAAAACTAGACTATACCAGTATATACAATATTATTAAATAGATAAAAAAGTGATTGAAACAAGCTCAACTTATCTTCAATAATTAAATTAGACAGAAGAAAAGAGTTATTAAAACTTGGCTTGCATAAGACCACAGAATTATAGAGTTTCACCCTAAAATGTTATACAATATATTAACTTGAATTATCGTTAAATACAAACCAATCAACAATCTCTGTCACAAAAGTAGTCTCCCCTTAGGAGGTTGATTGAGCATACAGATATGTGCGACTGGAGAGATATAGAGTATGCCATTGAATTACTGACACAAACTATTTTGAAAATTGATAAAGAATCAAATAAATATTTATTTAAATAAAAGAGAAGACATAGATAAAAACGACGCCTTCTCCACAGAATATTATTAATTAAAAACTTATCATAGAATATACTTTACTCTCTCACACAACGGATAGCCTGAGCAAATCCCTGATATGAAAGTCTCATGTTATGAGCATTATAGGAAGATTCAAGTGACCAGGCTCCATAACGCATTCTTCTATCACTTGTTCCTGATATCAATTCACTCCGATTGTATCCAGGTCCTACACTTGACGACCAATAATAACCGGTACTACCTGCACTTTCCAGATTACCTGTCATATTATTCAAACGACCGGTAGCCGGAAAAAAGACAGAACGATATATCTTCTTTGAAGTATCAAAATTATAGTATAGTACTCCCTGATAAGCAGCTCTACTATTGTTTAATGACACACCATAGTTACCCGAAGAAGCTTCTTTTATAGGTCTTCTGTCAAAAAAACCATCCGAATAAAAAGTAAAAGATGTGTTTTTCAATTGTTTACGAGCTGTTCCACTTTTACCATAAGGATACGTTCCCGGCCCTGTATTGGTTGAAACAACATTGTCATAGGTTGTTTTATAATCAGCATTTGAAGAAGCATTCCCCGCAAAAGGCACTAAGAATAAAGAAGTTCTGAATTCAGAATACTTTATATCCGCTTTCTGATTTTCAAAATCAGTGGCAGAAGAGCCTGCAATCGGCAAATAAGGATAATATCCATTAGTAGATATCTTATTCGTATATCCATCTGTAGGCCGACGATATCCCGGAGGACAGACCTCAAATTGACTTTTATACACTGATATGCCGGTAGCTCCATCCCACATAATAGGGAATTCAGCGTATCCCCACGGGAAAGCCGTACTATTCAATGATTTTGTTGGATTATAAGCTCTACGATAATAACTACTATAATCAGTAGAAGATCCCAGATCTATCGCCCACTGAAAAAAGGCACCTGCCTGCGAAGGAAAATCAACGAAACGAGCCCCCCTTATACCAACATTTTCATGGGCAGGATTTCCATTTCCAGCCAATCCTTCCGTTGTTAAATTAAGAGGTGAAAACTCCGCAGCCCCAAGATTGCGCGAATCTGCAGCTAAAAGACGCATATCCTCTCTGACTTCTGAACTTATCAAAGTTCCACCATTCCAGCCATTATACACTTCTCCCGGAATCGGATCATCCGGACCATATATATAATGTGGCGCTTCTCCCTGCCGGACATAGATAATCATAGTCGGTGACCACGTAGCAGAAAGGCGATATTTCAAATTAACATATCCAAACTTTGGAGTTGCATCTTTATTTGCTACAAAATTAGCGCTTTCTTTTACGCCAATACGGAAATAAATACGACCTTTAAGACCTGTAATATTATAACCTGTTTCCCCTTTATATTGATTTGGGACTACATGGTATTTTTCAGCATCTTCCGGTGATTCGGTTCCTACCCCCGGATCAAAACTGGGGGTTGCACTTACTACCAGCCAATCCCGAAACTCAGCAGGCACCTCCACTGACCAGTCCCAGTTTACACCATGTTGCCCAGTAATGATACGTTCACCTTTCTGATTGTGTTTAAAAAAGACTCCATTAAACAAACCTTGTCCGTTTTTAGTGGGATCATTAACAAAGCGTAAACCTTCTTGTGTTACCACCACTTTTATTTCCCGCTGCAAAGCATTTTTTCCATCTTGTTCCTCCGCTGACAAAGTCAACGTATACGTACCAGTCATATTCTCAGTTCTGATATGTGGAGAACCGACAACCGTATTTGTACCATCAATCAACAAATCCATATAACCACTACCAGTCAGCGGATCAAAATAAAACCGGTAAGGATTGGAATTATTGATTTCATCTATTGCCAAACAGTTAAAAACCTCATTAGTAATACGCTTCGTAGCCTCTCCCTGCTTTTGCACAGTATTCAACACTCGTACCACCGGCATATTCGACCAGAAAGAAATACGAACCCCGTTCAAGTCTGTCATTTTAACTTCTTTATGAGATACATTTAAGATACGATTATCCACTATCTCCCAATCATTATCATCAGGAATCCATAGAGAAGGCTTTATATTTACTTCCAAAGGTGCTTTTATGACAGCCGTTAAATCGAGCCGGGCATTTGCCGGTAATCTATAATCCGGATCAGATAAAATTTGCAATTTACATGAAGGGCTATAATCTTTTATCATATTAACTGTAAAATCAACTGCATTTGCTTCCATCGTTTTTGTCGCAAAATAACTGGAAGGAACGATTACTCTTTTTATTCTGGCTGCCCAAACCAAATCATTCGCTTTATCCGCAGAAGTTAGAAAAGCCGGATTTATCTCAAAATAACCGGCATTATCATTAAGTGTAAATTTACGTATTACATTTCTGGTTATCGCTGTTCCATTGTAAGTTAAAGTTGGATCATCATATACCCAACCAGATACAGGATCACTGGGTAAGCCATGTACCAACGACACGCGATCTGGAAGATTCGAGAGAGTAACCCCTTCGAATACAGTAGAATTGAAATCTCCCAAATCTATTTTAGATTTTAAGACAACATCAATACGGGCAGCAAGTCGTCTTAATTTTACAACCAGTTCTGTACTTACAACGCTGTTTATTTCGATTTTTCCTCCGGCCAACACTTTTACACCTCCGTTTTCTGCTATCATAGGAATAATATAATCCGAATTAAAAAACTCTGCCGGATATGCAATTGACTTTACATCATCATAGTGATTAATACCATCAAGTAATGTTTGGATATCCTGACAGAGAGGTTCATTACACAGAAAAATAAAATTATATTCTCCTTGTTTAATAGGATGCTGCAAGGTAGTTCCGGCCAACACAGCACCATAATAAAAAACATTACTTTTACATATATTAGTAGCTTTATCAAATGCCAATACACGAAGCGTTTCAACTTTATCATCAATGCCATCTCCCGGCTTCGAGCCCTCATAACTACGGGTATTAATACCCGTTATCGTCACATGACCCTCCTTCGCATTCGTTTCAAACTTCTCGTCAAAACAAGAAGTTAACAATAAAAACATAAATAGAACAGATAGAGGCAAATAAATTCTTTGTCTATTAATAAACATATAATCCTTGGTTTTAATTCTTCTATGTACTGGTTTTTGTCTCAATGACACCTAAAAAAGAGTTTCTCTCTTTTCCAAAATATTCGAACATAAAGATGTATCTTATCATCCTGCATCATTTCAAATGTACAAAAAACAAATGTAGCTTATGGTTAAAAAAAAATAAAAAGTAAAATTAGTGATGGCACATAGCTCTAATTTATTAACAAAAAAATCATTAAGAAATGCAATTAGTATATTTTATTATTTAACATATATCTAATTTTTCAAACTCTAGTTCACGTATATCATGTCTGTTATTTCTCTTTGCCAACAATACATAGCTACATTAACAATACACTGATAATCTACTCTCCATTGTGTTGCTATGTTAACAACAATGACTATATTTGCATATGATTCTTATTAAAGAAGTATAAAGTTAAATCTGAGTTCTCATTTATCAGGGATATATAATAAACTTCTCTCTAATGAAAACAATCTCTCAATTATATCATCTTATTGAAAACAATCCGGGAAAAGCTTTCGGAATTACTTGTCTTCTCCTTATAGTTTATCAATTAATATCTGTCTTTTGGGGCTTCGAGTTATGTGATTCAGGATTCTATATGACTTTCTACGATCATATCTTCAAAGCTCCTGAAAGTGTGGAATATAACTTCATGTACTATCTAAGCGGAGTTGTAGGAGGAACTTTCATTGCTTTATTTCCTGATGCAGGGATATTCGATATACGTTTATTGGGTGTAGTAAACAATATGATTACCGTTTATCTGGTATATAGACTGCTCCGTAAACATATCCATGTATCGGCTATAATCATTGGAGTTTTACTGGTTATTATTTCTTATGTAGGTCTACCTATGGCTTTCTACAATGATCTGATGACATGCCTTCTATATGTACTTGCTGTGTTTTATTTATTTAAAGGGCTAAGAAGTAATAATAATCTATGGTTCATTATCAGTGGAATTATAGTTGCATTAAACACCTTTGCACGTATTCCGAATATACTCGATTATGGCATTATTCTGCTTATAATTCTGCATAAACTTTATTATAAAGAAAGTGCTCGTCGTTGTGCCGGCAGATGCCTGATCTTTACACTTTCGTTCATCACAGGAATTATAGGTGTTATTTTACTAATGAAAATTTTAGGGCATTATGAATATTTCATTCATAATTTGCACGAACTGACCTCTGCTGCGGGAGACGATAGCGGAACAAGTTCCCATACCCTGGCCAATATGATATTTGCTCAGGTGAGAATCTACTATCTGGTTTTCAAGTTCGGAGCGAAAATACTCTTACTTTATGCTGTTCTTCTATTGTCTCTTAAATATGTAAGAAATGCTCTGTTACAATTACCTATCCGAATCATTGCTTTCATAGTATTGGGCATTCTTTTCTATAGAGAAAATGCCGTAATTATCCTCTGTGCTTTCAGTCTGATAGGGTTAGCAGGAAATATCTTTTTGAATAATGACAAAGCAATCAAGATGTTATCATGGGCAGGACTTTCTATGATCCTGATCATACCACTTGGCAGTGATGGGGGAATGTACAATAACGGAAGTATTATCTATTGGTTAGGATTACCTATGGCCATCTCGTTTTACTTTTCCATAAAAAACAAAATTCTTCCGCCCGTTTTATCTGTACAAATGGTAAGGAAAACGCTATTGCTTACTTTGGGTATATACATCCTGGTATGCGGAGTAAAAACTATAACTGAAGGAGTATACTTTGACGGAGGTCCACTTTTCGAGAAGAGGTTCTCGATCCGGAACGAAAGAACGAAACATGTTTATACTTCCCATGAAAGAGCTGAGATAGTGAACGACTTGTTAGCAGGGATAAAACCATATATTAAAGAAGATGACTGCCTGTTTGCTTACGGCAGTATACCCGCCATTAATTATATGACACGAACCAGACCATTTATCGGATGTTCCTGGCCGGAATTATTAAGTGCACCGCTACTAAAACAGAAACTAAACAATTACAAAGGTCCACTCCCAGCTATATTAAGGCAAAAATTTGATAGCATAGGAAAAGAGTTCGGAACACCGGATGAGAACTACCTGATTGACTGCGGAGTGGAAGCAGGTACTTTTAAAAGTAATAAAAAGAGCCAGGTGGTAAATGAATTTATAGAAAAGAATAATTATAAAATAGTTTTTGAAAATCAATATTTTATTTTATTCTTGCCGCAATAAAGAAAAATCCTTCAGTTATTTATCAGTTTTGAGTGCTTCCCGCACGGGGAGGTACGCCAAGCGATGGTCAATTGAACCTAAAATTGGTGCGATTGCCCTGATAAAAGATATCCCCCCAATCAAAGACTGTTTCATTTTTTTAGATGAATCAATATAGTAAAAAGCATATTTTCATTATCTTTGGTCACTAAACTTTTAATACCTTTACCATGAAACGAACAACAATGATTCCAGCCGCGTATTCTGTTCTTCTGTTCATCATCATAAGTCTGAGCTCATGTGCAGGCAGTCAGAAAGAACTTGTTCCTTCTTCGGAGTTTACACCTTATGTAAATGCCTATACAGGTGGGGTAATATCGCAATCCTCACCCATACGAATAGAACTGACCCAAGATCAGCCCGTAGTAGATTTAAATAACGAACTCAAAGAGAATCCATTTCGCTTTTCGCCTTCACTGAAAGGAAAAACATATTGGATAAGCAATAATACAATAGAATTCCTGCCCGAAGAAGGAGCGCTTAAACCAGGAACAATGTATGAGGCTTCGTTTCAACTGGGAGACTTTGTAAAAGTAGACAAACGTCTGAAAGAGTTTAATTTCTCATTTCGGGTACAAGAGAAGGATTTCTCATTGGCAATGGAACCACTCGACATAACTGCCGCTGCCCCCGATTACGCTTCTGTTAAAGGAGAAATACGTTTCAGCGACAAGATTGACAACGTACAAGTAGAGAAAATGATCTCAGTTAATGGAAATGGTTCTTCAGATTATGCCATTTCTGTAGGAGGCACAGGAAATCCGATGCGATACAGTTTCAACATCAACCGTATACCGAAAGCACAGGAAGATTACGATCTGGAAATAACATTGAACGGAAAAGTGGTAGGTATAGACCGGAAGATTGTTGAGAAGGTGACCATTCCGGCAAAAGATATCTTCCGCTTCATGTCTGCACAACGCATAGAGCAACCAGAGAACGGAATACAAATTTCGTTCTCCGATCCCGTATCTACCACACAGGACCTAAAGGGACTCATTGAAATCGCGGAACTCTCTTCGTACACATTTCAGGTAATCAATGACAAAGTAAACATATACTTCGAGCCCAATCGCTCCAATAAACTCACACTGAGAATCTATGAAGGCATAAAAAATAGGAAAGGAAAAAAACTCGGCACCTCCCATTCTATCTCCTTCAGTCAACCCAGCCTGAAACCACAAGTGGAACTACGTACAGATGCTGCCATTTTGCCCGACTCCAAAAATCTGATTATCCCTTTCCGGGCTGTCAGCCTGCATGCTGTTGACTTGAATGTGATCCGTATATTTGAAAGCAATGTACTGATGTTTATGCAGACAAACACTCTTTCATCTTCCAACGAATTGAGACGGTCCGGACGGTTGGTTTATAAAAAGACATTACATCTGGATAAAGACCCGTCCAAAGACATCCGCAAATGGGAAGATTATTCTATTGACCTCTCCGGACTGATCAATCAGGAACCGGGAGCCATCTACCGGATCACCCTTTCGTTCAAACAAGCCTATTCGGCCTATCCATGCGGAGAAGATGACAAAGAATTACAATTCTCCGAAAGTTCGGACCAGTTAACAAAACTATCCTCCGAACAACTGTCAGAAGAAGATGAAGCTGTGTGGGATACTCCGCAGACCTACTATTATTACAACGGTTCCGAAGGAATGGACTGGCGACAATATCGTTGGGAAGAGCGCGACAACCCCTGCCATATATCTTACTATATGGGAGCAGACCGAACAGCTGCATGTAATGTTCTGGCATCCAATCTTGGTATGATTGTAAAGCGAAACTCGGTCAACAAATTGTGGATTACTGTAAATAACATATTAGATACTACCCCAGTAGAGAAAGCTATAGTAACAGCTTACAATTTTCAGCTACAGCCAGTGGGTAAAGCCGAAACCGACAAAAACGGATTCACTGTCATTGAGACTAAAGGTGTGCCTTTCATTGTTGTGGCAGAAGCCGGAAAGCAAAAAGCATATGTACGGGTGGCAGACGGGGAAGAACAGTCAGTCAGTCGTTTTGACGTAGGCGGTAAAGATATACAGAAAGGATTAAAAGGATTTGTATATGGCGAAAGAGGCGTATGGCGTCCCAGCGATACACTACACATTTCGTTCATGCTTGAAGACCGCAACAACCGGATACCGGATAAACACCCCGTAGCATTGGAAATTTACAATCCGCGGGGACAATTCTACAATAAGTTAATCTCCACTAACGGAGTAAACGGGCTGTATACTTTCGCCGTACCAACAAGAGCAGAAGATCCTACCGGACTATGGAATGCTTACGTGAAGGTTGGAGGAACGGCCTTTCACAAGTCACTACGAATAGAAACGGTAAAGCCCAACCGTCTGAAAATCAATCTACAGCTTCCGGGAGAGATACTCAAAGCCACGGATGGAGAGATACGTACTACTTTGTCGTCAGCATGGCTAACAGGTGCCCAGGCTTCAAGACTGAAAACAAAAGTCGAAATGTCACTCTCCAAAGTCAATACGCAATTCAAGAATTACGGGCAATATATATTCAATAATCCGGCAACAGAGTTCACCTCTTCACGCATGGACGTATTCAGCGGCATGCTGGATGCGAACGGCAATGCATCGTTCACCCTCAAACTACCCGAATCGGGAAATGCACCGGGTATGCTACAAGCCAATATTACCACCCGGGTATTCGAACCGGGCGGAGATGCAAGTATCAACACAACAAGTGTACCGTTTTCTCCTTTCAATTCGTACGTAGGTATCAATCTCAATCAGCCCAAAGGTAAATATATCGAGACAGATAAGGATCATGTATTTGACATCGTCACCGTGAATCCGGAAGGAAAACCAGTGAATCGTTCGGGACTTGAATATAAGATTTACCGCATCAGTTGGAGCTGGTGGTGGGAAAGTTCCAGAGAATCATTTGAGACTTATGTCAACAGCAGTTCTTATACCCCTGTGGCCAGCGGAAAGCTGAATACCATAAACGGAAAGAGCAGTTTCAGATTCCGCATCAACTATCCCGATTGGGGACGTTATCTGGTGTATGTGAAAGACACAGAAAGCGGACATGCTACCGGAGGTACAGTCTACGTAGACTGGCCCGAATGGCGTGGACGTTCCAGCAAGACTGATCCGAGTGGTATCAAAATGTTAGCTTTCTCTCTCGATAAAGAATCTTACGAACCAGGTGAAACGGTAACTGCCATCATCCCCGCCTCAGCAGGAGGCAGAGCACTTATCGCTCTGGAAAACGGCTCAGAGGTATTACAACGTGAATGGTTGGATGTATCTGGTAAAGAAGACACCAAATATCAGTTCAAAGTGACCCCGGAAATGGCACCTAATGTCTATCTGCACATCAGCCTGCTGCAACCACATGCACAAACAGTAAATGATTTACCCATCCGCATGTACGGAGTAATGCCGGTATTTGTGACTAATAAAGAAACCGTACTCCAACCCCAAATTCAGATGCCCGATGTACTTCGTCCCGAAACGGAATTCAATGTGACGGTAAGCGAAAAGACAGGTAAACCAATGACGTATACACTGGCTATCGTAGACGATGGACTACTTGACCTTACCAACTTCAAAACACCTGATCCGTGGAATGAATTTTATGCACGGGAAGCATTAGGCATCCGTACATGGGACATGTATGACGATGTGTTGGGAGCCTATACAGGTAGTTACAATTCACTGTTCAGTACCGGAGGTGATGAAACATTAAAACCGGCAGATACCAAAGCAAACCGTTTCAAACCGGTAGTACGTTTTATCGGTCCGTTCAGTATTGGCAAGGGTAAAAGCCAGACACACCGAATCACGCTTCCAATGTACGTAGGTTCAGTACGTACCATGGTGGTGGCAGGAGAAAACGGAGCATACGGACGGGCAGAAAAGACAACTCCGGTACGTACCCCACTCATGATTCTTTCAACATTACCCCGCGTGCTCAGTACACAAGAAGAGATATCACTCCCGGTCAATGTATTTGCCATGGAGAAAGAAGTGAAGAATGTAAAAGTATCCGTTTCAGCATCGGGTGGTGCACAAATCAGCGGTGCCTCCCAACAATCGGTTTCATTCGTAAAACCGGGTGACCAGTTAGTTTTCTTCAAACTAAAGACCGGAACTAAATCCGGTAAAGCAGCCCTTCGCATAACAGCCGAAGGAGCGGGAAAGAAAGTTTCGGAAACAATTGAGATAGAGGTACGCAATCCTAATCCGGCGGTAACACTGCGCGAAAGTAAATGGATAGAAAACGGGCAAAGCTGTGAGCTTTCTTATCGGTTAGGCAGCCGTTCACCGGAAAACAGTGTCAAGTTAGAAGTATCCCGTATCCCGTCGGTAGATATCAGCCGTAGATTCGACTTCTTGTATAATTACCAGCACTACTGTACAGAGCAGCTAACTTCCAAAGCTCTCCCACTCCTGTTTATCAGTCAGTTCAAAGCAGTAGACGAAGCCGAATCTCAAAAAATAAAGGCAAATGTACAGGAAGCAATCAAACAACTGTATGCCCGTCAGTTACCCAACGGAGGATTTATTTACTGGCCGGGAAGTGCTTCTGCCAACGAATGGATAACCTCCTACGCCGGAATGTTCCTGGTAATGGCACAGGAAAAAGGATATGCCGTAAATGCCAATGTACTCAATAAGTGGAAGCGCTTCCAACGTTCGGCTGCACAAAACTGGCGTACACCTCAACAGGATACCGGATATTACTGGCAATCAGATTTGCAACAAGCGTTCAGACTATACACACTGGCATTGGCAGGAGCACCGGAACACGGGGCCATGAACCGCCTGAAGGAGATGGAACAAATTCTCTCTTTACAAGCTAAATGGAGACTGGCGGCAGCATACGCCTTAAACGGAAAAATGAAAGCAGCTAATGAGTTGGTATTTAATGCCAAGACTACAGTAGAGCCTTATTCCTCTTCTGCGGGAAGTTATGTATACGGATCTTATGACCGCGATGAATCTATGATACTGGAAACGTTGCTATTAATGGGACGCGAACGGGAAGCGTTTGCACAGGCACAACGAGTGTCACAAACTTTATCCCGTGAAGAGTGGTTCAACACCCAATCCACAGCATTTGCTCTAATGGCAATGGGCAGATTGGCCGAAAAACTATCAGGCACACTTGACTTTTCGTGGACACTGCATGGTAAACAACAACCCGCTGTAAAATCTGCCAAAGCCGTGTTTGAGAAAACACTTGCCACTGCTCCCGGTGGAGGTGAAGTTACAGTGAAAAATAATGGAAAAGGAGCATTAAATGTAGATCTTATCACCCGGACACAATTACTGAATGATACTTTACCTGCAATGGCAAACAATTTACGTCTGGATGTGAGATATACTGATATGAACGGTACAGCTATCTCCATAAATCCGATCAAACAAGGTACAGACTTTATGGCAGTAGTTACGGTAGCCAACATCAGTGGAACTTCCGACTACAACGACCTGGCACTGACACATATCATACCATCGGGTTGGGAGATATATAATGAACGTATGATAGACTACCCGGAACAAGCCACAAGTACTGATACGAACAACAGTTATACCTATCGGGATATCCGTGATGACCGTGTACTTACCTATTTCAATCTGAAACGGGGACAGTCTAAAACCTTCACCATACGATTGCAGGCAACCTATGCAGGAACCTTCATATTACCTGCTATCCAGTGCGAAGCAATGTACGATTCCGGAGCACAGGCAAGGACTCAGGCCGGAAAAGCGATGGTTGAATAGAGAGGGGAAGAGAAGGGAGAATGGAGAAGGGAGAAGGAAAGAGAAGGAAGAAGGGTAAAATGATAGGGGGAGGGGTTATTACACTCCTGTTAATAGGGTATATTTTTTGCCTTCCCCGGCAACTATTCCATGTACCCTACTCTACTGTTGTGGCCGACCGGAATAATGAGCTTCTCGGAGCACGTATTGCCCCGGACGGGCAATGGCGTTTTCCTCCCCGTACTACGACTCCGGCAAAGATACAAGCCTGCTTCGTTGAATTTGAAGATAACCATTTTTTTCACCATTGGGGAGTAAACCCAGTGTCAATAGGAAGAGCAGCTTATCAGAATCTAAAAGCCGGACGAGTTATCAGTGGAGGTAGTACAATTACGATGCAGACCATCCGTCTGGCTCGCAACAATCCCCGTACCTTCAGCGAGAAATTTATCGAAATGATATGGGCTACCCGGTTAGAGTTCCGTTATTCAAAAGAGAAGATACTCTCTTTATATGTCTCCCATGCTCCGTTTGGAGGAAATGTAGTAGGATTGGATGCCGCTGCCTGGCGTTATTTTGGCCATTCGGCAGACGATCTGTCATGGGCAGAAGCAGCTATGCTCGCCGTACTTCCCAATTCTCCTGCTATGATTCATCTTTCCAAAAGCCGGCAGGCATTGCTCGATAAACGTAACCGTCTCCTCACACGGTTGCACACAAAAGGAGTGCTGGATGATTCAAGCTACGAACTTGCCCTCAGCGAGCCATTGCCCCAAGAGCCCAAGCCACTACCACAGATTGCTCCGCATCTCACTGACTACTTCTACCAGACGAGAAACGGTAACTATTCTGTAAGCACCATCGACCGGGGAATACAGCTGCAGATAGAAGAACTGATAGAGCGTTGGAATGGTGAGTTCTCCCGTAGTGATATCCGCAACATAGCCATACTGGTCATTGATGTTCAGAAGAATCAGCCCATAGCCTATTGCGGTAATGTACATTTCAATAAAGCAAACAGCGGCAATCAGGTAGACATCATCCGTTCCCCCCGCAGTACGGGAAGTATTCTCAAGCCTTTCCTTTATTACGCTATGTTACAGGAAGGCAGTATACTTCCACATACTTTATTACCTGATATCCCGATCAATATCAATGGTTTTGCTCCACAGAACTTCAGCCAGCAGTTTGAGGGAGCCGTCCCTGCTTCCGAAGCACTGGCACGTTCACTCAACATCCCTACCGTAACAATGTTGCAACGTTACGGTGTCCCAAAGTTTTACAACTTCCTGAAACAAGCAGGAATCAGTACCCTTACCCGCCCTGCTTCCCATTATGGGCTTTCCCTTATTCTGGGAGGTGCCGAGGGAACCTTGTGGGATATCACCTGTGCCTATACAGACATGGCACGCTGCCTGAAAGGATTGGATAAAACCGGCTGCTCTTTATTACTCTCCGACTCTACCTACAATGTCTCATCTGCAGTTTCAACCTCATCCTTTTCTCCCTGTGCCGTATGGCAGACTTTTGATGCCATAAAAGAAGTAAACCGACCGGAAGAAATTGATTGGCGCACTATTCCTTCCATGCAAACTATTGCATGGAAAACGGGAACCAGCTATGGTTTTCGCGATGCATGGGCAGTAGGAGTCACCCCTCGCTATGCCGTAGGTGTATGGGTGGGTAATGCTACCGGAGAAGGTAAACCGGGACTTGTCGGGGCACGCACTGCGGGGCCGGTCATGTTCGACGTATTCAATCTGTTACCATCGTCTCCCTGGTTCGTCAGACCTTCTGAAGGATTTGTAGACGCAGAAGTTTGTCACCTGTCCGGACATCTGAAAGGACGCTTCTGTGAAGAGACAGACACCATACTGATACTTCCTTCCGGACTCAAAACCGAAGCATGTCCCTATCACCACCGAATCAACCTATCGGCAGACGGCACTCAACGTATCTACGAAAGTTGCATCAATACAGAGGCTACCATTCAAAAGAATTGGTTCACCCTACCGCCTGTCTGGGAATGGTATTACAAACAACGCCACCCGGAATACAAACCTCTGCCTCCCTTCAAACCCGGATGCGGGGAAGATATTCTCCGTCCGATGCAGTTTGTCTATCCCACCATGAATGCCCGCATATTTCTGCCCAAACAAATGGACGGGAGCAAAAGCCAGCTGACTTTTGAACTGGTGCATAGCGTTCCCAAAGCTACTGTATATTGGCATTTAGACAATAACTACCTGGCCGAGACACAGGATTTTCACAAGATATCCCTACTCCCCTCGTCAGGAAAACACACAATGACGGCAGTAGACAATGAAGGAAATACAGTTTCGGTGACTTTCTTTGTAGAGTAGGCTCAATTCTCTATCTTTGCGCCCATGAAACAGACTTTAAAAGAAAACGGAGGATTACCGGCATCCATACTTTGGACGTTGGCAATTGTTGCCGGTATATCAGTAGCCAATCTTTACTACAACCAGCCTTTACTGAACATGATACGCCACGACATGGGTGTATCAGAGTTTAAGACAAACCTGATCTCTATGATTACACAGATCGGATATGCACTGGGGCTTTTATTTATCATCCCGTTAGGCGACCTGTATCAACGAAAGAAAATCATCATTATTAACTTTGCAATACTGATTGTTTCGCTATTGACTATTGCACTGGCACCGAACATACATGTTATATTAACAGCATCTCTTTTTACGGGTATTTGTTCAGTAATACCACAGATATTCATCCCGATAGCTTCGCAATTCTCCAGACCTGAGAATAAAGGGCGAAACGTAGGTCTTGTCGTTTCAGGCTTGCTGACCGGCATTCTCGCTTCCCGGGTAATCAGCGGGTTCATCGGCGAAATCTTCGGATGGAGGGAAATGTACCACATAGCTGCTGCCCTGATGCTGATATGTGGAATTGTAGTTGTTAAAGTACTGCCGGATATAAAACCCACATTCAAAGGGAAATACGGTGAATTAATGAAATCACTGTTTCTGTTACTGAAAGAATACCCACAGCTACGAATCTACTCCATACGGGCAGCACTGGCATTTGGCTCTTTTCTGGCCATGTGGTCATGCCTGGCATTCAAAATGGGGCAAGCTCCCTTCCACGCCGGAAGCAATGTTATCGGTATGTTAGGACTCTGTGGAATAGCCGGAGCATTATCAGCATCACTGGTAGGTAAATACGTAAAAAGAGTGGGCGTCCGCCGGTTCAACTTTATCGGTTGTGGATTGATACTTTTTGCATGGTTTCTGCTCTTTGCAGGAGAAAACACCTATTTGGGCATCGTAGCAGGTATTATTATTATCGACATTGGCATGCAATGCATTCAATTAAGCAACCAGACCAGTATCTTTGAGCTTTGTCCTAATGCTTCCAATCGCATCAATACTATTTTCATGACTACTTACTTTGTTGGCGGTTCAATGGGTACCTTTCTGGCAGGTACTTTCTGGCAGGCATTTGGTTGGTATGGAGTTATAGGTACGGGTGTTTTGTTGACCAGTTGTTCATTATTTATCACTTTTTTCTCACGTAAGTGAACCTAAATGGTAGTTCTATTTGTTGTTTAGTGCATCAATCTATAAATTTAATGTATGAAATACGGAGTCAACAGACAAGTTTTACTGATTACTGCCGGTACCGTATGGATAGTGGCAGGAGCAAATATACTGCGAATAGGAATCGTGACATGGCTTAATGATTCTCAATACTGGCTGTTCAAAATGGGTGAAGCCACAGTAGTGTTCCTTCTATTCTTCATTCTTATATTCAGAAGACTATACTATAAACATACCGAACGCATCACCCAAAAGAAACAGGAAAAGAATTGCCCCTTCTCTTTTTTCGATGTAAAGAGCTGGATTGTCATGATCTTCATGATTTCATTAGGCATCAGCATACGAAGTCTGCACCTGTTACCCACCAGTTTCATATCCGTATTTTATACCGGATTGTCATTGGCTCTGATCGCAACCGGAGTACTCTTTATCCGTTACTGGTGGCAAAGACGCCATCTACTCCGAAGTTAACGCTGTACCCTGCCAGAAGAGTCACCATTCATCAGCGCTTCTACTTCGGCAACAGTTGCCAGGTTGAAGTCTCCATAGAAAGTATTCTTCAGACAGGAAGCTGCTAACGCAAAATCCAATGCTTTCTGATCGTCATCGGGATAAGTGAGCAGACCATAAATGAGTCCGCCAACAAAAGCATCTCCCGTACCTACACGATCTACTTCGTGAGTAATGTCATAAATCCCCGTATGCTTTAACGATCCATCGGAATAAAGCACAGCGGCAAGCAAGTTGTGATTGGCAGATAAAGAATTGCGTAGCTCAAGAAACATCTTCCTGCAACGGGGAACCAGCTCTGCTACTTGCTTTCCTACCTCTTCAAAACCTTCAAGATTGAGTCGATAATCTGTATTTACAGCCTTAAAGCCTACGGGAGCAATACCTAATATCTCTTTATATTCAGGTTCCGCACCAAATATCACATCACTATACTGTACTAACGGTTTCATCACATCAGCTGCCGTACGTCCATATTTCCACAGGTTCTTCCGGTAGTTCAAGTCACAAGAGATTGTTAGTCCCATCCGGTCTGCCATCTGAAGAGCTTCCAGACAAGTATCGGCACCGTCCTGTGACAAAGCGGCGGCTACTCCCGACCAATGAAACCATCCGGCATCAGCAAAAATAGCCTCCCAGTCTATCATACCCGGGCGAAGGGTAGAGAAAGAAGAACCCGATCGGTCATATACTACTTTTGAGTTACGAAAAGAAGCCCCGTTTTCAAGAAAATAAATTCCCATACGATCGCCACCATAAATAATACCATCCGTACGGAGTCCATGTGAACGAAGATCACTGATACAGGCACGGGCTATATCATTATCGGGTAAACGGGTTACAAATTCGGTCGGTATCCCAAAGTTGGCAAGAGAAACCGCTACATTCGTTTCACTGCCACCAAAGGTAGCTACATAGTCACGGGATTGTGAGAAACGCAGATTACCGGGAGTGGTAAGACGCAAAAGTACCTCTCCAAAAGTTACTATCTTCTTCATGATATCAATAATTTCAATTAATGATCAAATGTACTATCAAAAATCCAACAGAGCGCAAATTTTTAATAAATTTTATTGCTATACTAACAGATAGAGAATACATTTAGTCTATTTGTAGTACCTTTGCCCGAAAGCTAAAATATAGAAATAAAATAACATGAATTTAACCTCAAAAGATCTCGAGAAGTTTATTCGTTTCCAGCGAAATGAGTATACTGAAAGTATTGTGTACGACCGACTGGCTTCTATTGAAAAAGATACATCCAACAGCAAGGTACTACGCTTGATCTCTGCCGAAGAGAAAGCCCATTACTATACACTCAAAAAGTATACGAATACCGAAGTGAAGCCCAACCGCTGGCGTATTACCAAATACTACTGGTTAGCGCGTATCCTGGGTATCACATTTGCCATTAAACTTATGGAATCCAGCGAAAACAGTGCCCATCAGGACTATGCCCGGTATACGGAATGTGAGGATTTGCAGCGTTTGTCACGCGAAGAAGAGATACACGAAGAAAAGCTCATCGGGCTGATAAACGAAGAACGGTTGGAGTATATGGGTTCTGTGGTACTGGGACTAAATGATGCTTTGGTAGAGTTTACCGGAGCATTAGCAGGTTTCACCCTGGCACTGAGTGACCATAAACTGATAGCACTAACAGGAAGTATTACCGGTATTGCTGCTGCACTGTCTATGGCATCATCGGAATACCTGTCTACCAAATCGGAAGGCGATAAGAGCAAACATCCGGCAAAAGCAGCTATCTACACAGGTATTGCCTATATCATTACGGTAGTTGCACTGGTAACTCCTTTCATTCTAATCAGCAATGTACTGATAGCATTGGGAGTAATGTTGGCTATGGCACTTATTATTATAGCATTGTTCAATTATTACTACTCGGTGGCACGTGGTGAAAGTTTCCGAAAACGTTTTATGGAAATGGCCGTACTCAGTTTCAGTGTGGCCGGAATAAGCTTTCTTATAGGGTATGCCCTGAAAACATTCACAGGTATTGATGTGTGAATTAATCAGGAGTCAAGTGGCAAGGTTATCCACTACTTAACTACTAATGAAGTGATAACCACTAAACTACTTGCCACTGATAGACAAACTTAACTACTTCATAAAATTGTGAAATGTTCATGAACAATCTTTGATATATGTTGTTTTTGCAATAACGAACAACGTTATTAAACCTAAACAAAAAAAAGTTATGAAAAAGTTTATTGCATTATTAGCATTAGTATTGGTAAGTGCATCTACCATGATGTATGCACAGGAATCAGAAAGAGCCGTACGTCGCGCCGATCGTAAAGCACAAAGAGACGCAGAAAGAGCAAGACTGAAAGCAGAAGAACAAGTAGCCGACGCAGTAGCTTATCAGCAGGCTGTACAAGCACTGAAAAACAAACAGTTCGTGCTCGAAGCCGATCAGGTGATCTTCCGTAACGGACAGAGTGCTTTTGTATCAACGACTACAAATTTTGTGATGATGAATGGTCAGAAATCTACTGTACAAGTTGCTTTCAATACTCCATACCCCGGTCCTAACGGAATTGGTGGTGTAACAGTAGACGGTAACGCATCGGATATGAAAATTACAACGGACAAAAAAGGTAATGTTAACTGTTCATTCAGTGTACAGGGTATCGGAATTTCAGCTCAGATATTCATTTCACTGACCAATGGAGGTAATAATGCCACTGTTACTGTAAACCCGAACTTTAACAACAATACAATTACACTGAGCGGTAATATTGTACCATTGGATCAGTCAGACGTATTCAAAGGACGTTCTTGGTAAGAAGATGATATAACATAAAGTTATAGAGTAATAATACTATAGGGTGATAATAGATAGTTTCTATTTATCACCCTATTCTGTTTTATTAAAATCTGTGTAATTTAAGCTATCTGCATTCATTAAATGAAGAGAGATTGCAAAAGTGTACAATCATATTATGCAAAAGTGTACAACCTTGTACTACAAGAATGTACACTTTAGTTGTACAAGAGTGTACACTTTTATAAACACTGATTATCAACACGTTACCTTAACCCACTCACTATTTACAAACACAGATTATCAATAAACCAATTTTGTATGCTTACTATTGTATTTTAAATTTAGCCCAAGCAGGAAATGGTTTATGGAAATAATGAGTATCTTTGAATGGTCAATAAATAAAAAAATAACCATGAACAGTGTATTGCGTAAACTCCCTATCGGGATACAGACTTTTGAAGATATTCGTAGAGATGATTACCTATATGTAGATAAGACTGCTTTTGTGTGGAGAATAGCGAATACAGGAAAGCCCTATTTTCTGAGCCGCCCCCGCCGCTTTGGTAAAAGCTTGTTGCTTTCTACCTTTGAGTCTTACTTCAAAGGGAAAAAGGAATTGTTTGAAGGGCTTGCTATTGAACAAATAGAGACAGAATGGAAACAATACCCGGTACTTCATCTGGACTTAAATGCCAAGAAATATGAAACACCCGACGATTTAATTGCTATACTCAACCAACATTTGGAGAAATGGGAATGCCTGTATGGTAATGAGAAAAAAGATCGTAGCCCCGAAGAACGATTTGGTTATGTCATTAGTCGTGCCAGTGAGCAAACGGGATGTAGCGTAGTGGTACTCGTAGACGAATATGACAAGCCTTTGCTACAAGCATTGGACAATATGTCTTTGCTGGATAATTATCGCCAGACGCTAAAAGCCTTTTATGGTGTACTAAAAAGTTACGACCGCTATTTGCGTTTTGTTTTCCTCACCGGAGTGACAAAGTTTGCACAAGTAAGTGTATTCAGTGACCTGAACCAACTAAATGATATTAGCATGAAGCCTCAGTATGCTACAGTATGTGGTATTACTAAGCAAGAACTAATCGATACTTTTACTCCGGAACTACAGAAACTGGCAGAAACGAATCAGTTGACTCCAGAAGAGACACTTCATAAGATGAAAGCTTTGTATGACGGCTATCATTTCTGCGAGTTTACAGAAGGAGTATTCAATCCATTTAGCGTTCTCAACGTTTTTGACGGATATAAATTCAGTAATTACTGGTTTCAGACAGGTACTCCTACTTTCCTTGTGGAACTGTTGCAAAGAAGTGAGTACGATCTGCGTACATTGATTGACGGAGTAGAAGCCTCTGCCTCTTCATTTACAGAATACAGAGTAGATGCTAATAACCCGATTCCATTGATTTACCAGAGCGGCTATCTGACGATAAAAGACTATGATAAAGAATTTGGGAACTACCTGTTGGAGTTTCCGAATGATGAGGTACGATATGGCTTCATCAATTTTTTAGTACCCTTCTACACCTCTATGGCAAACAATGACCAAAGTTTCTACATCGGAAAATTTATCCAGGAGTTACGTGCAGGTAATTATAACTCCTTCCTCACCCGCCTGCAAGCCTTCTTTGCCGATTTCCCTTATGAATTGAACGATAAAACCGAGCGTCATTACCAAGTAGTGTTCTACCTTGTCTTTAAACTAATGGGCCAGTTTACTGACGTTGAAATACGCAGTGCACGCGGACGGGCAGACGCTGTAGTAAAAACTCCCAAATTCATCTATGTTTTTGAATTCAAGCTCAATGGCACAGCCGAAGAAGCCTTACAGCAAATAGATGATAAAGGATATCTGATTCCATACCAGGCAGACGGACGTGAACTGATAAAAATAGGTGTAGAGTTTAGTGCTACCGAAAGAAATATCAGCCGATGGTTACCTTTATAAAAAGGAATGAAGTATGAGAGAGTATATCATTGCAGATAATCAAGACATTACCAAAGCAGGAATGATGTTTCTGCTCAGCAAGCAGAAAGATGTATCTCTGCTACTGACAGCAGATAATAAAGCAGAATTAATCAGAGAATTACGTCTGCATCCACAGGCCGTAGTAATTTTAGATTATACCTTATTTGATTTTGCCGGGGCAGATGAATTGATTGTACTCCGCGAACGTTTCAAAGAGGTAGATTGGTTATTGTTCTCTGATGAATTAAGTATCGGTTTCCTTCGTCAGATACTGTTTAGCAGCATGGCATTCGGTGTCGTGATGAAGGATAATTCTAAAGAAGAAATACTCACTGCCCTGCAATGTGCTTCGCGCAAAGAACGTTTCATCTGCAATCATGTCAGCAATCTGTTACTTTCGGGTAATAGCCAGCAGACCTCTTCCGGTACTCACACGCAGGAAGATCATCTGCTGACAATTACAGAAAAAAACATCCTTAAAGAAATAGCGTCAGGTAAAACGACCAAAGAGATTGCAACCGAAAAGAACCTGAGTTTTCATACCATCAATAGTCACCGTAAGAATATATTCCGGAAACTTGGCGTAAACAATGTACATGAAGCAACCAAATATGCAATGCGGGCGGGAATTGTGGATTTGGCAGAATACTATATTTAATTAATGGAAAATTGAAAGTTGAAAATTGAAAGTTACTATGCAGCGTGATAGTGGCGCAGCTAACTTTCAATTTTCCATTAATTAAATAATTTCACCGCTCCCGATACACACCTCAGCCACATCATCATACACCACCCCAAATTGTCCGGGAGCAATGCCTTGCAGCTTTTCGGAAGAAAGGATACGATAACGCCCCTCTTCCCTGAAAAGCTTTCCTTTAATAAACTCCGGAGTATGGCGTATTTTGAAAGTAATATCCACTCCTTCGGCTTTACTCTCCCGCCATGGATTATCGGTTATATAATGAAAATCACCTAAAGAAAACTCATTACCAAATTGTGTCTCCACTCCATAGCCATGAGACACATAAACAATGTTATCCTGTATATCTTTCTTTATCACAAACCAGGGACCTCCACTCAAGCCCAGTCCCTTGCGTTGCCCAATGGTATGAAACCAATACCCTCGGTGAGTACCAATCTTTTTACCTGTTTCCAATTCTATAACAGCTCCCTCCTTCTCTCCGAGAAAGCGACGCACAAAATCATTGTAATTTATCTTTCCCAAAAAGCAAATACCCTGGCTATCTTTCCGACGGGCACTGGGAAGCCCGGCTTTCAGAGCTATCTCCCGAACTTCATTTTTCATCAGATGCCCAATGGGAAACATCAACTTAGACACTTGCAGGTAATCTATTTGTGCAAGAAAATCGGTCTGGTCTTTTACCGGATCTTTGGCTGTACCCAGCCAGGTTTTACCATCCCTTTGCAAGGTTGTAGCGTAATGCCCGGTAGCGGTAAAATCAAAATCTTTGCCTACGCGCTGCTCAAAGCAACCAAACTTAATCAGTTTATTACACATCACATCCGGATTGGGGGTCTGTCCTTTCTTTATTTTATCAATGGCATAGGCTGCCACATTATCCCAATACTCTCGATGCAGGTCGACTATAACCAAAGGCAAACCATACTTACGGGCAGTGACAGTGGCAAGTTCAATATCCTCCTCGGCAGAACAATCCATATATTCTGCCCCGTCCATACCTATCTTTATATAAAAAAGAGTCGGCTTGTAACCCTGCTCACAAAGAAGGTGTACAACCACCGAACTGTCTACACCACCGGATAATAAAGCTGCTATATTCTTCATACGTGCAAAGATAGGGACGAAAACATTTACAGGCTATCACACATTAAAGGCATTTTTATACCACAAATGTGGTAGATAAGCGAAGTATTTCCTACATTTGCAGCTTCTAAAGATGATAAAGATATGAAGATAAGAAACATACTGTTCACCCCTACCCTGTTCATCGTGATGACTTCTGCCCTGTTTTCATGCGGAGTAGACCGCTGGCCGGAATATGCAGCCGAAACAGAACTGGATACCTGGATAGACAGCGTGATGCGCCAAGAGTATCTTTGGTACGAAGAAATACCAACAGTGACTCCCAACAAATACTTCCTTGCCCCCGCGCAATTCTTAAAGGAATTAATTTATACCACTCTCGATAAGAATTATTCCTACATAGATACATTGAACAAAGTGGAGTTACCCAATTATGGATTTGACTATACACTAATAAAGAATTCAAATGTAGACACACTCTACAATGCATTAGTTACAAATGTTTTGCCCGGTTCTCCAGCTGCAGATGCCAAACTGCAACGTGGTGAATGGATTATAAAAGTAAACGATAAACACATCACCAAAAAGAATGAAACCTTGCTCCTGCAATCGGGTAATGCTTTGAAACTCACTTTGGGCAAGTATGAATTACAAAAAGACAGCGAAACTAAAAAGGATAAAGGAATAGTGGTAGAAACCAGAACCATAAACATGGGAGCCGAACGAATGGTAGAAGACGACCCGATTCCTGTCTACAGAATAATAACCAGTGCCACAGGGGTAACAGTAGGCTATATAGTCTACAACCACTTCACAGCAGGTACTGCTACTGAGAAAGATAAATACAATAATAAACTTCGTGAGATATCTCACGTATTTGCCAGTGCAGGGGTAACCCAAGTAGTGCTCGACCTGCGTTATAATACCGGAGGCTCATTGGAATGTGCCCAGTTATTAGCTTCTTTACTGGCCCCAAAGGAGGCGGTAGGTCATATTTTTGCCGAACTAAAGCATAACAACAAACAGTCCTACAAAGACTTTAGCCTGCTTTTCGACCCGGACTTAATAGGTAGTGGCGTAAATATGAACATTGAAGGAGGATATATACTGACCAGTAGCACTACTACCGGAGTTGCAGGAACATTCTACGACTGTTTGTATCCGGTTGCCAATTGGGAGATCCTCGGTGCAGCCTTACCTTCCACGGGAGTAGCAACAGAAAGTTTTATTAATCCGAAGCATGGTTGGTCATTGAATCCGGTAGTATGTGATGTTTATAATATTGCCGGAAAATCGCATGGTGGAGTTAGTTTCCCTGCTAAGTATACTGTGGATGAAACTTCCCTAACGAATCTGGTCACTTTTTTGCCTTTAGGAGATAAAGAAGAGACATTATTCAGTATGGCCCTTGGCATTATTGACGGCACATATCCACCCAAAGAAGAAGAGAAACCAAAACCGGACGAAGGAACAACGGAAGAAAAGCCCGAAACCCGTACGCTTAAACATGTATATCACTCACAAGGCTACAGGGTAAAAGGAGGAATAAAACTAAAATAAAATCAGAACCCAATAATCCATGAAACAAACACGACTCTACTTGTCTATATTGTTTCTCCTATCTTTAGTAGCTGCCTGCAATAAAGACGAAGAAGAGACTGAAAACAGAACAAAACTTCTCACTGTAATGGAAACCACTGGCAGTGGTTCAGAAAAAGTAACCACGAAACAAGAATTTGCCTTTAGCAACGAACTCTTGCAGAAACACACTACCACACAAACCTATACAGACTTGTGGTTGGAAGCAAAATACACACACACTGTAGCTACACAACTTAGTTATGAAGCAGGAAAAGTAATCATTACAGATGAAGTAGGAAACGAATCAACTTACATTATGGATGATGAAGGACGCGCTACGAGCTGTACCCGCAACGAACCCGGGGGAAATATCCGTACCTATACATTTAGTTATTCTACCTCGGAAAACGGTGTTCTCACCGGAATTAAAGAAAATATTAATGGAAAACCATATTCTGAGATCACAATTACATTTCTACAGGAGGGAACAATCAGCATCTCAGAAAGTACCAACAATTATCAGAATACATTTATCGCCAGTACTAATAGTGCTTATCCCGGTATCTCCAATACGATGAGCCGGCTTCCCTGGTTGTTTTTAGCAGAACGTTATCCGCTATCTCTTCACCCAGAAGCTTTATATGCCAATATTCTCGGAGCACCTCTTCCTATACTTCCGGGACGTTTAGACATAGAGGGTAGTGACGAAATCACAACGTACAGCTATAGTGCAGATAAGAATGGATACATTATTGACTGTACAGGAAGAACAAGCGTATCATCCGGTCGTAGTTGGAGCCGCTACGTTCAATACGCATATACGTCTTATTAGAATTCTTGTCAAGAGCAGATTTATTGATTCTTAACTAAAAAGTAGCTATTTCTCAACAAAATACCTGTTACGTCACAACATAATATGAAATGCATCGCAACATACTATGATATGCATCATAACATAGTATGTCATGAACCGTAACATACCGGAAAAATTACATAAATATCGGGGAAAATCTTGTCAACAGCCTACTCACACCGTTTGAGAGGCGTATATAAAAAAGAAAGGAGAAAGCCTTCGCTTCCTCCTTTACATCCAGTTTATCTGAATCTACTTTATGATTACATCTATAAAGATACTGCTTTAAAATGTAAAAGTCAAGCTTTTCAGTGATTATTTCTTCCCTGCCGGCAGTTGTTTCTTAAAGAATTTACTAAAGAAGAGAATCTGATAATCAATAGAATTATTCCAGTATTGCCCGTTGTGTCCTCCCGGACGAGTGATAAAGTCATGATCAATCTTCAACTCCAACAGACGCTTGTGCAAATTCTTATTCACATCTAAAAAGAAATCGGCTTCTCCACAATCTATTATCATTGCCAAATCATCCTTCTGTAGTTTATCAACCTGATTAATAACCGTATGTTGATCCCACACCTCTTTATTCGTTTCCATTTCGCCCAATTGTTCGGGCATCATCCAATTCTTCGGAAAGGGACGGATGTCTACCCCACCACTGGTACTTCCGGCAGCACCAAATACATCGGTATGGCGGATTGCATTCCAAAGCGCACCATGTCCACCCATACTAAGTCCGGTAATGGCCCGTCCACGAGGTGCGGCTACTGTCTTGTAATGCCCGTCTATGTACCTGACCAGCTCTGAGGAGATAAATGTTTCATAACGGACATCTTTATTCTTCGGACTGTCCCAATACCAACTGTTCTTACCATCTGGGCAAACGAAAATGATCCCTTTTTCATCGGCAATCTGCGGAAGCTCCGGTTTCGTATTAATCCATGTCTTGGCATTGCCACCAAAACCATGAAGCAGATAAACCACCGGACACGCTACAGCTTTCTTCCCCAAAGCAACATCGGGAGTAACTACCACTACCTGTACCCCCTTATTCATAGAAGGACTTTGCACCATCACCGTGTCTACCTGAGCTGCATAAAACGGAAGTGCCAGTAACAGCAAACAGGCAAACCATAAACTTTTTCTTTTCATCGTATTAAAATTTCTGTATTTAAATTGAAGTTATGATTCCTCATCTTGTTTATACGCAGCCGAAACAGGTCTCTCAAAAAAGGCTTTACACTGCCTGCATTCATACGTCCAATGATTATCTCCGGGAGGAGTGGCGGCCAGCAAAGAGAAAACAACGGCACAAGCCGCTTTCACATATCCATCCTTTCGTAACTTAAATGCAATATCCGCCGAACCGCAAAACGGGCAATATTTCAATTCTTCTGGAAGACTCTGATTGTCACGCAATACCTGAAGAGCATGATCATAATCTTCTTCATTGACAAATATATCAACACCGGAGATGTTGCTTACATAGCTCTTCAACAACGACGAAAAGTTCTCATTATGCAACAACGAATCTATTCCTTCGTTCTCTAAAGCTCCCTGCAAGATATGTGCTTGCATGGCATCATTGCATGTAATTAACCGGACTGTCTTCATAATTATACCCGACTTTAATAGTTAAGAGGAAACAAAAATACCAGATAAAAACAAGAAGCAAACTATTTTTTATATAATTTTGCATTTCAATCAGAAAAAACAAACCCGAGCTAATGAAAAAACGATTCCTATTTATCTTGTTCTGTTTCTGCCTTCTTGCTACAATAACAGCACAACCAGTTCACCAAATTAAGGGAACGGTCATTGATAAAACCAGTCGTAAACCGTTGGAATTTATCAATGTATTAATTACAGGAACAGGTATGGGAAGCGTTACAGATTCCATCGGGCATTTCATCATCGAAGAGGTCCCTCCCGGTATCTATCGTTTGCAAGCATCTGCCGTAGGATATAAGACCACACTAACTTCCGAATATATCCTTTCTACAAGAAACCTCAACATTGATATAGAGATAGAAGAAAACCCGACCGAGCTGGAGGGCGTCACTATTACCGCCTCTCCCTTCCGGCGCGACCTGGAAAGTCCGGTAGGACTACGTATTATCGGATTGCAGGAGATAGAGAAAAGTCCGGGAGCCAATCGTGACATCTCGCGTGTAGTGCAGTCGTATCCCGGTGTAGCCTTTTCACCTGCCGGATACCGTAACGATCTCATCGTACGGGGTGGTTCGCCCTCCGAAAACCGTTTCTATCTGGATGGAGTTGAAATACCAAACATCAATCATTTCAGTACACAAGGTGCCTCGGGTGGTCCTGTAGGCATTATCAATGCCGATTTTATCAGGGAAGTAAATTTCTATACGGGGGCTTTTCCTGCCGACCGGGGTAATTCACTCAGTTCGGTACTCGATTTCAAACTCCGCGACGGAGATATGGAACGGAACTCTCTGAAAGCTACCCTCGGTGCTTCAGAAGTATCGCTTGCCTCCAACGGACATCTGGGCAATAAGACTTCTTACCTGGTTTCCGTCCGTCAGTCCTATCTGCAATTCTTATTCGATATGCTGGGATTGCCTCTCCTCCCAACTTTTACGGATGCACAATTTAAACTGAAAACCCGCTTTGATGAACGCAATGAGTTGACAGTGCTGGGGCTTGCCGGTATTGATAACATGAAACTCAACACCAGTCTGGAAGGCGAGAAAGCAGAATACATATTAAGCTATCTCCCCAAAATACAACAGGAAACATTCACGTTAGGAGCCGTCTATCGCCACTATGCAGGAGCACACGTACAGTCAGTGGTTATCAGTCACAGCTATTTGAACAACCGTAATACCAAATATCTACACAATGACGAATCCACTGAAGAGAATCTTACCCTCCGGCTCCGTTCTGTAGAGCAGGAGACAAAATTAAGATTAGAGAATAGCTCTGCTTTTGGAGCATGGAAAGTGAATTTGGGCCTGAATCTGGACTACAGCCAGTATACTAATACCAGTTTTCAGCGTGTCTATATTCAGAAAGGAGAAACATTCGACTATCATACGGCACTGGGGCTTGTACGTTGGGGAATATTCGGAACAATGAGTTATGCATCACCCGATGAACGATTTACCGCATCGTTAGGCGTACGTACGGATGCCAACAATTATTCGTCACGAATGAACAAACTTTCGGAGCAGCTTTCTCCCCGCTTGTCTCTCTCCTACCGTCTTATAGACGGGTTATATGCCAGTGGTAGTGCCGGATTATACTACCAGTTGCCTCCTTACACCGGCCTTGGCTTCAAAGGTAACAGCGGAGAATTGATAAATAAACGGCTTCGCTATATGAGCGTCAGCCAGGGTAGCTTAGGGCTAAGCTGGCAAACAAGTAGTAATTTTGAACTATCCGCCGAAGGATTCTATAAAGAATATGACCGTATCCCCTACTCCGTATCAGACGGTATCCCACTTGCTTGTAAAGGCAATGATTATGGAGTGATAGGCAACGAAGAACTGGCTTCAACCGCACAGGGTCGCTCATATGGTGTAGAAGTATTATTGAGATGGCTCATTGCCAAAAAGTTAAATTTAGCCTCCTCTTTCACACTCTTCAAGAGCGAATACCGAAACAATAAAGAAAACGAATACATCGCCTCAGCATGGGACAACCGTTACATCTTCAATCTGAGCGGAACATACAACTTCCCACACCATTGGAGCTTCGGAATGAAAGTAAGCTGTATTGGAGGTGCCCCTTATACACCTTATGATACGGATAAATCTTCTTTAGTCACTGCATGGAATGCACAAGGCAGACCCTACTATGATTACAGTAAATATAATACGGGACGTTTACCGGCTTTCGGACAGATAGATGTACGGGTAGATAAAACATTCTACCTTAAACGCTGTATGTTGGGATTCTACATCGATTTGCAAAATGTGACAAAGAGTACTTTCAAACAACCGGATATATATATGAGTACCGGAGTCATTGAAAACCCGTCAGCACCCATACCCGAACAACGTTACAAAATGAAATATATCGAACAAAAAAGCGGTACACTGATGCCTACACTTGGCATTAC
Organism: Bacteroides sp. K03; assembly: GCF_019734355.1. Classification (NCBI taxonomy): domain Bacteria; kingdom Pseudomonadati; phylum Bacteroidota; class Bacteroidia; order Bacteroidales; family Bacteroidaceae; genus Bacteroides; species Bacteroides sp. K03. The sequence goes on from NZ_JAASHC010000003.1 coordinate 276,390, forward strand.
ATTTGAATATTAACACGAAAATCAACTATATTATTAATTAAAAACCAGAAAATTATATGAAAAAGAGATTTGTATTAATGGCTGTACTGATCTGTGGAGTAAGTTTTAATGCTTCGGCTCAGTTCAAGATCGGAGGAAAGAAGATCAATGTAGGCAAAGTTATACAGGCCGGAACCGATGCTGCAAAAGCCATCACCCTGTCGGATGCCGACGTAGCTGCTATGAGCAAGGAATATATGCAATGGATGGATACCCACAATCCGTTGACTGCACCGGATAGTGAATATGGCAAAAGACTGGAAAAACTGGTAGGCAATATAAAAGAGGTAGACGGACTGAAAGTAAACTTCGGTGTTTATGAAGTAATAGATGTAAATGCATTTGCCTGTGGTGACGGTAGTGTACGTATCTGTGCCGGATTGATGGACCTGATGACAGACGATGAGGTAATGTCTGTAATTGGCCATGAAATAGGGCACGTCATCCACACCGACTCTAAAGATGCTATGAAAAGCGCCTATTTACGTTCGGCAGCTAAGAATGCTGCGGGTGCCGCCAGTGAAACGGTAGCCAAAATGACAGATTCTGATTTGGGTGCACTTGCCGAATCATTGGCAGGAGCACAATTCTCACAAAAACAAGAAAATGAGGCTGATGATTATGGCTTTGAATTCTGTATCAAAAATAACATTGATCCGTATGCCATGTACAATGCTTTGAGTAAGTTACTCAAACTTTCGGAAGATGCACCTAAGTCTTCTAAATTCCGCCAGTTATTCTCTTCACATCCCGAAACAGAGAAACGAGTGGCACGTATGAAGGCTAAAGCTGATGAATATACAAAGAAATAAAAGTAAGTAATCGTTCTAAATTATATGATATTATTATTGAAACGCAGATTATCGCAGATTCACGCAAAGAATATCATCGCTCAAGTATAGCGCAGCCATTTAATCTGCGAAAATTTGCGATCATTTGCGTTTCAATAAAACGCTGTCATAGTATGAACTAAATTTGAAATACTACTTAAAAAGAGTAGTCGTAGAGACTACTCTTTTTGTTTAATTAGACGAATCCCTCCGTAAAAGTTAAATATTCATTAATATACATTCCATATCTAAACTAATTCAATAGATTCTTGTAATTTTCGGAACAGAAATCATTCATATATTATATGGAATTTATAATTATTATTCTTTTACTTCTCTTAAATGGCGTCTTCGCCATGTACGAAATCGCCTTAGTATCTTCAAGTAAAGCACGTCTCGAAACTCTTGCCGGAAAAGGGAACAAATCTGCACGCGGAGTTTTGAAACAATTGGAAGAACCCGAAAAGTTTCTTTCTACTATTCAGATCGGTATTACATTAATCGGTATTGTATCCGGTGCCTTCGGTGGTGTAGCTATCGCCGATGACGTAGCGCCACTCTTCGCTATGATTCCGGGAGCAGAACTTTATGCTAAAAACCTGGCAATGATTACTACTGTAGCCGTCATCACTTATCTTTCATTGATTGTCGGTGAGCTGGTACCCAAATCTATCGCTCTGAGTAATCCGGAACGATATGCAACGATGTTAAGCCCCATCATGATTTTACTCACCAAAATCTCTTACCCTTTTGTATGGTTGCTGAGTATTTCAACCCGCCTTCTCAACAAGCTCATCGGACTGAAAAGCGAAGAACGCATGATGACACAAGAAGAGCTTAAAATGATTCTTCACCAAAGCTCCGAACAGGGTGTGATTGATAAAGATGAAACAGAAATGTTGAAAGATGTGTTCCGCTTCTCGGATAAACGGGCCAATGAACTAATGACACATCGCCGTGACATTGTTGTCTTGTCTGCCAATGAAACAAAAGAAGAAGTATTGCGCATTATTGACAATGAGCATTTCAGCAAATATCTGCTGGTGAACGAAAATAAGGATGACATTATAGGCGTTGTTTCGGTAAAAGACATCATACTGATGATAGGAAATCATCAGGAGTTCGACTTGTGTAAAATAGCCCGCCCGGCGTTGTTCATCCCCGAAAGTTTGTATGCTAAAAAAGTTTTAGAGCTATTCAAGAAGAACAAAAACAAGTTCGCAGTTGTTGTTAACGAGTATGGCAGCACAGAGGGTATCATAACCCTGCATGACCTCACCGAGAGTATCTTTGGAGACATTCTTGAAGAAGATGATACGGAAGAAGAAGAGATTGTGCGGAGACAGGATGGTTCTATGCTGGTAGAAGCCTCGATGAATATAGGTGATTTTATGGAAGAGATGGGTATCCTCTCTTATGACGATATAGACTCGGAAGACTTCACCACTTTAGGCGGACTGGCAATGTTCCTCATAGGACGTATTCCGAAGGCGGGAGATACCTTCGCTTATAAAAATCTGTTGTTTGAAGTAGTAGATATGGACCGCGGACGAGTTGATAAGCTGCTTGTCATACGAAAAGAAGAAGAGTAATTAAGCAACTCACTTTTTATATTAACTTAAAGCACTTAACAATGAAAAAAGTAATTATGTTGGCAGCCGTCGTAGCTGCTTTGGCATCATGCCAATCAAAAGCAAACAAAGCCGCAGAGGCTGAAGCAGACAGTCTTGCCATTGAGGCAATGTCACCCACAGTAGAAGCAACCGAAGTTTATGAAGGTACCCTTCCTGCTGCTGACGGTCCGGGTATTCGCTACGTATTGACTCTCAATATGCTTGCCGATGCAAATGATACTACCTACACACTGGATATGACTTATCTGGATGCAGAAGGCCAGGGCAAAGACAAAACATTCAGTTCAAAAGGTAAGCCGCAGATGATTCAGAAAACGGTTAAAAACAAAAAGAAAGCCGCTCTGAAACTAACCCCAAGTGATGGTAGCGAACCCGTATACTTCGTCATTGCCAATGATACGACTCTGACATTATCAAACGATAGTCTGCAAGAAGCTGTCAGCGACTTGAACTATGACATCGTAAGAGTGAAATAAAAGAGACAAATAAAAGCCAGAAAGGCTCCATGAGTATATACTCATGGAGCCTTATTTTTATCCCAAGAAAGTATTTACTCCCTAACTGTTAAATAATAAATAAGTTGCATTAAAGTCAGCAAAGTATGAGTTAACTTTGTATACTTTAATAATATCCATGAAGTTATGTATCAGATATTGGTTATTGAAGACGAACAGAGAGTTGCCGAACTCTTAAAAAGAGGACTTGAAGAATCTGGCTATCAGGTTGTTGTTGCGTTTGATGGAATAATGGGGTTACGGATATTCAAGTCAAACACATTTCATCTGGTCATTTCGGATGTAATTTTACCCAAGCTAGACGGCTTTGAACTATCCAAAGAAATAAGAAAGATTAATCCGTCAATCCCCATTCTCATGCTTACTGCTCTGGGCTCTACCGATGATAAACTGGAAGGATTTGATGCCGGAGCAGATGACTATATGGTGAAACCTTTCGATTTCAGAGAGCTGAACGCACGTATCAATGTACTGCTAAAACGTTCTGCCGAAAACGTCCGGCAGGCACCGGAAGAGTTGAATTATGCCGATTTAAAGATTAATCTCAAAAGTAAAACCGTATACAGAAATGAGTATGAAATAAAACTCTCTCCTAAAGAGTATAATTTACTGGTCTATATGGTAGAAAACGCAGAACGTGTATTAAGCCGTGTAGAAATAGCAGACAAGGTATGGAACACTCATTTTGATACAGGCACCAACTTTATAGATGTGTACATCAACTATTTACGTAAAAAGATAGACCGTAATTTTGAAATAAAGTTAATTCAAACCAAGGCAGGAATGGGCTTTATATTCACTGATAAGACATGAAAATCAGAACCAAATTAACCTTACGATACACCAGCGTGACAGCAGCTATCTTTCTGTTGTCAATGTTGGCTATTTATTTTTTCAGCGAGCATAGCCGCAGTAAAACCTTTTTTCGTGATTTAAGGCAGGAGGGTATAACCAAAGCACATCTATTTCTAAGAAATCAGGTGGATGCAAGGACGATGCAATCTATTTATATTAATAACACGGCGTTTATCAATGAAGTGGAGGTAGCTGTTTATAGCCCTTCTTTCGAGATGATATATCATGACGCCTATCAAAACGACATCGTAAAGGAAACACCGGAAATGATAAGTCAAATTCTGAAAAAGAGGTCAATAGAGTTTTATCAGGGTGAATTTCAGGCTATAGGGATGGTGTATATTTTTCAGGATCAAACCTATATTATTACAGCCGCTGCCTATGACGGCTACGGATACGAAAATCAAAAAGCACTAAAAGATATTCTGATTATCCTTTCGGTAATGGGACTCAGCATACTCATAACAGCAGGTTACCTGCTGGCACGCAGTGCGTTGACTCCCGTATCTAACATCGTAAAGGAGGTTGAAAGTATAACAGCCCAGCAAATCAACAAAAGATTGCCGGTTGAAAAGAAAAGAGATGAATTGGGAGAACTAAGCCTCACATTCAATCAAATGCTCGACAGACTGGAAAAGGCTTTTCGTTCTCAGAAAATGTTTGTCAGCAATGTCTCTCACGAACTCCGGACACCAATGGCAGCACTGATAGCCGAACTGGAGCTTGCCCTATTGAAAGAGCGTACACCACAAGAATACGAAATGGCTATAAATAATGCTATACATGACTCTCATCGTGTTGTGAAACTCATAGAAGGATTATTAAACCTGGCTAAGGCGGACTATCTGCCCGAACAGATAAAAATGGAAAATAGCCGCCTCGATGAATTATTGCTGGATGCACGGGAGTTGGTTATGAAAGCTAATCCCAACTATAAAGTAGAACTTATTTTTGAACAGGAGGCTGAAGATGATTCAGTGATTACCGTCCTCGGAAACAGTTATCTGTTAACGACCGCTTTTGTAAACCTGATAGAGAACAATTGTAAGTTCTCCAAGAACCAGACTTCTTTTATCCAGATTTCTTTCTGGCAAACAAGTTCCATTATCCGTTTTTCAGACAATGGTATAGGTATATCAGACGAAGATAAAACCCACCTGTTCACTCCGTTTTACAGAGGAGCAAACCGAAGTTATACTGACGGACACGGTATTGGCATGTCACTGACTCAGAAAATAATAACACTGCATCATGGTAAGATTGAAGTAAACTCCCAGTTGGGAGAAGGCACCACTTATACGGTAGAATTACCACACATCTGAGAAAAACTCTAATAGTTTTCTAATTCCACTCTAATAATACTCTAACGGCTCCTTTACGGAGTCGTTTCTACTTTTGTGCCGTCAAAACTTTAATATGAACCGTTTAAAACAGAGAAAGTATTATGATCCGGAGAAAGAAAAAGAACAATCAGAATTTGCAGTTTAATGCCGAGAAGGTATTTCTGGCTGCTACCCAACCGGTAAAATTGGCATATTCATACTTCCAGACTACGAAGTATGGCTTGACGGACGATGAAGTAAAAGTACGGCAACAACTGTATGGTAAGAATGAGGTGATTCATGAACAGAAAAAACGTCCGATCATCGTGTTCTGCAAAGCGTTCATCAATCCGTTTATCGGAGTATTAACGGCCTTGGTCGTTATCTCACTGGTCATTGACGTATGGATGGCAGAACCGGGAGAACAAGAATGGACCGGAATTATTATCATATCCTCTATGGTAATATGCAGTGCAGTACTACGTTTCTGGCAGGAATGGAAAGCCGGAGAAGCAACCAATGCCCTAATGAAAATGGTAAAGAATTCCTGTAGTGTGAAACGAATCGGCATACCGGACGAAGAAGAAATAGATATCACAGAACTGGTACCAGGAGATATTGTATACCTGGCCGCCGGAGATATGGTTCCGGCAGATATACGCATCATCGCATCCAAAGATCTCTTCATCAGTCAATCTTCTCTGACGGGAGAATCGGAGCCGATAGAAAAATATCCCGAAGCAAAAGACAACAAGTACCGCAAAGGAAGTGTGGTGGAACTGGATAACATCTGCTATATGGGATCTACTGTAATAAGCGGATCGGCTAAGGGGATTGTTTTCCAGACAGGAATAAACACTTATCTGGGTACTATTGCCAAAAGTATTACAGGAGTACGGGCACAAACCGCTTTTGATAAAGGAGTCAGTAAAGTGAGTTTCCTGCTGATTCGTTTTATGCTGGTCATGGTTCCTTTCGTTTTTCTGATAAACGGAGTGACAAAAGGAGACTGGTTTAGTGCATTCATTTTCGCCGTATCGGTAGCAGTAGGGTTAACACCGGAAATGCTTCCTATGATTATCTCTGCCAACCTATCTAAGGGTGCAGTTGCTATGTCCAAGAAAAAAACGATTGTAAAGAACCTAAATGCCATTCAGAATTTCGGAGCAATGAATATCCTTTGTACAGACAAAACAGGAACGCTCACCTGTGACAACATCGTATTAGAGAAATATATAAATGCTGACGGTAGTAGTGATGAAAAAAAACGCATTCTGAGACATGTCTACTTCAACAGTTACTTCCAAACAGGGTTGAAGAACCTGATGGACAAAGCCATCTTGTCACACGTAAAAGAGTTACAAATGGAGCACTTGAAAGATTCCTACAAGAAAGTAGACGAAATACCTTTCGACTTCACCCGCCGCCGTATGTCTGTAGTTATTGAAGATAACCAGCAGAAACGACAGATCATAACCAAAGGAGCCATGGAAGAAGTACTGGCCATCTGCTCATATGCCGAATTTGATGGAACCGTACACCGGATGACGGACGAAATCAGACAAAAGGCAATCACTATCAGCGAACAGATGAATAAAGAAGGAATGCGGGTACTGGCAGTAGCACAAAAGAGTTTTATCGAGAAAGAACATGACTTTGCGGTCGGGGACGAAACGGAAATGGTTCTTATCGGATACCTGGCTTTTCTGGATCCTCCCAAAGCATCTGCAGCCAACGCTATCAGGCAGCTGCACGAACATGGAGTAGAAGTAAAAGTACTGTCGGGTGACAATGAAGCTATTGTAAAAACCATTGGAAGACAAGTAGGAATCAATACATCTCATTCACTGACAGGAATGGATATTGAGAAAATGACGGACGATGAACTGAAAGAGCATCTACCGGACACAACTCTGTTTTCTAAGCTCACGCCACTACAGAAAACAAGAATCATCCTGTTATTGCAAGAACAAGACAATACAGTAGGATTTCTGGGAGATGGAATTAATGATGCGGCAGCGTTAAGACAATCGGATGTCGGTATATCAGTGGATACAGCTGTAGATATAGCAAAAGAAAGTGCTGATATCATCCTGCTCGAAAAAGATCTGATGGTATTGGAAGATGGGGTACTCGAAGGACGGAAAACTTTTGGCAACATCACCAAATATATCAAAATGACAGCAAGTTCTAACTTTGGGAATATGTTTAGTGTATTGGCAGCAAGCGCTTTCCTACCTTTTCTACCCATGTTACCCATTCACTTACTGATACAGAATTTGCTATACGATATATCACAGACAACGATCCCATTTGACCGTATGGACCCGGAATATCTACGCAAGCCACGTAAATGGGATGCTTCTGACCTAAGCCGTTTCATGATATGTATAGGACCTATCAGCTCCATATTTGATATTATCACCTATCTGGTTATGTGGTATGCCTTTGGATGTAATAGCCCTGAACACCAGACCCTATTTCAGTCCGGCTGGTTCATTGAAGGATTACTCTCACAAACCCTTATTGTACACATGATACGAACAAGAAAAATTCCTTTTATCCAAAGCCGGGCAACATGGCCGGTAATGGGACTCACTTTCTTTATCATGGCTGTAGGTATCGTGATACCCTTCACCAGGTTTGGTGCTTCAATAGGACTTATGCCACTGCCATTGAGCTACTTTCCCTGGCTGATAGGTATTCTGCTCAGTTATTGTGCATTGACACAAGTTGTAAAAGTGTGGTATATTAAACGATTTGTACGTTGGCTCTAAAACTTATCCCGAAAGTATGAAAAAAATTATTCTGTTATTGGCCGGATATACAGGGATAACTCCCTGTATATCTGCTCAAACAATTGGTACTACATATACGACAGAGGTACAATACAATTTCAAGAGTTCGGCGAACTGGGTCAATCTCCTGAGATTTGAGACTTCAATAGATATAGGAAAGAGTGGTAGATTTAATTATGCTTCAATCCATATATTTAAAACCAGTGCCCAGCCCATTGCCAACAACTGGCAGACATTCTCTAATATAGAAGAGACCAATATGGCTTACGGATTAGCTATTTTAGGATATACACAAAAAATCAGAGATATATTACTGTTTACCGGGATTCGCAATGTCAATGAAGATTATTTCGTGTCACCTTGTACAGCTCTGTTTACCAACAGTTCCTGTGGTATTTTCCCTACTATTTCGGCCAATTATCCGTTAGGAAATTATCCATTGTCGGCAATGTGTATACATCTGGATTATAAAATAAATAATCACTGGCAGCTACAGTACAGTCTTTATAACGGAGTGGCTCACAAAGTATTTGAGAAAGGAAACAGCGTGTTTTCTATCTGTCCTTCTCGGGAAGGTATTTTTAATATATCAGAACTTTCTTACCAACAAAACCGAACTTATCATGGCTTGTATTCTGGTGGTTTTACTATACATAATAGGTTGTATAATAATAATGAGAATGGAGAACAAACATTGGAAAAAAAGAAAATAAACTTTTCCGGATGGTTTTATCTTGAACAATGCCTGTTCAAAAAGAATCAAAAAGAGATAAACCTCCTCGCACAGTACTCCGCTAACCTATCAATAAATATGGGATGCAAACGATATACAGGATTTGGAGTAACACTCTCAAATATCGTATTCAGTTCTAAAGAGAACGCATTGGGAACGTTTATCAATTGTGCCCGATATACATATGGACGCGAAGTTACTTGCGAGTTAACCTGGAAGATCTGTATGAAAAGAAATTTCAATCTGCAACCGGCTTTCCATTTAATCAATAACAGAGAAGGGACTTTCTCTATTGGAATGTTGCGAGCTTCATATGCATTCAGTCTGCCACTTTAACCACACCAATGTGATATGCCCAACTGATAAGAGAGGAATCCGTAAATCAGTTGGGCGTTTGTTTTCTTTAAAAGGACGAATTAAGAAAAGAGACAGTAACATTAAACCGATTGCAACTCCACAATCTCATAGCCTGCCATTTGTACCAGTTTAGGCAAAGCATCTATCACTCGTTGATCATTCATCAGAACCTCTTTCGACAGTTCACAATAGGGGCGGATATGCGGATGTATTTTATATACCGAATCTCTTACTTCACCTGCCTTGTATCCGGCAATTGTACGTTCGGCATTCCAGCGTAGGTGCTCTGTCTGCATAAATATTTTCATGCACTCTTCAGACAGAGACAATTTAAATCCTTTATATACTTTGGAGGTACTCTTCTTTAAATCATACCCCATCGAACGCAGGTAAGTACGATAAATATCTACCTGATACCGATTGGACCAACGCATCACTTCCTGTAATTCAAACCAGTGTTGCTTTGCCGTCTCCTCCAATGCCCGGTATTCCACATCATTATTCCCGGTATATGCCCGGTACAAATCTGAAATAAATCCTTTACGATTGTAGTTTTCGTTGATGAACATCGGAATGGTATCATTCAGCATTTCCATATTAAGTCCTTTATCGAGCATGCCAAATATATGTACGTACTCAAAGCGGTTCTTTTTTTCTCCTTTCTCTTCATCAACCGATTTAACTTCGGAGTCAAAACGAATCAAATCACCCAGCCCCTGCAGTAACTCCTGACGAATAAGAATCCGTGCCTTACACTTATACATATTGATAGGCAGGTTCAATCCAACAGACAAACTTAAATCCGGTTCTTTAATAGTAATGGCCACGGTCAGCAACTGATTGGGATCACATGCCGCCTTTGCCAATTGCTCCCGCAACTCCGGATTGCAAATATCCCTGTCCTGAAAATCAATATCGATATCCTTGATCTGACTTTCGATGTAGGGGTACTGAGTCCGGAAATAATCCAGAAGACAATGCATATTCTTATCAACAACCGTTATTTTAGTTTTAATACGTTGATCATCCGGCAAAGATTCATCGTAATTGGGATAATGACAAATACGCAGGGCTTCGAGCAATAAAGCACGCCCCATGCGATTGAACCCAACAATAACCAAATGCACATATTGTTTACTCTCTTTGGTTATAGGAACATAATCGAGAGGGGCATACGGACTTCCGGTATCTTCAAGTGCATAAAGGCTCCACAGACGACGCGCCCAGTTTTCATAGAAGTTAAAAGGACGGAATACAATCACCTGTTTGCTAACAACCTTACCTGCTGCTTCCGCTTCACCTGTTTCTTCCGTCGGCCTATCCCTCTTCCTATTCTCTTGCTGCTTCGTATAATAAAGGTATTCTTTGGGTAAAGAAAGCTTCTGAATATTAGAATAAGAGGGAATGCGGTCTATCTGAACATAAACGGGAAGCAGCTCGTGCCCCTCACCACGTAATTGGCAAATGAGCTTGATGCTGGTTATATTCTTTGAATCCCGCCCAAAATCATTCTGGTCTCCCAAAACATACACTTCCTTTACTACATCCAAGTTTAGCCTGGAAAGATCTTCTATAGAATCCGACTCCCCAAAGTAGAGCTTCAAAAATTTCTCTTTACACCTATCCAGACGGGTATTGATCTTTGCCCGGACAGTATCAATGGGTTGTGAAGTCATTAAAATAACAGTATGACATTCTCCTCCGGCAGTAGTGCGTTCCAATAATCTATTTATAAGCGTACAGGTCACTTCACTATATCCTATAACGACATAATGATTCCTGATATCTTTATAATTCATCTCACCTTTTCGAACCCTCTCTACCCGACGTTCAATAATATTTGAAACGGTAGAGATAAGAACACCGCCCATCAATACGGAACCAAAAAGACTCACAAAGAATGCAAAGAAACGATTACCGACTTCATTTTCGACAATCTGGTTGCCCGAATCAACAAAGTTGTTGTAGATAGCCCAGATATTATCCCAGAATCCATCACTGGTGTTCAGGTTAACCCTCAACAACAAAGCCCAAAGCCCGGCAAAGAACAAGACAACAACAATAACAGATACCAATAATCCAATCTGAGGCCAGAGACCTCCACAGATGATCCGATCTATTCCCTGTTGGGAAAAAATTTCTCTGATTCTTCGTTTAACATCCATCTACCTGGTAATTTTAAAGCCCAGTGAAAGTATTAATTTAAGTGTTCCTTCGGCAGTAATCCGGTCATAAGCCTTTTCCGAATCCGGCAGTTCTTCAAAAGGGATAAGACACGGATGTTCTTTTGCGGCATCATTTCGTTCCGGGCCAAAACGCCATCCCTCCTTCATCCGGGCTTCAGACCAGGTTTCGTGCACATTCTTCGCTAAAAGTTCGGATAGTTTTTTCAATTCCTCCGGCAGCTGAACATCGCTGACATCTATAGGAGACGGTGTGTATTCTTGTTTCTTCATAATTAACAGATCTTTTATTCAATCATTATCGTATTGATCTCTCGTGTCTTAATAAAAAAACGTTAATGTGAAGGATATATTGCCAACCCACTCGTAAAATGTGCTTCCCGCACAGGGAAGTTCGACAGGCGATGGTTCGTTGGAACGCGGATTAACACAGATGAACACAGATTAAAAGACTGTAGTTATTTATCATACATTTGCTTCCTTTTGTGAAAATCTGCGTTAATCCTTTAGATTTGCATCATAATAAATAGAGGTTGAAATATTATCTTTGTAGTTAAAACAAGTTAACCAAGGAAAGCAGGTGACCTATTGCGTTATCTAGGCAGAAGTCCTATACGCAGAATTAGTCCTGCTTTCCTTTTCAGTTGAATCGTCCCAATTAGAATTTTAGGTCGTTAGCCTATTAAAGGATTTAGTGAGTTCAACCTATGGTTAACAATAATGTTGCAACAAAATTATGAAAAAGAATTGGTTTATCGGCATTGATGTATCCAAAAAAACATTGGATGTGGTTATTTATGACTCTGCAAAGAAACATGCGGACACTGAGAATTACAAACAGTTATCCAACAGCAAGGAAGGATATGATACCTTACTATCCTGGCTTAAAAAGAAAAAGGCAGCACTTGACCAGATCGTTGTCGGTCTGGAGCATACAGGCACTTACAGTTTTGATTTGCGGCTTTATTTGGAAAAACACCAGATCGATTACTGTACGTTTAACCCTTTGCATCTGAAACGTTCATTAGGTCTGGTTCGTGGCAAAAACGACAAGGTGGATGCCGAACGGATTGCCTATTTCACCTATCTTCATCGGGAAGAACTTACCTATTCTAAACTTTCAGGAAGTACCGTACTTCGTTTGCAGGACTTGTCGGCTGAGAGGAAGCGCTTTGTCACACAGCAGGCTGAATATAAGGCCTTGTTGACTGACAACAAGGAACGTCCCAGAACAAGTACTCTGCTACGCGCTCAAAATATGGTGGATGTGTTGGAAGGAGAAATTAAAACTGTGGAAGAAGAAATGATTGCACTGGTCGGAAAAGATCCGGCTATTGCAAAAAATTATGAATTGCTGACCGGCATAAAGGGTATTGGAAGTGTCAATGCCATTTCCACCCTCATACACACAAATAACTTTGAAGCGTTTGAAACGGCAAGACAGTATGCCTGTTACTTGGGCATTGCCCCCTTTGAACATACTTCGGGAACCTCAGTCAAGGGGGCCACCAGAGTTTCCCATATAGGGGCAAAACTCTTGAAAGCGGACCTTTCGCAAGCTGCAAAGTCTGCAATTGTATGGGACAAGGAATTGAAAGAATATTATATTCGTAAGACAATGCAGGGAAAAGCTTTGGGAGTGGTATTGAATGCTGTGAAGTTTAAATTGATATGTAGAATGTTTGCAGTTGTCAAAAGAGGAACGCCGTTTGTGGAGTTGAATACATATAAAAGTTAAACAGGCTGCTACACTAGATAGCAACCCATTTAACTTATTTAACTGTTTTTTCTTGCACAAATATTTGCGCAGGTCTTAGAATTCTGCGTTTCAATAATAATCAATTGTGATGTATTACTTATTTGTAATCACAATGTTATTTTTCCGAGGTTTTCGTAGTTCTTTTGTGATTTTTTCATAGCTTTGCCTACATATACATAAAAACACTTTATTTAATTATTTTATGAAACTAATCAAATCTCTCATCCTTTTGGCTGCGATAGCAGTTTCTGTCCCGTCATTTGGGCAAGGACTGAAAGCATTTAAGCTGAAAAACGGCCTTTCCGTATATATATGGGAAGACAACACGAAGTCTGACGTATTCGGATTGGTAGGAGTACGTACAGGGGCAGTTAACGATCCTGCCGAATATACCGGACTGGCTCATTATCTGGAACATGTAATGTTTAAAGGAACCGACAAAATTGGTACACTCGACTGGGCTGCAGAAGAACCTATTTACCAACAAATCATCGCCAAGTATGATGAAATGGCCGATGAATCCGATCCGGTAAAAAAAGAAGCCATTGGTAAAGAAATCAATGAGTTGACTATTCAGGCCGGAAAGGTAAGCGTATCTAACGAATTTTCTAACCTGATGGAAAGTATGGGAGGTAAAAATCTAAACGCTGCTACAGGTATGGATTTAACCTATTACCATAATTCTTTCCCCGCTTTTCAGATTAACAAATGGCTGGAAATCTCTTCTCAGCGTTTTCTGAATCCGGTATTCCGTACCTTCCAATCTGAGTTGGAAACGGTATATGAAGAATACAACCGCGGGCAGGATAATCCTTGGCGCGTGCAATACGATTTTATTCAGAGTAAAGCGTACGAAGGACACCCTTACTCACGTTCGGTACTTGGTTTGCCCGAACATCTGAAAAACCCTCGGTTAAGCCAGTTAATCAAGTTTTACAATGACTGGTACACAGCAGAAAACATGGTATTGGTTCTGGTAGGTAACGTAAATGCCAACCAGATCAGTGGAAGAATAGCATCTACTTTCGGCCGTCTTCCTCAAAAAGTAACCCCCGAACGTAAAACCTATCCTGATCTGAATATCAAAGGGCGTACACAATATACGGCTAAAATTGGTCAATATCCATCAGTATGTATGATTTACAAAGGTGTGCCAGCCGGACATCCGGATGAAAAACCCCTGGAAATAGCACTTGCATTATTACACAACAGTAGTGCTACCGGAGCACTCGATAAACTATCAATTGATGGTGAAATAACAAATGGTTCCGCATCTCTGGAAGCCAATCGTCAGCAAGGTCGTTGCAAAATAGCAGTAACTCCATTGTATGATGAAAACCAAAGACGTTTTGAATCAAACAAGAGTGCCGAGAAGAAAGCATTGAAAGCGATTCAGCAGATTGCTAATGGTGAAGTGGAAGATTGGATCATTAATGCCATCAAAACCAATATGTGCCGCGAATTTGATCAGGTTATGGAAGCAAGTGAAAACAAAGCACTTATTCTTTTACAAGCTTTTATCAATGAAGAAGATCTGGGACAGGTACTCAACTACAAAGATGAAATCATGGCCATCAACATCGATGATATTAAGCGCGTAGCCAAACAATACCTAAGCAATGATTATCTGGCTCTTTATATAGAAAAAGGCAAATTAAGTAAAGATGCCAAAATAAAGAAACCAGGATACAAACCTATCGAACCTCCTGTAGGCAAACAGTCACTCTATGCACAACAATTCAAGAACTTACCTATCGGTCAGGTAGAAGAAAAATTTATGAATTTCGGTGAAGTACAGACTAAACGGATCAATGACCGTTCTAAACTGTTCTACACTCCCAATTCGGAAAACGAAGTATTCAGCCTGACACTGAAATATGGTGCGGGAGAACGCACATTCCCTAAAATTGGTATTGCAGCCAGCTTAATGAATAATGCAGGTATCATGGGAATTTACGAACCGCAAGAATTGAAAAAGGAACTTAGCAAGCTGAATGTCAGTTGTAATGTATTTGCCGGTGATGACTATCTGTACATCTCAATGCGCGGATACGAGAACAATCTTCCGGAAGCCTGCCAACTACTTGCTCGCCAGATCTTAATGCCTAAACTGGACGAAAAACAGTTAAGCCGCATCAAAGGTAGTACACTAGGATCACGTCAACAGCGTAAAGACAATGTACAGACCCTGGGTGCTGCTTTGAATCAGTACATCCGTTATGGAGATAAATCTCCTTTCATAGACGAACTGACTGACAAACAAATCCTGGAATTACAGATATCAGAACTGACAGGCGATATCAACCGTGCCTCCAATTATGAAGCGGAAATCTACTATACAGGTACGTTGCCTTTCGACAATGTATATGAAATCCTGAGCAAAAACCTTCCGTTGGTGGCTAATGAAAAACCAACTGATTCACCACAAGTGAAACCAATTGCTCCCGTTACAGAAAACACGGTTTATTTCCTGCCGAATTCAGACGCAGAACAAGCTCAGATCTATTTCTTCATGCCGACAGCAAACTATGACAAAAAGGATGATGTATTGCGCGATGCATTCTACCAATACTTCTCCGGAGATTTCAACGGGCTGGTATTAAGTGAGCTTCGTGAAAAGCGTTCTATGGTTTATACCGCTTATGGAGTAGTTACAACGCCTATCCTTCCGGGATATCCAACTACTTTTATCGGGCAAATCGGAACACAAAACGACAAAGCCAATGAAGCATTAGCTCTTTACATGGATTTGTTGCGTAATATGCCGGAAAATCCGGATCGTATGGACAATATCAAGAGTTATCTGCGCCAGGAAGCACTTACTACACATCCGGACTTCCGCGATAAAGCTCAATACTTTGAACAGTATAAGAGAGTGGGATATACACAGGATCCCGCTATTGAAAACATACCGAAAATTGATGCTTTGACTTTTGATGATATAATGAAGTATTATAAAGAAAACATCAAAGACAAACCAATTGCTATCGGTATCATGGGTAACCCGAAGGATATCAATGTAGAAGAACTGAAGAAATTCGGTAAAGTGGTAAGATTAACAGAGAAGAAACTGTTCAATACCAAAGATGCACTGTTCTAAGAACTGAAAAGTAACTGATAATATGCAATCCCTGTTTGTAATACATTTATTACAGGCAGGGATTTTCATTTCCGGACATTAAACATTATAACTACTTCCTCCTTTTTCTGTTTAATTTCATTAAATAAAGTACAGTTAATCTGTATTTTAGTATATTTGAATGTTAGTAATTAAAAAGAGTAGCGATATGAAAACGAATAAACGTACTATTATCTTAATGCTCCTGTTGATTATCGGTTTATCCGGAGTTTCTGCTCAAAGTAAGAAAGAGCAAAAAGAACAGAGAGAACAAGCTGTGAAAGAACAGATTGTATCGGAGAAGTATAAAATTAGTGTGAGTACCGCCTATCCTCGCCGTGGTAAGACTGTCTACTTATCTTCACCTTATTCCCTGGAGATAAGAAATGATTCTGTTATTTCGTATCTGCCTTTCTATGGACGCGCATACTCCATCCCTTATGGTGGAGGCGACGGATTGATATTTAAAGCACCCCTTGATAAATACGAAATGAAAATGAATAAGAAGGGAGCTGCAAAGATCGAATTTATTGCCCGTAGCCCGGAAGACAGGTTTAAGTTCAGCTTAACCATCTATCCCAATGGTTCAACCAGCATCAACGTCAACATGCAAAACCGTGAATCGATAAGTTTCTCGGGAGAAATGGAAGAGAAAGAGTTATAGAGTTGTAGGGTTATAAGGTTATGAGATTGTAAAGTAATGGAGGGTAACCTTATAACCCACTTTATATATCATTCTTCCTCCTCCCCCTTCAAAATCGGCAAGCAAATTTGATACTTTACTGCCAGAATGCGCGTTACAAAGACACTGCATCCACTTATAATTTGCGTTACGACAGAGTCCAGTCCTAAAAGGTGGCACATCCAATATACAACACCACCTACCACACATGCCATGGCATAAATCTCTTTACGAAATATCAAAGGGATCTCATTAATAAACACATCACGGATCACACCGCCTGCCGCACCGGTAATGCTACCCATCATGATTGCAACCCAGAATGGGTATCCCAAAGCTATACTCTTTCCCACACCTACTACGGTAAACAGAGCCAGACCGACACTATCAAACACAAAAAATGTATTATGCAAATGAATCAGATGTTTACCAAAGAAAATAACCCATAACAGAGCCATTGCCGTACAGATCAGATAGACGGGATTCGTCATCCACCCGGGAGTAACCCCAAGCAATACATCACGAATAGTACCACCGCCAATGGCAGTAGCCAGGCCCACCACATAAGCCCCGAACCAATCAAAGCGCTTGGCAGAAGCCAGACGAATACCACTGATTGCAAAAGCAAACGTACCTATAAAATCCAGAATTTGAACGAATGTTGGCATATACTACTTTTTTTTGTCTGCAAAGGAACAAATAATTCCGCAAGAAAGCGTACTTTTGTTTTCAGAAAAATAGATAGAAGAGCGATATGAAAATAACTATTGTTGCCGGGGCCCGCCCTAACTTTATGAAAATAGCGCCTATCACACGTGCCATTGATGCTGCACGGGCGCAAGGTAGAAGAATCTCTTACCGGTTGGTATACACCGGAAGACGCGATGATACCAGTTTGGACGCTTCTTTATTTGCCGACCTCCATATGAGGCAACCGGATGTTTTTCTGGGAGTTAGTGATAGCAATGCCACTCAATTAGCTTCGGGCATTATGGTTGCTTTCGACAAGGAACTGACAGAGAATCCCGCACATATCGTTCTTGTGGTCGATGATCTTACAGCTACAATGAGCTGTGCCATCGTTGCCAAGAAACAGGGAACTAAAGTAGCGCATCTTGTAGCCGGTACCCGCTCATTTGACATGAACATGCCCAAAGAAGTAAACCGGATGATCACTGACGGGCTATCCGATTATCTGTTTACGGCAGGCATGGTAGCAAACCGCAATCTAAACCAGACCGGAACGGAGGAAGCCAATGTATATTATGTAGGAAATATTCTTATTGATAACATCCGCTATAATCGTAATCACTTTATTCGTCCGCTTTGGCTTTCCGTACTCGGTGTAGAAGAAGGAGATTATCTTCTGCTCACCCTCAACAGACGGGTATTGCTGAACAAAAAGGAGAACCTGCGCCGACTGATGGAAACAATTATAGAGAAAGCGGCCGGCACGCCAATTGTTGCCCCAGTGCATACCTATGTACGTGATGCAATCAAAGAGCTGAGTATCTCTGCTCCCAACCTTCATATCATGCCTCCGCAAAGTTATCTTTCTTTCGGGTATCTGATGAATAAGGCAAAAGGTATTATCACAGACTCTGGCAATCTGGCTGAGGAATCCACATTCCTGGGAGTTCCCTGTATCACACTGAACAACTACTCGGAACATCCGGAAACATGGCGTATCGGAACCAATGAGCTGGTAGGTGAAGATCCCGCCGCACTGGGCAAAGCAATGGATACACTGATGAAGGGAGAATGGAAACACGGCGGACTGCCCGAACGCTGGGACGGACGGACAGCCGACAGGATTGTGCAAATATTATTGTCTTGATTTCTTTTCAGAAAGAAAGGTACAGAGATACCCCAACTTATAAAAAGCAAAAAGATTCAATGAAGGATGCTGGCTGGTAAGATTGCTTACCAGCCTTTTTTCATTATGCTTGAATAAGAAAACGACGACAGGCACCATTTGCAGACGTTTTACAATAGTATACCATCGTAACAACTTTACATGCGAATGCATCTGGTCAATGTGTCCGTCAAGATTACGGACCGCCCTGCGTATTTTCATAAGAAACTGTTCACTGTTTTCTTCCACCAGATGATATACCGCATTGTCTATATGCAATATTTCTACTCCCGCTTGCTCCAATTGCATTCCGAACAATGTATCTTCGTATCCCAAATGGAATGATTCATCAAAACAGACCTTCAGAAAAGCATCTCTACATATCATGAAATTCATGCTGATAAAGCGGTTATAAGGCTCCCGATTTCTTTGTTCAGCACTCTGCTCTTCAACAGCCATTCCATATTTATAACGTAATATGGCATTGGCGGGAATATTTTTACGCGGATAAACGAATCCACCACAAACCACCAGACCGGGACGAGCCACCTTAAGATACTCAGCAATGAAAAAGTCGGATACTGGCATGACGTCCGAGTCTAGAAACAACAGATAAGGATATTGTGCCTCCGAAGCCAGATAATTACGAATACGGGCAGGGCCCTGATTTTCTTCCTTTTGCAGATAGCGGCAACCTTGCCATTCTGCTATTTTCCGGTTCTGTTGACGAATGTCTTCACAGGAGGCATCATCAGCCAGCAAAATCTCAAAAGGGATTTGCAAAGCAACTGCCTGACTATGTACTTTCTCTATTAACGGCAGACAGACAGCATTGTACGTAGGTATCAATATAGAAATCATTATCAATCACAATTATAGGAGACAAAAGTAATACAAAAAAGGTTATTAAGAACTACGTTTTCAAGAGTAATTTGTTAACTTTGCCACCTCATGTTGAAGTATATGAAGCTACTATATAAAAAACTTATCCTTTTATTTCTGCTCGTATTTGCTGCGTCACAGTCTTTTGCGCAGCTAAAGGGGGTTATTACAGACTCAATCACACACGAGCCACTGATGTATATTTCTGTTTACTATGAAGGGAAAGGCGTTGGCGGAGTGTCCAATGCCAATGGTGAATATCAGATAGAGACCCGTAAAAACTGGAACGAAGTAACCTTCTCATCCATTGGTTACCGTACTAAAGTTATCAAACTGACTCCTGGACAGAAAGTATTGGATGTACAAATGGTACCGGACGATGTAATGTTGTCCGAGGTCGTTGTAAAACCAAAGAAAGAGAAGTACTCAAAGAAAAATAATCCGGCTGTAGACTTCATGCGAAAAGTAATAGAGCATAAGAAGGCTCAAAAGCTGGAGGTAAACGACTACTATCAATATGATCAGTACGAGAAGATGAAGATGTCTCTCAACGATATCACTCCCGAAAAGCTGGAGAAAGGCATCTACAAGAAATACTCTTTCCTAAAAGATCAGATTGAAGTATCGGAAACTACTAACAGCCTGATTCTTCCCATATCTATTCAGGAGACATCCTCACAAACTGTATTCCGTAAAAGTCCGGAAAGTAAGAAGACAATTATCAAAGGAATGAATTCCAATGGTATCAATGAATTCTTCTCAACAGGAGATATGCTTGGAACCGTACTACAGGATGTATTTACCAATGTTAATATCTATGATGACGATATCCGCCTGCTGCAAAGGCGTTTCACTAGTCCTATTGCCAAAGAGGGACTGAATTTCTATAAATACTATCTGATGGATACGCTGACGGTAGAACGGGATACCTGTGTACACCTCACGTTTGTGCCCCAAAACTCGCAGGACTTCGGTTTTACGGGGCATTTGTATGTGTTGAAGGATTCAACATATGCCGTCAAAAAGTGTGTTATGAACCTACCCAAGAAAACAGGCGTTAACTTTGTCAATCAACTGGACATTGTGCAACAATACGAACAGTTACCCAACGGAAACTGGGTCTTAATGGATGACGATATGCTGGTAGACCTCTCTTTGGTAAAGTCAATGGGGGGGCTACAGGTACAGCGAACAACGAAATACAGCAATTATAAGTTCGATCCTATTGAACAAAGGCTTTTCCGCCTGAAAGGTTCGGTAATCAAAGAGGCCGATATGCTGTCAAAGAGCGACGAATACTGGGCGGAAGTTCGCCAGGTGCCGCTCACCAAAACAGAAAGCAGCATGGATGTGTTCATGAACCGGATAGAACAGATTCCGGGATTCAAGTACATCATTTTCGGAGCCAAAGCATTGATTGAAAACTTCGTGGAAACTACCGGCCCTAAGAAGCCCAGTAAAGTCGATATCGGGCCTATTAATACGATGATATCCAATAACTATGTAGACGGCTTACGCTTACGACTGAGCGCCATGACCACTGCCAATCTCAATCCGCACTGGTTCCTGAGCGGTTATGGAGCTTATGGTTTCAAAGATCATCGCTGGAAGTATAGTGGGACACTGACCTATTCGTTCAATAAACGCGATTATGTAGTCTGGGAGTTCCCAAAACATTTCATCTCTGCCACTTACAGTTACGACGTTATGTCTCCAATGGATAAATTCTTGTTTACGGATAAAGACAACGTGTTCGTGTCGTTCAAGACTACAACCGTAGACCAAATGTCGTATATGCGTGATGTTGCTATTAACTATGAACTGGAAACCCCGACAGGTTTTGGTGTAAAAAGCATGCTCCGTCATCGTAATGATGAACCGACAGGTAATCTGAAATACTGGGCGAACAACAGTAGCGCAGACAAGATGCCATTACCCAATGAAAAACCAATTCACGACATTACCACTGCCGAAGCAAGTGTAACCTTACGATATGCGCCGGGAGAAGCTTTTGTAAATTCCAAGCAACGCCGTATCCCGGTGTCACTGGATGCTCCTATCTTTACCCTGACCCATACGGCCGGTTTCAAAGGAGTATTGGGTGGCGAATATAACTTTAACCGTACCGAAGCAAGTATCTGGAAACGTGTATGGCTCCCTTCGTCCTGGGGTAAAGTAGATATCAGCCTCAAAGGGGGAGTCGAATGGAATACGGTTCCCTTCCCATTGTTGATATTGCCGGAAGCCAATCTTTCGTACATTACACAGCGCGAAACATTCTGTCTTATCAACAACATGGAATTCCTGAATGACCGCTTCGCCTCCCTTTCATTGTCGTATGACATGAACGGAAAGCTATTCAACCGCATCCCCTTATTGAAGAAGCTAAAGTGGAGAGAAATGATCCGCTTCCGCACCTTATGGGGTACACTGACAGATAAGAACAATCCCTTCAAAAGTAATAACCCCGACCTCTTCCTTTTCCCGATGCGCGACGGACAGTACACAAGTCATGTGATGGACCCTAAAATACCATATATGGAAGCAAGTATAGGTGTTTACAACATTTTTAAGCTGTTACATGTTGAATATGTACACCGCCTGACATATCGTGATAATCCGGGTATCAACAAATGGGGAATACGGTTCATGGTATTAATGGTATTTTAAATAGTGATTAACGGAGTAGTGATAAGTGATTAGCTCCATGCGGATATAGCGTAGCCCACTTATCACTAATCATTTATCACTTATCACTAAATCACTTATCACTAACAATATGCAACCATTAGCAGAACGACTTCGGCCAAAGACACTGGATGACTATATAGGTCAAAAACATTTAGTAGGACCTGGTGCTATCCTGCGCAAGATGATTGATGCAGGACGAATCTCCTCTTTTATCCTCTGGGGACCTCCCGGGGTGGGGAAAACAACGTTAGCGCAGATCATCGCCAACAAGCTGGAAACTCCGTTTTATACATTGAGTGCAGTTACTTCGGGGGTAAAGGATGTACGCGAAGTGATAGACCGTGCCAAGAGTAACCGTTTCTTTTCGCAGGGAAGCCCGATACTTTTCATTGATGAAATACACCGTTTCAGCAAGTCTCAGCAAGATTCACTGTTAGGGGCTGTAGAGCACGGAACGGTTACACTCATCGGTGCTACCACGGAGAATCCCTCTTTTGAAGTGATTCGCCCCCTCCTCTCCCGCTGCCAGCTTTATGTACTGAAGTCTCTCGAAAAAGAAGACTTACTGGAGTTGTTGCAACGTGCCATTACCACAGATACGATACTGAAAGAGCGCCGTATCGAACTAAAAGAGACCAACGCCATGCTCCGTTTCTCGGGAGGCGATGCCCGTAAGTTACTGAACATACTGGAACTGGTAGTAGAATCCGAAACAGAAGAAACTGTCATCATCACCGACGAGATAGTAACCGAACGCCTGCAACAGAACCCGCTTGCTTATGACAAAGACGGAGAGATGCATTATGATATTATCTCTGCCTTTATCAAGTCTATCCGCGGTAGTGACCCCGATGGCGCTATCTACTGGCTGGCACGCATGGTAGAAGGTGGCGAAGATCCTGCTTTCATAGCCCGCCGCCTTGTTATTTCGGCAGCCGAAGATATCGGACTTGCCAACCCCAATGCTTTACTTATAGCCAATGCCTGCTTTGACGCACTGATGAAATTAGGCTGGCCCGAAGGTAGAATCCCATTAGCAGAAGCCACCATCTATCTGGCTACAAGCCCGAAGAGTAACTCTGCATATAGTGCCATTAATGATGCTCTTGCCATGGTACGCGAAACCGGCAATTTACCCGTTCCGCTCCACCTGCGCAATGCACCAACCAAACTGATGAAACAGTTGGGGTACGGACAAGAATACAAATATGCCCATAGCTACGAAGGTAACTTCGTGAAGCAGCAATTCCTGCCGGACGAGTTGAAAGATCGCCGTATCTGGCAACCGCAACACAATGCTGCCGAACAAAAGCATGCCGAACGAATGCAGCAGTTGTGGGGTGACAGATATAAAGAAGGAAAATAATCATTAAAACAAAAGAATATGAAAATTGTAGTATTAGACGGTTATGCCGCCAATCCCGGCGATTTATGCTGGGAAGGCCTGAAGGCACTGGGTGAATGCACGATTTACGATCGCACTGCTCCCGAAGAAGTATTGGAACGTGCTACCGGTGCAGAAGCCATTCTGACCAATAAAGTAGTGATTACCGCAGAACATATAGCAGCCCTGCCCCAATTGAAGTACATCGGAGTACTGGCTACCGGATATAATATCATAGACATTGATGCTGCCCGTGCACGCGGAATCATAGTTACCAACATCCCCGCATACAGTACACCTTCTGTGGGACAAATGGTATTTGCACATATCCTGAACATCACTCAACAGGTGCAACACCACTCCGAAGAGGTTCATAAAGGACGCTGGACCAACAGCCCTGACTTCTGCTTCTGGGATACTCCGCTCATTGAATTGCTTGGAAAGAAAATCGGCCTTATCGGTCTGGGACAAACCGGATACAATACAGCCCGTATTGCCATCGGTTTCGGTATGAAGGTATGGGCATACACTTCTAAATCGCGTCTGCAACTACCACCGGAAATCAAAAAGATGGAACTTGACCAGATTTTCCGCGAGTGCGATATAGTGAGTCTGCACTGCCCGCTAACTGAGCAGACACGTGAATTGGTAAATGCACGTAGACTGGCACTGATGAAACCCACAGCCATACTTATTAATACCGGACGCGGCCCGTTGGTAAACGAACAAGACCTTGCCGATGCCCTCAATGAGAAAAAGATTTATGCAGCCGGCGTAGATGTACTTTCTACTGAACCGCCTCGTGCAGATAATCCGTTATTGACGGCACGCAACTGCTATATTACCCCACACATTGCCTGGGCTACCACCGCTGCCCGCGAACGGTTAATGGGAATTATGCTGGAAAACCTGAAAGCTTATATGGCAGGTAAACCAGTAAATAACGTAGCAAAATAATAGAGAACTGTTCTTTTTACTGACACACTCTTTTTAAAAAAGAGACGAAGTAGAGAGAAAACAGAGAACATTGCATCATAAAAAATAGAAAAAGGGGCGTTATACACCTGGAAAAGGTGGATATAATACCGGAATAATCACCGTTTCATGCCATGAAAAGTTCAGTTTTCTTGTGTGCAAAAAGTTTCTCGGCTCCGGGGAGGCACTTCCCCGGCTCCGAGGAGGGAACGGCTCGGCTCCGGGGAGCAATAGGTTCGGCTCCGGGGAACAAAAAAAAGGGTTATCCGATTCTACTTCTCTCTCACTGAGAAAATATCTCCTGATAGCAAAATAAAGCTGAAAAACAAGAAGAAAGAACCTTTGGAAAATAAAACAGGATGAATGACGTTCCATTAGTCATTCATCCTGTTGTTTTATTATCAAACTGCAAAAAGCTTAACGCTCTACAGTCCATTCTTTTCTATCCAGCATACAATGGGTAGGAAATAGAGTACTCCTTAGCTTATAGAAATACAATTTGACAGTTATTTAATTGACAGTTGACAATTGACAGTGGACAGTGGACAATTGACAGTGGACAGTGGGCTGCGTTATGACAGTACACTCCTCCTACCCTGAAGGACATCCTTCTCAGAAAGGAATGGATTGTGCGGCCACGCTGCATAGTAACTGTCAATTGTCAATTGTCCACTGTCAATTGAATAACTGTCCACTCAATAAGCGTGCCCCCCTTCATCCATCTCCTCAGCATCTATCTTCTTCTTATCAATGCTACGCCATGCATAGAAAATATAAGCAATAACGAAAGGCACGAGAATAGATACATATGCCATTGTCTTCAGGGTAAACTGGCTGGAGCAACTGTTACTCAACGTTAGTGAACTCTGGATATCAGTGAATGACGGATAGTAAGCAGTATTATTATATCCGGCTATAAGCAGCAGGGCAAGCACTGTCAGTATCGTACCACCACCGGCAAACCAGATTCCTTTATCAAATGTCTTTTTCAGAAGGGTACGCAGAATACCGAATAATACCAGTACCACACCGATCAGGAAAGTAACCAGTACCGCAGGCATCGCCAGGAAGTTATTCAGATACTTATACGGTTCCATATAAATCTCTTTAGTATCCGGATTTACAGCATATCCATCAGCCAATAGTGTACGAATAACGAAAGCCAGGAAAAAAACAAGGAAAAGCCCTGCATTGGCGTAAAGCGCCCGACGACATTTAGTAATCAATGCATCATCTGCAATATTATTAATAAAATAAAGCAATCCTAAAACACGCGCCAAAAAGAACACTGCCAACCCCAGAACAACATTCCATGGATTAAGTAAGGCATCCAGTCCGTGCCAGCCGTTGCCCCACTGACTGATAATGGGCATCATTATATTGCCCATATTCGCTTTATTGATATAGAAATCAGAACCGGTAAAGAAAGTAGCCACAGCGCCACCAAGCAGCAACGGCCCTACTACCCCATTGATCACTAAAAACGTCTGATACGTCTTTTTGCCCAACAGGTTACCTGCTTTACTCTGAAACTCATAACTGACAGCTTGCAGCACAAAGCTGAATAAAATAATCATCCACAGCCAGTATGCACCACCAAAGCTTGTGCTATAAAACAAAGGAAAAGAGGCAAAGAAAGCTCCGCCAAACGTTACCAGGGTAGTAAAAGTGAACTCCCACTTGCGCCCGGTAGAATTAACCATCATTTTACGGTGTTCTTCTGTCTTTCCCAGACAGAAAAGCAACGAATTTCCACCCTGCACAAACAGCAGGAATACGAGTATAGCCCCTAATAAAGAGACTATCAGCCACCAATAATGTTGTAGGAATATATATGTACTCATAATTTAAAGGAGTTAGAAGTTAGTAATTAGTAGCCAGAATCCTTTTCAGAAACCTGAGGTCCTTTCTTTATCTCACGCAACATGATACCGATCTCTGCAATCAGCATGACGGTGAACAACACTACAAAGATAAAGAACGTGGCTTGCACAGAACCAACATCCAGTTTGGAAATAGCCACTGAGGTAGGCATCATATCACGTATCGCCCAAGGCTGACGACCACATTCTGCTACTACCCATCCCGCTTGTCCGGCAATATAGCCCAACGGAATAGTCCACAAAGCGATGTATTGCATCCAACGCATCTTCGACAAGTCTTTCTTATAAACAAAGAAGAGAACCAGCATAAAGAACAGGATAAAATACCCGCCAAGCATTACCATCACGCGGAACGCATAGAAGTTTAACGGAACATTGGGTACTAACTCGTTCACATCCTTGATATATCCATAGCCAAAATACGGAACATTCTCTTTTAATACCGAATAGGCAATCTGTGCATCGGCTTCATTGCCTGTCGCCTTTGCCGCTTTATAGGCATCCAGTGCAGCAATCGCCGTTCGTCCACGTTCCATCTTTTCGGCAGCAGAAAGGGCTATCGTACCATCCTTCTGCATATACCCTCCTTCAATAATATTATTGATACCGGGGACAAAAGCATTCATCTCGCGTTCCGCCAGCAAAGAAAGCAGTTTGGGTACTTCAATACGGAAGAGAAAAGGTTTCACCCCATCATCATAGGTCTTCTTCTCAGGGTTCAGCATACCGATAGCCACCAGTCCGGCACCCTCCTGCCCTTCATAATAACCTTCTACAGCAGCCAGTTTCATGGGTTGCGTTTGTGCAATCTGATAGCCGGAACCATCGCCCGTCCACAAAGCAAGCAAAGAAGCCGTCAAACCAAAGATTGCTCCGATCTTAATACTCGACATGGCAAACTTCGTATTCCGCTTCTTTAAAAGATACCAGCAACTGACACCTACCACAAAGATAGCACCTAATACCCATCCACTCAGCACCGTATGAAAGAATTTATTGACTGCCACAGGCGAAAGGGCCACTGCCCAAAAGTCCACCATCTCATTACGAACACTATCCGGATTGAACTCCATCCCTACCGGATGCTGCATCCAAGCATTGGCAACTAAAATCCACCAGGCAGAGATTGTCGCTCCCAATCCGGTGAGCCAAGTAGAAGCAAGATGGAATCGTTTGCTTACTTTATCCCATCCAAAGAACATTACAGCAATAAACGTGGCTTCCATAAAAAAGGCCAGAATACCTTCAATGGCAAGCGGTGCTCCAAAGATATCTCCTACAAACCAGGAATAATTACTCCAGTTGGTTCCAAACTCAAATTCGAGAATTAACCCGGTAGCAACACCGACGGCAAAGTTAATACCGAATAGTTTCATCCAGAACTTAGCTGTGTGCTTCCAGAATTCAAACCCTGTCTTGTAATACAGTGTTTCCATGATAGCCATTACAACCGCAAGCCCAAGGGTGAGCGGAACAAAGATCCAATGGTACATGGCTGTCATCGCAAATTGGGCTCTCGACCAATCAATCAATGAGGTGTCAATACTTTCAATCATATTATTTTGTAGTTAGTTGTTATTAGCTCGGAGTAGTAAAAGTGAGGAGAAAGAGAGTAGAATCACTCTTCCGGCGGAATAGCCCGCCGAATCAGTTCTTCACCCACGTATTCGCTTTTTTCTTCATCCGAAGACAGATGTCCCAGGAAGTTTGGAAAGAAAAATATTCTGAGAATAAAAAACATGATAAACAACTTCACGAGAATGATAAGCCACAAAGTACGACCTAAGGTCATGCTACGAAAGCCCTCAAGATAGAAGTTCCAGATATTCAGGAGTGTATTCTTCATAAACAAAACACGTAGTTAATGATAGCAAACGCTAAAGTACGTTATATATGAAGAATAACAAACAAAAGGAAGAAAAAGTTTAAAAATAGTGAGTAGTGATTAGTGATTAGTGGCTGCACTATAATGCCGCATGGCACTAATCACTCATCACTACTCACTAATCACTCATTTTTAATACTCTTCACCGGATTCTCATTCGCCACATTCCATGCACGAAAGACAACGGTGCATATAATCAGTGCCAATACAAAGAGTGCTACCCCGATATATGTACAAATACCCAATTGTACGGAGTCACTGAACTGCTCCAGCCATTTGTTACTGATAAGATGAGCAAGCAGTGTACCGATGATTACAGCCGGCAATGCAGTCCACAGGATATTTTCTGAAAGTAATCGTAAAATCCCCGAAGCTTCTGCCCCATTCACTTTACGAATGGCAATCTCTTTACTGCGGTAACGAACTTCGTCATTGGTATAGCCAATCAATCCCATTAATGCTATCAGGAAAATAGAGATGGAAGCCAAGATAACTGCATTCCGAAAACGACGGACATCTGTATATTGTTCCTCCAACATCTGGGGTAATGACAAGAACACAACATCATCGGTAGGAAAGGCTTCTGCCATCTGTCGGTTGAGATCTGCAAGATTTTGCTCGAAAGGCTCTTTCAGACGAAGGTAATTAAAACCGGGATTCTGGCTGGTCATTAATAATATAGGTTCTTGGGGATGATAAGCACTTCTTATGGCATAATCTCCTACAACACCCACTACAAGAAAGTCTCTCCGTCCGTAATGAATCCTCTTCCCTATAGGACTATCCGTCCAGCGTGCCTGCCGTACGAATTCTTTATTCACCAGTATTTCACCTTCAACCGCAATATTCTTTCCTTCCAGAATAGGAATGCCCATCATAGGTACAAAATCCACGCCGATCCAATCTACACGGGCATCTACCCTTCTACTCTCACCTACATCAAAAGTATCGCCACTATAACCGTAACAAATCATTTGTGCAGCTGCTGCATAGTCTTCTACCATCGGGAGGTTCTTAAAGAAACTCTTTGCATTCCCCTCTTCATTTCCAAACTGATGCCAACACATGACTACCCGGTCAGGGTTATATCCCAAATCTTTATTCATTACCGTTTGATACTG
Organism: Bacteroides sp. K03; assembly: GCF_019734355.1. Taxonomy (NCBI): domain Bacteria; kingdom Pseudomonadati; phylum Bacteroidota; class Bacteroidia; order Bacteroidales; family Bacteroidaceae; genus Bacteroides; species Bacteroides sp. K03. Next base: position 305,891 of record NZ_JAASHC010000003.1, read on the forward strand.
TCCAAGTACTATAATAAGGAAACCAAAGATAAACGTCATTCCCATAAACTGGATGAAAAGCAACGGGCGTTTCCATGCGGTTCTCCGTTCGGTATAACGATGGAATACCTGTGTCACAGGAATAGAAGAGAACAATCCTGCGGGCATAATACCAGCCAGTAAAAGTACAGCAAGCACCACCAGAACCGGTACCCATAACGTACGCCATGCAAAGAGTGATACCAAACGGGCAGCTGTAGTTTCTTCAACAAAATCCCGGAACTGGAACATGAGCAATACTGTTAACAGGATAGCAAGCAAAACAATCAGAACAGTCTCTGTGAAAAACATCCGGAATACGGCACCTCCGGTAGCCCCGCTACACTTATGTACTCCTACAGCTTTGGCACGCCTCGCCAGAGAGGCAACCGATATTAATACATAGTTGAATGCAGCTATCAGCAAAATCACAATGGCAAGAACAGACATAACAAGCACCATTGTCCTCACCGTAGGATTGGTAGAGTGGAGATCGGACAAAGGACGGAAAGAACATTCCCAACGATTATTTTCCCTCTTGTTAAAGTTCGGCATATACTTCTTCAACATATCAGGCAGACGGGCTTCTACCGTTTTCATACCGGCCTCATCACGAAAACGGACAATAGCCATATAACTAATATCATATCCCCAGCCAGCACGGTTGTCTCTCCACAGAGAAGCCATAGGCATTACTACATCAAAAGAGATATCTGTGTTCTCCTTCAAGTCTTCAAACACTCCGCGAACCATCATGGGTTGTTTACGATCCTGATACAGATTCTTGCCTATAACGGAAGATAATTCACCATCCATCGCTCCTATCTTCTTTGCCAAAGTATGCGAGATAAAAATAACATCCGGAGACACCAGGTCCTCCGGTTTACCTGCCAATACCTTCAAGCCCAATGTAGCAAACAGGTTTTCATCTCCATATGTCATATATTCCTGCAACCTGGTATCTCCATTATACAATACTACCTCCCCCCAGTCACGCAAGATCGTAGCATTCTCTACTTCTTTTGGGAAATTCTCTTTCAACGCAGCAGAAAGCGGGCCAAAAGTATAAGAGAATGCTTTCCCTTCTACTCCATTCTGGATATTAGTCATATAAGTAAGATACAACTGTTCCGGCTGGCGAAAGAAGTTATGAAAACTCAACTGAAAAGCAACACTGGCAAAAAGCAGAATACCAACGAATAACCCCAGGGTAAGAGAGATTATCTTAATAAGATTGGAACCTCTCCCACGAATAAGGGTCTGTATCGTGTAATAAAGTTGTCGCATGATCACACAAATTAGTGATAAGTGAGTAGTGATTAGTGATGAGTGATAAGTACCATCCGCCATAATAGCGCAGCCACTAATCACTCATCACTACTCACTTATCACTCATTTTTAATACTCTTTACCGGATTCTCATTCGCAATGTGCCATGCCTTGAGTACCACACAGGCAACGATGAGTAGCAACGTTACGAATGCAATGCCCACGAAAAGCAGTGGATTCAAGTCAATCTGCTCGGCAAACTGATCAAGCCAGGCTCGCCCTATAAAGTAAGAAATAACCGTACCAAGTACTACAGCCAACACCGATACATACAGAATATCACCTGCCAGCAACCGCAGTATTTGTGAAGCCTCAGCACCGTTTACTTTCCGGATGGCTATCTCCTTACTGCGACGTTGCGTTTCATCATTCACATAACCAATCAGTCCCATGATAACAATAAGCAGGATAAAGCCGGAAGTAATCCATACAGAATTGCGGAAACGATATACATCTTTATATCCATCCCTCACCATACGGTCCACCGGAACAAAATGGAGAGATATATTAGGAAAAGTCTTTCCCATAAACTCGTTCAGGCGTTTCAGGTTCTCATCATAAGGTTCTTTCAGGCGGACATTGAATGCATGGAAATTCTGTTCTTCATTTCCTATCAGAACAATAGGTGACTGGGCAGAATAGAAACTTTCGTTGCGTACATCACGAAAGACTCCTACAATCGTTCCTTGCACATCATTCAGATTTTTTCCTACTCCCCCGTCTGTCCACTTCATTAAGCGCACTAACTCTTCATTTACCAACAAATCTCCCTTTTTCTTCAAAGCGGAACCTTGCAGTATTTCCATCCCCATTACTTCGGGATAGTTGTAGTGACAGATATTAAAATTGAGTGTGGCAATGCGTTTCCCTTCATTACTCATCAATCCCCGCGTCCAGTATTGCCCCAGCACACTATGCGTTGCAGCTGTCACATCCTCTACCATTGGCTGACGGCGTAATTCATCTTTAATGTGTTCTACCGTTTCTCTGGAAACCCAACTTTCGGCTTCTGTCAATCCCGGGATCTTGATTCCCATATCACGATTCATCAGATGACTATATTGCAACAAAGTGACCAATAACAAACCAAGTACAAAAGATACTCCTATAAACTGTATAAACAGTAAGGAACGTTTCCAGCTCTTTTTACCGTCAGTATGCCGGCGAAACACCTGCGTAACGGGAATACGTGAAAACAAACGTCCCGGTATACACCCCGCCAGTACAAAAAGTATCACAATAGTCAGTAGCGGAACCCAAAGCGTATCCCATGCAAAAAGAGAGGAAAGACGAACGGAAAGCAGGTCTTCAATAATATCGCGTGCATTGACTATCAGCAACATGCTAATCAAAACTGAAATCAAAACAAGAACCCCTGTCTCTGCCAGAAACATTCCGAATATGTTTGCAGAACTGGCACCACTGCATTTATGCACTCCTACGCCTTTGGCACGGCGACTCAGTGTAGCAATTGAGATCAGCATGTAGTTCATAATAGCCACAAAGAAAATGGCAAAGCCCAGGAAGCCATAAATAATCAGCCGCTTTTGTACTTCGGAGGAATCCAAGTGGCGCTTTACAAGTGGAATAACGCTAAAGTCTATCTTCCAATCATCAAACTGGCTCTCCGTATATTTCTCTATTACCCGTTGGATATTATTATTCACCTCATCCACATCCGAAGCATGACGCAAGCGTAAGAATGCATAAAAGACGTCATTCCCTTTCCAGCCGTATCCGCCCTGATATCCTCCATCCTTATGGACAGAAACTACAAAGTCATGAGTAAGCATTGTATTTTCGGGAACATCCTTATAGATACCACGAATGGTAAAATCATGCTGTTTGTCTGCAGAGAGAACTCTGCCGATAGGATCTGTGTCTCCAAAAGTTTCACGGGCAAAGTGCTCGGATACGAAAACACTTCCGGGCATAATCAGGTCTTTGGGGTTACCTTTCAATACCGGTATACCAAAAGTCTGAAAGAAGCAGGTATCCACAAATATATAATTCACATCAGGCAGCAGTTTGTCTTCATTATATATATGGTACTCTTTGGTAGGATAAACACAACTGGCACTCTCAATCTCTTTCGGCATATCTTGTGCCAATACAGCAGCTACCGGATCAAAGACGGTGTAATCATAATTGGTTCCATCGTCTCCCATTACCTCACCTGTACTGAGATTGGTCATCTGGCAACGTACCATCGCCAGACGCTCTGCCTCCGGGTAGCACTTCTCATAACTCAGTTCGAAAGCTATTTGCGAAAAGAGCAGAATACCAATGGTAAGTCCCAGAGAAAGGGAGATAATCCTTATGATATTGGAGCCGCGTTCGCGCAATAGAGTTCGTATACTATAATAGATTTGTCTCATTGTTCTTCTTATTTTATGCCGTTACACTTGCCACAACACTACCATCGAAGAGGTGTACCGTACGATGTGCAAACGAAGCATCGTGCTGAGAGTGAGTTACCATAATGATAGTGGTTCCTTCTTTATTAAGTTCGGTAAGTAAAGCCATCACTTCGGCACCGTTCTTTGAGTCCAGATTACCGGTAGGCTCATCGGCAAGAATCAGTTTGGGGTTAGTGACTACCGCACGGGCAATGGCTACACGCTGTTGCTGTCCACCCGAGAGCTGCTGAGGAAAGTGTTTGGCACGATGACTGATATTCATTCGTTTCAGAATGTCTTCTACCATGCGGCGACGTTCGGATGCCTTTATGCCGAGGTACGTCAGGGGGAGTTCCACATTCTCATAGACGTTCAGTTCGTCTATCAGGTTAAAACTCTGGAATACAAAGCCCAGTTTACCTTTACGCACGCGGGTACGTTCTTTTTCTTTCAGCCCGGCTACTTCTTCTCCCAGCAATTTATAGGAGCCTTCGGTAGGGTTATCCAATAGCCCAAGAATATTCAATAGTGTAGACTTGCCACAACCCGAAGGTCCCATAATGGCAACAAACTCCCCTTCCTTAACATTTAGGTTAACATGATTCAATGCTACGGTTTCTACTTCTGAAGTGCGAAATACCTTACTAATGTTTTCAATCTGTATCATACTGCTATTTATTTTATTGATTTATCTTCTGTTTATTCACTCTTTATACTATTCACCGGATTTTCATTGGCTATACGCCATGCCTTCCAGATAACACAGGCAACAATAACAACGAGGACGCCTATAACCACCCATACATACACCATCCAGTTAAGCGGTACGTGTTCGGCAAACATATCCATCCACATCGTATTGACGTACCACGATGCTACGCTGCCGATAACTGTTGCCGGCAATGCCACATAGAGAACATCTTTGGACAGAAGTTCCAGAATACCGGATGCTTCGGCTCCATTCACTTTGCGGATGGCAATCTCTTTACTACGTCGGCGCACCTCATCTGCCGTGTAACCTATCAATCCCATCAGCATCACAAAGAACATGGCTATAGTTGCCATCAGTGTGGCATTACGGAATACGCGTAATGCGTTATAATTCTCTTCCATACTCTGCTCCAGACTACGGAAACTGACTGTTTTATCGGGGAAAGCTTCAGAGGATTCCTCATTCAGCTTACGTAAATTCTCAGCAAAAGGTTCTTTCAGACGGACGTGGATACAATTGCCAAAGTTTCTGTAGCAATGGACGATGAGCGGTTCCTGTTCGTTATAAAAACTATTGGTACGAAAGTCTTTCAAAACTCCCACAACTTTGTAAGTACTGCCTTCAGCATGGACCATACGACCTACTATCTCATTTCCCCAACGCATCCGTTCTGCAAAGTTCTCATTCACCACCACTTCATCCTTTTCGCGGGCCATACGTCCCTGTTTCATCTTCATTCCCATCATAGCGGGATAGTTTTCTTCTTCCTCACAAAAGCGGGAAGAGAAAAGTGCCTGTCCACCCTCATTCTGTATCATCATACCGCTAAAACCAATGCACGGAGGGTATGAAGCAGATGAAACACCCTCCACATAGGGCAATCCTTTGAAGAACTGACGGGCATAATTACTATCTTCTGATGTACCGCCAAAGGTGGAATAGCTATAAACAACCTGTTTCGGATTATAGCCCGTGTCTTTGTTCAATACATATTTGTATTGAACCATCACCACACACATCAATCCGCATATAAAAGTTACTCCGGCAAACTGAATGAACAGTAACGGACGTTTCCAACCCTTTTTTCCCTCCGTATAGCGATGGAATACTTGCGACACAGGTATCCGTGCAAACATTCGTCCCGGCAATATGCCACCTACCAGAAACAATAGGAACACAGTAAATAATGGTACCCAAAGCCTGTCAAAAGCAAACAATGACTCCAGTTTGGCAGCGGTTGTATCTTCAAAAAACTCGCGGAAGTTCACTAATATCAGTAACATCAACAACAGTGCCAGCAGAATAATGATACCGGTCTCCAGCAAGAACATTCCAAAAACCTTACCACCGCTCGCGCCACTACTCTTATGCACACCCACGGACTTGGCACGGTAAGCCAATGAAGAAATAGATATAAGCACATAGTTCAATCCGGCAATGAAAAGAATCGCAAATCCTAAAATACTCATTATACTCTTCATCCGTTTTACCTCATCATAGTTGCGGTATACGTCACGGATTGGTTTCACCATAGCTGTATAGCCATACATTCCTTCTCCTTCTTTGGGAAGATATTTTTGTATCATACCGTCCAGACGTGCAAAGACAGCTTCCTTATCCGCCCCGGGCCGGAAACGGATGTATTCAAAGTAACTGTCGCCACCATCCCAGGAATAGTTGCCTATATCACGACTCCACATGCTGGGCATAGATATCACAGCCTCAGGGCGTAAGGTTGTGTTTTCGGGTAAAGCGGCATAGGTACCTTTTACCGTCATTTCCATGGATTTATTATATCTGAGTACTTTACCGACAGGATTCTCTCCACCAAAGATTTTTGTAGCCAGACGATCGCTCAGGAAAATAACATCCTTCTGCATCAGATCTCTCGGATTACCGCTAAGCACCTCAATGCCCATTGTCTGAAAGAAGAGCGAATCTGCCATTATCTTATTATCATCAAACCGGACGCTTCCGTTATATAGAGGTAATGATGCCGCCCATTTACAAATGCTGGTAGCAGCTTCTACCTCTTCAGGGAAATTATCAAGGATAGCACCTGCCACAGGACCGTAATTCATATCCTGCGGTTCGCTCTTTTCACCGTTAACAGTGAAAATAGAGAAAACCTGATAAAGGTTGTCATAATCTTTGTAGCATTTGTCGAAACTCTGTTCGAATGCCACACGGGCAAACAACAAAATGCTCATCGTCAATCCCAGTCCAAGAGAGATGATCTTGATAAGATTGGAACCGCGTCCCCGAAGCAATGTTCTAATTACATAATAAAGTTGTCTCATATATCTTGCAAAGTTAATTGTTCTTTTCAGAAACGGAGAAGAAACGTTTCACAACGTCACCTCTCCCACTGGCAATGCATGAAGCCAGTTAATCTTAAAGAAATCATATTAATTGTTTTATTCATCAGCATTTGTTTCATAAAAACAGATTCTATGTTTCTCTTTATAAAGCAGAAAGTATGCCAAAGCAATTAAAATATTGAGAAACAAAGAAGTACAAGAAAACAGGTTTTGTACAGCTGTCTAATTATTAGACAACGTTCGTCTAATTATTAGACAATACTTCTCCAAAATTGTTCTATAACACTGAATCGGAGTAAGCATCTATTGTTCGCCAAGAAGAAAACTTTATCTTTGCGCGAAGTTTTCAATTAACGAATTAGGAGTATGAAGAAAAAAAAGATTAGCGGCTTCTTGATTTATCTGTTTCTACTTTCAGGATGCGATATGATAGATTATCATCCATACGATGTACATATCAAAGGAGAAACAGAGGTCAATGCCAAAAACATCAAAAGAATAGAAGCCAACTGTAAAGACAAAACAACCATCCGTTTTGTAGCCATGGGCGATTCGCAACGGTGGTATGACGAAACTGAGAAGTGTATAAGCTCCATCAACCAACTGGAAAACATAGACTTTGTCATTCACGGAGGAGATGTAAGCGATTTCGGTGTCACCAGTGAGTTTATATGGCAGCGCGATCTCATGAATAGCCTGAAAGTTCCTTATGTGGTTTTATTAGGAAACCATGACTGTCTGGGAACGGGAAACGAGGCATATACCAAAATATTTGGTCCGGCAAATTTCTCTTTCATTGCAGGAAACACAAAGTTTGTTTGCCTCAACACAAATGCATTGGAGTTTGATTATTCCGAGCCGATACCTGATTTCAATTTTATTGAGAACCAACTGACGGAGCGACAAGATGAATTTGAGAAGACCGTAGTAGCAATGCACGCAAGACCCGGTTCCGACGTATTCAATAACAATGTTTCAAAAGTCTTTCAACGTTACATAACACAGTATCCCCAGTTACAGTTTTGCCTGAATGCACATGACCATAGAGTAAGCACGGACGATCTTTTTGACGATGGCGTTATATACTATGGAAGCGATTGCATGAAACACCGTAGCTACATGTTATTTACTATTACCCCTGACAATTATACTTATGAACTGGTCAACTTTTAAATATGCTCTTTGTGCCGGACTAATGCTTCTGCTATTCAGTCCCGGCAGTTTTGCACAACAAGATTCAATTGTAAAACCCAATAAATATGACAAACGTATCCACCGCTACCGTGGACACTGGGAAAAACTAATACCCACACACACCAAAGTACAGTTTGCCGGAAACATGGGATTACTGTCCTTTGGCACAGGATGGGATTACGGAAAAAAGAATCAGTGGGAAACGGATGTATTTTTAGGATTTATACCCAAATATGATTCCAAGCGTACAAAGGTGACCATGACACTAAAACAAAACTATATGCCCTGGAGCCTCAACCTGGGCAGAGGTTTCTCTACTGAACCATTGACTTGCGGTATCTATTTCAACACGGTATTCGGTAATGAATTCTGGGTTCACGAACCAGACCGGTACCCCAAAGGATATTACGGTTTCTCCAGTAAGATACGTTCACATATCTTCCTGGGCCAACGGCTTACTTATGATATAGATCCCCAACGACGATATACAGCAAAATCAATTACTTTCTTCTACGAATTAAGTACCTGTGACCTGTATCTGATAAGTGCTGCAACAAATAGTTATCTTCGTCCCAGAGACTATCTTAGTCTTTCATTTGGATTGAAATTACAACTGTTTTAATAGGGGGTACGAATCGGTAGTTGACTATTCATTTATCACGAATCACTACTCACAAATCATTTTATTACGTATATTTGTTCCGATATTAACTCTCAAATTTATGAGTAAACAAGGAACTATTCTTATCGTCGATGATAATAAAGGAGTACTGACAGCCGTTCAGCTACTCCTGAAAAACTACTTTACAAAAGTTATCACTCTTCCTTCACCCGTCACTTTACCGGCTGTATTGCGCGAAGAAGCTCCCGAAGTGATTCTTCTTGATATGAACTTTACATCTGGTATCAACAGCGGAAATGAGGGACTTTTCTGGCTACATGAAATAAAGAAACTACGTCCGACACTACCCGTTATCCTTTTCACGGCTTATGCTGATATTGACCTTGCTGTAAAAGGTATTAAAGAAGGTGCTACAGACTTTATCGTAAAACCTTGGGACAACCAGAAACTGGTAGAAACCTTGCTATCTGCCGCCACCCAGGCAAAAGGTGGAAAGAAAAAACACACAAAGCAGGAAAGCAATTCTTGTAATTCCATGTATTGGGGAGAAAGCAGCGCCATGCAACAACTGCGCCAGCTTATAGAGAAAGTAGCTGTCACCGATGCCAATATCCTCATCACCGGTGAAAACGGCACAGGTAAAGAGATGCTGGCAAGGGAAATACACGCCCTCTCTCAGCGAAAACAAGAGGAAATGATAGCAGTGGATATGGGTGCTATCACAGAATCATTGTTTGAGAGCGAACTATTCGGACATGTAAAAGGCTCATTCACGGATGCATATGCCGACCGTACCGGTAAATTTGAAGCTGCCAACCACAGTACACTTTTTCTGGATGAAATAGGAAACCTCCCCTACCACCTGCAAGCCAAACTATTGACTGCTATCCAACGACGGAGCATCGTCCGGGTAGGTAGTAATGAACCGTTACCGATAGATATACGTCTTATCTGTGCCACTAACCGTAATTTACAGGAAATGGTAAACCGGGATGAATTTCGTGAGGACCTGCTCTATCGTATCAATACGATTCATGTAGAAATCCCTCCTCTGCGTGAACGAAAGGAAGACATTGTTCCACTGGCCGAACGATTCATCGCCCGATTCTGCAAACAATATGATAAGGCTTTAATAAGCCTCGGACCTTCTGCCAAAGACAAACTGACCGCTCATCCCTGGTATGGTAATATCCGCGAATTGGAACATGCTATCGAAAAAGCAATTATCATCTGTGAAGGAGCAGTAATACCTGCTGAAATATTTCAGCTCTCCCGCCGTACGGAAATGCCTGAAACAACCGCTTCCACTCTTGAAGAGATGGAAATGAAGATGATACAAAAAGCGTTGGAGAAATGTGGAGGAAATCTTTCCGCCGTTGCTGCTCAATTAGGCATTACACGGCAGACGTTGTACAACAAGATGAAAAAGTTCGGCTTATGAGTTCACTCCTCCGGCAACTAACAGACAAATACTGGTTTCGCGTGCTGCTAAGCCTCTCTCTGGGCATCACCACAACCTTGCTTGCCACAAATGGAACCTTCGTCTGGATGGGCATATGCCTTTGTACCCTGCTATGGAGTCTTTGGTGGCAGTTACGACTTTATCGTCATCATACCCGTCAGGTACTTTTCATGATTGATGCGCTGGAGAACAACGATAACTCCTTTCATTTTCCCGAAGAAGAAAGTACATCCGATAACCGGGAAATAAACCGTGCCCTTAACCGTGTGGGACGTATATTATATAATGTAAAGGCAGACACGGCACAACAGGAAAAATACTACGAACTCATACTCAACTGCATCAGTACCGGACTGCTGGTACTAAATGATAACGGTGCGGTCTATCAGAAAAATGAAGAAGCCCTCCGTCTGCTCGGATTGAGTGTATTCACCCACGTGCAACAACTAAGTCAGATAGATACAGGATTAGTAGAAATACTCTCTTCCTGTCGCCCGGGAGATAAACTGCAAACCACTTTCAACAACGAACGGGAAACAGTGAATTTATCCATACGTGTATCAGACATCACCGTACGGAAAGAGCACCTGCGTATCCTGACACTCAACAATATCAACACCGAACTGGATGATAAGGAAATAGACTCCTGGATAGGCCTGACACGCGTACTGACTCACGAAATCATGAACTCAGTTACTCCTATTACCTCTCTGAGTGATACCTTGCTCTCTCTTGCCGATACAAAAGACGAAGAGATATGCAACGGTTTGCAAACAATCAGTTCTACCGGAAAAGGATTGCTTTCTTTCGTCGAATCCTACCGCCGTTTCACACGTATCCCCGTACCCGAACCATCGTTATTCTATGTCAAGGCTTTTATTGATCGCATGGTAGAGCTGGCAAAGCACCAGAATCCGGACAGTAACATCTCTTTCCGGACCGACGTATCACCCGCCGACCTGATTCTGTATGCAGACGAAAACCTCATCTCACAGGTGGTTATCAATCTGTTGAAGAATGCTATACAGGCAATAGGTGACCAACCGGACGGTTGCATCTCCATCCATGCCTGTTGCAACGAGGCAGAAGAAGTAATCATAGAAGTAAAGAACAATGGTCCTGTGATCCCGCCGGAAGTAGCAGAACATATCTTCATCCCTTTCTTTACCACCAAAGAAGGGGGAAGCGGCATTGGTCTCAGCATATCCAGGCAGATTATGAGGTTGTCCGGCGGAAGTATTACACTGTTGCCGGGAAAGGAAACCAGGTTCATACTGAAGTTTAAATAACCTCTGTGACAATACTTTCTCAAACAAAAAAGTCCGCTCATCTGTTTATATAAGTGCAAATTAACAGAAACACCACTCATGATAATACTTGCCAACAACCCACTATTCAATGGTATTGCTCCCAATGTACTCACCGAAGATCTCAGAGAGATTAATTTTCATACCCGGATCTATCGGAAAGGAGAAATTCTTGCTCACCAGGGCGATGTATGCAACCGCCTCGTAATTCTCATAAAAGGCAGTGTACGCGGAGAGATGATTGACGACTCCGGAAGGTTGATAAAGGTAGAAGACATTGCCGCACCAAGAGCGATAGCACCGCTTTTTCTTTTCGGAAACGAGAATCGTTATCCGGTAGAAGTTACTGCTAATGAGGCTACTGAAGTGATTGAAATACCTAAGACAAGCGTACTAAAGTTATTCAGAAAGAACGAGAAGTTTCTGGAAAATTATATGAATCTCTCTGCTAATTACGCCCATACCCTCTCGGACAAACTATTTTTCATGTCCTTCAAAACGATCCGACAGAAACTGGCATCTTATCTGCTTCGCCTATCCAATCAGCAGCAAAGTGAACATATCACACTCAATCGCTCACAACAACAATTGAGTGATTACTTCGGAGTATCCCGCCCTTCACTGGCACGGGAACTGGCTCACATGCAAGAAGATAAACTAATAATAGCAGACAGAAAACAAATAAAAATACTACAAAAGCAAGCACTGATTCAATTGATGGTGAGTACTTCCCACACGGGAAAGTGCCATTCGGATGACAGGAAGGAATAAAGTTACTCCTGCACTACACCCACGCAGCCCATTTTCAACTTTCAATTTTCCACAAACTTGTAACATTGGTTACAGAATTGCCTTAAACAATTCCTCTACCTTTGCGTTCAATTAATAACCAATAAATACGTAGAAATTATGAACATGTTCTGTTATCAATGCCAGGAGACAGCAAAAGGCACTGGCTGCACCCTAAGAGGTGTTTGTGGAAAGACATCCGAAGTTGCTAATCTTCAAGACCTTCTGCTCTTTGTAGTAAGAGGTATTGCCGTGTATAACCAGAAGTTACGTGAGGAAAAACGTCCTTCGGACGAAGCGGACCGCTTTATCTTTGATGCCCTCTTTATAACGATCACCAATGCTAACTTTGATAAAAAAGCCATCATTCGTAAAATCAAGGAAGGATTGAATCTCAAAAGCAAACTCGCCCAGGAAGTAACGATTGAACATGCCCCCGATGAATGCACCTGGAATGGCAACGAAGACGAATTTGAAGAAAAAGCCCAAAGCGTAGGAGTGCTCCGCACACCAGACGAAGACATTCGTTCTTTAAAAGAACTGGTACATTACGGGCTAAAAGGCATGGCAGCTTACGTAGAACATGCCCACAATTTAGGGTATGAATCCCCGGAAATATTCGCTTTCATGCAACATGCACTTGCCGAACTAACTCGTGACGACATCACCGTAGACGAACTCACCAGCCTGGTTCTTGAAACCGGAAGACAAGGTGTATCAGCTATGGCGCAACTGGATGCTGCCAATACAGAAACCTATGGTAACCCGGAACTGTCGGAAGTTAATATCGGTGTACGAAATAACCCGGGTATCCTCGTCAGCGGACACGACCTGAAAGACCTGGAAGAGTTGTTACAACAGACAGAAGGTACGGGCATTGATATCTATACTCACAGTGAAATGTTACCGGCACACTATTATCCACAACTTAAAAAGTATAAACACCTTGCCGGAAACTACGGGAACGCCTGGTGGAAGCAGAAAGAAGAGTTTGAAAGCTTCAACGGTCCGATACTGTTTACCAGCAACTGTATTGTACCTCCCCGCCCGGATGCAAACTACAAAGATCGTATCTACATTACCGGTGCCTGCGGACTGGAGGGTGCAACTTATATTCCCGAAGCCAAAGACGGAGGACAAAAGGATTTCTCTGTTATCATTGAACATGCTAAACGCTGCCAGCCACCCGTAGCCATAGAGAGCGGTAAGATCGTTGGCGGATTTGCACACGCACAGGTTATTGCACTGGCAGACAAAGTGGTAGAAGCCGTCAAAAGTGGAGCCATCCGCAAATTCTTTGTTATGGCAGGTTGTGACGGACGTATGAAGAGCCGTGAGTATTATACTGAATTTGCTGAGAAACTACCTCACGATACAGTAATCCTTACCGCCGGATGCGCCAAATACCGTTACAATAAATTACCATTGGGAGATATTAATGGAATTCCCCGCGTTCTGGATGCAGGACAGTGTAATGACAGTTACTCATTGGCAGTAATCGCCATGAAGTTGAAAGAAGTATTCGGGCTGAAAGATATCAATGAGTTACCAATCATATACAATATTGCCTGGTATGAACAAAAGGCCGTGATCGTACTCCTTGCCCTGTTGTCTTTAGGAGTAAAGAATATACACCTCGGCCCTACTCTTCCGGCCTTTCTTTCACCTAACATCAAGAAGGTACTGATTGATAACTTCGGAATTGCTACAATAAGTACGGCAGACGAAGATATTATGAAGTTTCTGAGCTAAAAGAAGACTATTCTAACCGGTGCTTCCCGCACGGGGAGGTTCGGCAAGCGATGTAGTGGCGGAAGTTTCCGGCACCCCGGTTTGCTCCCCTCCCCTCTCCCTTCTCTTCCTCCCTCTCAATAGATGACTTCTAAAACACAGTAGTTTTCAACAGAAGCCAGACTTTGCGATTATCTGTGTTTTAATAATAAAACAGGTAGAAATATAACATTTTTAAACTATTTAACCTCCTTCCGGGATACAAAATACATCCAAAAGGGGGTTTTATTTGTTATCTAAATTACGTAACTTCGCACGGTGAAGCAAAAAAAGACTTATTTATAACCCTTATAATATATAGCCCATGTTATTCACTGCAGAAAATATTCTACTTGTAGGTTCTATCTTACTTTTCGTCAGTATCATTGTCGGTAAAACCGGATATCGCTTCGGAGTGCCTGCCCTGTTATTATTCCTTGTTGTTGGTATGCTTTTTGGAAGCGACGGCTTGGGCTTTCAATTCCATAGTGCAAAAACCGCACAATTCATAGGTATGGTGGCACTTAGTATTATCCTCTTTTCCGGTGGTATGGATACTAAGTTCACAGAAATACGTCCGATATTGACTCCGGGTATCGTGCTCTCCACCGTTGGAGTGTTACTTACGGCCCTGTTCACAGGGCTATTTATCTGGTGGCTCTCCGGTATGAGCTGGAGTAATATCTACCTTCCAATCACAACCTCACTGCTACTTGCATCTACTATGTCGTCAACAGATTCTGCCTCCGTCTTTGCCATTCTCCGTTCACAGAAAATGAATCTGAAACACAACCTTCGCCCGATGCTTGAGTTGGAGAGCGGTAGTAATGACCCTATGGCTTATATGCTCACGATTGTTCTCATACAGTTCGTTCAGTCTTCCGGTATGGGAGCCGGTGCCATATTAGGCTCTTTCTTTATTCAGTTTCTGGTAGGTGCAGCTGCCGGTTATGTACTGGGTAAATTGGCTATATTGATCCTCAACAAAATCAACATTGATAACCAATCACTCTACCCTATCCTCCTTCTGTCATTTGTATTCTTTACGTTTGCTATCACCGACAGACTACATGGAAACGGTTATCTGGCAGTATACATTGCCGGTATAATGGTGGGTAATAATAAGATCATGTTTCGAAAAGAGATTGCTACCTTCATGGACGGACTCACCTGGCTTTTCCAGATTATCATGTTCCTCATGCTCGGCTTGCTTGTCAATCCGCACGAGATGCTCGAAGTAGCTTGTGTAGCATTGCTTATCGGGATATTCATGATTGTTATCGGTCGTCCGTTAAGTGTATTTCTTTGTCTGCTCCCATTCCGGAAAATAACATTCAAGTCGCGGTTATTCGTATCATGGGTAGGATTACGCGGAGCTGTTCCGATTATCTTTGCCACCTATCCGGTAGTGGCCAATGTGGAAGGATCAAATGTTATATTCAATATCGTATTCTTTATTACCATCATTTCGCTGGTAGTACAGGGAACTACAGTTTCTTATGTAGCACGTTTGCTTCATCTCTCCACCCCACTCGAGAAAACCGGAAATGACTTTGGAGTAGAATTGCCCGAAGAGATAGACTCCGATCTTCGCGACATGACTGTAACGCAGGAAATGATAGAGAAAGCCGATACACTGAAAGATATGAATCTTCCAAAAGGCACACTCGTTATGATCGTAAAACGTGGAGACGAATTCCTTATTCCGAATGGAAGTCTGAAACTACATGTAGATGATAAGCTACTACTCATTTCAGAGAAGAGCAAAGAATAAAAATCTCCCTTTCAAAAGCCGGATAAAGCTATCAACATGTGACTTTAGAAATGCAGGTGATCGCTAATTAACGCAAATACAATTTAATATTTGCGTTAATTAGCGATCATCTGCGTTTTAATAATGGCTGATTTTACCTTTGGCACACCTCCGTTTATAGCCTATGTGACTTCTATATGCAATCGAGTAATTACTCTATTTTCGCATTGGTTACCCGTTCCAGCAGAAAGCGGCTTTTATTCCAGTGAAACGGCTTATACTCCGTATTCATCCGGATACTATTATTACGGAATACAAGTCCGTCTACCGACTTGGCATAAAGAATCGGTGCATCAAAGGTATCGAATTCATTGTCTTCAATCACGATGCCTTCTTCAACTCCACCATGAAAATACTTTTGTTGCGATTTCAGGTCAGGTATTTCAGGATAGATAGAAATTACAGCATTTGTGAACTGAAACATATTTGTAAGTGCATTCACAAAACGATTTTTCCGGATAATTACATTCCGGCAAGCTCCTGTTTCATACCAACCATTACAGTCACCACACAGCAGAATGGCTGTACCGGATGTATGGTCAAACAGGTTATTCTCTGCAATCGTTTTCTTAGGAGTGCTAAACAATGCACCGCGAGCACGGTTATTACGAATCACATTATCAGCAAATAGCACTTCCGGAGTCCAGGTCAGGTTCTCAATACCAAAACCACTTTCAGCATTGACAACCGCATCAACAGGATCACGGAAAGAAATAACAAATTCACGCGCGCCCTGAACCTCCTCTTTATCATAGGGAGCGATCGCCGTAATGCTATTCTGACTACCCACAAGCTCCATCGTTGACGAACGTACAAACTGCACTTCATCCTCCGGTCGTCCCCACTCAAATCCCCAGGCCTGGTCGTGCATATACCGTCCTACCAAAGTACGGTCGTCTATCCGCTTGATAACTTTCAGGTAAGTACCATGTACATTGATAGCATCGTCCATCATACCTTCATAAAAGCCGCTCCGGGATATAATCTTTCCTTTACAACCCGAAAAGTGAGTGGCGTCGGCCTGAGTAGTGAAATAACGGGGATCATTCTCTCCACGAA
Organism: Bacteroides sp. K03; assembly: GCF_019734355.1. Taxonomy (NCBI): domain Bacteria; kingdom Pseudomonadati; phylum Bacteroidota; class Bacteroidia; order Bacteroidales; family Bacteroidaceae; genus Bacteroides; species Bacteroides sp. K03. Next base: position 322,686 of record NZ_JAASHC010000003.1, read on the forward strand.
GACATACGTTAAATCCATCTAAGGTTATATTCTCACACAATTGTGCCAGTAATCCCATCCCTTCGGCATAATGTACTTTCACGTTTAATAATTGTGTATCTACATCATGTGAAAGAAATATTCCGGGAGTAGGCCGGAAGTAAGTACGCAGAGCAATTACTGTACCTGGAACAAGCCGGTTGTCCTTCCAGCTCTTTATATTGAGACGACGTGAAGCCACTTGGGTTACTCCCTTATTCGGATAATATAAATCACTGGTGTTATAGACTATATGACGGCTTTTAGGATCAAAGGCAATGCCGGAAGAAGGACGAAGTTTCCAACCTTCACCCAATGTCTCAAAAACTGAATCTTTACTGATGTGATAGTTCACCCAGGGAGCTATTTCAAAAGTAATACCATTCTCTACAGAATTCTCTACTATTTGTACCTGTGCTATATGCGGATTCTCAAAGTCAATATTAAAATCTTTCAGTATGCAGTTTTCCGAATACAAAAGAGAGACAGGAATCATGCGACCATGGAAAATAAAATCAGATCCTTGTCCATCCAAAGTCAGATTTTTCATATTCTCAATAGCAATACCTACCTTCTTCGGATTTGTCTGGTCATGGTTAGAAATATAATATTGGCGAGATGCTGCATTCTTTTCAAAGAAATGATACCTGCCCGTCGGAAAACGTAATGTGACATTATCTCCTTCCTGGTAATCTCTTTTGATCTTCTCTAAAATCTTTTGCAATACAGGTGATGCATCTTTCTTTCCATTGGCTTTCAAACCAAAATCAGAGACATCATACACACGATTGGCAGCACATATATCAACGGGAGGTAAAACTCCTAATAGGAGTACAAGCAGAGATGTAAGAACAGTTTTCATAGTAATCTTTTTATCAGACAAGTTTAGTATCCGGTTACAAAGATATACCTTTTGATTATAATTACATTCAGTTCTTACTTAAATTCGTACGGTTTTGAGTATATTTCACCACAGAGTAACACAGAGTTCCACAGAGTTTAAATCTTTATTGAAACGCAGATGAATGCAGACTTTCATCTAAGAGAACTACAGTCTTTTAATTTGCGTTCATCTGTGTTAATCCGCGTTTCATCAGATAAATACTACTCTGTGGAACTCTGTGTTACTCTGTGGTGGGTTTTACTCATTTCTGATCAGTTCCACCTCCCGTTAATTTACCGTAAAACTTTCCGGGAGAACCCCGTCTTTGTTAATGAAATATTAATTTTGCGCAGTTTTAAAACAAATGTGCAAAAAGCAAATATGGAACAACAACAAGGGTTCATAGACTATATAGAGCAAAGTATCATAAACAACTGGGATCGTAACGCCCTGACAGACTATAAAGGAATCACCCTTCAATACAAGGATGTTGCCCGCAAAATAGCAAAATTTCATATTGTACTTGAGAGTGCCGGCATTCAGTCCGGTGATAAAATAGCTGTTTGTGGACGCAATAGTGCACATTGGGCAGTTGCTTTTCTGGCAACAGTAACTTATGGAGCCGTTATCGTTCCCATTCTTCATGAATTCAAAGCCGATAATATACACAACATCGTTAATCACTCCGAAGCTAAACTTCTGTTCGTTGGCGACCAGGTATGGGAAAACCTGAATGAGGATGCCATGCCTCTATTAAAGGGGATCGCTTCTTTGAAAGACTTCTCTGCACTTGTGTCCCGTTGTGATCAACTGACTTATGCCTTTGAGCACCGGAATGAGATCTATGGAAAACGTTATCCCAAATGTTTCCGGAAAGAACACATTTCATATCGCAAAAGCGATCCCGAAGAGTTGGTAATCATTAACTATACCTCAGGAACTACCGGCTACTCTAAAGGAGTGATGCTGCCTGCCCGTAGCATATGGTCCAACATTACTTACTGTTATGAGATGCGTCCTCTGCAAGCCGGAGATACGGTTGTATCTATGCTTCCGTTAGGCCATGTATTCGGTATGACCTATGATTTCCTGTACAGTTTCTCAGCAGGCGCACATCTGTATTTCCTCACCCGGATGCCCTCTCCTAAAATCATAGCACAGTCTTTTGCCGAAATCAAACCGAAACTGATTTCATGCGTACCCCTGATTGTAGAAAAGATCATCAAAAAAGAGGTATTACTCCGGCTGGACAACAGGATAGGCAAACTATTGTTGCGGGTTCCCATCCTCAACGATAAACTGAAAGCAGCCGCCCGACAGACAGCTATGGAAATTTTTGGTGGTAACTTTAATGATATTATTATCGGCGGTGCTCCTTTCAATGCAGAGATTGAAGCTTTCTTAAAAAAGATAGGTTTCCCTTATACAATTGCCTACGGAATGACTGAATGTGGTCCTATTATCTGTTCAGACTACTGGCAAGATCTCAAAAAAGCCTCATGTGGAAAAGCTGCCAGTCGCATGGAAGTAAAAATAGATTCTCCTGATCCCAACACACATGCCGGAGAAATCATCTGCAGAGGAGACAACCTCATGCTGGGATATTATAAAAATGCGGAAGCTACTGCACAGATTATAGATAAAGACGGGTGGCTGCATACAGGCGATCTTGCCACAATAGACGAACAAGGGTATGTGACAATACGCGGACGCAGTAAGAATCTTCTGCTTAACTCAAGCGGACAGAACATCTATCCCGAAGAGATTGAAAGCAAACTGAACAATATGCCGTATGTAGCAGAGTCATTGATCGTATTGCAGAATGACAAACTTGTTGCTCTCATATATCCTGACTTTGACGATGCATTTGCCCATGGTTTGCAACAACCGGATATTGAGAAAGCAATGGAGGTAAACCGGCTGGAACTGAACCTTCAGTTACCTGCATTCAGCCAGATAAGCAAAGTAAAAATACACTTTGAAGAGTTTGAAAAGACAGCTAAGAAAAGTATCAAACGGTTTATGTATCAAGAAGCGAAAGGTTGATTGCCCTTTCGCTTCTTTTACCATCTTTATTACTACCATGCCACTGCGATGTAATTAAATCGAGCGGTTATTCGACCGAAAAACCACACGAGTCTAATTTCCATTCCACTACGGTGCAATTAAAATACATACTATGACTTTCGGTTTTTACTGCTTATTCCACCAATTCTTGAAATAAATCATTCAGTGTCTGATCCAGATTGGCAGAAAAACCTACGTGTGGCCTTGAAGTCTGGATGCAGGAACTTCTCAGAGCCGTCAGCCACCGGAAACGTTCCGGAATATCCAACAGAGCAATTGTTCCTCCAGTCTCATGCCCCGAACAGACCTTACTAAAAGCCTCCATATGCTCGCGAAACGACTCTAGATCCAGTTCCGGAGAAAAGGCTCTAAGCCTGTTTTCATTTATCTCATAACGCATTTTTATAAAGTCAGCCTGTTTTGAGAACAGGATAACTCCAACATTCATAAACTCCTCACGTTCCACCTTCGGTACAATGCGGATTACTGCATATTCATATAAGTGCTTTTCTGGCATCCTGTGCTTCTTTTACAAATAGTTCGGAATGACGTATCCTTTCTGTTAGAAATTGAAAATAAATATCTCGTATATCCTGCTGTGTTTCTTCTTTATCCCGCCAATGCAACCAGTCATCGGGTATCAGATCTACTATTTCCCGCAATATTTCATCAGTCAATATCTCTTTGTATTCCCGATCCACTTCCTCCAGGTCACTCGCTTCGGCCAGCAATGCATGTTCCTTTATCTGTGTAAAAGGACTCAGTGCATGTTTCTTCCAGTTCACCCACGAATGATGGAAAAACAGAGAAGCGCCATGGTCTATCAGCCACAGTTCTTTATGCCACATTAACATATTGGTATTCTTGGCTGTACGATCCACATTAGTTAAAAAGGCATCCAGCCATACTATCTGTGAGGCTAATTTAGCATCCACTTTTGTTACCACAGGATCAAACGGTAATGCTCCCGACAGGAAATGCAACCCCAGGTTCAACCCACGACTTCCTTGCAACAGGTCTTGTATCTCTTCATCTCCTTCCGAACGCCCGAAAGCTTCATCCAGATTTAGAAAAACAATTTCCGGAAGACGCAAACCCAACACACGGGCTACCTCTCCTCCTATCAGCTCAGAAATAAGCGCTTTTGTCCCATGCCCCGCCCCACGAAACTTTACCACATACTTAAATCCATCATCAGCTTCGGCAAGAGCTGGCAACGAACCTCCCTCACGTAAAGGCATGATGTAACGAATTACATCAACGGTTCGTATATCGATCTCATTTCCTCTTATTATCATAGTGTTTCTCTCCTTTCTGTTTATATCATATTTCTATAAACAGTTGTGCTTTCAAATAGTTTCAGTTAAAACCTAAATGAAAACAGGAAGACAAATATACTAATAAAAGACAGACAACATTGTTTTATCCTCATCTTTATAGTATACAGATATTAAAGATGCGATGAAAGTAAAATACACATAAATAGTGAAAAAACATGATTATACATGCTATATTAGCGTGTATCATGCAAAAATTATATACGTATTACGTTCAATCAGATGGATAAAATAAAAACAAGGGATTATTACTACAATATTTTTTTATAGTTACTAAAATAGGTACTAAAACATTTTCGATGAATGAAGTAATAGAGTAATAAGAGCAGAAAAGCGAAATATCAGACAGGTATCTTATTAGAAATCAAGCATTTCAATATAGATATTTATTGCATGCAAAAGTACTATTTTAAGTATGCGTTAAATAGGTAATTAATAGTGACTTAAATACGTACTTTTATACCTATAAAGTACGTATTTTTACAATGCTTGTTTAGTATGTTTATACTTCAAAGAATTTGTATCCTTTATTAGCAGCCACATACACCACATACATTTGTATATTATAGTATGGGAATTGTACGCGAATTGTTTCCGCATATTGCTTCACCTGTTCCACATCTTCGCGACGTGGAGCATTGAGTGCCAGTACTTTCTTTGCTTCGCTTGCTTTGAAATACTTGAACTCTACAATCCGGTGATCCTTATAATATTCCGTTCCGGGAATTCCTGTCATCTCAAAATCCGAACGTCCGGCAGGATGGTTCTGTTCTAATGCAAAGGTGTAGCATTGGCTCAGATAACGCGAACACAGTTCAAAGAACGAACAACGAATGAAATTCTCATTCATCTTATCGAATACCTGTGCGGGAAACTGCCCAAGGTATTGATCGTAGTAGTTATGGAAAATACCTTCCATACGCCGGTCGTGAGTAAATTGCTCAAAGGCAGGAACGTAGCGGTTTGCAAAGTTATCAATGTCATTCAACTGGTTATAATAATCCATATAAATGCTACGCATGGTCAGGTTGGGCAACGTCATTCGGAAGGAATTCTTCAATGTCGTCATGCCCAAATAAAACAAGGAGACAGGATAGAAATTCTTGTCGAAAAACTTCTGCTTATTGAACTTGCTTCGCAAATCAGGCTGTGCATAAGCTATTTCATCTTCCATCACCAATGTATTGAGCAACTGTTTGGCATTCTCCTGACTCAACGCAAGTCGACGAATCCAATGGATGTCTGTACGCAAATTCTCATCAATCATTTCATCGGGAACAATACCATTAACAGCAAACTTTTTAAGAAAGTAAGTCAGTATGGTAGAATTAAACAAAGGCTCCGCATTAGGCTGAAACCGGTAACCGTCATAGTTGCTCACGATCAGTTTCCATATTTCATCGAATTGTTCTTCGTTACCGGAATATTTCCGGAGTACATAGCGTAGGTACACTTCTGCCTCTGCATGAGTAAAGCCAAGCATATTTAGAAAGTCAGGTTCAAGTGTCAAGATCTCCGCAATGTTGTATCCACTGGTCAAATCGTCCATTGTGACGGGAAGTACTCCTGTACAGAAACAGGTACGTATGCTTCCCTCGCCGATACCTGCCTTTATTATTTTAAAGAAAGTACGTAAGAAACTGTCGGCAGTAGTCACTTGCTCATAGAGCGGATCTTTGTAAGCAGTCAACAGCTGGTTGGTAAAATTGTCATATTCATCAATAAGAAGATATACCGGAGGAAGATTATGGGACGATACATAACGCAACATATCCTCCAACATCTTTGTGACATCGGTTTTATCACTAAATTCAAAATCCGGGAATAAACGTGCATATCTGGCATCGGCTTTCACCATATCATAGATGACTCCGCAATTCAAATCATTAAAGTTCTTTTGTAACCCTTCCAGTGTATCGGTTACTACCATTTTAGAGAAGTCGAAGCGAAGCACGAGATATTTATTATGCTCTTTTGTAGGATTACTTCCAACGTATGTATCTCCAAACAGTTCTGTAAAACGATCTGCCATATTCAAATCATAGTAAGCGGCCAACATGGACACTAACAAGCTCTTTCCGAAACGGCGCGGACGCAAAAAGACAGGAGCTTTATATAGTTCCAGATCGGGAATAAACATTGTCTTGTCCACATAGTAAAATCCACGTTCGCGCATTTCTACATAGTTTGCCACAGCATAAGGCACAGTGATTCTTACAGTTGATTTCATAACCTACTCTTCTTATATGAATTTGATATTGCGAATATACACCTTTTGGATGAGATAATTTAAGTTTATTCGTATTTTTGCATTTTAATTGAAAAAGCATGAACTCCATAAAACCACGTATCACTAAGCTTCTCAATGCCCTCAACGAAGGCGTGTTTGAGAAAGAACACACCATAGCCCTTTCCCTTCTGGCAGCCATTGCCGGAGAAAGTATCTTTCTGTTAGGTCCTCCGGGAGTTGCCAAGAGCTTGGTAGCCCGAAGACTTAAATATGCATTCAAAGAAAACAGTGCATTTGAGTATCTGATGTCCAGGTTTAGCACACCGGATGAGATATTCGGTCCGGTTTCCATCTCTAAGCTGAAAGATGAAGACACTTATGAACGAATCACGGAGGGATATCTGCCTACGGCCTCGGTAGTCTTTCTGGATGAAATATGGAAAGCCGGTCCGGCAATTCAGAACTCCTTGCTGACCGTTATCAATGAAAAGATATACCGTAATGGGCAGTTCACAGTAAAAGTCCCCCTGAAAGTATTGATTGCGGCTTCTAACGAATTACCTGCCAAAGGAGAAGGACTGGAAGCTCTCTATGACCGCTTTCTGATCCGGCAGTTCGTGGGATGTATTGAACAGGAGTTTGCTTTTGATCGCATGATTGCTTCTACACGGGACACAGAGCCTTGCATTCCGGAGAAACTGACAATCAGCCCTAAAGAATACTCGACCCTGCAGGAGGAAGCGGAAAAAGTAACATTACATTATACCTTCTTTGAACTGATACATACCATCAAACGAACCGTAGAACAGTATAATACACAACGGGAGGCGAATCTTCCTCCTATTTATATATCAGACCGCCGCTGGAAGAAAATGGTTGGGTTGCTACGCACTTCGGCCTATCTGAACGAATCATTAACGGTCTGCTTTGCCGATTGCCTGCTGATCCCCTATTGTATCTGGGACGAGGTAAGCCAATTTCCCATTGCCGAAGATATTGTACAGCGGGCCATCACTGATAGTATCAACACCTATCTGTTAGGCGAAAAACAGCTGGAACAAAAACTGGATGCACTCAAAGAAGATATGAAAGCAGAACACAGTCTGCGGGAAATCAGCGACCCTGCTATTCAGGTGGTAGATACTTTCTATCATCGCATCGAAGGATATCGCATTGCCGGAAACCTGCTTATGTTTGCGTCCGATTATCAGAATCTGAAGAAAGACAGCAACCGCCTGTTTTATATCCAGCAGGATAAATTCCGTCCGGTAAACAAAGTACTGAAGGTATATGATTTTGTAAAAAACCGCAGTATCGCTCAGAAAGATATTTATTCCCTGCGAAAAGGAAACCGTTCCGTGTTTGTCAATAACCAGGAATATCCGCTACTCTGCTATGACGATTGTGCTCCATTACCCGAACAGAATGAAGATACGAGTACCCCCTTTGAGTTCCGGTTACAAGAGGTAATAGATTTACTGCATAACATGGAAACAGAATTTAAAAAACTATCTGAACGGGAAAACGAATATGCCAAGGAGCACCTCTTTCTGAGCACCAAACAAAAAGGGGAGCTGAAACGAATCCTGAATGGTACAGCCCATATCATTGAAAATTACCGGAACGAGTTGCGAATCATTGCCCATGCCCATGAACAAGAGAACAGGGACTATTAGGCTGAAAGAACTGCAAGACAGGTATTATGACCGTTTGCAGGATATTGCCTACGAGGTATATGATGAGCAGTTGCACAACCTCATCATCAAGCCCGAAGAACTGGATACCGACATCCGGCAATACTTTCGTCATACCCTGCCCTCTCTGCAAGAATTTTATTCAAGGTATGCCAGTCAATGGGAGTATTTTCATGAAACGGATGAAGCTTCGGATACAAAGTTTCTACGTTTTCTGGAGAATAGCGCTTATCCACTTTCCATGAAGTATAACCTGGTAGATCTCAATGTGAAATACTATCTGGAACGATTTCATACCCTCAAACCCCGTTCTAAAGAGTGGAAAGCATTGCGAATACTTTTCTTCGACAAATGGCACCAACTGTTATCCAACAATGAGTTCAATTACCAGATGGAGCATATCAACCACCTGTGCGAAGAGTTTTACCGCCTGCAATTATCGCTCTCTAAGAATCTGCCTGTCCGGGGAGGTTCCCGGTTGGTATGGTTGCTCCGAAACCATAAACAAATAGCGGAACAGATACTGGAGTATGATGAGACAATCAAAAAAACTCCTGCCATACAAGAGTTAATTGAGAAATTAGGCAAACGGCATCAAGGTATACAGAAACGTTTTAAGATGACAGCCGGAATCCATAAGGAACAGATCATCACTCACTCTACCCGGAGTGACATTACCGGTATTTGTGAAGGTAATGATCTGAACAGCCTGTTACCAATTGAATATTGTTATCTGGCGGAAAAAGCCCTGCAACCTGTTTTCTTTGAACGATATGCCGAGAAAAAGCTTCAAATGATTGATTATGCCTCACGTGAGCTACGAACCATGGATGATAAAAAGATGCCGGGTAACCAGGTTTCCGAGGAAGCCGAAGGTCCCTTTATTGTCTGTATTGACACCTCCGGATCAATGGCAGGAAAAAGAGAGAAACTGGCCAAATCGGCTTTGCTCGCTATAGCCGAACTAACGGAAAAACAACATCGCAAATGTTATATCATAATCTTCTCTGACGATGTGGAATGTATCGAAATAACTGACTTAGGAAGCAGTTTCGATCGTCTGGTAGATTTCCTGTGCCAATCTTTTCACGGAGGTACAGATCTTGCTCCTGCCATAGCTCATACGATCCGGATGATTGAAACACAAGGATATCAGGAGGCAGATATGGTGATGATATCCGACTTTGAGATGATGCCAATAGATAAAGAATTATCAGCCCACATCCGACATATAAAAGAGAACCAAACAAAAATATATGCCCTCTCTATGGGAGAAGAGCCCAAACAAAGCTATCTGGATATTTGTGATAAATACTGGGAGGTGCTTCCCGCACGGGGAGGTACGCCGGGCGATGGAAAATGAAGAAAATTATGTGAAAGAGAAGAAAAATAGACGATTTAATTATTAAAACATGTTATATAACAGGGGATTTTTCTTGGTTAATTTGCAAATGTGCAAAAAGGTGGTACCTTTGCAATGTGTTTTTCATAGTATTAGATTTAAGGTTAACAAAGGTTGGAGCAAGGCGTTGCTCCTTTTTTTATGCCCATACTTGAAAAACATAAATTCTTTTCTACTATTTTAGTCCAAAGAGCTATTTCTTTTTTCTACTTTTGCCCAAACAATCAATACATTTAATAAGAACTATCATGAACAAAAAATCGATCCTCGGAACTCTGACTATAGCCACCGTTTTCCTCTTTTCGTACACTATTATCTGTCAGGCACAAACTATAGAATCCGTCACACCGAAACAAGCCCGTAAATGGACAGAACAAGGTGAATGGACAAACGGATTCAAAGCCACGCCGCATAAAACAACGGATTACGTGGAATTTGCCACCCAGTATCGTAAAAACAAAGAGCTGTGGGATAAAACCTTTCGTTGGCTGGCCGAACATGACCTGACAACTATCCCAGTAGGAAAATATGAAATTGACGGCAAAAGATGTTATATTAATGTACAGGAAGCCAAGACACAGGATGCCAGCAGACGCAAAATAGAATCACATCGCCACTGCATCGATCTGCAATATGTAGTAAAAGGAACCGAACGATTCGGCCTTGTAACCTTAAAGGATGCCACCCCTATTACAGAATACAAACCGGATGTCACTTTTTATAAATCATCTAAAGTTAAATACATAGATTCTACTCCTGATAAGTTTTTTATGTTCTTCCCTAAAAATTGCCATCAGGCTTTGGTTAAAGCCAATAAGGAAGAAGATATACGTGTTATCGTAGCTAAGATTGAATATATACCTTAGAAAAAACTTCTTCTTCAAGATATCTGCCATAAATATATTCGGAAAAAGAAGAGGCGTTTTAACAAAAAAGTAGAGTGACCATACACACATAAAGTCACTCTACTTATAGTTTAAGATGATATTGAAATAGAAGAGTTTCGCCTTATCACTTACTCTTTTCCAACGTTAAGACAAATTGCCGGAGATATACCTGTTGCTCGTCATTACTCATATTCGTAAATCGAACGAATTTCACCGGAGCCCTCCGTAGTTCGGCCGTATATCTGCTACCTTTTTGTACCAGATCAATCGTTTTCCATTCTTTACCATCAGAAGATATATCAAAACGTCCCCACTCACAAGGTTCTTTCTTTCCAAAATCGATTTGGATACTTTCTGCCGGATAAATATGATCCAGTTCTATTTCAACTATATTTCCTGCACCCCATTTCACTACTTCATTTGCAGGTGAAATAAGCACACGGTTTATCTTTACCTGTAACGGCAGGTTCTTTATCTGCTCTACGTTACTAATAAGTTTGTGGGGCATATAGTCTGAAGTAGCATCCAGGGTAGTTCCGTTCTTTTGATTATAACGGTCAACAGTCACCGCAAAAGTCTGATCGATCAACGGTTTTATAACTTTTGTAGCAGTCTTTACTCCCGGTTGATAGGGATTCTGGTTATATGTCTGGTCAATATCAAACATTTGTTGCTGTAAAGCCTTTACATGCTTATATTTGTGTAAAAAACAAGAATGGGTCTTCTGGCTTTCCACCATTTTAAATACTTCCTGTCCGGTTTCAGCCAGCAACCTGAACTGATACAACCACGGTGTTATCTCCTGAATCAATGGCTTATTTTCCGTATCAACCAGCAGAATATCACTGGATTCTATCATTCGCTCAAAAGTGTTCAGTAACGTTTCAAAATCTGTTTTATCATACTCTCCGTTTTTTATATAACTTTCAAGGAAACGTTCAGCAGCAGGCTGAATATCCTGTGACTCTTCTCGACGGTATTTATGCCCGTTGATACCCAAATCTGAATTATGGATAGCGAAACACTCAAGCTCTTCCGCAGCATTCGGCAGAATGGTACGGATAGCCTCTTTCCACGTTCTCCAGGTATCATACTTAGTAGGATTCCATGCATAACTTGCCACACCATAAATCGCAATTTTAGATGCTTCGGCGTACTCCATCGGATTGGTGACGAAACCCGACATCTGCTTGGCAATTGTAGTATCATTGCCATAAACAGGGCCAAGAAGTAAATGATCGCGTACATAATCGGATACAGGAAAATTCCACCAGATGTAGGCCGGGCGCTTGATTCGTTCGTTAATCCAGTCAATACCGTCACGGGTAATATCAGAAACAACACGATCGCCTGTCCACATGATCTGAATAGAAGGATTCAGGTTATCCCCCAAAGTAGTCAGATAGTTACCATCCGGATTTGCCCAACTTTTATTATATTCGGTAGGACACATGATCAGCGGAGTAACATCAGGTTTTGTTTGTACAAAGTTCTCATCAATATAGTTCAATAACTCCGCCTGTTTCTGTGGATTGGTCCCTTCACCGGAAATATCATCAAAAAATACAGCAAATGAACGTATGCCGAGCTGATACATTTTCTCGAACTTGGCAATCAGAAAGTCACGATCTTCCTGATTCCATTTGATATCCTGTCCCGGATGAATTGCCCACACAAAGTCTACTTCGTTATCATTGGCTACTGTTACCAATTCCTGTAATTGGGCAGCCTCCTTTTCGGGATAAGGCAAACGCCAGTTGGGAGCACTGTGATATGGATCGTCTTTAGGACCATATATATAGGTATTCATTTTGTTTTCACCATAAAACTTCAGCTGCTTGATACGTGCCTGATGACTCCACGGAGTTCCATAAAACCCTTCTACCACCCCACGATAACGAATAGAAGGATAATCTTTAATTTCCACTTCAGGCAATTTCCCGTCTTTCAGCAGTTGTGCTAAAGTTTGCAAAGCATAGTAAGTGCCTCGCTCATCATTTCCTGCCAATACGATTTCTTCTTCGTTAATGGAGAGATAATAACCCTCATCGTATTTAGGAATCAGATGAGTATACTTATGTACGCTTTTATCTCCTTTCTCACCAATGTTTATCCGAATCCCATTCTTGCCCGGTTGTCTATCTGCAAATAGTTTTTTCAATACTTTTATTGCATATGGGTTTGCTTCACTTTCACCATTTACCTGATAGGTGGAGGGTAAGTCTACACTTTTGTCAAGTACAATCATTTGTTGAGGAGGTGGCTGTAAACTGACATTTTGTGCAAAAGCACCGGTAGTACACAGGAGACAGACTCCTACTAAATAAATTTTGCTGTTTTTCATACGTAAATAATTGTTTTGTTCCTCCATTAAATGGGAACATTTTTATACCATCAATAACTATTTTGTCAAATCAGGACAAAAGAAAGTACTTTTAATCCTAACAGATAGTATACGGTCAATCATTTTTCATTTTTTTATAATTTTACAACATCCAATGCTGTTAAAAAATTCAATAGCACATGTTTGTTGCTGCATTAATAAAGTAATCTGATGAGAATCCGACAAAGTACATCACCACCTAAAATTCCAATAGCAGCTACTATCCACAAATGAGACTTCTTTAGGTTGCAAGACACTTTCAATGCCTGTACCATCCAGATAATAGAAAAGACCAGAAACGGGAAACCAATCAGCGACAAAACTATTGCCAAGTGAAAATAAGGCATGGAGAGCATTTCCGCCGGTGACATCGTAGGATCTATTTGTGACAATACTTGCATGGGTGGTAGGAAATTTATCAAATTCATCACAAGCATCGGGAGCTGAGCAAACAATACAGTACCAAACACATCTATAATCCGAATTTTAGAGTGTGAGAAAATAAGACCACCCAAATAGAATAAGGTAGCCGGAACTAACCACACAAGAAGATGTTCTGCCAAGTAGCACCACCAGGCGGGATTGGGAGCGGGACCAAAATGAAGCAAGCCGTGATAATGGTAGCCGGATGCCCAACTCAATAATGTAGAAATTACCAATCCCAGTATCCCCCAGACTAATGCCTGCATTCCTGCAATCCGAATAAACGGATTAATAAGTATTTCTATTCTTTTCTTCATTTTATATATTCATTTTAGTTAGTTTTTCAATCAAATCATCCAATATATTACGTACGGTTGGATAACTCACTCCCATACTTTTGGCCATATCTTTCAGGCTTCCACTGGATTTCACAAAATCAATAATAAACTGTTGCTCTTTCTCTGGCAAACGAGCCAGTAAAGGTAATTCAAAACTACCACAGACTTCTGTGGCACATTGCTCACAAAACATACGTCCTACTTTCAGTGGGGCTTCACAAGAAGGACATTTCAACGGTAGACGTTTCTTTAGTTCACTCATTTCTTATTATATTTCTTTATAAAAGTATTCAGTGACGATATAAGAGTCGCATTGACTGGTAAAGAAGGGTTTGTATATATAGACATTTGTTTCTGTGGTTCCATTGTCTCACAATCTTTTAATACGTGATTCATTGAGTCAATCAGAAGTAATTCTGCTGTAGGCTTTGATTTCTTCAACAGTTCGGCATCTTTTACAGAGACCTGAATATCCTTTTTACCCTGAACTATCAATACCGGTATCTTCAGAGAGGCAATAACCGTCTGAGGGTTGTATTTATACCAGGAAATTAAATAAGGCTGAACCGAAGCACGAAACAGAGACTGCACATACATAGATACTTGCTCTACTGTTTTACCACTCTTCAAAGATTCATTGATAGAAGCAACTTCTTTCTTTATCATTTCCGGCTGAGAAGCAACCTGCTCTTCAATCACTTCATAAGCCGGACGCCCTGCCCCTGCCAGAGAAACCAAAGCTTTCACTTCAGGCTGATTCACACAAGCCAACATCCCGATCAGAGAACCTTCGCTATGCCCTACCACAGTAATACCAGTAAACCTTTTATCTTTGGCCAGATAATTAATCCACCCTTTTACATCGTTTACATAGTCTTCAAAACGCAACAGAGATTCTTCTTTTCCGGCAGCCGCACTGGTAGCTATCCCCCGCTTATCAAAACGCAGTGAAGCGATTCCATTGGCAGCCAGTCCTTCTGCAAGAAACTTTAATGAATTGTTTTTCATATTACCAATAGCCGAATTCCCATCCATATCCGTCGGACCGGAGCCAGCAATTAATAACACGACCGGAAATGTCTTCCCACCATTGGGAAGAAGCAATTTTCCATTAATAACTCCTTCCTTGGTATCCAGAGTCACGGTCTCACCATTCAATGGCATCAATTGTGCCTGACAAAGAAAGCAACAACAAGAAAATAAACTAACGAAGATTAAACTGATACGTTTCATGATATTTTTTTTAGAAGTTCATCATTATATTTGCAAATATAGATAGATAATTAAATAAATCAAATATATTATTGAACAAAATTAAATACGATATTAATTTTATTCAAAGTCAATTCTTCATTATGAGTTAAACACCATACAAGTTATTCTCACCAAAATACTTTGTTGATGGAGCAATCGGTTTATCTTATGGGAGTAATGATCAGCTTTTCGGATCTTTCAACTATAGAACTCTACACATAGCAGGTCACTACCTGATTGATTTTATCCTAACACATAAATCATATAAAATAGCATAGGAATATACACTTATAAAACACTGATAATCAACACATAAAAGAGTGTACACTTTTACATAGCAGGATTGTACACTTTAGTATGACAAGACTGTACAATCCTGTTATACTAAAGTGTACAATCTTGTTATTCTTCTTCAATTCAAGATAAATTCTATATAAATTGGGAGTTATTAATCATAAAAAAAGGTCATCTCAGTTTTACCTGAGACAACCTTCTATTTTTCCCCAAAAAAGGAAGATTCCTTTATTTCTTAATCACTTTAACAGTACTTGTACCATCTTCCGTAGTAACTTTAACAATATACTGTCCGTTTATCAAATCAGATACATTTAAGTTCGACACGTTCTCAGCCTGTTTTACTGTTACTCCCATTAAGTTAATGACAGCAACATTACAAGGAGTTGTAAAGTTCAATACATCAACTACCGGATTAGGATAAACAGATACACCAGCTCCCTGCTCAGTAGAAGAGATACCTGTGCCACCGCCACCTGTAACTTCGTTTAATGAGAAGATATTTTCCAACTTATCATTAGCAACTTTTGTTTGGGCAGTAGCCAATTTAGTTCCTAAAGCAGCTACACCAGTAGTAAGGTTGGCAGGGTTTGATTGAGTCATGGTACCATTAGAGATATTAACCCAGAAAGCAAGAGGAGTTTCGGCAACATGAGATTTTGCATCTGCTGTATACCCAATCATATAAGCATAATCACCACAAATAGTCACACCTCCGAATTCTTCATTCTTCTGATTCTGTTCACCTTCATTTACTTTTGAGGTTACTGTAGAAGTGACTTCCAAAGAACTTTTATTTAGGACAGCAAGGTATAAATCATTAGTAGAAACAGACTCTTTACTTGAATCAAATGCTAACTTTGTGTTAAATGAACCAGCAATTAATAAAGCATCGCCTTTTACTTCCATAGATTTTATAAAACAGTAATTACCTATACTATGAGTGGTTGAATATTTTTTGGTAGAAGATGTATTATTATCCAAATTAATAGCAGAAATAATATGTCCATATTCTATAGTACCATCTTCGGACATAGTTAGTTCAAATTTCTCATCTTTTGAGTCTATTGTCAATGTAACATTACCTACAGCCATAAATCCTGAATAAAGTTCATTGCCTGCAACCGTAAATGTGGCAGACTTAACAAACATCTGCTTTTCCGTTTGAGATTCCGATACAGCCATAGAGGCGATAATACCATTAACATTCATTTCTTCATTCAAAGCAAATACAGCACCAGAAGACAGGTCTGAATATATTCCCCATCCAAAAGTATCCAAATAATTTCCCTTAAACGAAAAACCGTTATTTTGAGTTAATCCAGTGTAAAGTGCTGAAGCATATAATTTTCCATTATTATATTCTAATTTATTAATATCAAAATATAAAGCCCCTGGTTCTGGTTCATACATTCCACCTGCCACCAACTCTGGCAATCCTTGTGGTACAAAGCTCTGTACCGCCTTCAACACACCATTCACATCATACTTTGCAACAAAACCGGCAGCTTGTTCAGCAACATATGCATCGCCCTTTTTCATTCCTTCCTTCTCTACCGCATTTCCATCTGTACTACCAAACTCTACTACATCTGCAAAGTTACCTGCAATATAAACATTCCCAGACGCATCAGTAGTTATAGCCTTAATAGTAGCAGCACCAGCTAAAGCTACCCCCCACTTTTCTGTGCCATCGGCGCCATACTTCAACAAGTAGGAACTCACGGCAATCGGAGCCAAATCTGTACCCGCAAATGAAAAACCATCTCCAGCAAATAAACCCGTTACGTACATATCTCCCTGTGCAGAAAGAGCTACAGGATTACTGTTATTTACATCCTTAACAGGAAGAATACCCATCTGAGACTTTGTCCAACTGTTATTTACAGTCGGCTGTGCCTGTGCTACAACTGATGCAGCCACACATAAAGCAAAAAGTAATACTTTTCTCATAAACAATTTTTGTTATAAATTAGACATACAAAATATATATAAGTCTTTGTTATGGTTAAATGAAAAACATTACAACCATAACAAAGATACCTCCAACTTAGTTTGCCAACCCAGGATTGGCTTCTATTGCTTCACTTGGAATACGAATGGTATAGCGAGAATCATTTTCCTCAAGTACATAACTTGTCCCACCAAACGTCTTTTCCAAACGGGGACGTGTTGTCCTACGAAGATCAAACCAACGATGTCCTTCAAAAGCCAATTCACGGGTACGTTCATTATATATCTCCTGCAATAACTCATCGCGGCCCATGGCATTTACGGCTGCTTCTTTTGTTGCATAAGCATTAGCCGTATATCTTTTCTCCATAAGAGTAAGTAAGTTTTCACGAGCTACATCTATTGCAGCCTCACCTGTCATCAAAGCAGCCTCAGCAGCATTCAAATATATTTCACCAGTTCTAAAAGAACATGCGTATTGATTACTTCCTCCTTTAGCTACTAAAATATTGGAGGCGGTCACCTGATTGAAATATTTTGATCTACGTAAATCGCTCGAACTATACATTCTCCATAAAGTTGTATTCACTTTGGCTGCACGTACATATGCAGAAGTCATCACTTGTTCCAATGCCAAAATATTCTCCGAAGAATTATATTCATTAGGCAATACTGTAGAAGTAGCCATATCTTCCAAATCATGCTTAACATCCAATACAGCCTGTGATGCTTTAAGAGATTTTGCCCATTCGCCCATATATAAATATACACGGGAACGGATAGCATTTACACTCAATGTATTGAAACGATAATTATATCCTAAATCCCACTTATCTACATTCAGATACTTTTCAGCTTCCGTAAGATCAGACAAAACAGAGCTATATACTTCACCTACTGTGTTTCGGGATAAGGTAGCTTCAGTATCACTGTCCAGTTTCAACGGAATGGCCTTTGATGTAGCAGGATCACAATGTGTATAAGGTTCGCCATGAAGATTTACCAATAAGAAATGCATATAAGCACGGAGCATATAAGATTCTCCTACCAGTTGATTTACCTCATCCATAGTTCCTTCCTCTATCCTATCTTTGGATTCAATAACATAATTGGCAATAAACAATGTATGATAGAACTGACGCCACTTAAATGCAGCCGTATTTTCAGACGGACTGACATCATTCCATGTCCATATATCCTTGTAGGAATTCAAATCCTCAGCAGCAAGTGTACCATCCATAATCATTTCGTCTGAACGAAAAGTTGCTAATCCTCTATCTGCCGGAACAGATGAATAAGCCTGAGTTAGTAATGCCCTGAACTCTTTAACTGTCCGGGGAATAACCTTTCCTACCGGTTGTATATCTAAATACTTATCACAACTGTATAAGGCCGCCATACAAAACACAGCACACAGTAGTTTTATATTTTTTAGTATCTTCATAATCTATTAAAAATTCATATTAAGACTGAAAGTAAACGATTTAGGTATAGGTTGTGCAAACTGATTACTCATTGTTTCAGGATCTAAAAAATTCTTGTAATTAGCACCGAAAACAAACAGATTACGACCTTCGAGAGCAACTGTAGCCGAACGTATACCCAATGTATGAATAAACGTTTCAGGAAGTTTATAACCTACCCGGATATTTTGTAACCTTACATGATCCGAACGTTTCACCCAAGTATCCATCATCTGATATGTCGTGAACAAGTCATAATTCGAATATTCAGCCTTACGTTTTGTGTCGGACAACAATGCAGGGAGATTTGTATTTGTATTCGTAGGTGTCCATCTATTCAATATATCCCGATTTGTATTCATTCCCCGGTCAAACTGAGTTAAGGAATAAGAAGGGGAAACCCTTGAATACATTTTCAAATTAAAAATAAAATTGACTACTACTTCAAAGCGTTTAATATTGAATGTATTCACAAAGCCTCCGGAGAATAGTGGATCACTGGAACCTATATAGGAATACAAGTTACGTTGTTCTTCAGCAGATAATGTACTGGCACCTGCACTATTCAGTTTCAACAGCTCTAATGAGGTTACTTTTTCACCTTCTTTATTATAAAACAAAGGATAACCTTCATCGTCCAGTCCCGCTGATTTATAAGCAAATATAGCACCGACAGGATAACCTTCGCGCCCAGGAGTCGTTTGATTAGCTGGTACAGACTCGCGTAAAACTTTATTTTGATTATATCCCAAATTAAAATTCGTAAACCATGTAAAACCGTTACGATTGATATTACGGGTAGTCAAAGCTACTTCAAAACCGTCATTACGCATACTTGCCCAATTGACAGTAGTAGATATAAAACCCGTTTCAAGAGGTAACATTTGCATAGCAATCAAATCGGTACCTTTACGACGATAATAATCTACCGTAACATTCAAAGCGTTATTAAACAATGCAATATCTGTTCCGAAATTCATAGTCTTTGTCTTTTCCCAACGCAAACGCTTATTAGGTGGAGAATCTAACGAAATTAGTTCTTCAGTTATTCCCGGTAACATACTTATATTCTTATAAGTTCCCATTACATAAGAAGAAGTATTTTTATCTATATTTCCTTGTATCCCATAAGACGCTCTAATCACCAGATTATCGATTCTCTTGAAATTTTTCATGAACGGTTCATTACTGATTCTCCAAAGTCCACTAAATGAATACAATGGTAAGAAGCGATACTTTTTAGAAACCCCAAAAATATCAGAGCCATCAAAACGAACGCTCCCTCCTACTGTATAGCGTTGCAACAAAGAGTAAGAAGCTGTTGAAAAGAAAGAAGCATAGGCATTTTCTACATAAGTTTTAGTATGTAACGGATAACTACGCGCCCAGGATTCATTTGGAAATATCACAGGCTTTGTAGTTAAAGTTTTACGGTCATACCCATAGCCTGTACTATTCAAAGAACTATACCAGGTTTTTCGGATCTCAGTACCTGCCATCATTTCAAATTCATGAATATCGTTATATGAATCACGATATTCAGCCTGAGCTTTCCAGTTTACTTGGGAATTGGTGTTTGCAGCCTCCGTATGTTTTCCACCATCAGGCAAGAATGATTTATATTCATTACCTATCCACATAGAAGTGAACTCTTTATCCTTACGCATAGCATATGTGTCATGATCGGCAACAGATTCTTTAGACACAGCATCTAACTGCAATCCTACCTGAGAAGTAGCTTTAAATTTATCATTAAAACGAAGTTCTACATCAAAGATAGCTGATAAAGCATTAGTAGTTTGTTCGTAAGAGGTATTATCCCTCTCTTCAAATACATTAAATTTCATACCTGCTTCACCTTTTCCCTGAACATTCATATCGTAAATATAATTACCATTTTCGTCAAAAGGCAATTGGTAAGGATTGGCTCTACGAGAGTAATATACCGGATTAGTAAAACCATCCGCATCGGTAAGATTAGATTTATTGGTTCTCCGATTAGCAAATAAAGAAGCTCCTACCTTCAATATCTTATTCACTTTATAAGAAGTTTTCAATACCAAACTCAAACGATTGGCTTCTACCCCCTTCACATTGCCTTTTTCATCATAATAACCCAAAGAGGTATAATAAGTAGCTTTTTCTGAACCACCGGAAAGACTTGCATTATATTCCTGATTGAATGTACCTCTAAAAAGAATATCATTCCAATCGGTATTAATTCCTCTTAAATTTGTTATCTCATTCTGAGCTGCAGTAGAAAGAGCATTCCAACCGCCTGCTTTATAAGCATCAGTTAGCCCATAGCGTGAAATAATACCAGCCACATCTCCTTTATTCTCACGAAAAGTATAATCACTTTGTAGCAATCCAAGTTCCAGATTTACCTTCTCGTCAGAGTTCAACAAATTCAAACGATCAATATCAAATTTAGGAGAGTAAGACAGCTTGGTAGAGAAAGTAATCTGAGGTTTACCAGCCTTACCATTTTTCGTAGTAATCACGATCACACCATTGGCAGCACGTGCACCATAAATGGCCGTTGCTGCAGCATCCTTCAATACTGTAATACTTTCAATATCCGCAGGATTCAAACCCGCAATAGCCGACTGATATATATTGTCTATATCTTTCAAGTCTTCCATTGTCGGAATCTCTGTTCCTGTCATCGGCACACCGTCAAGCACCCAAAGAGGGTCTTGCGTACCATTCAAAGAGGCAGTACCACGAATACGGATCTTAGGAGCTGCCCCAGGAGCTCCCGAAGAAGCAATAGAAGACAATCCGGCTACCTGGCCAGAAAGTGCCTGATCAATGCTCATTACCGAACCAATCTTATCATCTGTAATATCCAGTTTAGTAACCGCAGCTGTCAGTTTGCGGCGTTCAATCGTTTGATATCCTGTTACGACAACCGCATCAAGCATATGCGCCGACGGTTGCAGAACAATCTCATAACTGCTTTTTCCGGCAACCAGATGTATGGTTTGTGATTCATATCCTACATAGCTGCACTGAAGAGTGGTCACTCCATCAGGCACGTTGATAGTGAACTTTCCGTCCATGTCTGTTATCACTCCTAAAGTAGTCTGGGAACTCCCTGCTTTCTTTAGGATCTCTGATGACACAAATACCGAGGCTCCAATCAGAGGCTCTTTGTAATCACCAGCAATAACCACACCTGTGATCTTCCTTTCCGCTGCATTTGCTCCAAAGGCAATGATGCAGCAAAGAGAAAATAATAAATAACTGATTATTCTTTTCATCAATAATTACGAATATAATTTTAATTAGCTACTATTTCAATGATTATTTCAAACCCAGTGCAGTGTTAATGCGCAGAATCATATCTTTATAATGATACTTTGTAGCTGTGTCTGATGTTCCCAGACGACTTTGCAACAAGTCTTTTATACGAAGCAATTCACCGCGTTTCACAGAGATTGCATCTGAAATACGATTCAACTGCGAACCGTAGAAGTTTAATTCGCGACGAGCCCCCATACGATCACTATCTAATGAATGATGTGCATACTCATCACAACTACACGCAGGTTCCTGATGATTCAACAAGAAATGATCATTCATCAGCTTTTTGTTAATCTTTACACCTTCACTTTCGGCAGCAGCAGTAATCAAGGCATCCAGGAAATTCTTCTGCAGCGCACGAGTCATAACGTCAGGTATTGCACCACGTTCGGTAGTAGCAAAAATACTACGATGCAAACCATCCATCAGATCCACAGCAGTAAAAGCCTTCTTACCATTCACCGACTCATTTTCGAGCATACGCATCAAACGATTGTTTGATAACAAATCCCATAGAATATATGATTGTGCATTCTTTAATATCAGCGTAGGAGCATTCTCTACTACACCCAACGGAGTGTTGCGAAGCAAATAAGTGTACTCTCCTACTTCTGTATCAAACAGCCATTTAGGATAAGTCAGAACTTCATCAAGCAAGAATTTCAATGCAGCTTGTTGTTTCTCTTTCTCTACGAAAGTATAAGTCTTCTGGCCATCACCAACAACCGTATTCTCAATATAGATACCACCAATGTTGGCCATCACATGATAAAGATAGTTGTTCCACTGATTGATAACAGCATAGTACAAACGCGAAGCTTCCTCGTAGGTTTGTCCTTTCTCGCCGGTAGTAGTCCACTGGATAATCTGCGGAACAATACGCTTCAGATTCTCAATACCCAAAAGAGAAGAACGTACTGCATCATCACCTAAATCTTCGTTCTGAGCACGTGGATCTACTGCATCACGTACATCCTGCGCTTCGCTATACTTATAAAGACGGTCAGTATGACGACCTAAGAAATCATAAAGCAGTTCTTTTTCCGCTTCCGGAGTTTCCTTGCCGTACCAACGATATCCGTACTCAATAGCAAAGATATCATACGGACCAATATGCGGAGAAAGCACCGTCACCCCATCACCCGGCTGTGCCACATAGTTGAAACGGGCATAGTCCATGATAGAGGAAGAAGTGGAATTCATACGGTCTGTAAATGACTTGGAACGCAATGAGTCTGTAGGAAATGCCCATGACCCCATCATGTTATGACGAAGTCCCAAAGAGTGACCTACTTCATGGCACGCTACGAAGCGCATAGCATCTCCCATCAGTTCATCAGAGAGTTTCACTCCACGAGCCTCAGGACGGATAGCACCCGTCTGCACCGTAATCCATTCCTGCAACATACCCAATACATTGTGCCACCACATGATATCTGCCTCAAGAATTTCTCCCGAACGCGGATCAAGAATAGACGGTCCCATCGCATTGGCTTTTGTAGAAGCAGCATAAGTCAGCACAGAATAATTCACGTCATCCATATCTATTGTCATGCTATCTGTAACCTCTTTTGCGATAATGGCATTTTTAAAACCGGCACGTTCAAAAGCAATCTGCCAGTCTTCAATACCTTGTTTGATATACTTACGCCAACGATAAGGAGTAGAATTTTCAATATAAAACACAATCGGTTTAGCAGGTTCTACCAACTCACCACGTAAGTAACGTTCACGATCTTCCGGTTTCGGTTCCAATCGCCAACGAGTGATAAATCTTTTTGTATCCACTCGTTGTTGCCCGTCACTATAGCTCAGTAGCGGATTCGTAAAGTAGCCTACACGTGCATTATCCAGTCTGCCTGTCATTGGTTTCTCCGGAAGAAGCATCAGTGAAGAGCTTACTTCTACAGTGACGTATACGGAAGTGGTTCCTTCTGTTACTTTCGTTGTTAACTCGGAAGTAGCTACCACATTGTTTTCAAATGACTTAATAGAAAGGATCCGTGATAAGTTCTTTATAGAAGATGTACCCAGATTAATATTAGTAAACACATTATTGATGCTTGTTTCCGTACCATCATAAATGTCGTTCACCTTAACAACCATCATTGTTGAGTCATTATTAAACGCCTCAATCTTAAAACCAGCGATCAATGGAGAAATATAATTATCACGTACCGATTGACTGATAGCATCTTCGATAGGTGAAAGAGGCAACGGACGACTCTGACGGATAAGCAACTTATTGGTTGCTTTATCAAGTTCGAAACGTACCATTTGGTTTTCGTAGTTAACGCCACGGTTCACTCCCGCTTCATTCAATTCAGCAGGAACGCGTTGCAGTTTATTCACTACCAACATATCTCTACCCAGCAAACTCGCCGGAACCTCAAAATAATAGTCGTTCTTTTTCTGATATACGTTAAACATACCACGACGAACGATGCTACCATCTCCGGTCAGTTTCTCATACTCATTTTTGGATTTAATACTGTCGTTGGATTCACTTTTCTTTTTCTTGCGGAACCATCCCATAGAATCGGGAGTCGGATTTCCGGCATACAATACAACGGAAGGACCGCACAGGAAAGCACCTGTGGCCACCGTAATCAGCAGGCTTGTTCTAAATTTCATCAAGTTAATCTATCAATTATCAGTTATTTCATTCTACTCTATAGAATAAAGGGGACGACAAAGATAATAAAACTATCAATATGAATCATTGTTAGCAACAAGTTTTGACCTTTTTTCTTAATTAAAACGAATTTTACTTGCATTTTCATACAAATGCATCCTGCTTTCTATTACACTTTAACAAAGTTTCTCTAAATTGAAATATAAAAAGAGAAGAGATATCACATATCAATCTGCCAATAATACGAATCAGTAATTGAAATTCTATTTTAACCTAATTGGTTTTAGGGTTTAATAACCTCTGCCGTTACTTTCTCCTGTATTGATAAAGTCCTGTCTCATAGAGTAACGTACGAAGTCTCGGTAGGCAACGTTGTTTTAGATGTACATGTAAAGCAGTACGACATGTGCATGTGGGACAGTATGACATGTACATGTGGAACAGTAAAACATGTACATGTAAAACAAAACAGGGTACCGAGAAAAAGAATGTTCCTTTTCGAGAAAGACAAAGTACAACACCGGGCAAGGACAATAATACCGTTTAGAGGCATCCCATAGCAAAATTAAGCTGCACCTTCACATAAAAAATAAACTCTTTCATTTTATTCTGCACTCAGTTTGTATTATCTTTGCCTACAAATCGAAACTACATGGAACTCTTAGTATATAAAGCCTCTGCCGGCTCCGGAAAGACTTTTACGCTTGCTGTAGAATACATCAAACTACTTATTCTTAATCCGCGTGCCTACCGCCAAATACTTGCTGTGACCTTTACGAATAAAGCTACGGCCGAAATGAAAGAACGTATTCTCAGCCAGCTTTATGGTATTTGGACTGAAGATCCGGATTCTGATGCTTACCTGAAGCGGATCATAGAAGAAACGGGAAAGCAAACTGATGAAATACGAAAATCTGCCGGAATAGCTCTTAGCTATATGTTACACGATTACAGTCGTTTTCGTGTAGAAACAATAGACTCTTTCTTCCAGTCCGTGATGCGTAACCTGGCACGCGAACTTGAACTAAGCCCCAATCTGAATATCGAACTGAACAACAGCGAAGTGCTGAGTGATGCAGTAGACAGCATGATTGAAAAACTGGCCCCTACCTCTCCCGTGCTTGCCTGGTTACTGAATTATATCGATGAACGTATTGCAGATGACAAACGCTGGAATGTATCGGAAGAAGTGAAAAGCTTTGGCCGCAATATATTCGACGAAGGATACATAGAAAAGGGGGAAGGACTTCGGCAAAAGCTGATTGAAAATCCGGAAATTATAAAAAACTACCGTCGTGAACTAAAGGAAATGGAGACGGAGGCCCTTGAACAAATGAAAGGCTTCTACGATCAGTTTGAAGGAGAACTGGACGGACATGCATTAACTGCAGACGATCTGAAGAATGGTTCGCGCGGAATAGGAAGCTATTTTCGAAAACTCAATAATGGGATACTTGGTGATGATATCCGTAATACAACGGTAGAAAAATGTTTGAGTGATGAGAAGAACTGGGCAGCAAAAACCTCTCCGCGTTATGAAGATATACTTCGTTTAGCTGCTGACAGTCTGATGCCTTTGCTGAACGAAGCAGAGAAATTCCGGTCCAGGAATAACAAGATCGTAAACAGTTGCCGGCTCTCCATGCAGCATCTCAACAAAGTGCAGCTACTGGCCAATATAGACGAAGAAGTACGCCAACTGAACCGGGAAAATAACCGCTTTCTATTATCAGATACCAATGCCCTACTCCACCAATTGGTCAAAGACGGTGACTCTTCTTTTGTATTCGAAAAGATAGGAACGAATATCCGAAACGTAATGATAGATGAGTTTCAGGATACCAGCCGGATGCAATGGGGAAATTTCAAATTGTTATTATTGGAAGGACTCTCCCAGGGAGCCGACAGTTTGATAGTAGGTGATGTGAAACAATCTATTTATCGTTGGAGAAATGGTGACTGGGGAATACTTAACGGATTGAATGACCGGATAGAACACTTTCCGATTCGTGTGGAAACACTAAAGATCAACCGAAGAAGCGAAACGAATGTCATACGGTTTAACAACGAACTATTTACAGCTGCAGTAGAGTACCTGAACACTCTGTATAAAAGTGAATTGAACACCGACTGTGAAGCGTTGCAAAAAGCCTATTCGGACGTAGCACAAGAATCTCCTAAAGAGAAACAGATGGGATACGTCAAAGTCTCTTTCCTTGAACCGGATGAAGAGCATGACTACACAGAAAAAACACTTATAAGCCTGGGTGAAGAAGTGGAACAGTTGCTGAACTCAGGAGTGAAGCAGAACGATATCGCCATTCTTGTCCGCAAAAATAAAAGTATCCCCCGTATTGCAGACTATTTTGACAAAACACTACAATACAAAATTGTATCTGATGAAGCCTTTCGGCTGGATGCTTCGCTTGCCATCTGTATGATGATAGATGCACTGCGCTACCTTTCTGATCCGGAAAACCGGATAGCAAGGGCTTCACTAATTATGAATTACCAATTAAAAATTAAAGGTTTTGAGGGAGAATTGGATGCATTGCTTACAGGAGCACCCAAAGAGTTATTACCGGAAGCTTTTATTGAAAACATAAAGACTCTAAGGTTAATGCCTCTTTATGAGTTGCTGGAAGAGCTATTCAGTATCTTCGAAATGAACCGTATCAGTGCTCAGGATGCTTACCTGTTTGCTTTCTTTGATGCTGTAACAGATTATCTGCAAAGCAATTCTTCTGAGTTGGATAGTTTTATCCGCTTCTGGGAGGAAACATTATGCAACAAGACTATTCCCAGTGGAGAGATAGAAGGAATCCGTATCTTCTCAATTCATAAGTCGAAGGGGTTGGAATTTCACACAGTACTCCTGCCTTTCTGTGACTGGAAAATGGAAAATGAGACCAATAATCAGCTCGTGTGGTGTACTCCGGCAGCAGCACCATTCAATGAGCTTGATATCGTCCCCGTCAACTACTCTACACAGATGGCGGAGTCCGTATACCGGGAAGACTACCTGCAAGAACGCCTGCAACTATGGGTGGATAATCTGAATCTGCTTTACGTAGCCTTTACCCGTGCCGGAAAAAATCTGATAGTATGGAGTCGAAAAGGACAACGCAATACAATGTCGGAATTACTCACTGCAGCCCTACCAGAAGTAGCGCGCAGAAATGGGACAGAATGGGACGGAGAAGAACCCTATGAACAAGGAGAACTTTGTCCCTCTTCGGAAGAGAAGAAAAAAATATCTGCCAACAAGCTTACCCGGAAAGCAGAGAAACTGCCGGTCAGAATGGAGTCCATGCGGCATGAGATTGAGTTCCGGCAATCCAACCGCTCAGCGGACTTCATCAAAGGAATTGAGGAAGAAGAATCGGATGACCGCTTTATCAATCGCGGACGGTTGCTACATACTCTGTTCTCGGCTATTGAAACGGAAGAAGATATAAACACAGCTATTGACCGGTTGATCTTTGAAGGGGTTATTGGCAGCAGGGAAATGGAAAAGGAAGTGAGAAAGCTCACACAAAAAGCATTCGCCCTGCCAGAGATACAGGACTGGTACTCGGGACGTTGGCAATTATTCAATGAATGTGCCATTATATATAAGGAAGACGGAGTATTGCAAACCCGCCGTCCGGACAGGGTAATGATGCGGAACGGGCAAGTGGTGGTTGTAGATTTCAAATTTGGCAAGCCCAATAAGAAATATAATAAACAGGTACAAGGATACATGCAATTACTAACAAGGATGGGATATACCAATATTACAGGATATTTGTGGTATGTAGACGAAGAATTAATTCAAAAAGTGGAAAAGAGATGAATACCATTCCCATCATAGGTATCAGCAGACATCGGCTTGCAACAGACGGAAAAGGCGTAACCACCCTGGTCGCTTTTCATGGATGTCCGTTGCGGTGCAAATATTGTTTGAACCCACAATCATTGCAACCTGCCGGAATATGGAAACACTATGATTGTCTGCAGGTATATGAGGAAGTAAAAATAGACGAACTTTATTTTATAGCTACCGGAGGAGGTGTTACTTTCGGCGGAGGAGAGCCTTTACTGCAAAGTGATTTCATCTGTGATTTCCGCGAACTATGCGGACCGCAATGGCAACTTACAGTAGAAACATCTATGAATGTATCACAAAAGCAGATAGAAAAACTATTACCCGTAATAGATCATTATATCATAGATATCAAAGACATGAACTGTGATATTTATAAACAATACACAGGAAAAGAGAATCAACAGGTAATTAGTAATCTCCACTGGCTCATATCACAGGGAAAGGCAGAACAAATTACAGTCAGGATACCACATATCCCGTCATATAATACATCTTTGGATATGGAAAAGAGCATGTATCAATTGAAGGAATTGGGTCTATCTCACTTTGATCAGTTTATATACCACACTTAAAAACAAAAGACAGTCATGAAAAGAGGAAAACAGACTTGCAGAATCCTAAAAGAGATTCGCCGGCAAATTGCCGAAGTAAATGACATAGAGTTTATTACTTCTGAATGCCAGTATCAGGGAGACTGTCTGGGTACTTGCCCGAAGTGTGAAACAGAAGTTCGTTATCTCGAACAACAACTGGAACGGAAGAGAATGGCAGGAAAAGCAATCACAATACTGGGAATATCGGCCGGAGTTATGACCATGAATGCACAAAATACAAATTCTTCCAAATGTCAATCTCCTAAAGATACAATAGAAACAATAGTCCAAGGAAGTGATACTTTGGCAATCCCCAAAAAGGTTCCAACCTCCCAACCAGTAGCAGAAGAAGCAGAAGAAGCAGAAGAAGAGGAAGACTTTTTATTAGGCTATATAAATGAAACTATGCCGCAGTTTCCGGGAGGAAATGCTGCACTGATGAAGTTCATTGCAGAAAACTATCAATACCCTACCACTCTACAAGACTCCAATATAGTAGGACGAGTTATCGTCCAATTCACAATAGATAAAGAGGGATATGTGGTCGAGCCTAAAGTAGTACGTTCTTTGCATCCGGATTTAGATAAAGAAGCTCTGAGAGTAATTAGACTTCTCCCCCAATGGAAACCTGCAAGCCAGAGAGGAATACCTGTATGTGTCAAATATACAGTTCCTGTGACATTTAAACAAAAACCGTTATAATTAATTCACATATAGTAAAACAACTATGAAAAGAGGAAAGCAAACTTGCAGAATCCTAAAAGAAATTCGCCGGCAAATTGCCGAAGCAAATGACATAGAGTTTATTACTTCCGAATGCCAGTATCAGGGAGACTGTCTGGGTACTTGTCCGAAATGTGAAACAGAAGTTCGTTATCTCGAACAACAACTGGAACGGAAGAGATTGGCAGGAAAAGCAATTACGGTATTGGGAATATCGGCCGGAGTTATGACCATGAATGCACAAAATTCAAATATAGATTCTATCCAAAAGCAAAGTCTAACTGACATAATAGAAATTGTATCAACAGAGGTATCTGGCACAAATAACACAGACTCATTATTTGTAATAAAAGGAATTGTTACAGATAGCATGAGGAATCCAATTACTGGTGTACTCATTATTGAGAAAGGAACTAAAAATGGAACAGTGACAGACGAATTCGGAAACTTCACATTAAAAGTCTCAGGGAAACATCCATTGGTCGTTCAATCTATAGGCTTTCAGTCTCAGGAAATTGAGATACAAAAAACAGCTTATATACAAGTGGTACTCCAAGAAGATAGTACTCTAATGATGGGAGAAATATTAGTGGTAAATACCAAGAAGAAATCACAGAAAAAAAAGATACTTACTACCTGTGTAAGCGAGACCATGCCGGAGTTTCCAGGAGGAAATACCGCATTAATGAGCTTTATACAGCAAAACATACAATATCCAGATCCTGATATTTGTATTACAGGAAAGGTTATAGTACAGTTTATCATATCAACAGACGGCAATATTACAAATGCTAAAATTGTACGAGGTGTTCATCCTAAATTTGACAAAGAAGCGTTACGTGTAGTCAAACTCATGCCAAAATGGAAGCCCGGTACCCAAAAAGGAAAACCAGTAGCCATGGAATACACAATACCTGTCAGTTTCAGATATCAATAGTTATATTCAAAGTATGAAAACATTTCTCCAACTGGTCGCTCAAGACCTTCATAGCAAAATAGGAAACGATTTATCGCGTGTAGCAATCGTTTTCCCCAACAAACGTG
Source organism: Bacteroides sp. K03 (assembly GCF_019734355.1). NCBI lineage: Bacteria > Pseudomonadati > Bacteroidota > Bacteroidia > Bacteroidales > Bacteroidaceae > Bacteroides > Bacteroides sp. K03. The sequence goes on from NZ_JAASHC010000003.1 coordinate 353,484, forward strand.
CAAGTTTGTTCTTCAACGAACATTTGGCTTCACAATCCGATCATCCTATCTGGTCTCCTGCTTATGTCAGCATTAGCGAATTGTTCCAGCAACTGTCCGATCAGAAACTGGGAGATCCCATCCGCTTGGTGTGTGAGTTGTATAAGATTTTTCGTGAGGAAACAAAAAGTGAAGAATCTCTGGACGACTTCTACTTTTGGGGGGAACTACTTATCAGTGACTTTGATGATGTAGACAAAAATCTTGTAGATGCAGATAAACTCTTTACCAATCTGCAGGATCTGAAAAATATTATGGATGATTTCGACTTTCTGGATAAAGAACAGGAGGATGCTATTCGTCAATTTTTCCAGAACTTCTCCATAGAAAAACATACCAAATTGAAAGAGAAATTTATTTCTCTTTGGGACAAGCTTGGGGACATTTATCGGAGCTACCGTTCACAACTTGCCTCTTTAGGTATTGCTTACGAAGGAATGCTCTACCGTAATGTCATTGAAGCACTTGATACTAATGCTTTGCGGTATGACAAATATGTATTCGTAGGTTTTAATGTGCTCAACAAAGTGGAAACCCGCTTCTTCTCCCTACTGCAAGAGGCAGGTAAAGCACTTTTCTATTGGGACTATGATTTGTTTTACACCCGTCTGCCCCAGCAAAGACATGAAGCAGGCGAGTTTATTCTTCGTAATCTGGAGAAGTTTCCGAATGAACTTCCCGAAACTGTATTCGATTGTCTGCGTCATCCCAAGAAAGTACGTTTCATCTCTTCTCCCACAGAAAATGCCCAGGCACGCTATCTTCCGGAATGGGTCAGAGATACATTGTTAAACAAAGATCTTCAAGAAAAGCCTTGCGAAGAAAAAGAAAACGCAGTAGTACTTTGCAATGAATCTTTATTACTTCCTGTCCTGCACTCTATTCCGTCAGAAGTAAAAAACGTCAATATCACTATGGGATTCCCATTGGCACAGACCCCGGTTTATAGTTTTATCAATGCTGTCGTTGAGTTGCAAACAACCGGTTATCATTCTGAGACTGGTCGTTACAGCTATGATACCGTACAAGCCGTACTAAAGCATCCCTATACTCGCCAAATCTCTCTCAAAGCTGAACCATTGGAACGTGAACTGACAAAGACCAACCGCTTCTATCCTCTGCCTACAGAACTGAAGCAGGATGATTTTCTATCACTGCTCTTCACCCCAAGAAGTGGTATCCGGGCAATCTGTCTTTACATTACAGAGTTACTGAAAGAAGTATCCACCCTCTATCGCCAGGAATCGGAGCAGGATGATATTTTTAATCAACTCTATCGTGAGTCATTGTTCAAGAGCTACACAATGGTAAATCGCCTGCTCAACCTGATTGAGAACGGAGAGTTACAAATACGTATCGATACTTTGAAGCGCCTGCTTAGCCGTATCCTGAATGCAGCTAACATCCCATTCCACGGTGAACCGGCTATCGGCATGCAGGTTATGGGAGTACTCGAAACCCGTAATCTCGACTTCCGTAATCTCATCATACTTTCGCTCAACGAAGGGCAATTACCTAAGTCCAGCGGTGAATCTTCCTTCATCCCTTACAATCTCCGTAAGGCTTTTGGTATGACAACCATTGAACACAAGAATGCAGTATATGCTTATTACTTCTATCGCCTTATACAGCGGGCAGAGAATGTAACATTGGTATATAACACCTCGTCAGACGGCCTGAACCGCGGAGAATGGTCACGTTTTATGTTACAGTTCCTTGTAGAATGGCCACACGACATCAGCCGGGAATTTCTTGAAGCCGGTCAGTCACCACAAAGCAGCCGTGATATCTGTATTGAAAAAACACCGGAAATATTGAATCGCCTCCGCAATACATACAACTTCGAATCTAATCCCAAAGCATTTGCTCTCTCTCCATCGGCGCTCAATGCCTATCTGGATTGTCGCCTGCGTTTTTATTATCGCTATGTAGCCGGGCTAAAAACTCCCGATGAGGTAAGTGCGGAAATAGACTCAGCCCTGTTTGGTACCATTTTCCACCGTTCAGCGGAACTTACTTACGGTGATTTAAGTGCTAACGGCAAAGAGATAAGAAAAGAAGATTTAGAACGCCTTCTACGTGATGACGTTCGTTTGCAAGGATACGTAGATCGTGCCTTCAAAGAAGAATTCTTCCATGTTGATCTCAACGAACGACCGGAATACAATGGAGTGCAATTAATAAACTCCAAGGTAATAGGCTCATATCTTCGGCAACTGTTACGCAATGACCTGCAATATACACCTTTTTCTATGGTAGGTATGGAAAAGAAGGTACAGGAAGAAGTGACAGTAAATACTCCTGAAAGCCCGATAAAGATACGGATAGGCGGAACCATCGACCGTATGGATTGTAAAGGTGATACACTTCGTATTGTTGATTACAAAACAGGAGGAAGCCCCAAAACACCAACAAACATTGAACAACTGTTCACTCCCGCCGAAGGAAGACCGAATTATATCTTTCAGACCTTTTTGTATGCAGCTATCATGAGCAGGCAGCAATCCCTAAAAGTAGCTCCTGCCCTACTCTATATTCATCGGGCTGCTAATGAAAGCTACTCTCCCGTTATCGAAATGGGTGAACCTCGGAAGCCAAAGATACCAGTCAATAACTTTGCCTTCTTTGAAGACGAATTCCGGGAACGGTTACAAACTCTGTTGGAAGAAATCTTTGGGAATGAAACGCCCTTTATCCAAACAGAAAACACGAAAGTCTGCGAATATTGCGACTTCCGTGCTTTGTGTAAAAGGTAAATCATCGTTTTATTTTCCTGCTTCTCCTATTTTGAAAGAGACAACTATATCCCCTTTCTGTAACCGCCCAATCAGTATTGTGGCAGGATGTACTGGAAGGGGAATTGATTCTTCCATATCAGAAAGAGCTTGATTATACACTTCAACTCCAGAAGGATCATATAATGAAAGACGATATCCATCTCCGTCTTTTACAATCAGCTGATTATCGATAATCGAATAAGTAGGCGCAGAAAGAACCGCCTCTTCTATTCCATCGGGAAAGTCCGAACAGTCATAGATCATTTCATCTCCCGTATAACAGCGTAACAACTTATACTGCGGAGCATCCAGATGATAACCGGAATTGTCTAAATAAAGTAATAGATTCAATGATCCCACATCTTCCAGCCACACATGTTTAATATCTCCCTCTAACACAACACGTTTCAGTGATTTCCCCATACATTGTATCATGTCTGCCTGTATCACTTTATAAGGACTATATCCGGAAGGTGCGTAATATACTTCTGTACGATAAAGCCGTGTACAAAGATAAACCTGCTTACCGACAGAATGATTAAAGTTATAGAGAGAATAATCATAAGCCAAAGTAAGCCCGTTTCGACTATTAAAAGTCCAATAAATTACTCCATTCACATCATATAAATAACCACCATCATAACGATACCCATTTTTATAAACCGGATAACTTGGATAGTTATTTATTATCTGAGGCTCTCCAATTGTAAATTTGTCAATGCTATTTGATGGAGTCTGGATTTCCCAAGTCTTACCTACCTTAAGAAAAGTAGACTTATAATTAGGATCAACGACCTGACCACTATGATAAAGAGCAGATTTATCCGAAGCAAGTACTTGCACAAGGCTTGTACTCGTATTACTACCATCAGTTGGAATCGCTAAATCAGCGCCCCAAAAACCTAATGTACTCCCAATACCTTCAATCCAAATATCTCCATTACTATAATTAGAGCTGATTTCCATCACTTTCCGTCCACTTTCAAAGTGAACATTCTCCACTGTCAATGTTACAATATTACCAGGAAAACCTAAATTAGACAAATTACCTCCAGTATTCCAAGGTATAACGTATGATTCAATCTTGTCTCCTTTTTCTTTAGAGAAGTCATACAATAGTAATCTCTCCGGATCGTTTGTGTATTCCTGAAACGGATAATACCACACTTTACGATCTTCTTCCAGAAAGGCTCCAATTAACGCCTCATTCATATACAGTTTCTTGCAGTTTTTATCTCCGAGTAGCGTGTCTCCTCCTAATTCATAAAAGCAATCGACATCTACATACTTATCACGCCAACCTCCATAACTGAAATAATTTGTTTTCCATTGTGTACCAGTCTGTGAAAATTCCGTTTGAGCCTGCATATAAACAGGATACATACAACACAAAAATAATAATAGAATAGTAGTGTTTTTCATAATATCAATATTTTGGTTGAACAATTCCCAAAGGTAATAATAAAGAACTAAGACGTTATATCTTAACAAAGAAATTATTCAAAAATTATGCTTTAGACAACGAGGCCATCACCAACCGGATATCTGCATACGACACGTCATCGCCCAAACCTGCTTTTATAAGCGTAATGCTTGGGGCATCGGCGTGTTGTTGTAGATACTGTGTTATTTTATTAACCTTCTCTTGTGGGACCAGATCATTAATTCTAATTACTCCCGAACGTACATAATGTTCCAGATGTCCGGCTATCGTACCGGTTACCAATTCACGGGCCTTAGCGATCTCCTCAATGTTCATACCTTGACGGAACATAGAGAAGCTCACCTCTTTCGTATCTTGCTTAGGAGTTTTAACTATTACTGTTGCATCCGGCTTTGTGGTAACTATCTCCTCTTTTATCTTTTTCTTAGAGGGCTCTGGCATCTCAGGACGTTCCACATTGTTCTCTTTCACATAGTTATTTACCATATTCAGTAATACATCCCCATATTTCTCGGCGCCCTTCTTTCCAAAATAAGGAATACGAACCAGAGAGGGCACATCCACCGGCAACAAATTGACAATACCCAATATGGCTTTCTGTTGGATAATTGTATACACAGGAACTCCTGCCTGTGCGGCTTCTGAGTTTCGCCAGGCTATCAATTGTTTATAGAGCTCAGGATGAAGAATATCGGTAGGAACTTCTATCTTATCGGCTCTCTGTCCTCCTCTCTCCCTCTTTCCTTCTCCTCTCTCTCGTCTCCCCTCACCATTCTCTTCTGTGATCGTCAATATAGCTTTCTGTTTCAAATAGGTTGATACAGAAAAGCCATGTTCCTCCGTTGAGAGCAGAGTTCCCTTTTTTACATGCAATGCCACCCGCAACACACCTAAAGCCTCGGTGATTTTCTTCTTTACCTCTTTATTATCTGTCTGTACTTTGGTTTCAGAGACCAAAGGAAAGACTATCTCCTCCAATTTTTCTCTAAAATAACGGGCACCGGATATTAAACGGCTCTGTAATTGCCGATCACCCACATAATCATCTGTCGCATTCACCAATTCTGTATACTGTAATCGAAAAGTATCTCCTACCTTCGTTATGTTTGCCTTATATAACTCATAAGTTTCTTTATATCGTTCCAACAACTTGGAATAAAGACGATAAAGATGTTCATCCAACAAGCGAAGTACCAATGCAAAATGCCGTTCCAACGAATGAAAGTCAAACTGCTCGCAAAGTAATTCATAAAAATACTGGCGTTGCAACTTATTCAACTTCTGCCGATCCGGAGACAACGCTTCCACCTCACGCGTAAAGTGATCAATTGTATCATCACTGATTATAGCCTCTTGTCTTAGCGGAGAACCCAACACCAATCCTTCCAGACTTTTACAGCGACTCAATGCCACATACACTTGTCCATGAGCAAAGGAAGCATTCGCATCAATGATAGCCCGCTCAAAAGTAAGCCCCTGGCTCTTATGGATAGTGATAGCCCATGCCAAACGAACAGGATACTGTCGGAAACGTCCCTCTACCTCTTCTGTTATCTCTTTCGTTACGGGGTTCAAGGTATATTTACTATTTGTCCACTCCTCAGTCTCTAAAAGAAAAGATTCTGCATCTCCATTACCACGTACCCTAATACCATCTTTACATACGTCTGTCACCAACCCGATCTTACCATTATAAAACCGATGCTCACCCGAAGAATCATTCTTAATAAACATAATCTGTGCCCCTTTCTTCACCGTCAATATTTCATCGGCAGGATAAGCAGACTCAGGGAATGTACCTTCCGTCTTTGCACGAAAACTATAAGGCTGTCCCGGCAACGCTATCAGCTGGCGGTCATTATACTGCTGAGCCTGATAATTATGAGTAGTCAAACGGATATAACCCTCTTCTTCTCTGGGACGAAAACCGGGAAGATAACGTTTGTTGAGTTCGGCAAGTACTGACTCATCCGCTGTATTCTCCCGTATCTTATTCAAAAGATTCAAAAAAGTACTATCACTCTGACGATATACTTTTTTCAATTCAATCGTGACATATTCTGTCTCTCTCAAAGTGCGGCTACCAAAAAAGAAAGCAGTATCATAATACGGACTCAACAATTGCCAGTCTTCTTCTTTCACCACAGGAGCCAACTGCTGTAAGTCTCCGATCATCAGGATTTGTACACCGCCAAAAGGTTTATGGCGATCACGATATTGCCGCAGTACTGCATCAATAGCATCCAGAAGATCTGCACGTACCATACTGATCTCATCAATCACCAACAGATCCATACTACGTATAATGTTAATCTTCTCTTTACCGAATTTATGAAAAGTTTGTGCCGACATAAACTTTGTATCGGGCACATAAGGTGCAAAAGGAAGCTGGAAGAAAGAGTGTATTGTCACTCCACCGGCATTGATAGCAGCAATCCCGGTAGGTGCTACGACTACCATACGTTTGGGCGATTTTGCTTTCAACTCTCTGAGAAAAGTAGTCTTTCCGGTTCCAGCTTTTCCGGTAAGAAACAGGTGGGTACCAGTATTTTCTATAAACTGCCAGGCAAGTTGTATTTCGAAATTGGTTTCCATGTATATAGTTTTTCCGTCAAAGATACTGAAAATTACAGTACCCCTGCCCCTGTAGTAAGAAAATATTAATATAAATGAAACAGAAATGTAATACTGTATGCAATTTCATTTCACAAAGCTATCCCTATCTTTGCAAACATCATTTATAAAATACAATTTTCATGGATTTTATTCAATTTATTATCGATTTCATTTTACATATCGATGTCCATTTAGCCGAACTTATAGCTCAATATGGAATATGGGTATATGCTATCTTATTCCTGATTATCTTTTGTGAAACAGGGTTAGTTGTTACCCCGTTCCTTCCGGGTGACTCACTACTGTTTGTAGCCGGTGCACTAGGCTCACTCCCTACAAACAATATTAATGTACATATAATGGCACTGGCATTGATACTGGCAGCCATCCTTGGAGATTCGTCCAACTATCTGATAGGACGATTCTTCGGAGAGAAATTATTCAGTAACCGGAACTCTAAAATATTCAAACAAAGTTATCTGGAAAAGACACATGGCTTCTACGAGAAATACGGAGGAAAAACAATTATATTAGCCCGTTTTGTACCAATAGTACGTACCTTCGCTCCTTTTGTGGCAGGTATGGGACATATGAACTACAGGCATTTTTCCGTCTTTAATGTAACCGGAGGTATAATATGGGTAGTAATTTTCATCTATGCAGGCTATTTCTTCGGTGGCCTACCTTTTGTTCAGGAAAACCTTAAATTACTCATTCTGGGGATTATTGTAGTATCCGTACTCCCAGGAGTTATTGAAGTAATAAGGAACAAGAGAAGTAAATAAACAAATACAGAGTAAGCCTATTGATAAAAATAAAGAGCAATGTAACACAATCACATTGCTCTTTATTTTTATCAATCAGTCTCCTTTACTATTTCATCGATCCACCTATAATATCCAGCAGTTCATTCGTAATAGCTTGCTGGCGTCCCTTATTATATTGCTTCGTCAGATCCTGAATCAGTTCATTTGCATTGTCCGTAGCTACCTGCATTGCCAACGTACGCGCAGCATGTTCAGATGCATTAGAGTCCATTGCAGCCGTAAAGAGTTTCTGTTTCAATACCTTCGGAATAAGATCAGCTATAAATTGCTCTCTCGAAGGCTCTACGATATAATCCTTTACCACTTTATCTTCCTCTATATCTTCTTCATGCTCCTCCTCTATTTGTGTCAGATCAATAGGTAAATAACGTTCCCGGAGCAGCTCCTGTACTCCCATCGACTTAAAATGATGATAGATCAACTCTACCCGGTCTATCTCTTTGGATACAAAAAGTTCCATCAGACGTTCGGCCAGTGCAGCTGCTTCCTGATAAGTCGGTTTATCCGCTAACTGCTGGTAACTTCCTTTGGGAACAAACCCCATCTTCTTCACAGCCTCTTCTACCTTGCGTCCAACCGGATAAATAAAAATATTATCTTGTCCCAGTTTACGATATTCGCCAACTGTATGTAGAAACATTTTAATAACATTGGCATTGAAAGCTCCGCACAGCGAACTATTGGATGAAAACATGACAATAACTACGCGTTTTACCTCTCTTCCTTGAATGTAAGGCGACTCTATAGAGAGTTCGCCACTAAGAAAGTTGCGCAAAATCTTATTCATCTGCCTTTGATAAGGCAACATATTTCCAATGGCTCCCTGTGCTTTATGCAATTTGGCAGAAGCCACCATCTTCATTGCTGAAGTGATCTTTCGTGTACTCTGTACCGAATTTATTCTGGTTTTTACTTCTTTAAGTGAAGCCATATTCTTTAGTAGTTAGAAGTTAGTAGTAAGTAGTTAGTAGTCAAGCAGTAAACAGTTAAATAGTAAGTAGCAGATAGTTTAGCGTTAAATACCGCAGCAGTATCCTACTTACTACTTAACTACTTGACTACTTAACTACTGAATAAATTGTTTAGCCACCATCTCTGCTGTTTCCCTGATACCTTTCTCTACATTTTCGTCAATGACACCTGCTTTGAGTACATCAAGTACATCTGCCTGATGATTAATGGCAAGACTCTCCTGAAAGCTACGTTCAAAATCTTCTACCTTATCAAGAGGAACATTACGCAACAGCCCATGAACACCGCAATACAGAATTGCAATTTGTTTCTCTACCGACATCGGACTATACTGCGGCTGTACAAGCAAACGGGTATTCTTCTGCCCCTTATCGATAATATGAGCAGTCACAGGATCCATATCGCCACTAAACTTCGTAAACGCTTCCAACTCCCGGTATTGTGCCTGGTCAATCTTCAATGTCCCAGCCACCTTCTTCATGGCTTTAATCTGTGCATTACCTCCTACACGCGATACAGAAATACCTACATTGATAGCCGGACGATTACCTTGGTTAAACAGATCAGTATCAAGGAAAATCTGTCCGTCGGTAATTGAAATCACATTAGTAGGAATATAAGCAGATACGTCACCGGCTTGCGTCTCGATAATCGGTAAGGCAGTCAAAGACCCACCCCCTTTTACCAATCCTTTCAAGCTATCAGGAAGATCATTCATTTCACGGGCTACTTCCTCCTGGTTGATAATCTTGGCAGCACGCTCCAACAAACGTGAATGCAGATAGAAGATATCTCCCGGATAAGCTTCACGACCAGACGGACGACGAAGGATCAGAGATACTTCACGATAAGCAACCGCCTGCTTGGAAAGGTCATCATAAACCACCAATGCATCCCGACCGGTATCACGGAAATACTCCCCGATAGCAGCACCGGAGAACGGTGAGAAATATTGCAAGGCAGCAGGATCACCAGCTGTAGCAGCAACTACAATCGTGTAATCCATTGCACCATATTCACGCAATGTATTTACAATAGAAGCAACAGTAGAACCTTTCTGCCCAATAGCAACATAGATACAATATACAGGTTTACCGGCCAGATAATTATCGCGCTGGTTGATTATAGTATCAATAGCAATGGCTGTCTTACCTGTTTGGCGGTCTCCAATAATCAACTCACGTTGCCCACGACCGATAGGGATCATAGCATCAACTGCTTTCAGCCCGGTCTGCAACGGTTGATTTACCGGCTGACGAAAAATAACTCCCGGCGCTTTACGCTCCAGTGGCATTTCATACAACTGTCCTCCAATCGTACCTTTACCATCCAATGGTTCCCCCAACGGATCAATAACACGCCCTAACATGCCCTCTCCTACACGGATAGAAGCAATACGTTTGGTACGTTTGACGATATAGCCCTCTTTGATTTTATCTGTAGGTCCCAATAACACAGCACCCACATTATCTTCTTCCAGATTCATCACAATGGCTTTAATACCATTGTCAAACTCCAGCAATTCATTCGCTTCGGCATTGCGCAATCCATAGATACGCGCCACACCATCACTGACCTGCAACACTGTACCTATCTCATCAAGTTGCACGCGTGTATCAATGCCTTCAAGCTGACGGCGCAGAATATCGGAGACTTCGCTTACTTTTATATTTTCAGACATGGTTCTATTTACAATTTGATAATTTACAATTTACAATTTACAATTTACACTCTTACCGCATGGCAAATTGTAAATTGTAAATCGTCCAATTGTAAATTATACGATTCTTCTGTTCTTATCAATAAATTGTTGTTTCACTCGTTTCAGCTGGGTAGTTATACTGGCATCAAGACGATAATCATTGACATCGAATATAAAACCACCTTCAATAGACGGGTCTATTACGGTTTCCAGTTCCATTTGGGCATGAAGAATCATACCTGCAGAGTTACGTATCCGTTCTTCTGTCTCTTTGTTGACCGCTACTGCTGTAGTAAGCCTACCCACTCCAATGTGTTTCAACTTCCGGTATAAATCCAGAAAAGATAAACAGATAAACTGCAGAAACTGTTCCCTGTTGTTTTTCAATACCAAAGTGACGAAACGTGAAAACTCACGACTTACTTTCTTATCACCGGTAGCTGCCGTACAAATCAATGAATACTTCTCCCGAATGTTCAAAACAGGATTTGCCAAAGCTTCCCTTAGACGGGGAACTGCACAAAGGCTCTTCGACAACATTTTCATCTCTCTGTAAAGCACATCTTCCGTATGTTTTTCCTTCGCATATTCAATCAGTGCTTTGGCATAACGCATTGAAACAATTCCTATATCCATACTCTTTCACTTAATTCTTGTTGTCCAACACTTCATCCAGCATCCGGTCTATCATAGCCATCTGCTCACTATCTTCATCCAGATTTTTACGGATCACCTTTTCGGCAATATCCACCGAAAGTAAAGCTACCTGGCGACGAATATCACGAATAGCTTCCTCCTTTTCAACCTGAATCTGCTTCTTCACCTCATCCAGTTCTTTCTGAGCTGCGGCTTCTGCTTTTTTGCGGGCCTCGTGAATAATTTTATCACGCTCCTGCATGGCCTCTTTCAAGATACGTCCCTGCTCCTTGTTAGCGGCAACCACAAGTGCTTCACCCTGTTCTTTGAGTTTAGCCAACTGGGCATTCGCCTCCCTTGCCACCTCCAGAGACTGGTCGATGTATGTTTTACGGCCATCCACCATCTTGACGATAATAGGAAAGCCATATTTTGCCAATACAACGAACACAATCCCAAACGAGAGAAGCATCCAGAATAACAGGCCACTATCGGGTAATAACAATGACATAAATTTATTTACAATTTACGATTTACAATTTACGATTTAATACTCTCTACTCTTCTATTTACAAGATACAACTTACAAATCACCAATCGCCAACGTCATAACCGCATGGCAAATTGTAAATTGTAAATTGTCTAATTGTAAATTACAAGAAGAATACCAACAGACAAACAACTACTGCCAACAAAGCCACACCTTCAATCAGCGCAGCTGCAATAATCATATTCATACGAATATCGCCTGAAGCTTCCGGTTGACGTGCAATAGCTTCCATTGCCGAACCACCGATTTTACCAATACCCAAACCTGCACCGATAACGGCAAGACCAGCTCCAATTGCTGCTCCCAACTTTCCGATAGCAGCACCTGCGGCTGCTTGTAATAAGACTGATAGTAACATAATTTTCAGTTTTAAAATGGTTTATATTATTAATTTAAAATTCAGATTAGTCTAACTCACTTTTTTATTCAGTAGCTTCTTCCGACTTTCCACCCTCTTGTGCCAATCCGATAAACACAGCAGACAACATGGTAAATACATAAGCCTGAATGAAAGCCACCAATAGCTCAAGTGCATTCATAAATATATTGAACAACACAGAAGCAACAGTCAACGTACTATTCAAGGCAGGCCCCATACTTGCCGAGATAAAGATAAGACAAGTCAATACCAACATCGCCATATGTCCCGAAAGCATATTTGCAAACAGACGGATCATCAAAGCAAATGGTTTGGTAAATACACCGAAAAACTCAATAAATGGCATCATCGGTATAGGCACTTTCAACCACCAGGGTACATCAGGCCAAAAGATATCCTTCCAGTAATGTTTGGATCCGAAGATATTTACAGCAAGGAAAGTACAGATAGCCAGCACCATTGTTATGGCAATATTACCTGTTACATTCGCTCCTCCGGGAAAGAAGGGTATCAATCCCATAATATTATTAATGAAAATAAAGAAGAAAGCTGTCAATAAATAAGGAGCAAATTTTTTATAATTAGGACCAACACAGCTCTTTATTACATCATCATGTATCATCATGATAAACATCTCCATAAAGCCTACAAAACCACCTGGAGCCGCTGCACCCTGTTCACGTTTACGATACCAATGTGCCACACCTAAAATAATGATCAGTAGCAGAGCACTGTTTATCAACAATGACAACGTAACTTTAGTAATAGAAATATCCCATGGACGTATTTCCTCACCAGCTGCATCATGTTCTATTATTTTGCCCTCATACCGGCTTCCTGCGGGAGCAATAGAAAATCCTTCGTAGGTTCCTCCATTCTCTTCTAATCGTGAAGATAAAAATGAATGCCAGCCACTATTAGAACTGTACACAATCACAGGCAATGGAATTGTTATATGAGTATCCCCCCACGTAGTGATATGCCACTCATAGGAGTCTCCTATATGTCCAAAGACTATGCTCTTCACATCAACCGTGTTCTCCTTTTGCTCCTGAGGGGTAACATCCTCTTCCTGCGCTACTGCAGGAGAAGCAATCAGCAACCCAAGTATGAGGAGTAATCCTGTGAATATGTTATGCAACTGTTTCATTTTTTGTTTTATTTTTCTTTTGTCGTTTCTTATTCAGTTCATAACCGGCAAAGAAACTTGTCTCAAATATCAAATACAGCAGATAGTACACTATAAAAGTAAGCATAAATGCCACTGCCTCTTCTCTAACTACCATACAATAAATAACAAGTACTATAACAGACAAAATCATTTTAAGCACTTTCATTGCCAAATGCAGCAACAACATCTTGTCCGGAGCAAACCTCCTGCAAGCATCGAACATATAAATATTAAATACTCCAAAAATATAGAAGTATACCGGAATTAACGGATATCCTCCAAAATAATGTTCGGGTACCAAAGAAAAGTAAGTCACACCACCTACCCCACTCAATAAAAGAGTAAGGATCGTAAGATAGAGCAAATACTTACGCTTCGTTAAACTTATGTTCATCTTATATCGCTGTGTTTTTCTGTTAATCTTATTTTTGTCTTGTCAGGAGATGCACACGGAAACCGTTTCATCGCTCATCTCTACAAAACCACCTTCAATATCAAGCGTACACTCTTCATTATCCTCCATCACATAACTCAGTTTTCCTTCCTTTAAAGAAGAGACAATCGGAGCATGCTGTGGCAGAATAGTGAACGAACCTATAACTCCGGGCAGCGTCACGCTATTCACTTCCCCATTATATATCTCTTTTTCCGGAGAAACAATACTCAAATGCAGCCTTTTCATTAACTATTATTTTTTAATTATTTATTTGCCTGTTCAAGCAACTGCTTACCCTTCTCAATAGCTTCTTCTATCGTACCTACGTTCAAGAAAGCCTGTTCCGGCAAATTATCAACTTCACCATCCAGAATCATACGGAATCCTTTTATAGTATCCTCTATAGAGACCATCACTCCCGGCACTCCTGTAAACTGCTCAGCTACAGCAAAAGGTTGCGACAGGAATCTCTGTACACGACGCGCACGGTTTACAATTGTACGGTCTTCATCCGAAAGTTCCTCCATACCCAAAATAGAGATAATATCCTGTAATTCCTTATTACGCTGAAGAATCTGTTTTACCCTTTGAGCCACCTCATAATGTTCCTGCCCTACGATATGCGGATCAAGAATACGAGAAGTAGATGCCAACGGATCTACGGCCGGATAAATACCCAATTCCGTAATTTTACGGTCGAGTACGGTTGTTGCATCCAGATGCGTAAAAGTTGTTGCCGGTGCCGGGTCAGTCAAGTCATCAGCCGGTACATATACAGCCTGTACAGAAGTAATGGAACCATATCGGGTTGAAGTAATACGTTCCTGCATAGCTCCCATTTCCGTAGCCAAAGTCGGCTGATAACCTACCGCCGAAGGCATACGTCCCAACAATGCTGATACTTCAGAACCTGCTTGTGTAAAACGGAAAATATTATCAATAAAGAACAGAATATCCTTCGGACCTTCATCTCCCGAATGCATATCACGGAAAGACTCAGCTACTGTAAGTCCCGATAAAGCCACTGAAGCACGTGCTCCCGGCGGTTCATTCATCTGACCGAACACCAGAGATACCTGAGATTTCTCCACTTCTTCATAGTCCACCTTCGAAAGATCCCAATGTCCTTTCTCCATGCTTTCCTTAAAAGCTTCTCCATAGCGTATAACTCCGGACTCAATCATCTCACGAAGCAAGTCATTCCCCTCACGCGTACGCTCTCCTACTCCGGCAAAAACAGAGAATCCGTTATGCTTTTTAGCAATATTATTGATTAGCTCCTGAATAAGCACCGTTTTACCTACACCAGCACCACCAAACAAACCAATCTTACCACCTTTTGAATAAGGCTCCAGCAAGTCGATTACTTTGATACCTGTATAGAGTACTTCCTGTACAGTTGTTAAATCTTCAAATTTAGGGGGATCACGGTGAATAGAATAAGCTCCTTTACGGCTGAGTTCTCTCATACCATCAATAGAGTCGCCAACGACATTCATGAGTCGTCCTTTAATTTGCTCACCTACCGGCATAGTGATAGGGCCACCTGTCGGATATACTTTCATACCACGTTGCAGTCCATCGGTACTATCCATTGCAACGGTTCTTACCGTATTTTCACCAATGTGTTGCTGCACCTCTACAATCAGAATTTTGCCATTCGGTCTTCTTATCTCCAATGCGTCGTGTATACTTGGCAACGCAATCTCAGCTTCCGTAGTTTCAAAGTACACATCAACCACAGGTCCGATTACCTGAGAGATATGTCCGATAATCTGTGACATAAGCAATCTTTTTATATATTATTTTCTAAACTTCATAGTATAGTAAGCCGCGTTTTTACCAACTTTACTATAAACATAACATCTGAGTTTTTCTTTTGTTCACTAACGTATACAAACGAGTAGTTAAACAAACAACTGTGCAAATGTAGAAACAAATGTGATTCATTATTCTGATTTGCTTTTTTTTTGTTTTAGATAACATTCGTTAGTCTTAAAAATCCTACTTTTTGACCTAAATTTACAGTAAACCAGAAGTATTATAATCAAAATATCATTCAGAGATTTATTTCATCAAAAAAAACGTTTTCACACAAAAGAGTTTTTTTCTTTCTACGACGGAGTCAACAGATTAAGTTAAAAGAGAAAAAGTAAAATAGACAACGAGTTTCGTGTCCGAACACGCAATAATTCTATATATAATGCCGATCACATAAGAAATACAACAGCAATAGAGTATAAAAAAGACTATATTAATTTTTGCAAATAATAAAAAAATCTCCCGGCAGATTCTTTTTACAGATCTACCGGGAGATTACTTTATTTTTATAATGTAGAATGGAGTTACTACATCCCTACAATCACTTCTACTACCCTTCTGATATCATCATCGGTCAACGTAGGTCCCGAAGGCAGACACAAACCGATATCAAACAAATGCTCACTCGTACCGTTTCCATAAAAAGGAGCATCCTTAAATACCGGTTGCAGATGCATCGGCTTCCACAACGGACGGGTCTCTATATTCTCTGTATCCAGCTTCAGACGAATATCCTCACGGGTTTTACCTGCTATCGAAGGATCAACCAGGATACAAGTCAGCCAAAAGTTAGAATTGAAATTATTGTCTGGGTTTTCCATAACAGTTATCCCATCTATATTCTTAAAGAGCTCTGTATACAAAGCATGAATCGCCCGTCTGCGTGCCACATGTTCCTCCAGCACAAACATCTGTCCACGGCCAATACCCGCACAAATATTGCTCATACGATAGTTATAACCAATATGTGTATGCTGATAATGCGGAGCTGCATCACGAGCCTGTGTAGCATAAAACTTTGTAAGTTTAGCTTCCTCTTCCGTTTTACACACCAAAGCACCACCACCCGAAGTAGTGATCATCTTATTGCCATTGAAAGAAAGTGCAGCCAATTCTCCAAACGTACCACATTTCCGCCCGTTCAATTCCGAACCTAAGGCTTCAGCAGCATCTTCCAACACGGGGATGTCATAACGTCCGGCTATCTCCATAATCTCATCCATCTTGGCAGGCATACCATACAGATGCACGGGAAGAATTGCTTTCGGAAGTTTTCCTGTTTTTCTCAAACGGTCTTTGATAGCCTCCTCCAATAATACGGGATCCATATTCCAGGTATCCGTCTCACTATCCACAAACACAGGTTTTGCTTCCAGATAAGAAATGGGATTGGCAGAAGCAGCAAAAGTGAAACTTTGGCAAATCACTTCATCTCCCGGTTTTACACCAAGAAGTATTAATCCTAAATGAAGTGCAGCCGTACCGGCACTCAATGCTACAACCCTTCTATCACTGTCAATTGTCAATTGTCCATTGTCAACTAAGAATCGCCTTAGCGATTCTTCAAAGGCGTCTACGTTAGGTCCCAAAGGAACAACCCAGTTCGTATCAAAAGCCTCTTTTATAAAGTCTTGCTCACGGCCACCCATGTGAGCAAGCGAAAGCCAGATTCTCTTGTTCATTTTATTTCTATATTTATAAGTTCTTTATTATCTTACAGCGATTACCCACCGCCAATACATGATCCGGAATATCTTTGGTTACAACAGAGCCAGCGCCTATCACACTCCAACTACCAATTTTCACACCCGGAGCTATTGTAGATCCGGCACCAATCAACGTACCTTCGCCCACATATACATTGCCACAAAGTGTAGAGTGTGGAGCGATGTGTACATAATCACTTATTACGCAATCATGATCAACCGATGCACCAGTATTAATGATACAATGCTTCCCAATACTGACACAAGATTGAATAATGGCACCCGGCATTACAACGCTACCTAAATGAATGTTTGCGACTTGTGAAACAATAGAAAGCGGATGAATAGCCCGGCCGAACTCTACTGACAACATCTTCGCTATATTAGAACGTATCCTGTTGTTTCCGATACTGATTATCAACGGTCCCCGGACTTCCGACGGACGTAGTACGGGATAGTCAAGAAGATGAGTAAGCGACTCATCATCGTCAAACAAAGCTTCAATCGATTCATGATTAGCTTTTAAAATATCAATGATCACTTTGGCATGACCACTTGCACCATATAAATACATTCGTTTAATTATTTCCAGTAAAAGGTTCCATTGTAACAGAAGTATCAGAACTGATTCCTTCACGAACAAAAACTTTCCTGATAGTCAAGAGGAAAATCCTCAAATCCAACAGAAAAGAACAATGATCCACATACCACACATCCAGTTCAAACTTCTTCGTCCACGAGATAGCATTACGACCATTCACTTGAGCCCAGCCTGTTATACCCGGACGAACTTCGTGACGCCGAGCTTGCTCTTTATTGTATAAAGGTAAATATTGAGGTAATAAAGGACGAGGCCCTATCAAAGCCATATCACCTTTTAGCACATTTATTAATTGGGGTAGTTCATCAATAGAAGTAGAACGGACAAACTTACCAACTTTTGTCAGACGCTGTTCATCAGGTAAAAGACAACCTTTTGAATCACGCTCATCCGTCATGGTTTTGAATTTTATAACTTTGAAGATTTTACCATCTCTGCCGGGACGATTTTGCAAGAAGAAAACGCCCGCACCTTTATTAGCAAAATGTAACCAAAGAGCAATAATGAAAAGTACAGGACAACAAATCACCAAAGCACAAAAAACAAGACTAAAGTCAATTAAACGTTTCAAAAAAGAACGATACATATATTATAGCCAGAATTAAAAAATTAATCTGTCGAAGAAATTTCTTCAAGAAACGATACAAAATCATCAGCCAGTTTTATTCTTGAAAAATTAGCTTCTGCAAACCTCCTTGCGTTTTGTCCGGCATTCATTCTATAATTATCATCATCTACCAGCTTAATCAAACCATCCGCAAAAGCTTGTGCATTATTCGGTGGTACCACTACTCCCAAATTATTTTTTTCAATCATATCGGCCAACCAACCGGGATAGTTATTCAAAACAGCCAATCCCGATGAGATATAATCAAAAAACTTATTAGGTGAAGTTCCATAATAAAACGCAGGAACATTCGCCAATACCATTAACCCCACATCTGCCGATGCAACAATTGCATTTAATTCTTTCTTAGGTATCGGAGCATAAAACCGGCAATTATCCAGTTTTTCTCTTTCCACCCGTTCCTGTAGATGAGGTTTCATTTTTCCATCCCCGATAAACGCCAATACAATATCATTTCTGCCTCTATTTTTTAATTCATTTGCAGCATCCAATATCGCATCCAACCCATTAGCAATTCCATGTGCTCCTGTAAATACAGCAACTTTGTCTGTTGGTTTTATACCCTTTAGTTTCAAAAGCTCCCTTGGAGCAGGTTTAAATATATCCAAATCGCACCCGTTGGGTATCATAGCTATGCGTTTTCCTGATTGACTACGCTTTCGAATACCTTCACAAATCCCCGGTGAAAGTCCCACACAAGCATCCGAATAATGATAACTTAACCATTCCAGAACACTCATTCCCCATAAAAGTAGCGGATTCTTCATCCCCAATGCTTTAGGAAGTTCCGGCCATAAATCGCGTACCTCGAATATAAATTTCTTCTTTCGGAACAGTTTCATCACAATTCCCGGAATACCAGCCGTCAATGGTGTTGAAGTGGCAAACAATAAATCGTACTCTTCTTTTAATGCGATTTGTACTCCTTTCCAGCCAAACTTTATAAACGTTAATGCTCTTTTAGCTATCCCATCCTTATTCGAATAGGGCAAAGCTATTTGTATCACGTCAATTCCATCTACCATCCCTCTGTGCACATTTTTCATTTGAGTGCGCGGTAAGTCCAACTTTGCAGTTTCACCACATACCATGCAAACCGAATGTCCACGTTCAACGAGCCGTTTTGCCAATTCATAAGATCGTGTACCTCCAGCCTGAGTAGGGACCGTAAAATGTTGATGAAAATAAAGAACTTTCATTTTAAATCACTTGAATAATTGTTGTTATAGATTTAGATTCTGTATCACTTATAAATTCGATTTCTTTATTCTCTTTTTTTTGTCCATAATATTCAGAGTACATACCCTTGGACGAAATGTAATTATGACTTACAGATTTAAAATCTATTCTTGAAGATTGGGTATGCCACAGTTGGCGTATTTTGCTCCCTTGAGGTTTATTCAAAACAATATCCTCAACCATCCATTCCGGAGCATTTTTCTTCTTTATAATCTTTCTTGAATGAGCTATATCGTGTCCTAATTGCCTGAAACAACTTACTACTCCCGAAAAACAATAAGAATCATCCAACTCCTGTATAGAGGCCTTTAAAGCTTGCGACCAATAAAACCACATAAATCTTGCCCCTTTCAACATCTGGTTATTATTGCCCAACATGATTGTGTTGTGAGATTGGGTCCCCATAAAGTAATTGATATCCGAAGCATCCGTATTATACTTATAACTACCTCCATCCATCAATATATTTTCTCCTTTATACCAAACATCCATATGCAAATTATCTGCATGTGCCGGACGATCCTTATATTTACCGCAACGAATAAAAGTCAATGTATCCTGTTCACGTATCAAATAGTACCCTCCTACATCAAAAGAGATACATCCTATCTTCTGCTTGAGAGGAGCAAATTCAGCATGTATACAATTCCGATTATTTGCATACCAACCTCTATCCTCATATACATCATCATAAAGATTTTCACCGGTAAGCAGATAATGAAGAGCATCGAGCTGAGGACGGTAATCTCTATAATCCGAATCATTTAATTTAAAAAACAGAGCTCCATCATTCGAACCATAATTAGGTAAATATCCATTTGATAATTCCTGGCACTGATATAGAAAATTGACAGATTGATAAGCGCGCTGATAGACATGTTCGCTAAAACATTCTCCATTCCTTTGAGCAAGAGCAATGCCCCATGTCAGTAATTGAATCACCACCCTGTGATAATTCATGCTAAACTGAAGGTACGTTCCATCTTCTGCTATCTGATATTCGATCTCTTTTTCGAACCACTTTTTTCCCTTCGATTTCCATAACTTCGCATCCGGAAACCATGGAAAAAGTAAACCTACAATATACAATGTTAATGTCTCTGTTATAGCATGATTATTACGGACTGCTATTCTTGAGAAGTTAATGTTACCATAGACGTGCTTTATCTGCCAGTATATAGAGTTTATGATCTTCTGAAAACAACTTTCTGTTAAAAAAGGGGATGATTTGTAATAATACAGAGCAAAAATCCAATTGAGAACCCTTAACGAAATCTCTTGACTACACTTATAATTCGGTCCGCAATTCAGAGGATTTTTATCAATCCAGTCCTGTATCTGATCAAATACGAACTGACTATGATCTTCTCCGGTTGAGTGGTCATATCGTATCACCGTATAGAGATATGAGAATCTTGACTTCTCCCATACATACTTGATATCTCCGGCTTCTTGTACAATGTCTTCCACCTCTGTCCAATGCTTGGATACGTCATATTTATAATTTGTATCAGGATTAGTCACCCAATCATAATCAGTACCCAAATCATACCATGCAGATGAAAAAAAACAGCACTCCCCTTTTACAACCCGATGGAAATCAGAAGCCAAATTATCTGTATGCACTCTACTGAATGAGACCTCTTTTGACGAATCAAAGAAGAACGGTAGTACTTTCTCTTTCCATTCCTCTAATGAAAAAAACTTCTGCAACTTATAGTTCACCGGATATCTAAGCCGTAATAAACCCGATTTACGTTGCATTTCATAAGAGGCACGAAATAAAAAATATCTTCCTCCCATATTTTTCAATATCTGGGAGTAGAGATGAAAATTAACTATCAATGACATATAATATTCAACATTTCTATTTTATTTAGTGCTACTATTTAGTACAATAATAACCATTCCTCATTACTACATTAAAAGAATAATTGCTACAATATAGAAATGAAAAAAAAATCAAGAATATAGTCTTATCCCAATATGGTATAATAAATTTTAGGTTACCCAAGTACATTTACGTCAATGACCACATAACAAATTTCATACGGAGTTTTACTTTAATATCTTTGCAGGTACTCCTCCTACTACAGCATTGTCAACAACATCCGTAATAACCACAGCATTTGCACCAATAGTTACATTGTTTCCTATATTGATTGGTCCAAGAACTTTTGCTCCAGTAGAAATATAAACATTATCTCCAATAATAGGTACACCTGGTCTTCCTCGCCCTCCAATAGTAACATTTGTACCAATTATACAATTTTTTCCAATAATAGCATTTGAATGAATCACCACTCCAATAGCTCCATATCCAAAACGGGTACCTTTTCCAATTGTACAAGAAGCTGGAATATGAGAATTAAATAACAAGAAAATAAGAGAGTGAATTAGTTTTGGGAATATAGGTATCTTTTTAAGATAGCACCAATGTTCGATTCGATATAATCCTATAGCATTCATATGAGAAAGAATTATCCTTTTAATATAATATTTTTTAATTCCCTAAACCTCCTTTTCACATCATAATTATCAACAATTTGCTGACGGCTTAATTTTGAATATTCTTCTATATTAGAAAGCTCACTAACAGTTTTAATTACTTTTGCAATACTTAAAGGAGTTATATCATTTAGTATAAAACCAGAATTACCTACCAAGGTTGGTAATTCTCCCTCTTGGCTAACAATAACAGGTGCACCACATGCCATAGCTTCAGCTACAGCTAAGCCAAATCCCTCATATTTAGACGGTTGAATATAACAATAACAGTTTTGCATTAAACATATTTTCTCATCTACACTAACACTACCTAAAAATGATATATAATTTTCTAATTTCAATTTTTTTATATAATTAGAAAAAAAATCAAAGGCATCACCCTTGTGCCCTGCTATCTTCAACTTTACAACATATCCTTGAGAGATTAACAAACTTACAGCATCCACAATCTCTATAAAAGACTTTCTAACAATACTATGCCCTCCTATTAATCCTACTACCAAAAAGAAATCACCTCGCTCCCCTTGTTTCAATTTATATTTTTCTGTATCTATTCCATGTGGAGAATAAGACATATTTTCACATCCCCAATCTCTTCTTATCATATCATATTCCTTTTTAGATACTAAAATATTATTAGTAGCCAACTTAAATGCTCCTTTTATTAAATATCTTTGCCACCAAGGACGACGAAAATAATCAATCTCACCTTTAGGAACATAATAATTAAACGTACCTGTTATGAATACTTTCTTCCGTAATAAACGAAATATAAAAACAGGTAAAAAAGCATAAGTCCACCACCACACAAACAAAATATCTGCTTTCCAATCTATTTCCGAATACTTAGTAGCAATTACCATTTTATCATCTATCTCTTTTAAACAATCAATGTCTGTTTTATAGAATTCTATCGTATCCAAAAGTTTGCGATCCTTTATTTTACAAAAAAAACATATTCTCATATTTATTCAATAATTATTACAGTTCAACAAATTAATATTAAACACTTGGAAAAGTATCTTTTAGATAATTTGATATCATTTTTTAATCCTATTTTTATATCTATTTGACTCGGTCAAAAACATAAAACACCATATACCTACGAATCTAAACTTTTATGGAAGGATAGAAATTTAAAAATTATATTCAAGATTATAACTCCAACAAATAGACACATAAAACCATTATAAACAGATCCTCTAGCTATAGTCACTAAATTTGAAGATACTAAAATCAATAATAGAAAACCTTTTATATTATTATACATAGCTTTACGTATATACGAATCTAATACTCCAATAAATATTCCCCAAAAAAGTCCAAGAAAACATCCACACATTCCAAAATTAGCATAGCAATCTCCAAATAATGTAGGATGAACACTAAAATTCGCAATTCCTGGAATCCAAGCTTGCCCCATAGTTATGGCAAAATCATCAGGTTTTATTCCAAAGCTTAAACTCGTTGGCAGAAACCATAATAAAATCCTAAAATAAGTATGCCCTTCTCCAAATCCCCCAAAATCATTATCATGATAAACAAAATAATAAAATACTTTACGTAAAGCAAGTTCGCCATCTCCTTCAAAAAGCATATTAGTCACAACCTCATTGAAATCTCCCCACTTAATATCAGAAGATAAAAACATATCAATGCTACCATAATACCTAAAAATTAGTAATGCAAAGATAGAATATACAGCACATACCAATAATAACAAACATTTTATAAAAAATAGACCACCAAACTTATTCTCTTTTAAAATATAAAACCAATATATAGAAATAAATAAAGGAAGAATTTCCATTCTATTTCGTGATAATATTACGCCAAAGACTAATAAAGCTATAACAACAACTATTTTCAAATGTGTTCTATACAAAAAGCATAACAGCAGCACAGAAGAAAAAACATAATAAAAATAGGCATACAACTTCATAAAAAAGACTTCATCAGATACATTTCTATTCTCTGCCCATGAAGTATTTAGCAAACTACCTGTGGCTCTATAAAGTACAAGAGTCCTTACGAAGATCAAAACGAATAAAAGAAAAACAAATGTAGTTATATAACTCTTATTTTCAGGAACTAACAACGATATATTCGGTCGATTATTCCAAGGAATTAATTTAATTCCCACCATATAAAATATGCAAAATAATACCACAAATATTGAAACTTTATCTATCACCCAAGATGGATATTCAAAACTACCAACAAAAAACATCAGCAAATGTGGTATTGAGAACATTACAAAAAGAGTTCCCCAAAGAAAAATTGACACTGATTTTCTCCTAAATTCATATATTATGATAAAAACAAAAGCAAAAAACTGTAAAAAAGACAATATCATAATATTTTTCTTCTACCCTCTAAGTACGGATGTATTTTTACAAAATACATAAGTATAAATAAACTAGCACTAAACATATAAGCAATAGATGTTGATAATGCCAACCCCTCATAATAACCTACTTGCACAAAACAAAAACTCAAAAAACATTTTAACAAAACAGACAATATAGAGAAGTAAAATATATATCTTTCTAATTTCAACGTATAGTATAACTTAATAATAATGAATTGAATAAACATAAATGGTAATCCAATGGCAAACAAAGACAATAAGTGTGATGATAAGGAAGTATCATTAGATGAAAAAGCCCCCCGTTCAAACAGTAATGATATTATATAATTATTACCTAGTATTAAAAATAAAGCTATAAGAGACGCCAATAAAAATACATATAGCAGAATCTTCCTCATCAATCCATCCAAAATAATATAGTCATTATTTTGATAAACTCTTACTATTTTAGGGAGTAAAATTCCGCCTAAAGTTATTCCTAATACAGTAAATGGAAGTTCCTTTACAATATTAGCATAATATAATCCTGTTATATATCCTTGTGGTAAATATGCAACATAGATCCTATCCGAAAATGTATAAAATTGCCCTAAAGCTTCAATTATTAAAACAACAAATATATTAGACAAAAGATTTGGAGTATACGACATTTTAAATGTAAAATATTTCAAAATTGACTGTTTTTTTAGTACTACTAAAAAAAGAAGAGATTCTAGTACTGCACCAAAAGCTAAACCATAACAAATAGAAACAACCCCTACTCTTTTGGAAAATAAAAGCATAAATAATATTACACTTGATTGCAGTGTCAAATGTAAAAAAGCAGGTAATATAAATTTTTCTTTTGAATTGTAAAGTGTCATCAGCAAATTAAAAAAGGACTCGAAAAACACATATATAGATAAAAGGCGCCCTAATTTTAAAGCTAATATTGTTTGCTCATGAGAAAACGCTAAAATATTAATATAAGACCCTATAAATAAATGATATACAATAACAATAAATATCAAAAACAGCACATATGGAGTAAAAAAATGAGATGCGAAATAACGATAGAAAGTAGGATCATCCATATTCCTATTTAATTTAGGAATAATAATATTGGGAACAGCATATGTCAAAAGGCTAATAATTATTCCAGGAACTACAAATACAGATAAATAAATATCAAACTCATTAGATAATCCAAATTGCTGTGCTGACAATATTTCTCTCAGAAAACCAATGCATTTACTACAAATTGTAGCAATAGCTAGCATTACAAAATTTCTTTTTAGCTTACCCGCTGCTAACATTTAGAAAAATTAAATAAAGAACATATCTGTCCACAAGCCAGTCCATCCCCATATGGATTTACAGCCTTACTCATCTTATCATAATATTCTCTATCATCCAGTAAAGCAGAAACTTCATTTACAATCTTATCATAATCCGTACCCACCAGTTTTACTGTTCCCGCTTCTAAAGCTTCCGGACGCTCCGTGGTATCACGCATAACCAAAACAGGCTTACCAAGTCCTGGCGCTTCCTCTTGAATGCCTCCACTATCGGTAAGAACAATGGTAGATTTCTCCATCAAATAAACAAACGAAAGATATTCCAATGGCTCTATAAAGAACATATTATCCAAATCGGATAAGTCTTCACCAAATACTTCGTGAATGGGTTTGCGAACATTGGGATTTAAATGCATCGGATAAACAAAATCAACATTCGGATACTTCTCAGTCAAGGCCTTTATTGCTCTGCACATCGAAATAAAACCTTCACCAAAATTCTCACGTCGATGTCCGGTAATGAGAACTAACTTTCGAGTACCATTCAAACGATTTACGTCATAACCGGATTCACGAAGTAGGGTCTCCAACTCCTTTCCTAACTGCTTGTCCGATTTAATCTTATCAACCACCATATAAAGAGCATCAATCACAGTGTTGCCTGTCACGGTAATAGCTTCTTCACTTATCCCTTCATCCAATAGATTTTGTTTGCTTAGTGCAGTTGGAGAAAAATGATAAGTAGCAATACGGCCGGTTATCAAACGATTCATTTCTTCGGGCCAGGGGCTATAGATATCATGGGTACGAAGTCCTGCCTCTACATGACCAACAGGAATTTGTTGATAAAAGGCAGCTAAAGCTGAAGCAGTGGATGTAGTGGTGTCACCATGTACTAAGACAATATCCGGATTTGCTTCTTTCAAAACGTCACGCATACCTAAAAGTACTCGGGAAGTGACATCATAAAGATCTTGTCCCTGTTTCATTATATTTAAATCATAGTCCGGCTTAATGTCAAAAAGATGAAGTACCTGATCAAGCATTTCACGATGCTGGCCTGTTACACATACAATGGTTTGGAATGTCTCCGGATACTTCTGGAACTCCTTCACTAATGGAGCCATCTTTATAGCTTCGGGACGAGTCCCGAAGACTAACATTATTTTTTTCATAATAATATATACTTATTTTTTATAGATCCCACAAAAATCAAGTATCACTTTTGTGTCATCATAAGGCAAAGCTTTAAATACAGAATGAGCTACCAAGAATACAACAATATCCGCCTGCTTATAAGCTTCTTTATAATCAGTGAGTTTAAAAACTTTATGTTCTGTCACATTCGGTTCAACTACCAATATATCTGCATTGTTGCAACTTTGCATCACCTTTGTTGTGATGTATTTTGCCGGTGCCTCACGTAAATCATCAATATCCGGTTTGAAAGCTAATCCCATCATGGCGACAACAGGCTTGCGATGGTGCTCTAACTCAAACTTCAACATGGCGTTTTCTACTTTCTCTGCACACCAAAAGGATTTATAGTTATTGATCTCACGGGCTTTTGATATTATCTGAGATTCTATCGGAAAATCGGCTGTGATAAAATAAGGATCCACAGCAATGCAATGTCCTCCTACTCCACAACCCGGCTGGAGAATGTTTACACGCGGATGCTTATTGGCTAAGCTGATCAATTCCCAGACATTAATACCTGCTTTATCACAAATAAGAGATAATTCATTTGCAAATGCTATCTGTACATCTCGCGAGGAATTCTCTGTCAGTTTACACATCTCGGCTGTTTTACAATTAGTCCGATGTAGCGTACCTTGTACAAATTGGCTGTAAAACTCAATTGCTTTATCTGTAGATGCTTCATCCATACCGCCAATCACACGATCGTTGTGTACCAACTCATGTATTACATTTCCCGGTAATACACGTTCCGGACAGTACGCTATAAATATTTTGCCTTCCAATTCTGGACGAAGGCTAAATATTAAATGAACCATTTTATCTGTTGTGCCTACCGGTGAAGTAGATTCGATAACATATAAGTCACCTTCCTTCAACAAAGGGATTACTGCACGGGTTGCGGATTCCACATACGAAATATCCGGTTCGTGATTACCCTTAAAGGGAGTGGGTACTACCATAAAATAGGCGTCACTGATTTCAGGAGTAGTAGAAGCTTTTAACTGCTTGGCAGAAACAACTTCCTGAAGAAGTTCCTGCATACCCGGTTCAATGATATGTAATTGCCCCTGATTGGTCATCTCAACAACTTTCGGATTAATATCAACACCGGTAACTTGAATACCGTGTTTAGCTGCTATAATAGCAGTAGGAAGGCCAATGTAGCCTAAGCCCATAAAACAAGCTTTCATTTGAGTATCTATTTAAGTAAGTATCTTGTGGGGTTGACCTATAATATATAGATATACTATAAACTTTTATACAGGTCAGTTATCATATAGGTAAAAAAACAAATTTGTAACGAATTAAAAAATATCAGACAATGGTTTCTTAAAAAAAGTGCTATTTCTATATTAAGAAATATAAATACATTTATAGTATTACATAAAACATTAGTTATCAAGTAATTGCATATAACACTTTTTTCTCTACGAGGAATGATAAGAAACTCTACGAGAAACATCCCGATTCTCTACGAGAAAAAGGATTATTCTCTACGAGAAATAAATCAAAAAGTCATATTATGTAACAAAAAGAATATAAGTTATGAAATCCTCAATTCATATTTGTAAAAAAATAAGGCAGAACCATTATTCAAAATCACTATATGGATATTGATTTTCCTCCAAATTCCGAAGATTCTCAACAACCTCTTGCTCTTTGGCCGTCAGCTCTCGTCCCTGCCAACTATCAATGATTGCATGAGCTTCTTGTGCTAACTCTTCCTCAAAAACTTCACCATAACAATACGTCAGCAACTGACATTTTAATAAAGAAGGAGGAAGTTGCTCTAATACCTCCCAAGCACGGTCGAGAATGGACTGTTTTTTCGCTTCTTTATCTTTATCACTATAGATAGTGGCATTGTAACCCATCAACAAAGCCAGGCAAATGCCGGCTTCTTCTTCGGGAGTATCACCCTTAACAGAATAAAGAGCATCGGAAAGAATCTGAATTTCTTTATTCAAACGACTAAAATGCTCTGCGTAAATTGGGTCACCATCCAAACCTAAGTAGAGTGATTTTTGAGCAAGCTGCTGCAATTCTTCTGTTTTATTCATAAAATTAACTGATTACTTTCAAATAACTTTTCGCCACTTTTACGCTGGCTGTCAATACACCTTCAATACGAATGATGACATAAGTTTTATTAGCCTCTAAAGCCAACTCACCTTCAACACCACATAAATCACCTTTCATCACACGAACTTTACTACCAACAGTGAGAACTTCATTGTCAAAGCTGATATTATCGGGATTAAGATCCATTATTTGTTTAAAGTCCTCCATCTGTTTATCGGGAACAATAAGCATAGCACGAGTCACAAAGTCCTTTATATAATAAAGTTGAACACCATACTTATTTGATAAATCGCAGGCATCCTGTTTAGTGGCACGAACAAAGATCAAGTTTCGAATAACAGGAACTTCAACACATTTACGACGGTATTTTAATTGGCGAATAACAAATTGAGTAGGAAGATAATATTCAATATTAATATCGGCTCTCAATTTTTCTAAAGAATCCCGGATGACAAATTCTTGCTTGTCGCGAGTACGGGCGGCAAACCAATATTGTTGTTGTTCAGACATTTACGAGAAATGATTGGGAAGTTTTTTCCTTAGTTTCGGGTGCGCTTCGCGGTTTGAATGAGACATAGAACCTCTTTCAAACCGTCAACTTTTTAGAATTTATTTAATATTGGAAACGAAGCGTTTAGAAGATAAAAACGTTTCAATAAACGTTCGTTTAATGGCACAAAGGTAAAACGTATAATTAGAAGTACAAAATATTTCTATATATAAAATTCAAAACATTATTTTTTTACGTTGTATATCTTTGATATTCAATAATATGATCTTCCGGAAAAATTAATATTTTCATGTATTCCTCCATTAAATATTTCTCTTAAAAAGACCTCAAAAAAAGTGTGCCATTAAACGAACGTTTATTGAAACACTTTTCTTAATAACAACCAGAATTCACAAATCATCAATTATCTCTTTATTATAAATAATGAGTTGAATATATTTTTATAGTATTTCAATACACTATTTCATTAATAAACAACGTTTTATTATATACTATTTATTCATTACAAAATAACGTATTTAAATCTCCGTTAATTACCTAATTAACCCATATTTAATATGCATAATTTACACCTATAAAATACGTACTTTTATAATATAAAGAATAGGATGCCTGATGTGGCGTTAACAATGTTAATACAAAAAGGGCTACACACCAGAATTAAACATCCTGCATGTGCAGCCCTCTTATTTTATCTATTTTCTATAATTATCAGAAAACCTCTACCTTTTCAGCAATTCGTTTTGCCTTGTCACGTAATGCATCCAAATCCGAACCCAAAGAAGCATAACAAAGCACCACTCCCATACGACGATTAACACGGGTAAAAGGCTTACCAAAAATACGCAGATATGTATCTTCTTCGCGTGTCACCTCTTCCATCCCCCGATATTGAGGACGCTCCTGACTGGCAATTGTTGATAGAATAACAGCACTGGCTCCTATCCTCTCCTGCTTGATGCCCGGAATAGGTAAACCAAGTACGGCACGCAGGTGAAGCTCAAACTCATTCAGATTCTGTGTTCCTGCCAAAGTCACCATACCCGTATCATGCGGACGAGGAGAAAGTTCGGAGAAATATACTCCGTTCTCATGGCTCAGGAAGAACTCTACTCCCCACAAACCAGCACCGGTTAAAGCACGAGTCACTTTTTCAGCCATTTCTTCCGCTTCTTTCAAATGAGCAGGATCAATATGTGCGGGCTGGAAACTTTCACGATAATCTCCTCCCTTTTGTACATGTCCGATAGGCGGGCAGAAAAGAGTGGGACCATTCTTTTGAGTAACAGTAAGCAATGTTATCTCACTGTCAAACTTAATAAATTCTTCAATAATAAGCTCACGAATATCTCCACGGCTACCACTGCAACCATACTCCCAGGCATGTTCCAATTCATCGGCACTTTTCACCAATGACTGACCTTTACCGGAAGACGACATCAATGGCTTCACCACGCATGGAAAACCAATTTTAGCAGCAGCCTCTTTCAATTCTTCCAGAGAAGTTGCATAAAAATACTTAGCCGTTTTCAAGCCCAACTCCTGAGCTGCCAAATCACGAATAGCTTTACGATTCATTGTAAAGTTTACTGCACGCGCACTGGGCACTACTTGTATTCCCTCCTTTTCAAAGTCATATAGGCGTTCTGTACGAATGGCTTCAATTTCCGGTACAATAATATCCGGCTGATGTTTCCTGACTACGCGTTCCAGTTCTTCTCCATCGAGCATGTTGAACACCTCATACTCATCAGCCACTTGCATAGCAGGAGCTCCGGCATACGAATCACATGCAATGATATATTGCCCTTTACGCTGGGCAGAAATAACAAACTCTTTTCCTAATTCACCGGAACCGAGTAAAAGTATTTTCTTCATTGGTTTTGAGTGTTTAATTTTAATGCTACAAAATTAGTACATTTAGAGAAACATTGTATACATAAAGAGAAAAACAAAAGATTTTATGTACATTTGCGTAGTTATTCATCCATATAACCTAAGAATTCATGAAGTCGATAGTCATTAAAAACTATAAAAATATCAAAGACCTCTCTATTGACTCATTGGCACCAGTCAATCTGATAGTAGGACGAAACAATGTTAGAAAATCGATCTTACCGGAAGCTATCTATGCAATCAGTAAGATATAAAGGAAACTGTTTTTATTTATGGAAGAATTTAATAAAGGAAACATATTACTCTATCAAACTGAAGATGGTGAATCTAAAATAGAAGTTACGTTTTGAGAAGGAACAAAAGAAGTTAAAAAAATAATTCCCGCATATAAAGTGTAAGGAAAGAAAAAAGCCAGCCTCCTTTGCATGGAGCCTGGCTTTTTTCTTTCTATTTCAACGTGTTTATTGATGTTGCTCACGCAATAAATCATTCACCGTTTTTACAGGATTGAAAGTAGAGAGTGGCACTTCTACAAACACGGTGCTCCAGTCACTCATTGCACCATTCCACAATCCGGGAAGTTCAAGAGCCTTGAGATCTTTGCCATTCTTAGACTTATAAGATATGAACCCGGTAGCTTTATCTACATACTTCGTCAAATCAAATTTATGGCCTTTATAATCACGCACGGCACATACCAGATCTACCGGATTAAAGTGAGTACCTTTCTCAAACATCTCTTTGGCAGTAGGATCATTCATATCAATCTGAGAGCTTTCCAGAATCTGCAATGAGATAGTACCATCATTGTTATAGGCTAAGAACGGACCACCTCCCGGTTCGCCTACATTCTTTACCATACCACAAACACGCATCGGACGATTCAGTTTCTTTCTCAGATACATCACCAATTCCGAATCTTCCAGATTCTTGGTCTCCGGATTCTTACAGAATAGTTTCTTTTGTACGAACTGAAGAATTTCCATCACCTGTTCATGAGAATAATCACCGCTATCCAATAATTCCAGATACTCAAAAGCTTGTTTTTGCAAAGCAACCAGCACACCCGCAATCAGTTTCTTATAAAGCACCGTATCTGCTTTCAATCTATCAGGTACTACATTATCGATGTTTTTGATAAAGATAATATCGGCATCAAGATCATTCAGATTCTCAATCAGTGCTCCATGACCACCCGGACGGAACAACAGCTTACCATTATCACGGAAAGGCTGGTTATCCATATCGGCAGCAATCGTATCTGTACTGGGCTTCTGCTCTGAGAAAGTGATATTGTAATCTACCCCATAACGCTGGGCAAACTCTCCGGCTTTCTCTGCTACCAAAACTTTAAACAGTTCACGATGCTCAGTAGAAACAGTAAAATGCACATTCACCTTGCCACACTTTCCGGCAGCATACATAGCACCTTCGGCCAAATGTTCTTCAAGCGGCGTACGTGAACCTTCTTCATATTTATGGAATTTGAGTAGTCCTTTAGGCAAAGCACCGTAGTTCAATCCGGCTTCTTCGAGCAGGGCAGATACCACTGCTTTGTAATTTCCTTCGGCTATTAATCCGCAAATGTCCTTTCCGGCTGTACGCTGACAGGCTACATTCAAATCATCATAAAACGCAAACTTCTCAATGCTCTCAAAGAAAGCCTGCTCAAATTTCGTTGTAGGCCGGTCATAGTCGGCTCCCAGAAACTCAAACAAATTCTTAAACATACGACTGGCTGCTCCGGAGGCAGGAACAAACTTCACAATCGTCTTCTCTGTATTCTTATATGCATCCCAGGCTGCAAGATATGCCCCCTGCTCATCTGCATCAGGAGCAAGAATCCCCTTCTCAACCGATGCAGCTGCATCCAATTTCAAAAACGGAAAACCTTTCTGAAAGCATGCCAGTTGTTCGGCTATCTGAGCTTCCGAAATACCTTTTTTGGCAAGCAACTCTTTGTCTTGTGGTGTCATCATACGTATCTATTTTTATTAATTGATGCCCAAAAATACAAAATGTTATTTAGTTATGCCCTTTTACTAAACAAAAAAAACTACTTTTACATCGAAATAATGTAGTAATGTGCCAATATACCAATGTGCCAATTACCATTCGGTATCACAGCGCAGCTAATTGGCACATTGACATATTGGCACATTAAATAATTATTTATCATGGAGGATATTTCATTTTTCACAGAAAAAGAGAAAGCTGAGTTATTCGCTTTATATAAACGGCTGATACGGTCAGCAGGAGAAAGTATCACGAAGGACGATACCCGGAAGCTGAAGAAATACCTTATTCATGCTGCACAGTGCAATAGTCTGCGCCGTAACAATTTTGGGATGAATCCTGTTATCAGGGATTTACAAACGGCTGTTATTGTAGCCGATGAGATAGGAATGAAAGGATCGTGCCTGATAGGTATCATGCTGCACGAGATTGTAAAAAATAACGTATTATCTCCCGCAACTGTCCGCAGTGAGTTTGGAGAGGATGTTTCGAGTATTATCACAGGATTGGTAAAGACCAATGAGTTGTATGCTAAAAGTCCTGCTATCGAATCAGAAAACTTCCGTAACCTGCTTCTTTCTTTTGCAGAAGATATGCGCGTAATCCTTATTATGATTGCCGACCGTGTAAACGTAATGCGGCAAATCAAGGATTCGGAAAATGAGGAAGACCGTATCAAGGTAGCCAATGAAGCGGCCTATCTGTATGCACCGTTAGCTCATAAGTTAGGGCTCTACAAACTGAAGTCGGAATTGGAAGACTTGTCTCTGAAGTATATTCACCGGGATACTTATTATTTCATTAAAGACAAACTGAATGAAACAAAAGCATCGCGGGACAAGTACATTGCTGCTTTTATAGAACCGATACAAAAGAAAGTAAAAGAGGCCGGGCTGAAATTCGACATTAAGGGGCGTACCAAGTCCATCCACTCTATCTGGAACAAGATACAGAAACAAAAAACGCCTTTTGAAGGTATCTATGACCTTTTTGCCATTCGAATCATTCTCGATTCGGATCCGGACAAAGAGAAACAGGAGTGTTGGCAGGCTTATTCTATCGTGACAGATATGTATCAGCCCAATCCGAAGCGTTTGCGTGACTGGCTGTCTATCCCTAAAAGTAATGGATATGAATCGCTCCACATCACCGTAATGGGACCGGAAGGAAAATGGGTGGAGGTACAGATACGTACCCGTCGCATGGATGAAATAGCCGAACGGGGTCTTGCAGCTCACTGGCGGTACAAAGGTATCAAAGGAGAGACAGGACTGGACGAATGGCTGACTTCTGTACGTGAAGCACTTGAGAATCCGGACAATGATTCAATGAAAGTGATGGACCAGTTCAAAATGGATCTGTACGAGGATGAAGTGTTCGTATTTACACCCAAAGGAGACCTTTTCAAACTGGCCAAAGGAGCAACTGTACTCGATTTTGCTTTCCATATCCATAGCAAATTAGGTTGTAAATGTATCGGTGCAAAGGTCAATGGCAAAAACGCCCAGTTGAAACAAAAACTGAACAGCGGTGACCAGGTAGAGATCATGACATCGAACACCCAGACACCCAAGCAGGATTGGCTGAACATTGTAACCACCTCCAAGGCTCGTACCAAGATTCGACAGGCACTGAAAGAGATGGTGGCACGCCAGCATGACTTTGCCAAAGAAACACTGGAACGTAAATTTAAGAACCGGAAGATGGAATACGATGAGGGTACAATGATGCGCCTCATCAAGCGATTAGGATATAAGGTAGTTACAGAGTTCTATCAGGCGATAGCCGATGGCACACTGGATGTAAACGACTTGCTCGACAAATACACAGAACAGCAAAAACGAGACAACGATACACATGATGAAATTGTATACCGCAGTGCCGAAGGATATAACCTGCAAAACCAGATAGAAGAGACGAATGGCAAAGAAGATGTACTTGTCATTGATCAAAACCTGAAAGGACTGGAGTTCAAACTGGCAAAATGCTGTAATCCGATCTAT
Organism: Bacteroides sp. K03; assembly: GCF_019734355.1. Taxonomy (NCBI): domain Bacteria; kingdom Pseudomonadati; phylum Bacteroidota; class Bacteroidia; order Bacteroidales; family Bacteroidaceae; genus Bacteroides; species Bacteroides sp. K03. Next base: position 388,895 of record NZ_JAASHC010000003.1, read on the forward strand.
GGAGATGAAGTATTCGGGTTTGTTACTGTATCCGGAGGTATCAAGATTCATCGCATGGATTGTCCGAACGCAGATCAAATGAGAGAACGCTTTGGATATCGTATTGTAAAAGCCCGTTGGGCCGGAAAATCACAGGGAACACAATACCCCATCACACTCCGTGTAGTGGGACATGATGACATTGGTATTGTCACAAACATTACTTCGATTATTTCTAAAGAAAACAATATCACGTTACGTTCCATTGGCATTGACTCCCATGATGGCCTGTTCTCGGGTACAATGACTATCATGGTAGGTGATACAGGTCGTCTGGAAGCTTTGATAAAGAAATTAAGGACGGTAAAAGGAGTGAAACAAGTGAGCAGAAATTGAAAAATAATGAATCAATGTGCCAATATGCCAATGTGCCAATGTTTTATTGAAACGCGAATGATCGTAAATTTTCGCAGATTAGATGGCTTGCTACATTTGAGAGACGATATTCTTTGCGTAAATTTGCGATAATCTGCGTTTCAATGATACGATCATTTAATTAGGATACAGTACTTATGGAATCATTCAGTATAAAAAAACGTCTGAAAAGCTTTACCTATGCATGGAAAGGGATCAGAGGCTTTGTATGTAGGGAACACAACGTATGGATTCATCTGACAATTGCTATGTTAGTAATTATTGCAGGCTTTATTTTCGATATAGAGAAGTTCGAATGGGTAGCAATTATTATCTGCATAGGGGTTGTTATCGCGGCAGAAGCATTCAATACAGCCATTGAGCGACTCGTGAACTTAGTATCTCCTGAATGGCATCCGATAGCCGGTGAGGTAAAAGACATTGCAGCAGGCGCCGTACTGATATGTGCTATTGCAGCAGCAATCGTAGGATTGATTATCTTTATACCATATATTAATTGAAAGTTGAAAATTGAAAATTGAAAATGGAAGAAAGGCAGAAGAAACATGCTGGAGATTTACCAGCAGTCTTTCATTTTCAATTTTCAACTTTCAATTTTCAATTATTCAACTATCGTACCCGCTTTTTCTTAAAATAGGGATAGGTTAGCAATATGAAGAACAGCAAAGCTATCGGAGTCAGAATACGCCCTAAATGATAAACGGCATCTACAGAAGACTCAGTGCTCAGATAGCAAGCAGCAGCAACTCCCAAAGACATGCCTGTTTCCCATGCTAAAAGATGAGTGGTATTGGCAGTGCCACGCTGGCAATGTTGTGACAGTTTTACAAACATCAGCAAGAACTCAGGAGTAACCAATCCAAGTCCCACTCCCAACAATATGGCAGTTACAATAGCCGGCAGTTCTTTCAGTAAAATAAAAGAAACCATCATCAGGCTAATTCCTAAAGTAATAACCCTCAGCGTTTTCTCCTCACGATAAACAAACCTTGCCAGCAATACAGAAAACAGGAAGCCCACTCCTACTATTGCAAAAAACGGAATTTCGATATTACCTATAAACACATCACTCAATGAATTATGAAAAACAGGTAACAACAATCCCGGAATAAAAGCTATCAACATAAGATTGAAAGCGGGCAACCATCCTCGTAAAAGTAAAAAACGGTCGGACGAACATAGGTTAGTCACAATCGGTGCACGGAAAGGTACATAAACACGGGAAACAAAGAAAATGCCTGCCAATCCGGCAATAACCGATACATACAATAAGGTTTTAAAATCATACCACTGATACAAACCTACCCCCAATGCTATGCCGATAAGCATTCCTAACCGGGCCGTCCACGAGAAAGCAATATTCCCCGAACTACGCAGATTAGTATTGGTAATATCAATAGCCAGCGTAATGCCTGCCGTAGTAGCCATACCAAATGCAATACCTTGTACGAAACAAAGCAGCAACAGCTGTGTGATATCATTAACAAAGCCATATCCCACCGTAGCCGCTACCATCGTTGCAAAAAAGAAAGCACAGACATACTTCCGCTTGTATGCATCTACCAGGTATGCATGAAAGGGACCAATGGCAAACATTCCCAAAGTAAGCAACAAAAACATTGCTCCGGTTTGAGAAACCGGCACACCCAAGTGGTCCGCCATCTCTACCGGAACAACCGGAAATAGCATATACAGGGATATGAACAACAGCAAATTAGCAACACATATCCGCATAAAATGAATTGTCCACAAATGGTTTGTCATAAATATTAATATTGTTCCTTCTCGTTCGGGAAGTCACAGTTCTTTACGTCCGATACGTAGTGACTGATAGCATCCGTCATCACTGTGAACAAGTCAGCATAACGGCGCAGGAAACGAGGACGGAAACCATTGTTCATACCCAACATATCCTGAATAACAAGCACCTGACCATCTACATCACCACCGGCACCAATACCAATGACAGGAATAGTCAGTTCACTTGCCACACGTTTAGCCAGTTCGGCAGGGATCTTCTCAAGAACCAGTGCAAAACAACCGGCTTCTTCAAGTAAGTGTGCATCACGAATCAGCTTTTCAGCTTCTGCTTCATCTTTAGCACGAACCGTATAAGTACCATATTTATTGATTGACTGTGGCATCAGTCCTAAGTGACCCATGATAGGAATACCTGCACAAAGAATGCGCTTTACAGTTTCGATAATTTCTTCGCCACCCTCTAATTTTAATGCATCGGCATGGCTCTCTTTCATAATACGAATAGCAGAAGCAAGACCCTCTTTTGAATTTCCCTGATAGGAACCAAACGGCATATCTACTACCACCATAGCACGTTTCACTGCACGCACAACAGACTTACCATGGTAAATCATCTGATCGAGCGTAATAGGAAGAGTTGTCACATTACCCGCCATCACATTGGAAGCAGAATCACCGACAAGAATCACATCCATTCCGGCACCATCAACAATCTGTGCCATTGTGTAATCGTAAGCAGTCAACATAGATATCTTCTCGCCTCTTTCTTTCATTTCTATTAGGCGATGTGTAGTCACTTTTCTGGTGTCATCTGATATATATCCAGCCATGTTTCTATATATTTATGAATTAATAAATTGGGCGCAAAGGTATAACTTTTAATTTATAACAAACAAGAAAAGAAGAAGAATTCATATTTTAGAGAATTTCCCAATCCGTTTAATTACTTTATTATCAGAATTATTACAACTTTGATGATACTCCAATAAACCAAACAAGAAACAAGCAAGCTCCCGGCCCTATGCAACGAGAGTACTTGTTGAAAACATTAAATAAGTTAGTGGCAGAATAAGTTTCATTTCACCATAGACAGTAACTTCTCATAGGTCATTCCCATGAAATCATCCATGATAACATTTGCTTTATCTGTGATCGTTTCACGGGAATTTGTGGTTGCCAATCCTATAACAGTAGCACCGGAAGAACGCCCGGCTTGCAAGCCATGAAAAGAATCTTCAAATACAAAACTGTTCTCCGGAGTAGTCTCAAAGATCTTCATTCCAAGCAAAAAACAATCCGGAGCCGGTTTAGAATGTTCAAACATCTCTCCGGTAAGAATACGATCAAACTGTGTCTTGAATTCGGGATGAGCATGATAGACATTTTCCATCTTCTCTTCGTTGGAACTGGTGACAAGAGCGATCTTCACACCATGACGACGAAGATCGGCAAGGAAACCTTGTACCCCCGGAAGATATTCATAGACCATATCTTTCTCAAACTTATTTAGTTCACGAGTAATCTGCTCACGTACCGGAACAAGATCTCCGGAAAAGTATTTATCATAAATCTGCACCAGGGTCTGTCCTTTTATTCCGGGACCAAAATTCTCTTTATGCAGATACTTTTGTCCCTGTTCATTCCAAAAAATAGTATACTGTGATTCTGTGTCCATTATAACACCGTCAAAATCGAACAGTGCAGCAATTGTCTTTGTAGCATCCATAAACATCTTTTACCTTTAAACGTTAAACGTTGTATTTACATCGGCGCAAAGTTCAGAATAATCAATGGATAAGGCAAATTATTTGTACCTTTGCGCCACTTAAAAAACCGTAACGACTCAATATATGGCTCAACAAACCGACCCACGCATTCTGGGAACCGAAAAAATCGGGAAACTTCTGTTACAATACTCTATTCCCGCTATTATCGGAATGACTATTACTTCACTTTACAACATTATTGATAGTATTTTTATCGGGCACGGTGTAGGAGCTATAGCCATTTCCGGCCTGGCCATTACATTCCCGCTGATGAATCTTGTGGTAGCTTTCTGTGTACTTATTTCGGCCGGTGGGGCTACAATTTCTTCTATTCGCCTGGGGCAGAAAGATATGGAAGGCGCAACAGAAGTGTTGGGTAACACATTAATGCTGTGCCTTATTAACTCGGTAGTATTTGGCGGCATTGCTTTTATTTTTCTGGATCCTATACTAAATTTCTTCGGTGCCAGCCCTGCTACATTACCCTACGCACGCGATTTTATGCAGGTAATCCTACTTGGTACTCCTGTGACATATACCATGATAGGTTTGAATAATGTAATGCGTGCCACCGGATATCCAAAGAAAGCGATGCTGACTTCTCTGGTAACTGTATTAGCCAACGTAATTATTGCTCCTATATTCATATTCCATTTCCATTGGGGAATCCGGGGAGCGGCTATGGCAACTGTAGTATCGCAATTTATCGGTATGGTATGGGTAGTGCAACATTTCCGCAACAAGGAGAGTTTTGTACATTTCCGTCCTGGTTTCTGGAAAATGAAAAGACGTATTGTAGCCAGTATCTTTTCTATCGGTATGTCCCCTTTTGCAATGAATGTAACCGCTTGTGTCATCGTGATCCTTATCAACAACAGCTTACAAAAGTATGGTGGAGACATGGCTATCGGCGCATACGGTATTATGAACCGGTTGTTAATGCTCTACGTTATGATTGTAATGGGACTGACCATGGGGATGCAACCCATCATCGGTTACAACTACGGTGCACAAAAACAGGATCGTGTAAAACATACGCTCCGCCTGGGTATCATCGTTGGTGTACTGATCACAAGTAGTGGTTTCATTATCTGCGAACTCTTTCCGCACACCGTTTCTGCTATATTCACTGACAGTGAGGAGTTGATTAATATGGCAGCAACAGGACTGCGTATCTGTATCTTGATGTTCCCTCTGGTTGGTGCACAGATTGTTATTTCTAACTTCTTTCAAAGTATCGGGAAAGCAAAAGTCAGCATATTTCTCTCGTTGTCCCGCCAATTGGTATACTTACTGCCCTGCCTTCTGTTATTTCCCGGTTGGTATGGGTTAAATGGCATTTGGATGAGTATGCCGGTATCAGACGGACTGGCTTTTATCACAGCAGTAATTAGCCTGATGATCTATATAAAAAGAATAAAACACAATGCCTAAAACCAATTAAGATTTCGGATTCAGTGTCCTTGTTTTATAGCATTTGTACGAAAAAGAAAGATATTAATTACAACTGTTTTCAAAACAATCCTTACAAACAGTAGGTTTATTTAAAAAAAGCATTTATATTTGTTAGTCAATAAAACCTTTGAACTATAAAACAAATACCTAAGCTTATGAAAACTATAAAAAAACTAATCTGTTTATTATTTTGCATTTTGTCATTGTTTGCATGCAGTAAAGAAGAATCCAATCCCCAATATGATCCGTCTAATGTCTTGTTCAAGGACATCCCTATTAGCGCCATAAAAAGTTGCGTTATAGGCCATTGGATACCATTCCGTCAATATGGAGGAGTTGCCGGTATAACAGAACTCAAAGATATTTATGAAGAATATCAAGAAAATGCACTTATTATAGAAAATAGAGCAACAAATGATTATACAAGAATAGAAATAAAAAAGTGGATTAAACAGGATGATGCTTGCATACTAATAGGGACAGATAACACTCCTATTTTGTATATGTATGGCATAAAAAAAGATATACTTTCTACTTCAATGGGAAAAGAACCTTCACCTGATAATATGGTAACCCTGAGTTCACGAACAAAATAAAAGCATGAAAAGAAATCCATTATTATGGATCATTTGTCAAATGTATAACTCGATACAATAGCGTTAATATTGTTAACGCTATTTTTTAACATCCGAGTTTTATTTCATAAGAGTGTACACTTTAGCATATCAAGAATGTACAATATAGTATAGTAAAAGTGTACAATTAACACTTACAAAACTGTACACTCTTGACAACCTATAAACAAGAGTTTCTGATTCATTATAAATCAGGCTATTACATAGGTATAAACATTCATCGTCTTCCCTCATTTTTCTCCTTAAAGGATTCATATAATTACTTTTTTGACAACTATGTATTTAGCGGATAAATCATAGTTATCTTATCGACATAAATAACTCATTCGGCGGCGAAACTTCCCCTTACGTCTATCATTTTTGCAACAGTTATTATAGGTACGTACCTTCGCATACATCAAAAAGAATAATAAACTGTAAGAAGTATGATAAATGTAAGAAGATTGACAGTAATAACACTCTGCGTAACCAGTAGTAGCATAGGTGGCAATGTCCTCAGGGCACAAGATAATCCTGCTATGAACACTTACGTTACTCCAGCCACAGAACAAGCGGTGGAGAACAACTCTCTACAACTCCCTGCCGAATGGACTTTACAAGACTGTATCGACTACGCTTTAGAGCAAAACATCACCCTACGCAAAAGCCGTATTAATGCAGAAAGTACAGCCGTTGATGTAAAAACAGCTAAAGCAGCTCTTTTCCCAAGTCTCTCATTTTCTACCAGCCAGAATATGGTGAACCGTCCATATCAGGAATCAAGCAGTACGGTAAGTGGAACCGAAATTCTACGCAGTAACAGTAAAACCAGTTACAATGGTAACTATGGACTAAATGCACAATGGACCGTGTACAATGGCAGTAAACGCCTGAAAACAATTGAACAGGAAAAGCTGAACAACCGTGTAGCAAAGCTGGATGTAGCTACCTCAGAAAAGAATATCGAGGAAAGTATCACACAAACTTATGTACAGATTCTCTATGCTGCCGAGTCGGTGAAGGTTAATGAAAGTACCCTTGCTGTCAGTGAAGCACAATGCGACCGTGGAAAAGAGTTGCTTGCTGCCGGAAGCCTGTCTAAAGCCGATCTGGCACAATTGGAAGCACAAGTAAGTACTGATCGTTATCAACTTGTTACTGCACAAACCACTTTGCAAAACTACAAGTTGCAACTGAAACAATTACTTGAGCTGGACGGTGAAGAAGAAATCAACCTCTATCTGCCTGCGCTGGATAATAGTAAAGTACTCTCTCCCCTACCTACCAAAACGGATGTTTATCATGCAGCTCTTGCCGTACGTCCGGAAATTGAATCGGGAAAACTGAACATACAGGCATCCGAATTAAATATCGATATCGCCCGTGCCGGATACATGCCCAGTGTCAGCCTTAGTGCCGGGATTGGTACAAACAATACCAGTGGTTCTGACTTTACCTTTGCTCAACAAGTAAAGAATGGCTGGAACAACTCTTTGGGATTATCTATTAGTGTACCTATCTTCAATAATCGCCAGACGAAAAGTGCTGTACAGAAAGCTAAATTACAACGTGAGACCAGTATGTTAAACCTGCTGGACGAACAAAAAACATTGTATAAAACCATTGAAGGGTTGTGGCTTGATGCCAATAGTGCTCAGCAACGTTATGTAGCTGCACAAGAAAAACTCCGTAGTACTCAGACCAGCTTCGATCTGGTTAGTGCACAGTTCAACCTGGGTATGAAAAATACCGTAGAACTGCTAACGGAAAAGAATAACCTTCTCAGTGCCCAACAAGAAACCTTGCAGGCTAAATACATGGCCATATTAAATGCTCAGCTACTAAAATTCTACCAGGGGGGGAATATCGAATTATAGACAGATTACGTGTAACCTGCCTAATGGTATACGCAAATCAAATAGTAAATAGTAAATAGTAAACAGTAAATTATAAAATAGTAAATATAACCATGAACAAGAAAAAAATCATCCTCATCGGTGTTGCCATAATAGTGGTGGCAGGTGTAGCGATATGGGCTTTAAGTGGTCGGGTAACCAAGCACAAAATCTCATATGTCACAGCTACCGTGAGCAAAAGTGACATCTCTAACTCTGTAACGGCTACAGGAACGATTGCGCCTGTAACGGAAGTAGAAGTCGGTACACAGGTATCCGGTATCGTAGATAAGATTTACGTCGATTACAATTCTGTAGTTACAAAAGGAGAACTTATTGCAGAAATGGATAAAGTGACACTCCAAAGTGAACTTGCTTCAGCACGTGCAACTTATGACGGAAATAAAGCTGAATACGAATATCAGAAGAAGAATTACGAGCGTAGCAAAGGATTGCATGAGAAAGCTCTTATCAGCGATACAGATTACGAACAAGCCGTATACAATTACGATAAGGCTAAAAGCATGTTCGACAGTAGTAAAGCCGCTTTAGCCAAAGCCGAACGTAACCTTTCATATGCTACCATCACTTCGCCTATTGATGGTGTAGTTATCAGCCGTGATGTAGAAGAAGGACAGACAGTTGCTTCCGGATTTGAAACGCCTACCCTGTTCACTATTGCCGCAGACCTGACACAGATGCAAGTTGTGGCCGATGTGGATGAAGCCGATATAGGTGGTGTAGAAGAAGGACAACGCGTAAGTTTCACTGTAGATGCATATCCCAATGATATGTTCGAAGGTAAAGTCACTCAGATACGCCTGGGAAGTACAAGCAGTAGTACAAGTACGAGTAGTAGTACAACAACAAGCGTAGTCACATATGAGGTAGTCATCTCTGCACAAAACCCGGACTTAAAACTCAAACCTCGCCTGACAGCCAACGTCACAATCTATATCCTGGACAAGAAGGATGTTCTCAGCGTACCTTCCAAAGCATTACGCTTCACTCCTGAAATTCCTCTCATCGGTAAAGAAGACATTGTAAAAGATTGCGCGGGCGAACATAAACTTTGGACAAAAGAAGGTAATACGTTCACTGCACATCCTGTACAAATAGGTATTAGTAATGGAATCAAAACTGAAATCACAGGTGGAATCAACGAAGGTACCCAAGTGATAAGTGAAGCCAATCTCGGTGCAACTACAAGTAATACAGCAGAAATGGAAGCTGGCGGCAATACAGAGAAAAGCCCCTTCATGCCTGGCAGACCGGGAGGAAATAAGAAAAAATAAATTAATGTTCTCAATAATATGAGCAAGAAAGTAATTGAACTACATAACATCAAACGGGACTTTCTGGTGGGGGAAGAGATTGTACACGCCCTGCGTGGGGTCTCCTTCACCATCAACGAAGGAGAGTTTGTAACCATTATGGGTACGTCGGGTTCAGGCAAGTCAACCTTGTTAAATACGTTGGGGTGCCTGGATACTCCAACAAGCGGAGAATATCTGCTTGACGGAATATCTGTAAGAAGCATGAGTAAATCTCAACGGGCCGTACTACGAAACCGGAAAATAGGTTTCGTATTCCAAAGTTATAACCTGCTGCCTAAAACAACTGCCATAGAAAATGTGGAACTTCCTCTGATGTATAATGCCAGCGTCAGTGCTTCCGAACGTCGTAGACGGGCCATTGAAGCATTACAGGATGTAGGACTGGGTGATCGACTGGAACATAAATCCAACCAGATGTCCGGAGGCCAGATGCAACGTGTGGCTATTGCCCGCGCATTGGTCAATAATCCTGCTGTAATACTGGCGGATGAAGCAACGGGTAACCTTGACTCACGTACCTCATTTGAGATACTTGTACTGTTCCAGAAACTTCATGCCGAAGGGCGTACTATTATCTTTGTCACCCATAATCCGGAATTAGCACAATACAGCAGTCGCAACATCCGGTTGCGGGACGGCCACGTGATAGAAGATACGATCAATACTCATATCCTCTCCGCAATTGAAGGATTGGCGGCACTGCCGAAAAATGATGAAGACTGAAAGGATTTACGATTGGACGATTTACAATTTACGATTGAAGCCACTCTTTAAATTATAGATGAAAGTAATCTCAATTGTAAATTATCTAATCGTAAATCAAAATGACTTCAATCGTAAATTGTCTAGTCGTAAGTCGAAGTACCCTCAATCGTAAATCGTAAATTGTCTAATTGTAAATCAAAATAATGAACGGAACCAATTTATTCAAAATAGCCCTTAGGGCATTAGCCAACAACAAGTTGCGGGCTTTCTTGACGATGCTTGGTATTATCATTGGCGTAGCATCCGTTATCACCATGCTGGCTATTGGTCAAGGCTCCAAAAGAAGTATCCAGACGCAAATAGCCGAAATGGGATCGAACATGATCATGATACATCCCGGAGGTGACATGCGTGGTGGTGTACGTCGTGATGCATCCGAGATGCAGACGTTAAAGCTGGAAAACTATGAAAAGCTGCGTGAAGAAACAAACTATCTTTCAGGGATAAGTCCTAATGTATCTTCTTCCGGACAGCTTGTTAATGGTAACAGCAACTATCCGTCATCCGTTAATGGAGTAGGACTGGATTATCTAAAAATCCGCCAATTGGATGTAGAAAACGGAGAGATGTTCACCGAGGCAGATATACAGAGCTCTGCTAAAGTCTGCATCATCGGAAAAACAATAGCTGACAACCTCTTTCCTGACGGATCTGATCCTGTTGGAAAAGTTATTCGCTTCAATAAAATACCTTTCCGCGTAGTAGGTGTACTCAAAGCCAAAGGATACAACTCTATGGGCATGGACCAGGACGATATTGTACTGGCACCTTATACTACGGTAATGAAACGTTTGCTGGCCGTCACTTACCTGCAAGGTATCTATGCCTCTGCTCTCTCCGAAGATATGACAGATTATGCCATTGAAGAAATCACAAGTATCCTGCGTCGCGAACATAAGCTGAAAGACAGCGATGATGATGATTTTACTATACGCAGCCAACAGGAGCTTAGTACAATGCTCAATTCTACAACCGACCTGATGACTACCCTACTCGCTTGTATCGCCGGTATTTCATTGGTAGTGGGTGGCATTGGTATTATGAATATTATGTATGTATCTGTCACAGAACGTACCCGTGAAATCGGACTCCGTATGTCGGTAGGTGCACGAGGGATAGATATCCTCAGCCAGTTTCTGATAGAAGCTATCCTGATAAGTATTACCGGAGGTATTATAGGCGTAATTATAGGTTGTGGTGCCAGCTGGATCGTTAAGAGCGTAGCCCATTGGCCTATTTTTATACAACCGTGGAGCGTATTCCTATCATTTGCCGTATGTACTGTCACAGGAGTATTCTTTGGTTGGTACCCGGCTAAAAAAGCAGCGGACCTTGATCCGATTGAAGCAATACGATACGAATAAACAGCAATAGTAAAGAATGAGTAGTGATAAGTGATGAGTACTATGATCCGCATGGAACTAATCACTTATCACTACTCGTTAATCACTAATTTTACTATCTTTGCAAATATGAAACAATCTACAAACAGCCGCGTTCGCTTTGCCATGGTACTAACCCATATCATTGGCTGGGGTATCATTTTTGGCTTCCCGTTCTTTTTCATCAACCGGGGAGGAGAACCTATTGACTGGATAGGATACATACGCCGTAGTGGAGTACCTCTTAGCTTTTGTATCGTATTCTATTTAAACTATTTCATTCTTATCCCCCGTTATCTGTTTAATGAACGCATTCAAAAGTTTCTATTGCTGAATCTCACACTAATCGTTCTTATGAGCGGTGGGCTTCATTTATGGCAAACCATCATGTTTGTTAACGATATTCCCAAAACTCCCCATAAAAACATGCCTCCCGGCTGGATCTTTTTTGTTCGCGATATGTTCTCGATGGTACTTACCATAGGACTTGCTGCCGCTATCAAAATGAGTATCCGATGGGGACAAATTGAAGCTGCACGACGGGAAGCGGAAAGAAGCCGTACTGAAGCCGAATTAAAGAACTTACGGAATCAGCTGAATCCTCATTTCTTACTTAACACACTGAATAACATCTATGCCCTTATCGCCTTTGATACAGACAAAGCACAACAAGCCGTACAAGAGTTAAGCCGGCTTCTTCGCCACGTATTGTATGATAATCAGCAGACATTTGTCTCTTTAGGGAAAGAAATGGATTTCATTCGCAATTACATAGAGCTAATGCGTATCCGCCTCTCCTCCAATGTAGTAGTAGAAACAAATATCGATATCTCTCCGGATAACCGGACAGAAATCGCTCCGCTCATTTTCATATCACTTATCGAGAATGCCTTTAAGCATGGTATCTCTCCTACAGAACCCAGCTTTATCCGCATTGCTTTTTCTGAAGCCAACGGAGAAGTGAGATGTGAAATTACAAACAGTTACCATCCCAAAGCCGAAACAGATAAAAGCGGTTCGGGTATCGGACTGGAACAAGTAAGCAAACGTCTCGAATTAATCTATCCCGGACGCTATCAGTGGCAACACGAAGTGAGTAAAGATAAAAAAGAATATTCATCAAGATTAGTGATTAGGGAGGAGTGATTAGTGATAAGTGATTAATGATTAGTGCCATGCGGTTCACAGCGTAGCCCACTAATCACTTATCACTATTCACTAATCACTATTCACTAATCACTAATCACTAATTATTAAAATCATGACTCTAAATTGTGCCATCGTAGACGATGAACCTCTGGCTCTTGATCTGTTGGAAAGTTATGTCAACAAAACTCCGTTTTTGTCTTTAACCGGTAAATATTCGAGTGCTGTACAAGCAATGAACGAGCTTCCGGAAAAGAAAGTTGATCTGCTTTTTTTAGATATTCAAATGCCGGAACTTAACGGGCTTGAATTCTCCAAAATGGTAGACAAAAATACCCGTATTATATTCACCACTGCTTTCAATCAATATGCCATCGACGGGTATCGGGTGAATGCTCTCGATTATTTACTAAAACCCATTTCATACGTCGACTTCCTGCAAGCAGCCAACAAGGCGTTACAGTGGTTTGAGCTCGTACAGAAACCGGAAGAGATCGAAAGTATCTTCGTAAAAAGCGATTATAAACTGGTACAAGTAGAACTTAAAAAGATTCTTTATATCGAAGGATTGAAAGATTACATTAAAATATATACCGAAGATCAGCCCAAACCCATCCTTTCGCTGATGAGCATGAAAGCTATGGAGGAATTGCTCCCTCCCACTCGCTTCATGCGAGTACATCGTTCATTCATTGTGCAAAAGGATAAAATACGGATCATAGATCGTGGTCGGATTGTCTTTGATAAGACATATATCCCCATCAGTGATAGCTACAAACAGGTTTTTCAAACTTTTCTTGATGAAAGAAGCTAAGAAATAACCCGTTTATCGGTAAAAAGCCCCCATTTGTCTATTCTTATTTGCAAAATAGATGACAAATATGTATCTTTGTACCGAACAGAAAGGAGTTGTGAAACTCTGAGAATAGAATAGTTTAGTTAAGTCTAGTTTAGTTTTTGTGTTAAGAGGCTTCCTCGTCGGCGGACGAACAAGGAAGCCTCTTTTTTATTTACTTATCTTCAATTAATTACAAATACAAATCGGGTATTTTCTTTCTTAATTAGTATTTATCATTAAGAACCCCAAAACGTCACTTTGAGCGATATTCTATTGCCGTTTTATTGCTGCAATACTAAAAAATTAAGGCAGCTTATCAGGCTGCCTTAATTTTTAATTCGCTACTACCATTCGTTTGGTATCAATCAAACAATCATCAACTATAAGAGAATACATATAAACTCCATTAGTTAGTTCTGTAGTGTTTACATCAATACTATTTGGGCCAATAGAAGTTATTGGTATTTTCAGGACTAAAACTCCCATCATATTATAAAATTGCAAACAGGCACTTCCTGAATTCTCAGGAATATAACAATTAATAGTAGTATGCTCACTTACAGGATTAGGTGAGTTTTGGCTTAATAAAGCAGACTTCTTCTCTATTTGCATTTGATTATCTGCCATATTCCTGTTACTAAAATCAGCTTTTGTTTGAGATATAATAAAAGTATTTCCATTATAAATTCTTACAACACTTCCCAACTCTGCAGTAAATCCTGGAACAATCCGCACAGAATTAGAACCATTCAATATCACATTAGCTCCACTCTTTATGTTTACATTCTCAACATATATATCTTGAGCCTGATAAGACCTTTCATTATTTATATTAACATTTTCAACATTACCATTAAATGGATTAATAGGAATTGTATATACGAAAGGCCTAATTTCTTCATATCCATAAATATAATAATTTAATGGCATATAAAATTCTATCTTTCCTTCTTCTTTGCCATCCCACATTACACAAATATTACTTACGTTTGCATTAGGATGAGGATAATCATTGGCAAGTTTTGTTATTGTAGTCAAAGTATAATTCCCATTCTCATCCTTTATTTTCCCATTAACAACATTCCATGTTACATAACCAACTTCAGATGCACGTGTCTGTATACCAACAGCTATATCAAGATGAAAAATATAGGAATATTCTTTATAAGGTTCATGGATTTCCCAATAATTAAGTTCACCCTTTAAATAATACTGAGCATTCACTGTAAATGAGTACAGTGATAACAAAAACAATATTATAACATTTTTCATAATTAATTACTTTTTTGCGTTTTTAACTCATTTACTTCTTCTTGCAATTTTATAACATACAAGGTTAACTCTTCAACTTTTTGAAGTAATAAAGCATTCACTTCACCCAAACTAACTCCATTGGCTTTAACATCTGATTCACTAGGAATACCTGGTAAAGTACCTTTTTCTGTAATATGCTTCTTTACCTCTCCTAATGTTGGAAGTTTATAATCCTTCTTAAAAACAAAGTCGGCCCAATCAGAGTCTACTTTTATCTCTTTTGCACGAATAGTACCATTAACAGCTAATTTATATCCTTGTGGGTCCAGTGTACCAATACCAACATTATTATCTTTTGAAAATAAGACAACTGGAACATCATCGGTCATAGACCCATTACGATATCTTAAGTCTCCAGAATAATTAATATAACAGGAACCATTATTATCATTCCCATTATATGATATTCGTAAACTATGATCTCTATCAGAAGTATTACCAAAAATCAATTCTCTATTAGAAGGAATAAACAAGTATTTGTTTACATGTATATTTCCATTAACATACTGATCTCCATTAATTGTTTGAACCCCATTAAAAGTATTTACTCCTCTGGTGGCAAACTCCTGCCAATTGTTATTATACTCAGTATCCGTTTTCAAGTGGGCCAGTTTTCTAAAAAATATTCGGTCGTCATGTTCAAAAGTTGTGGAAATTTGAAATTGATAATTAAGGTTTGAATCATTATGACGCATAACAAATAAATATTTCCAAGGCCATTGGGGAATTTCATAAGGATAGTTTGTTTGAATTTTGTCTGAATCATAAATACCTGTATTTAATATACTATTAAAACTATTAATAGTTTGTGCATAACCATCCCCTATTTGTTGAGCAAAGCCCAATCCCACACTAAATAGTGACACAAAAAGCAGTAGAATCTTTTTCATAACCTATAAATTTAAAAGTTAGTAAATTAATAGCTATTATCTCTTTTTTAACTCATTGATTTCTTTCTTCATTTCAATTATGTATAAAGTTAATTCTTCTATCTTTTGAAGTAGCAAAGCATTGGTTTCAGCTAAATTCACTCCATTGGCTTTTACTTCTTCTTCCGAAGGTACACCCGGCAAGGTACCTTTTTCACCGATGTGTTGCTCTACTTCCTCCAATGTAGGAAGTTTGTAATCCTTCTTAAAAACGAAGTCAGCCCAATCAGAGTCTACTTTTATTTCTTTTGCACGAATAGTACCATTAACAGCTAATTTATATCCTTGTGGATCCAGTGTACCAATACCTACATTACCTCTATTAATGGTCATATACGTTTCTGCTCCGTCACCCCATGACTGAATTTTATCATAAGGATCTCGCTCCCACCACGTTCTAGTTTCTCCTGGCTTTGAAAAAGAGTCATCAATAGAAATACCTTCATGAAATCTGGCAGTAGTCCATTCATCACCAGCGGCATCTCTTACAAGAAAAAGTCGATTGTAAGCTACATTATAAAAACAATTAGTGATGAATGAGTATAAAGTAATATAATCTCCTTTGGCTTTCTGCAAAGGTTCTCCCTGGAAAGCTGAAAACATGGCAGTAGGATCATCAATGTCACCAAGACCTAAGCGATGAAACATTCTATCATCGGATGAAGTCAAAGTATTAGTCATAGAAGATCGAATGGAAACAGCACTTACACTATCATTTTTTTGATCAATTTGTGCAAACATCATTGATGAGTTTAATAATAGCAATACAGCAATAATCTTTGTTTTCATAATAATATTTTTAAGCGTTAATATTAATTTGATCTAATGCTTTTTATTTCGGCTTCCATACTCTCCATTCGTTTTTCTTGTTGAATGATGTAAAGAGTCAGTTCCTCTATTTTTTGAAGTAGCAAAGCATTTGTTTCAGCCAGGTTTACTCCGTTGGCTTTAACCTCCGCCTCACTTGGTATACCAGGCAAAGTTCCATTTTCATTGATATGGGTCTCAACTTCTTTCAGAGTAGGAAGCTTATAATCTTTCTTAAAAACGAAGTCAGCCCAATCAGAGTCTACTTTGATCTCTTTTGCACGAATAATACCATTAACGGCTAATTTGTAACCTTCTGTGTTAACAGTACCGATTCCAATACTCCCACTCGTCAGCAAATTATGCGAACTAATAGTACCATTTACATCAAACTCACTGGATGGATTAACTGTACCAACACCTATTTTTCCATATTGATCAATATGCATTCTCACCCTCGGCATTCCTGTAGCATCCCCAGGCTGGCTAGTCATTAACTGTAAAAAAGTACCCCATTCATCACCTCTAAACGCTCTTATACCACTTTGCCCTGCATACTTAAAATTAAAAATAATATCTCGCTTCCCTGCTTCACCTGTAGGAGAATTAGGACCTTGAATAATGAATGTGGAATTTGTATTATCCAACTCATTTCCAAATTCAAATGAGTCAGTTACTTTTAACTTCTCCAAATTAACATTCCCGAACAGATCACTCATCAATATTTTATTCCATCCATTCCAAGAAGAAGAGAAAAAATCACCATTTCTATAAAAAACACCATTATTATTAAAACTTAATTGACTTATATATCCAGCCGTTCCGTTAAATCCAGGAGAAATCGTCAGATTCGTGGTAAATCCATATGCAGTACTTATTCCTGAAGTCGTTAAGAACTTCAAGTCTGCTCTAATTACTTTTTCCCCATAACTATTAGGTGATTCACTTACATCCCTTGTATCATTAACTTCTAAGGATGTTGCAGTTTGCGCACTGGCATTCATTGCCAATAAAAAAAGAATAAGCACAACTAATGGATAAAAACTCTTCTTCATAATAATAAAATTAAAATGTTAACACTAATAAGGATTTATCTCAATCAATAAAATATTTATAGTGGATTGTATATTATCAAAAAGAATGATTTCGAAGTAAAGGAGAAATGACTTTAGACAAAAATAAAGAAAAAGATCAAAATATCCTAAAAAGCTACCCGGACAATTACAATGTTTATACATCATAATAAAAATCTGTATATCAATATCATATACGTTTCACAAAAAAAAGAACCCGGACAATTCAAGATTTATTTTTATGCTACAAAATGAGATTGTAGAAAAAATAGGCAGATAGTGTTAGTTTATTAGAGTATTCATAAAAAATAAACCTTGATTCTGAAGAAACGAAACCTGCTTAAAATGCTTCACTTATCATGTGACTCACACATAACTCATCGTAAAGTGCCTCACTCCTACAGTTATCCTCAACCCTAATAGCATGAACATCACAAATCACAATCCTCTCTTATTTATTTCTCATAGCATTTATTAGCCACAAATAAAAATCATATCAGCTGTTTACAGAGTAGGCGTAGTCTACATGCAGGTAAGGTATAACCTCTAAACAAGCCTTATAAAAGGATGATAATGGGGTATTATTGCAGCCTAAAGCATACAAATCTTAAATCCCCTCATCATATTTTTTCATTATTCAATTATTTATATTATCTTTGCGCATATAAAAGCCATAAAACAACTTCGTGTTGGCTTATAAGGTTGTCTCTTTCTATTTTTTGGGCACCTCTATTTACTTATCAAACAACAATAATATATCACTATTTGAAATTCTGATTAATATATTAGTCAGGCTTGTGAAAGTCTGTATATATACTTTTTTAAATTATAGCATAAGATTTGATAAATCTCTATGTAAGAGATTTCTTGTCCGCCCAGCCTGTGAAGGTAGGGCGGATTTTTGTTTATATAGCTATCATACTTAATAATTCGTTAAACAGGACTAAGAATTAAGCTAAATACAGAACCTTTTTAACCAAATATCTGTTTTGATTTAAAACTTAAACTTTTTATACGGCAGGCCATCTGTGAAGACAGCAAGCCGTAATATTTTATTTCTATTCATTTATTATTTAAAAAGCGACTTAGTAAAAAAATAATATATCACAAATAGTACAATTTTATTATTATAGCATTATCTTTGTACCCGTTAAAACAGATGAGATGAACGAAGAAGAATTAATGCTAAATGGCCTCCTGATTGACAAATGCAAAGAAGAAGGAATTATGATAGCTTTGGTTGCTATCAACAGAGAGACAAAAGAAATTGAATTACCACAGAGCTTTAAAGATATAGTAAACGACCCTAACTACTATATTTGCTACTGTCATAGAAATGAAAAAGAAGAATACCTTATTGAGAAAATAAAAGAAGTACCCGATTAAAAAACAGATAAGAATGAATTATACAAAGCCATTCTTATCACAGGTTTCAATACGAAAAGAAAGCCGTTTCTTATCGTATTGAAACAACTTTCTTATATAGATATTTCAGAAGATACTACAATCAACTTGTTAACCGATCAATCCGGTATTTCTTCTCTATTTATTTTCGCAGCCGCATAATCATCAAGAAAGAGCTCTACATTCTTAGCATGATGGGCAATATATGCAGCAGGTCCTGTGTCACCAGAAGTACAAATCTCCTCCACCACTTCAGCTTTACTTCTGCCTGTGATCAAGAAGATTACCCGACGGGCATTAATAATAGGACACCCCGTCATCGCAACACGTTTCTGGCCATTATTCGGGTTATAACTTACTTCATAAACCCGGTCAGCAGACAATAGTTTCTCTTGTCCGGGAAAAATTGATGAAGTATGCCCATCTCCACCTGCTCCTAACAATATTATATCAAATACAGGCCAACCATCCTGCAAAGGAACCTGGCTTTCTACTACCCGGGAATACCGGACCGCTTCCTTATCCGGTCTATCCTCTCCTCTGATACGAAACACATTTTCATAATCAATAGGAACCACGCCCACCAACAATGAACGTACCATTCCATAATTGCTATCTGAGTTCTCGGGTGGAACACAGCGTTCGTCTACAAAAAAAACTTTCATCCGCGTCCACGGAGTAATATCGCTATATTCGTTTGCCCACAAGTCAAACATCAATGCAGGAGTACTTCCACCACTTAAAGCAATATTGAAAGTCTTGCCGGGTTCATCTATCATAATCTTTATCAGATGAAGAATCAGTGCGCGTGCCGTCTCAATGGACGAAGGATAAATAAAAGGTTTCATAGTTCACAATATTGGTCTGTGTTTGTCAAATTTTTACAAGGATTAGTCCATTCAGCACTATGTTCGTGCATCATAGCTTCACTTTCGAGAGGACCCCATGTACCGGCCGGATAACCATAAAGCGGTGCATCGGGATGTTCTTTCCAATAGTGGAGAATTGGATCAAAGAACCGCCAGGACGCCTCCACTGCGTCACTTCGTGTAAAGAGCGTAGGATCACCCTGGATACAGTCATCAATCAAACGGGCATAAGCATCGCCACCAGGTACGCCACCAAGCTGGTTATAACTGAAATCCATTGTTACTTGTTTCACTTCAAATCCTGCACCAGGTACTTTCATACCTATTTTCAGAACAATACCTTCATTGGGTTGAAGGCGAAGGATTAGTTTATTGGCACGAGGACAATTACCTCCCGCACAATGAAACATCTGATGTGGTGTTTCACGGAAGTGTACCACTATTTCCGTAACCTTGGTAGGCATTTGCTTTCCGGTACGGATGTAGAATGGAACACCACTCCAACGCCAGTTACTAATTCCCAGTTTCATAGCAATATACGTCTCCGTCCGTGAATCGGGATTTACATTTTTCTCTTCACGATATCCCTTCTTATTACCAGAAGCGGTGTATTGCCCCCGAACAATATGTTCTTCAAAATCCTCTTCGGTCAATGGAGTCAGAGATTCATACACTTTCACCACTTCATTACGGAATGTATCAGCATTAAAGATGGCAGGTGGTTCCATTGCCGTAAGTGCCACAAGTTGTATGAGATGATTCTGCACCATATCACGTAAGGCCCCGGCAGTATCATAGAAACCACCACGCTGCTCAATACCCAGATTTTCAACAGCCGTCACCTCTATATAATCGATATAATTACGATTCCACAGAGGTTCAAATATCCCGTTAGCAAAACGGAAAGCAAGCAGGTTTTGAGCAGTTTCCTTACCCAAAAAATGGTCAATACGGTAAATCTGATGTTCATCGAAAACAGAAGCATAAATACGATTCAACTCTTCAGCAGACTGAAGATCGTATCCAAATGGCTTCTCTACGATAATACGTGCCCTTCCGCGATTAAGATGCGCTTTTTTAAGGTGCAACGGAATCACTCCATATAAAGAAGGAGGTGTAGCCAGATAGAACAACAGATTATCCGGTTCCTTCTCTCCGGCAAGTTCTTCAATACGCTGACGAAGGCGGACATAGCCAGCCTCTATAGCAGGATCAATAGCCAGATAATAAAGATGTTGTGTAAAGCTATCCATCAACTCTTTATCCTGTTCTTCGGGTTTCACAAATTGTTCAAGTTCTGTATATATGTAAGCACGATAGTCAGTATCCGAGTACACAGTACGTCCCACACCTATCACAGAAAACTCCCCTGTGAGACGCTTATCTCTATACAAAGAGTACAAGGCAGGCATCAGCTTACGTTTAGTAAGGTCACCCGAAGCGCCAAAGATTATCATTACAAATTTATCCATCATCTTAGTGATTAGTCGTTAGTGGTTAGTGATTAGTGATTAGTGATTAGTGGCTGCGCTATTATGCCGGATGGCACTAATCACTTATCACTTTTCACTAATTATTGTATATTCCTGATTTCGTATCACCACCATGTCCTGTCCAGTTCTCATGGAAGAACTGTCCGCGGAGTTCATCTTTTCGTTCAAAAGTATGTGCACCAAAGTAATCGCGTTGCGCCTGTATCATATTAGCAGGCAAATTGGCGGATACCAATGAATAGAAATAATTCAATGCCGAAGAAAAAGCGGGAACAGGAAGCTCCTCATGCATAGCCTGTACTACGAGCGTTTTCCATCCGGATAACAGCTCCTTTATTTCATCCCGGAAATAAGGTGCCAACAAAAGATTTTTCGGTTTATCCTTTGCCTCGAAAGCAGCAGCAATGTCATTTAAGAAGATACTACGAATGATACAACCGCCACGCCACATACGTGCAATAGAAGCCAGATCGAGTTTCCAGCCAAAAGTATCAGAAGCACGCTGAAGTACAGCGAACCCCTGAGCATAAGAAACCAGCTTGGATGCATATAATGCAGCATAAATTTCCTTCACCAATTCCGGTTTATTATAAACAGCTTGTGTACGTTTGCACTGAAATTGCCGTGAAGCTGTCTCGCGCAACTCTTTCTGAGCCGACAAACTACGTTCAAATACCGCAGTAGCAATCAGTCCCAAAGGCATACCCAGCTCCATGGCATTAATAACGGACCATTTCCCCGTACCCTTCTGTCCTGCAGTATCCAGAATTTTATCCAACAAATACCCTCCCGACTTATCTGTATGCCGCAAAATATTTGCTGTAATTTCAATCAAATAACTACGAAGTTTCCCTTCATTCCAATGAGAAAAGACATTTGCCATCTCTTCATTCTCCAGGTCAAGCAGATTCTTCATTACCCAGTACGCCTCAGCAATAAGTTGCATATCGCCATACTCTATGCCATTGTGTATCATCTTCACAAAATGTCCGGAACCTGCCGGCCCAATCCAGTCGCAACAAGGCGTACCGTCTGATGCTTTTGCTGCAATACTTTGCAGAATAGGTTTCACCTCCGACCAGGCTGCTACTGAACCGCCTGGCATAATGGAAGCACCATTCAAGGCTCCCTCTTCACCACCAGACACACCTGCACCGACGAAAAGAAATCCCTTCGACTCAGCCAATTCCACACGACGATTGGTATCCTCATAATTGGAGTTACCACCATCAATCAAAATATCACCCGGAGAAAGTAAAGGGAAAAGTTGTTCCATCAATTCATCTACAGCACTACCTGCACGAACCATCATCATTATCTTTCGAGGCAAGGCTATTGAATCTACAAATGCAGCAATATCAGTAAAACCTTCGATGTTTAGACCTTTAGCCCGCCCATTGAGAAATCGTTCTACCACTCCTTCTTCTACTCCGGGCACTGTACGGTTGTATACCGATACATTCCATCCTTTACTTGCCATATTCAAAGCTAAATTTTCGCCCATTACAGCCAAACCAATCAGCCCAACATCTGTTTTATTCTGTATTGACATAATTGTAAGTTTTATCTAATTAGTTGTTTATTCTTTATTAATTTACTTATTTACTATAACATATACAATAAAATTTTGTTCGGCTATTTACAGAAAAAATGCTACTTTTGTAGCAATTAAATAAAGTTTCGACCATGAAGAAAATCCATATCGGCCTGTTACCCCGCATTATTATTGCCATTTTGTTAGGAATTGCAGTTGGACACTTCTTTCCGGCCTCGTTAGTTCGCATATTTGTAACATTCAATGGTATCTTTAGTGAATTTCTAAATTTTTCTATTCCGCTCATCATTCTCGGACTGGTCACAATTGCCATTGCCGATATCGGAAAAGGAGCCGGCAAAATGCTGATTGTAACTGCACTGATTGCCTACGGAGCGACATTGTTTTCGGGTTTCCTCTCCTACTTTACCGGTGCTACTTTATTCCCATCCTTGATAGAGCCCGGAAGACCACTCGAAGAAGTGAGTGAAGCACAAGGCATACTTCCTTTCTTCTCCGTTGCCATCCCACCGCTAATGAATGTAATGACATCTTTGGTTCTCGCTTTCACACTGGGATTAGGATTGGCCACACTACGCAGTGATGCCCTAAAGAATGTGGCAAGAGATTTCCAGGAGATTATTGTCCGCATGATCAGTGCTGTCATTCTGCCTTTGCTACCGCTCTACATCTTCGGTATATTTCTCAACATGACACACTCCGGACAAGTATTCTCCATCCTAATGGTATTCATCAAAATCATTGGAGTTATTTTCGCTTTGCACATTTTCTTATTGATTTTTCAATACTCTATTGCCGCACTGTTTGTTCAACGCAATCCTTTCAAATTATTAGGACGGATGTTACCAGCCTACTTCACCGCATTAGGAACTCAATCATCTGCTGCTACCATCCCTGTCACCTTAGAGCAGACAAAAAAGAATGGAGTATCAGCTGATATTGCCGGTTTTGTCATTCCACTCTGCGCCACGATCCATCTTTCGGGCAGTACACTAAAGATTGTAGCCTGTGCTTTGGCTTTAATGATGATGCAAGGTATGCCATTCGATTTCTCTCTTTTCGCAGGATTCATTTTTATGTTAGGCATCACCATGATAGCCGCACCTGGTGTTCCCGGAGGAGCTATTATGGCATCTTTAGGTATTTTACAATCCATGTTGGGCTTTGACGAATCAGCACAAGCATTAATGATAGCGTTGTACATTGCAATGGACAGTTTCGGTACAGCATGTAATGTTACAGGTGATGGGGCAATTGCGCTAATTATAGACAAAATCATGGGAAAAAGTAAGCAGTGAATAAGTTAAACAAACAAGGAGAGCCCATCAATACTTAAAATGAAAAGTATAGAAACAGCCTTCCTTCCCAATGATATCAAAACACTAAAAAAGGCGAACAATAGAGATGATACCCTGTTCTTTCAATTCCTGTAATATTTTGCTTTCTTTGTTACTACGGGCCTTAGAACCATGTGCCAGCTCATAAACCCGCCATGGAGCAGTTTTAAATTGAGATGCCACCTTGATATAAACCATTCGTCTACTCGAGAATAAAAAACGACCAAACCACTTAATCATAAGTTAACAGTTTTACTTGTTATTAATACATGCTTTAAACAAAACAGACGCGTCTATGCATAGTACGCATCTCGCCCAGATATCTGCATACAAAATTAATTGCAAGCCAGATGCTTTCCAACAAAATCAATCTTCAGTATATACCATCTTGTCCAAAGATTATATCACTTTGTCCCTCTCAATTCATATCACACTTATTCTCAGGAAGTTTAAATATGTCACTAACTCTGTTATACAATGACATAAGGATTTTCTCCTCTTCAACCGGTTTTCATATCTCACCGCCCATACAGGTATCACAAAAGTATCTCATAATGAACACATAAGCAAGCTACTCCTCTTAAATTAATGATTATGTAATATGTATTTCAAAATTACAAAAAGACAAAAACAGACTCCTCCTCCAATCTATTTTTTATATCAGAAAAACAGATAAAAAAGAATTGTTGCAAACAAAAAATCTCTCAATAGTTTTTACGTATTGAGAGACTTTTATTACATATCATCTCAAAAAGAGACTTATTAACAAGATGGTAAAGGAGAAAAATATTTCTTCATAAACAGAAATGGAATACTGGTATTTCCGATGCGACAAACCGATATTCTCATGAAGTATCAAGTGATGGATGATATAAGCACATTATCCACCCCATAAACAACTAACAGATTGTTTTATCTAAAGAGTTTATCACTTTACAGTGAAGTTATTTGATACAATGGTAGAAACAGACTATAAAACACTGAAAACCAAGCAATAAAAAAGTACGTACTTTTGGGGTACAAAAGTACGTATTTAAATCACTATTAATATGCATTTTAAGTCACCGTTAAAATACTAAGTTTGCAAACAAGAGATTAAAGAGTTGTGGCAGATAATAATAAATGTTACAACATTTCTGCCAATTTCCACACCTGTATATGCCGTATGCCTTCCTTTGACGGCAATGCTACATTATCAAGAGATACTATCCACTTTTCATAATTATCCTGTATTGCCTCCAACGAAGCATACAAAGACTGCATCGTCAACTCATTATCCAAAGCACACACACACTGAATGTAGATAATCCGGTCTCCTTTCCGTGCAAGAAAGTCAATCACTTTATTACGATGTACACCTACATAAACAGCATATCCGGCACGTCGTAATTCAAGATAAACATGATTTTTGAACTTTGCGTCCTGTTCGCGGACAAAGAATGGATAAAGAAAACGCATGAAAGCCCAATCATTAATATAATAACGACAACTGCCCAGCACTACTTCTTTACTACGAACCTGACAGCGCTCTACACGATGAATCAGGAAAGTATTCTCGAGGTAACTGATATAATTGGCAATCGTATCATAACTCGTCTTTCGCTGCTGCGAATTAAAATGAGTAACCAGATTAGTAACAGATACCAATTCGGACAGATGTGTTGCTAAATAGATAAGTACATCTTCAAAAAGCCGGGGATCTTTCACACGATACTGTTGCACAATATCACGAAACAGTGCGGTATCTTTAATAGAGGAGACATAATTCCATTTTGCATCTTCCGTTGATAAAACAGAAAGCCGGGGCAAGGAACACCCTTCCATATATGCAGCATAGCTCTTACCGGAAGCTTCTTCCCGCACATGTTCTCTATACTCTGCATAACTAAAAGGAAAAACCTCAAAACTCACATAATGCCGGTCCGGCATCCCTTCCGCATCGCAAGGAAGTATCTCTCTACCGGACCCACTGATAAACAGCTCACTACTGTTGACATAATCCTGCGAATGAGAATATACAAACTCTTCCCAACCTATGATGTTCTGTATCTCTTCAATAAATAGATAGATTTTTCCTACCGGATGAATTCGTTCCCGATAAGTAGATAAAAGTTCTTCAAGTCCTTCACGTCCGGATATGAAACCAGAATCGGTGAATGAACGATTTATATACAATATATTCCGTGCCGATACTCCCTCATCAAGTAAATGAAGCATAATCTGCCGAAGCAGATATGATTTCCCTGCCCCACGTTGGCCTATCAGTAACTTTATCAGTTTATTACCGATATAGCCAAAAATACGATTGGTATAACTCTTACGAATGAATCCGGCTTCCGGCAACCGTCCGTTCCAATAGTTAGAGAGACTTAATTCATTAAAACAATCATTCATATCCGAATATATTAATACTACAATTAAAAAATTCAAATAAAAATGATATTTATAAACTAAACAATATAATTTTCATTTATACTTGAATAATATTCGGCAAATATAAATATTTTCTGTTTAAACTAAAAAATTCCATCCTTATATATAGCTCTTATCCGAAAGAAAATACCGAATATTGCAACGATATTAGAAGCCAGAGTTAGAAGTCAGTAGTTAGAATCTATACAGCGTGATTATTTTTATGCCGAAGGGATTCTAACTACTAACTATTAGCTTCTAACTACCAACTATCAACTACCAAATTAATTATTTATAATATGAAGAAAGCTCTTATTTCTGGGATCACAGGGCAAGACGGTTCATTCCTTGCCGAATTTTTATTGCAAAAAGGTTATGAAGTACACGGTATACTCCGTCGTTCTTCTTCTTTCAACACCGGACGCATCGAACATCTTTATTTTGACGAATGGGTGCGCGACATGAAACAGAAACGTACTATCAACCTGCATTATGCCGACATGACTGATTCAAGTTCATTGATACGTGTCATCCAAATGGTACAACCCGACGAAATATACAACTTAGCTGCACAAAGCCATGTTAAGGTATCTTTTGATGTACCCGAATACACTGCGGAAGCAGATGCTATCGGTACACTACGTATGCTCGAAGCAGTACGTATCCTGGGACTGGAAAAGAAAACACGCATTTATCAGGCTTCTACCTCAGAGCTTTATGGCAAGGTACAGGAAGTGCCTCAGAGTGAAACAACTCCGTTCTATCCACGTAGTCCGTATGCAGTGGCCAAGCAATATGGCTTCTGGATTACAAAGAACTACCGCGAAAGTTACGGTATGTTTGCTGTAAACGGTATCCTCTTTAACCATGAGAGTGAACGTCGCGGAGAAACATTCGTAACCCGTAAAATAACACTGGCAGCAGCACGTATTGTACAAGGTGAACAAGACAAATTGTACTTGGGAAACCTGGATGCACGCCGTGACTGGGGATATGCGAAAGATTACGTAGAATGCATGTGGCTTATCCTGCAACATGATGTTCCGGAAGACTTTGTGATTGCTACCGGAGAAATGCACACCGTACGCGAGTTCTGTACACTTGCTTTTGCCGAAGCAGGAATCAACCTGCGTTGGGAAGGCGAAGGAATAGATGAAAAAGGTATCGACACCGTTACCGGAAAAGTATTGGTAGAGGTTGATCCGAAATATTTCCGTCCGGCTGAAGTAGAACAGCTACTGGGTAATCCTACGAAGGCTAAAACTGTATTAGGCTGGAATCCGTGTGCCACTCCATTCCCCGAATTAGTAAAGATCATGGTACGCCATGATATGAGAAAAGTACAAAAAATGATTGCAACCAAACAGGAGTAAGATCAATGGATAAAAATGCAAAGATATATGTAGCAGGACACCACGGACTCGTGGGTTCTGCTATCTGGAAAAACTTGCAGGAAAAAGGATACACCCATCTTGTAGGACGTACACACAAAGAGCTCGATTTGCTGGATGGTGTTGCCGTTCGCAACTTTTTTGATGAAGAACAACCGGAATATGTATTCTTAGCTGCTGCATTCGTGGGTGGCATCATGGCCAACAGTATTTATCGCGCTGACTTTATTTACAAGAATCTACAAATACAGCAGAATGTTATCGGCGAAAGTTTTCGTCACCATGTGAAGAAACTGTTATTCCTGGGCAGCACCTGTATCTATCCGCGGGACGCCGAGCAGCCAATGAAAGAGGAGGTACTGCTGACTTCCCCGTTGGAATACACCAATGAGCCCTATGCCATCGCCAAAATTGCAGGATTGAAAATGTGCGAAAGTTTCAATTTGCAATATGGAACAAATTATATCGCTGTAATGCCTACCAACCTATATGGACCGAATGATAACTTCGATCTGGAACGTAGCCATGTATTACCAGCCATGATACGCAAAGTACATCTGGCACACTGCCTGAAAGAAGGAAACTGGGAAGCAGTACGCAAAGATATGAATGCCCGTCCGGTAGAAGGAATCGACGGTAATAGCCCCCAAGAAGATATTCTGAATATCCTGAAAAAATATGGTATCAGTGATACGGAAGTATTGCTTTGGGGCACCGGAACACCGTTACGCGAATTCTTATGGAGTGAAGAAATGGCCGATGCCAGCGTATTCGTGATGGAACATGTAGATTTCAAGGATACCTATAAAGAAGGTAGCAAAGATATTCGCAATTGCCACATCAACATTGGTACAGGCAAAGAAATATCTATCCGCCAGCTCGCCGAACTGATTGTAGAAACAGTTGGTTATAAAGGTAAACTAACTTTTGACAGTACCAAGCCGGACGGTACGATGCGCAAGTTAACAGATCCTTCCAAACTACACGGATTAGGATGGCATCACAAAATCGAGATAGAGGAAGGAGTACGAAAAATGTACGACTGGTACCTTAGTTGAAAACTTCTTTAATTGAAAGTTGAAAATTGAAAGTTGAAAATTAGCTGCGCAAACATGCTGCATAGCAACTTTCAGCTTTCAATTTTCAGCTTTCAACTCTATAAGTTTTCAACTTTCAATTAAAGAAGTTTTCTGTTCTCAATTAAATACCTATATTTGCACAATTTAATACCAAATGTGCAAAAAACAATGGAACAAAGTTTTATAGCTTACATTGAAAACAGTATCAAGAATAACTGGGACCTGGATGCCCTAACAGATTATAAGGGAGCCACCCTACAGTATAAAGACGTAGCCCGCAAGATTGAAAAGCTGCATATCATCTTTGAAGAAAGCGGTATTCAAAAAGGAGACAAGATAGCCGTCTGCGGACGAAACAGCTCTCACTGGGGAGTCACTTTTCTTGCTACATTAACCTACGGTGCAGTAATTGTACCGATTCTGCACGAATTCAAAGCAGACAATGTACACAACATAGTCAATCACTCTGAAGCCAAACTCCTTTTCGTTGGCGATATGGTATGGGAAAACCTCAATGAATCGGCTATGCCACTACTCGAAGGTATCCTGATGATGACAGACTTCACCCTGCTGGTAACACGCAGTGAAAAACTGACATACGCCCGCGAACATCTGAACGAATTATTCGGCAAGAAATACCCGAAGAACTTCCGAAAAGAACATGTAGAATATCACAAAGACCAGCCCGAAGAGCTGGCGGTTATCAACTATACATCCGGAACAACAAGTTATTCGAAGGGGGTAATGCTCCCCTACCGTAGCCTGTGGTCAAATACCAAATTCGGTTTTGAAGTGCTAACGTTAAAACCGGGTGACAAGATTGTATCTATGCTGCCAATGGCGCATATGTACGGGCTGGCATTTGAGTTCCTGTATGAATTTTCCGTAGGTTGCCAAATCTACTTCCTTACCCGGATGCCAAGTCCCAAAATTATCTTCCAGGCATTTGCAGAGGTGAAACCCAATCTGGTAGTAGCTGTACCACTTATCATCGAAAAGATTATAAAGAAGAATATCTTGCCTAAACTGGAAACTCCCACCATGAAGCTATTGCTGAAAGTACCTGTTATTAATGATAAGATCAAGGCAACAGTACGCGAACAGATGATACAGGCCTTTGGGGGCAACTTTGAAGCTGTGATTGTGGGTGGTGCCGCTTTCAATCAGGAAGTGGAGCAATTTCTCAAGATGATTGAGTTCCCCTACACAGTGGGCTATGGAATGACAGAATGTGGTCCGATCATCTGTTACGAGGATTGGAAATATTTCAAACCGGGTTCATGTGGAAAAGCTGCGCCCCGTATGGATGTGAGAATTCTTTCATCGGATCCTGAAAACATACCGGGAGAAATTGTTTGCAAAGGTCCCAATGTAATGCTGGGATATTACAAAAATGAAGAAGCTACCGAACAAGTAATTGATAAGGATGGCTGGTTGCATACCGGTGATCTTGCTTTGGAAGATGCCGAAGGAAATATCACGATCAAAGGTCGCAGTAAGAATATGCTATTAGGTCCAAACGGACAAAATATCTATCCTGAGGAGATTGAAGACAAGTTGAACAATCTGCCTTACGTATCGGAAAGTATCATCGTGCAGCAAAATGAGAAATTAGTGGGTCTGGTATATCCCGACTTCGACGAAGCTTTTGCACATGGCTTGAAAAATGAAGATATGGAACGCGTAATGGAAGAAAACCGCGTTGCACTGAATGCCATGTTGCCGGCATATAGCCAGATTTCAAAAATGAAAATATATCCGGAAGAGTTCGAGAAAACTCCGAAGAAATCAATCAAGAGATTCCTGTATCAGGAAGCAAAAGGATAAGAAAAAAAAGATTTACGATTGAACGATTAGGAGATTTACTATTAGACGATTTACTATTTACGATTGAAATTAGTTTGCATAGTGTAACTTCAATCGTAAATACTAAATCGTCTAATAGTAAATCTCCTAATCGTTCCTTAATTTAAGATTGTCAGCATTATGAGAAACAAACTATTACTATCCGCAGCCATACTCCCGGCGTTAAGCATTAGTAGCGATGTTCATGCAGCACAAAATCAGAAACATCCTAATATTATTATGTTTCTGGTAGATGACATGGGATGGCAGGACACCTCTCTTCCCTTTTGGACACAGCGTACACATTATAATAATATTTATGAAACGCCCAATATGGAGCGTTTGGCGGCACAGGGTATGATGTTTACACAGGCCTACGCTTGCAGTATCAGCTCTCCAAGCCGTGTCAGTTTGTTTACAGGTATGAATGCAGCACATCACCGGGTAACCAGTTGGACACTGCGCAAAAACACAACGCATGAGCAACCGGACTCCGTTATGATATATCCGGAATGGAATGTAAATGGCATTTGCCAAGAACCGGGAATAGAACGAACAACTCAAGTCACCACGCTGGCGCAAGTTCTGAAAGACAACGGTTATCACACTATTCACTGTGGGAAAGCTCATTTCGGAGCAAATGATACTCCGGGTGAAGATCCGCTGAAAATGGGATTTGAAGTGAATATAGCCGGACATGCCGCAGGTTCCCCTGCAAGTTATTACGGTAAAGAGAACTTTGGAAACAAGCCCGATGATAAAAGCCCGTTGGCTGCCGTACCAGGTCTGGAAAAATATCACGGTACAGATACATTTCTGAGCGAAGCACTCACACTAGAAGCAGAAAAAGCTCTGGATAATGCACAGAAGAGTGACAAGCCATTTTTCCTGTATATGGCTCATTATGCCGTACACACGCCTATACAACCTGATCTGCGTTTCTATCAGAAGTATCTCGATAAGGGATTGCCTCCGGTAGAAGCTGCCTATGCTACTCTTATAGAAGGGATGGATAAAAGCCTCGGTGACCTGATGGACTATCTGGAAAAGAACAATCTGAAAGAAAATACCGTTATTCTTTTTATGTCAGACAATGGCGGACTGGCTGCGCATACACGCGCAGGGCAACTCCATGTGCAGAACTATCCACTCAACAGTGGTAAAGGCTCTGCTTATGAAGGAGGGGTTCGTGAACCAATGATTGTCAGTTGGCCCGGTAAAGTTAAACCCGGAAGTAAATGTAATCACTACCTGATGATCGAAGACTTCTTTCCATCCATATTGGAAATAGCTGGTGTATCGGACTATAAGACGATACAGCAACGGGATGGTATCAGCTTTGTACCTCTTCTTACTGAAAAAGGCAAAGTGCAGGATAGGGATATCTATTGGCATTATCCACACAGCTGGGGACCTTCGGGACCGGGAATCGGGGCAACGTGTGCCATTCGTTCGGGAGACTGGAAGCTGGTCTACTATTTTGACTCCGGTAAACGGGAGTTATTCAATATAGCCAATGACATTAGTGAAAAACAGGATCTGGCAGCAAAAGAGCCATGCATCACGAAACAGTTGGCAGAGAAATTAAGCAACTACCTCCGTTCTGTTGATGCACAACGCCCCGTATTACGTAAAACTCAACAATTGGCACCTTGGCCGGATGAAGTAAAATAAGATGTATTCACCCTTAAAATTAGTAGACAAACAGATGAATAAAAGAATATTTTTTCTACCTCTTTCACTACTTTTCATAGTCACAGGCATAGCCTCCGCTCAAAACAAAAGTGCAGGCATTAATTTGTCTGTATGGAAAGGGATCAGCACCCAACCGGCTGACAGTGCACAGACAACCTATTTTAACCTGGGGATCCTTTCCACCATGAATAGGTTGAACGGAGTAGGATTTAATGCATTTGGCAGTGTCATTGGTGGTAATATGAACGGTATACAATTCTCCGGACTTGCCAATATGGTAGGCGGAAGTATGCGCGGCATACAATTATCGGGTATTAGTAACATCAACGGAAACAATATGATGGGATTATCCGCCACTGGTCTTGTCAACATTGCAGGTAATCAATCGAAAGGTGTCATGCTATCCGGAATGACGAACATCAGTGGAGACAATACATCCGGCGTGATGGCAAGCGGTATTAT
This sequence comes from Bacteroides sp. K03, assembly GCF_019734355.1. NCBI lineage: Bacteria > Pseudomonadati > Bacteroidota > Bacteroidia > Bacteroidales > Bacteroidaceae > Bacteroides > Bacteroides sp. K03. Next base: position 421,933 of record NZ_JAASHC010000003.1, read on the forward strand.
GAATATATCGGGAGACGGAGCAAGTGGTGTACACCTGGCAGGACTTGCCAATATCACAGGCGCTACTTTCAGCGGAGTAACAGCAGGAGGTTTACTGAATGTGATAGGTGAACACCTGAATGGCGTACAAATATCCGGACTCGCCAACATAGTGGCATCACGAATGAACGGTGTACAGATTGGATTGGGAAATTACGCAACCAAAGCCAAAGGGGTACAGATTGGATTAGTGAATTACTATAAAAATGAAATGAAGGGATTCCAATTGGGACTTGTCAATGCCAATCCGGACACAAAAGTACAAATGCTGATCTTTGGAGGTAACGCAACGAAGGTCAATATAGGTGCCCGATTCAAAAATAAACTGTTTTATACCATTATAGGTGCCGGAACGTATTATCTGGATTTCAGTGATAAATTCTCTGCAGCATTATTCTATCGGGGTGGTATTTGGTTACCTCTCTGCAAAGACTTGACAATTAGCGGCGACTTAGGATATCAACACATTGAAACATTCAAAAACAAAGATTACGGTATTCCGGCACGCCTCTACGGACTACAGGCCCGTTTAAATCTGGAATATCAGATTACAAAGAAATTCGGCATATTTGCCTCCGGTGGTTATGGTGGCAGCCGTTACTACAATAAAGACATCACATATGACAAAGGGGTGATTGCAGAAGCAGGAATCGTATTGTTTTAAGTGATAAGTGATTAGTGATAAGTGATTAGTGGGCTGCGCAATCGTTGATACAGCGCAGCCCACTAATCACTTATCACTAAATCACTTATCACTATTTATTGCTTTTCCTTAATCAACCCCGTCCTATACGCCACCAACAGTTTTTTCAGATCCTGAATCTGCGTAACCAATTCCTTCCCTTTATCCGTATCTTTTACCATCATACGCTGAGAATTGAATTCAATTACAAAAGTGGTTGATTTGATATCCTGTCCTTCTTCTATGGCTTTTTGTGTAGACTGAAAGGGCTCGTGTTGCACCAGCTGTAAACCATGAGAGTGATATACCAATGTATATCCGGCAATACCAGTTTCCGGCTGATAGGCTTTTGAGAAGCCTCCATCAATCACAAGTAACTTTCCTCCGGCTTTCATTGGTTGTTCGCCTTTAATGGTTTTCACCGGTACGTGTCCGTTAATGATATGTGTATGCACGCCTGTCACACCAAATTCTTCAAGTATCTGGTTACATATCTTCTCATTATCACGCAAAGTATAGTAATACCCTTTCTTTTCCTTATGCAACTTTTTGTCAGCTATAAAATAACGTTCAAAAGTAGCCATCTTATCTTTATCGAACGAAGGAGCATCGGGGCCACACCACATATACCAGATGTAATCCATCGCAAAAAGCCTGTCACCATCCTCGTCTTCGTCAAAATAGGCCGTACGGATTAACTGATCAATCTTATCCATCAGATTCTTGCCCCAGTATTCTTTCCCGCGAATAGTTACATGCTTGAAGCTACCATCTTCATTTAGAGGAACAGAAGCATGATACAGAAGATTGGAATTACAAACTAAATACATTCCCCCATACGTAAACAGGCAACGCATATGTTTCTTCAACTTCTCGCTATTCATAAACGAATAATGCAGCTTATCTACCAGTTCCCTTTCTTCATCGGTCAGGCGATATGGATCTTTGGGATCTATGGTTGGGAAATTAGTATCACGCATCTCATACTCCACACCTTCATAGACAAATACTCCCCGCTCGAAATCAATCTTTTCCAGCAGCTTCCGGTTCTCCATACCAAACTCCGGACGGCGATTAATAATATCCGCTTCCAGCTTAAACTGTATAATTGTAATGGCCTTATGCATCTGCGTGATAAGACGCAATGTCTTCTCATTGTAAGCCGAATCAGCAAAATTCATTTTCGGTGCAAAAATAGTACAGGGATCATCGGCATAAGTATCCATAGCAAAAGTTGCCAGTGGCAAGAGATTAATGCCATATCCATCCTCAAGTGTACCCAGATTGCCATAACGCATGGACATACGAATCACATTTGCCATACAGCTCGTATTACCCGATGCAGCCCCTATCCAGAGAATATCATGGTTACCCCACTGAATGTCAAAATTATGATAATTACACAATGTATCCATAATGATATGTGCGCCCGGACCACGATCGTAAATATCACCGACGATATGCAACGAATCGATAGTTAAACGCTGAATCAGATTGCACATAGCTATAATAAAATCATCGGCACGTTTGGTAGATATAATAGTACTGATAATGACATTGATATAGGCATGTTTATTGGGTTCAATGCTCGATTCGTGCAATAACTCCTGAATGATATAAGAAAATTCTTTAGGTAGAGACTTACGCACTTTGGAGCGGGTATACTTGGAAGATACATTCTGACACACTTTTACCAATTGGTTAAGAGTGATCAAATACCAATCATCAAGATCTTTCTCACGAGCCTTGACCAGTTGCAGTTTCTCTTCAGGGTAATAAATCAGTGTACTGATCTCCTTCTTCTCTGATTCACGCAAGGTATTACCAAAAATCTCATTTACTTTTCGCTTCACCGCACCCGATGCATTTTTCAATACATGTTGAAAAGCCTCATATTCACCATGAATATCTGTCAGAAAGTGTTCTGTACCTTTAGGTAGATTCAGAATGGCTTCCAGATTTATTATCTCCGTACTAGCGTCGGCAATAGTAGGAAAACTACGTGACAACAACTGCAAATAACGCAGGTCGCTCACAATACTTTCAGGGGTTATATTACTTTGGGCAGTCATGATATTTACAATTTATTCCCTACGGTCATGACCATTATTAATCTATAACACATAGGTACGTTGACAATTTACAATTTTACGATTTAAATTACTTATTTGTTTATTTTAAAGCCTATATACAAACTTCACAGCGCAGCCAATTTTCAATTTTCAACTAAATAAGATTTTCAACTCAGCAAAAACATGAGTAATATCTGAGCAATAATGACACGCAGAAACATACACAACGGATATACCGTGGCATAAGCTACAGACGGATTATCACCCGGAATAGTATCATTCGCATAGTTCAATGCCATTGGATTTGCCATACTTCCGCATAACATACCAGAGACTGAGCCAAAATCAATTTTCATTATCTTGAAAGCAAACATTCCAACAATTACGGTAGGAATAATAGTTAACCCGGCACCCAGACCTATCCACAACAATCCTTCAGGACGGAATACCGTATCGAAGAAATGCGCACCGGCATCAAGCCCCAGGCAAGCCAGATACATGGAAAGTCCTAATGCACGAAGCATCAGATTGGCACTACGGGTAGTATAAGTGATCATGTGCATACGCGGGCCGAACGTACCAATCAGAATACCAACAATGATAGGTCCACCTGCCAATCCCAGTCTCACAGGAGCACTAATACCAGGAATAGAAATAGGAATAGCCCCAAGAGCCAATCCTAATATAATGCCGATAAACACAGCCACCAGATTGGGTTCTTTCAAGCTTTTTACGGCATTTCCCAATACTTTTTCTACATTCTGAATGGCAGCCGCCTCGCCTACTACTGTCAGGCGGTCACCAAGTTGTAAAGTAAGCTCTGAAGTAGCAAGTAGCTGTACACCCGAACGGTAAACACGGCTGATATTAATTCCATAGTGGTTTCTCAAACGAAGTGAACCAAGTTTCTTACCGTTCAGTTCGGGGCGGGTCACCACAATACGCTGCGAAATAAGCTGGCTGTCAATAGCATTCCAGTCAATATCTTCTTTATTCCAGTCTGTGTTTTCCTGTTCCCCAAACAACACAGTCAGAGCCAATACATCTTTTTCAGAAGTTATAACTAACAGACGGTCACCCTCTTTCAGAATCTTTTCAGAGGTAGGGATACTCACATTGCCGTCTCTCCACAAACGAGATATAACAAATTTAGGATAGCTCATATGGGCTATATCCTTGACACTTTTATTGAAAACAGCAGGATTGTGTACCTGAAAAGCAGCAATATAAGTTTTGTTAGTATCGTCTTTTTCTTTAATGGTGAGATCCTCCTTGCGCACTAATACTTTCCGGATAAGTAACACTGCAAGAATCACTCCTATTACCCCCAATGGATAAGCAACCGCGCACCCCAAAGCAGGAGTACTACTCTCCAACCCCATCTGTTTTAAGGTTTGTTGTGCTGCTCCCAAAGCAGGAGTATTAGTGGTAGCCCCGCAAAGAATACCAACCATATTAGGCAAGGAAACACCTGTTGTATAACTGCATAACACCGTAAGAAGGGTACCCAAAAGCACTACGGCAAGGGCCAGCATATTCAGAGTGATACCACCTTTACGAAAAGAACTGAAAAAACCGGGGCCCACCTGAAGGCCCAATGCATAAACAAAGATGATAAGTCCGAAACTCTCGGCATAATTCAACATCTGCGGATCAACTGATAATCCGAAATGTCCGGCAAAGATACCCGCAAAAAACACGAAAGTCACTCCAAGGGATATACCGCAGATGTGTATTTTGCCTAATCCCAACCCGATGGCAGATATAAGTGAGATAACAACTACGGCCTGCAAGGCTGAATGCTCAATGAAGAGACTATATAACCATTCCATAAATATAATTATTCAATGTGCCAACATGCTAATGTGCTAATTAACTGCATTGTAACATGCCACATGGTAATTGGCATACTGATACATTTGCATACTGGCACATTAATTTTTGCAAAGATAGAAACTATTTATGCGCGTACAAAACTTTTGTGTATCCATTTCATACTGTACCAACGGCGAACAAAGATGATACCCCGAATGTTTTCGTCCAGCAAAAAGGCCACCCACATACCACACAAACCCCAACCCCAATGAACTCCAAACAGATAGCCTCCGCCTACTGCCACAGTCCACATTACAACCAAACCGACGTAAAAAGGATAGTTCACATCGCCTGCTGCACGCAAAGCATTGGTAGCAAAAATATTGATAGGACGCCCTATTTCCAGTACGGTATCTATAACCAGCACGATAACTCCCATACGAATAATCTCCGGATTGGTCGTTAGCCACCCCAAAATAGTATGCCCGAAAGCAGCAAGGATACAAGAAAGAATAAAAGTGATCATCACCGATTTTTTCATCACATACTTTCCTAACAGAAAAGCAGCATGAGGTTTCTTTTCTCCTATCAGGTGACCGATACAGATAGCTCCTCCCTGTGCCATTGATATACTGAAAAGATATACAAACATGATGATATTAACACAATAAGTTCGCGTTGCCAACGCTTCTACTCCCAGCATATTAATAAAGAATGTAATGACTACCTGCGAAGAGCTGTAAGATAACTGTTCACCCGCCGAAGGTAAACCTACTTTCATCAGATTTTTCAGTTCTATCCAGGGAAAAGGACGGAAATAGACAAGCGGAAAACGATGAATATGTTTGCGGAAAAGAATTATGAACAGAATTACCATTGCTACTCCCCGGCTGAATGCCGTAGAGATAGCAGCTCCTTCCACACCTAATTCCGGAAAACCAAACTTACCGAAAATCAATGAATAGTTCCCAATGATGTTGATAATGTTGACAACCACTGTGACCAACATCGGATAAATAGCTTTATTAGCACTACGAAGCGATGCCGATAAGGTGAGAGATATAGCCTGAAAGAAAGCAAACGAGCCAACAATACGCATATACTCTGCACCATCTGCCATTAGTTCCGGACCAAGCCCCATCCAACCGAGTATGGTTGTATTCATTGAATAAAGGAAAAGACTGATTATTCCTCCTACAACCAGATTCACTAACAGTGATACTCCAACAACCTGTACCACTTTTTTTTCGAGCTTTGCACCTAAATATTGTGAACATAAAACGGACGTTCCCAGATTGATTACCTCAAATACCAGGAACGTCAGCATTATAATTTGATTGACTACCCCTACGGCAGCAACACTGTTATCGGAATGACGGCTTAACATGATAGTGTCTACTGCACCAAGCATCATGATAAGCAGCGTTTCTATAAAGATAGGAGCAGCCAGCTTGGCCAGCCTCTTCTTAATACTCTCCTGCTGAATTTTGTGTGTCACTTTTTACCTCGTCTGAATTTCGGGGTGCAAAGGTATTCAATTTTAACGAAACCGAGAGTTGATTTATATCAAATAAGTTAGAGCCTGCCTTTATAGACTACATAGTCATCCCATCCATCCAGATATCCTTCAAGGCGATTCCCCCAAAGATTTACTTCATCGAGATAAGACACATCATTCGGGCCATATACCATGCGAAGAGATGACTGTACTGCATTTTCCCAGTTCCAATTGAAACGATATTCATCCTCCCGTATTCTTCCATCAGGATACTGTATACGAATGTAATCCACTCCCCTCCTATCCAGATAAAAATCAATCTCCTGCCGGCAGTAATAACCATCCATATTATAGTAAGTTCTCACCCAGGTACGACTGCACAGATCACGTGACTTATTATAATAGCTACCGCCAATATCGTCATCATCATAAAAACCATCTATTTCAATCTCACAGGCTGTTAGATTAACCATAGCAAAGGTCAGCAATACCAGTTTCAAATATTTAAAAGCTTTCGTTTTCATAATCTTTTTCCTTTCTTTTATGTGTTTTTGCATAAAACAAAAGTAGGCAAACGTTTGATTGAGCCCAAAAGAAAAATCCTACATTCAATAAGGGAATAGCCTAATCCTTAGAGGGAAATCTCACCTTTTTACTACCAAACGTTAACATCGACACCAAACTTCTTAATTCATGTTATAAATCAAGCTATTAAGCCTCAAAAGTTTGCTATTTTCCCAGAAGCATGTATCTTTGTACTGTGTTTTTCATAGTATTAGATTTAAGGTTAACAAAAAGATTGGCTGTCTGGGATAGATAGCCTTTTTTTATGCTCTTATTTTAATTGCTATCCTCTTCCCTCCTGTTCTGAACAAAATCTCCTTTTAAGTGTATATAGGAAAATCATTCATTCTAAAACACTTAATTATGAAAATCTATTTTGTAAAAGCTGCTGCATGGACAATACTTACATGCACTACTTTATTTTTCACCGCATGTTCCAAAGACTCAATCAATATCAATATTGGCGAAAATGGGACAGAAGAAGGCCAATCTGATAACGGAACAGGAACTCCGGATCAAAAAGCATTAATCACTTTTCATGCTTCTATAGAGAGTAGAAATATGACACGCTCTCTTTCACCGATGCGTAAAGGAATAACAAGTTCCATATACGCATTCAAATCACCAGTTACTTCACTTGAAACTCCTTCTGCCGAGGGTATCTATACCACTGCTACTGTAGGCGTACTAACCGGGGTAGAAGGATATAAAATGTATCTGCCCAATGGCGTTTATTATTTCTACGCCATCTCTAACAACGCTTCTACGACTTCTGCTAAATTCATCAACGAGCGTTCAGAGCCTTTGACCAACGGAGTAGATTATTTGTGGGCAAGTAACAAATTACAGGACGTTACGAGTACACAAGTGAGCATGCCTGTTCTTTTTCAACACTGTGCCACCCAGATAGTATTCAACATCTCTGCCGGTAGCGGAATAAAACTAGACAAACTGGTATCAGCTTCCATCACTCCAACAACCCCGGGTGCTACTATGGATATGATTACCGGAGAAATAACTCCGTCTACAACGTACAGTACCGAAACAGCCAATATGGGAATCAATGGTTTCACAGCTCAATATATCATGCTTCCACTAAAAACCAATACAGCGATGCCGCTGACCCTGCAAATACAGGCAGATGGCGAAAATACTCCACGTACCTATAACGTAAACGTTCTTTTACCCAACGGAGAGTTGGCAGGAGGAGATTCTTACGTATTCAGTGCAGTGATTGATGGAAATTCTGTTTCATTTCCTAATGTTGAAGTATTAGGTTGGACCGAAGTAGACGAAACTGGTAAACCTCTTTATCCATTACAAAAACCGGACTAAAAAAGTTTTCGCGTTTAACATTTGAAACATAGCCAATTAACGATATGTGGAAGAAAAAGTAGAAAAAAATCTTGCAGAAAGGTTTGCATAGTTCAAAACTTCCTTCTATCTTTGCACCGCATTTGAGAGAGAATGCGGGTTCAAGGAAGTTTGGGTGAGTGGCTGAAACCACCAGTTTGCTAAACTGACGTACGGGTAACCGTACCGCGAGTTCGAATCTCGCAGCTTCCGCTTAATCTCAACAAAAAAAGAGCTAAGTTATTAAGACTTGGCTCTTTTTAAATCTAAAATCGGTGGGTTCGTCTAACGGTTAGGACACATGCCTCTCACGCATGTAATACGAGTTCGATTCTCGTACCCACTACTAACTAATGATAAAGCAGTTACAATTCATTGTAGCTGCTTTTTTTATTATATTTATTTTTTAATTCCCATTTAATAGCAGTTTTCAAAAAGTATTAACTAAATTTGTAGTAATTATTTAGTAAGAAAATATCTACAGAATTAAAAATGATAAAATCATAATACTATGGAACAAACAATATGGATTTTTTGGATCATATGGCTTATAGCAATAATAGCCCAGTTAGTAATGGTTATTAAATTCTTTCAGATGTCCTCAGATATCAAAGACATAAAAGAAATGATGAAGTATGATTTACGAACAAAATATCCCGAACTACAGAAAAACAAAGAAACAGAAGCACAAGTAGAAGATATAATAAAAGATAACCCAGGAAAATTCACGTGGCAAAGTTGGGTAGCTTTAGCTATCCTATTAATAGGAATATTTGTTTATCTTTTTAGCGGCAAATAGATTTACTCATAAAATAATGATTATTAGGAAAGGGGGGGAATGCCTTTTCCACCCGATTCATTGATTTACGTCAACTAACTTCATGCTTTTGCAAACAGTATCAATTACTGCTTATCAGAACACGTTATAGCTCTATTTAGAAAATAATTCACATAAATGATTCTTATTTGTAATTTATAAATGCATGCCGATATCCTTGTATTTTATTCCAGTTCCCTCTTGTAAAATCCGGTATCTCTACAGGGACAGATCCGTTCTCTATCGAAAGTTTAGTCAAAGGAATTAGTGAACACCATTCTGCAAGATCATAAACATCCATATCTAATGGTAATCCGTGATGCAGACAATAGATTAATCTCGAATCCATGATGAAGTCCATACCACCGTGTCCACCTACTTCTTTAGCCTGTGCTTCCATGGTTTTGACAATAGGATCTTTATACTGATTCATTAACCGGTTCTTTATTTCTTCGGGCATATACTCATGAGCAGTAAAATTTTGCCCGTTTGTAATATCCGAAGGCAAATCACCGCTATTCAATGCATAGCCTTCCACCGGATATTTATTGGCAAATCCTTTAGTACCTGTGAGTTGGTATAAGCGACTGTAAGGACGTGGCGAAGCTACATTGTGCTCAATCTGAATTGTCTTTCCTTTTTCCGTACGTATTAAGGTAAGCGTGACTTCTCCATTTTTCACCTTTTGTGCATCTTCACTATTTCCATGTTCTTTCAAATACTGAGGTAAAGAGAGAGGATCACTATCCATTGCCACCAAATATTTCATCCGATCACCACGATGAATATCGAGTAGCTGACAAGCTGGGCCCATACCATGTGTGGGATACACATCTCCCCTATTATTGAGATTGTATTGCATACGCCAGTCTGCATTGTAGTCTCCCCAGTAATCTTGCAAACAATGATTATAAGCACCTTTTACATGGGTAATATCTCCAAATAGTCCTTGTTGTGCCATGTTCAGAGTTGTAATCTCAAAGAAATCATATACACAGTTCTCCAACATCATACAGTGCTTTCGAGTACGTTCTGCTGTATTTACGACTTCCCATATCTCTTCCAAACTCATGGCTGCAGGCACTTCGCAAGCTACGTGCTTGTCATGCTCCATAGCATAAACCATCATGGAGGTATGATGCAGCCAATCAGTAGCTATATAAATAAGGTCGATATCCGGTCTTTCGCACATTTGTTTCCAGGCATCCTCACTACCATAGTATTCAGTTGCTTCAGGCATATCGGCCTGATGAAGCATTTGTTGGCAACTATCTACTTTCGATTGATGTAGATCACATAGTGCTTTTATTTCGATTCCTTTTTGGTAAGTAAAACGCCGGATGGCTTCACTACCTCGTGAACCTAATCCGATAAATCCAATACGTACAGTTTTAATAGGAGGACAAGTTAACCCAATAACATCTTGCTGCCCGAAAGGGCGTTCAGGAGTAAATATAACAAGAGACTTGACATCCTTTCCCTCTTTTTGCATATTTGCAGTGAGAAACAAACCTGCCGCTATGCAAACAACTACAAGTATAATAGTCAACGGAATGTATTTTTTCATGATAATAAAATTGGGAGATTGATAATTAATACTTCTTTTCTTCTTTTATGCTCTAAGGTTTATATTTTAAAAGAGCTATTGAGTAATTAAAATACTCACAGGAATATAAAAATAAAATATTAATTAACACTTTGGCTTATATGAGTCTTCAAAAGGCTTTCAAAATGATGTGAGTAGGCTATAAATTCGTTCTTTTTCTTGGTAGACAATGTAGAATTATCTATATTTGAAGACTTCTTTTTAATGCTTAGGTTCTATTCTTTTATGAACTTAAATAATTCAGGTATGTCTATTATAAAACTATTATTTCTGAAAGGAGGCAAGTATGGAAGAACGCATGCTTTTCTCTAAGATACAGCAAGGGGACACAGCATCTTTTGAATGGTTATATAAGAAGTATCATCCCAAAATGTATATGTTCTGCAAAGGGTTTCTACACGACGAGGATAAAACAAAAGATCTTGTTCAAGAATGTTTCATTGCCTTTTGGGAACATCGTACTCAGATTAATGCACCAGAAGCAATAAGCGTCTATTTATTCCGCATCATGAAGCATCTTTGCCTAAAACAAATTCGGCGGGATTCATTACTCAACAATTTCTCTAATATAAATGAAGTGGCACTGAGGGAACTGGAACTTTCTTATTACACCCCGGAATGCAATATTCTAAATGATTTGTATTTCAAAGATCTGAATGAACAATATCAAGAAGCACTTGATAAGTTGCCCAAACAGTGCCAGAACATTTTTCGAATGAACCGGAATGAAGGTATGAGAAGTGAAGAGATTGCCGCAGCACTGAACTTGTCAGTTCGTACTGTTGAAAATCAATTGTATAAAGGACTAAAACAAATTAAGAAGTCAATGCAGGAATATCTTCCTTTATTGACTATCTTATTAATTAAGAACTTTTTAAAATAATATTGTGATGATTAGTATCAATGAAGATTATTTTATGAAATATCTCAAGAATGAACTTACTGAAGATGAGACACGCCAATTAGTAGCATGGCTGCGTGATAACAAAGAGAATCAGAAGTTTCTTTTTTCATTGAAAGATTCTTATCTGTATCTAAATTATGAAAAAGATAAGAAAGAAGCCGATACTGAACATGAGTGGAAGAAATTCTCAGAAAGAACCGGTCTTACTCCTAAATCAGCTCCTTCCGGCAAGTATTTATCCTTGAAACATGTTTGGTTCTCTGCAGCTATCATCCTGTTGTGTATTCTAAGTGGCTGGATAGCCGGAACTATTTACACAGGGCTGAAGATGCCGCAAGGGCTGGTGACTTTAGAGACAGAAGTAGGACAACAAGCAAAAACAGTATTACCGGACGGCACAACAGTGCTTCTGAATGCTTGCTCCAAACTGACCTATTCTCTGGAAGGCTGGAATAATACACGCAACGTACGTTTGGAAGGTGAGGCAATCTTTGATGTAGTACACAAAGAAGATAAGCCTTTTTACGTGCATACCCATAACTATTGTGTCCGCGTATTAGGCACTAATTTTAATGTAATGGCATATGGAAATGATCCGGAAGGAGTTGTTACATTAAAACATGGTAAGGTAGAGATTGGCATAGCGGGCAGTAATAAGAATATGTTTCTTCAGCCGGGAGAAAGTTTTGTATATGACAACCAAGCCGGAACTTATCGGATAGAACAACGTTCGCTAAAGCATGTCTATGCCTGGGAACGCAAAGAGATTATCTTTGAAGGGCATACGCTGGAGGAAAAGAAAGAAGAGCTTTCAAGACATTTCGGATATAAGTTTGAGGTAGCTCCGGAATTACAGAAAATGAGTTATAAAGCTACACTTCGCGACGAAAGTCTGAACGAATTTCTTGCGGCATTGGATAGTATTACTCCACAGATGTCTTACCATATTGATGTAAACCGAAAAATAGTCAAAGTGAGAAAATAAACGTATGGAAAAGATAAAGACTACTTTGATAGGTGCAGGATACCGAGGAAAACAATTGCTAAAATTTCTACAAAACTCTTCTTTTTTTGAAGTAATGGCAGTTGCCGATCCGTATATTGAAGAAACCGATATACCCGAAATTGTTTGCTACAACAATGGCGAAGAAGATTATTTAAATATGCTTGACCAGTATAAACCGGAGTTGGTGTTCATTACCTCTCCCTGGCAGTGTCATGTTCACCATGCAATACAGTGTGTGGAGAGGCGGTGTCATGTTGCTTTAGAGATAAAAGGCGGGCTTTATTTAAACGAGTATCAACCTTTGATTGATTTGGCAGAACAAAAAAGTTGTCGTGTTTTTCCTTTAGAGAATACGCTTTTCCGACGGGATATTTTGGCTTTATGCAATATGGTGGATGCCGGTGTATTCGGAGAAATTATATATATGCGCGGTGGATACCGGCATGACTTACGTTCTTTATTGTTAGATGATTCCGGTAACATCGGTCATCGTGGTAAAACAGAAAGTGTATGGCGAAGCAAATTCTACCAGAGCGAAAACGGCGATCTTTATCCGACACACGGATTAGCTCCTCTTTGCATGATTGCCGGTATCAATCGGACGGATCACTTCAAATCTTTGACCTCGCTCGCTTCTAAGTCGGCTGGTTTATTGCAACGAATAAAAGACTTAGGTGGAGATACAAATGTAGAAATCAAGATGGGAGATATTGTTTCTACTCAAATAGAAACTGAGAAAGGAATTCTTATCTCGCTAATTCATGATACCACGTTACCTCGTCCTCGTAGTTTGGATTTTGAAGTACAGGGAACAAAAGGTATATGGCAGGGAGATAATAGCCGTATCTATGTGGAAGGTGTCAGTCCGGATGAAACCTGGGAACCTGATCTCTCCTACATTGAACGTTACGAAAGTTTATATTGGCAACAGTGGGGTGAAGATGCTCTATTGCGGGATGCGCATCATCAAGGCATGGATTATATTATGTTGAAAGCATTAGAAGCTGATTTACAAGGAAAACTCGTCTATCCGGCTACTCTCAACGATCTTGCTTTGTGGACTTCCGTTTCTCCGTGGTCAAAAGCTTCAATTGCTGAGCGGAAAACAATTTACTTTCAATAATAAAAGAATCTTTATTCTAAACTGTTTCAAAAATTAAAAAGGTCCGTCGTTTCCGACGGACCTTTATTAGTAGCGTTATTCAAAAATTAAGCTACCTATTGAAGCGTGTATCTCAACGTAAAATTACCGCTACCATTAGGAGTAACTGTGGCAGGATTACCTTCTGATATAGTAATTCCATCTTTCAAATCGACACTTACCTTATAATATCCTTCAACAGTCGGTAGTGTGAAATGAGTTGCATTGCCGTTTAGTATATTAGAATTTGCATCGAAATTTGCATTCGGTAATTCTATTTTTGTTTCACCAGAAGGATTTGTCAGTATAAATGCTATATCTCCTCCCCAACTGAACACGTAACATGTACCTTCGTAAACAAAACTGTTTCCTACGCGTACTAACGGGAGTGCGCTATCTGCCTGCCAGTTCTGAGCTGTACCCGTTTGCGAATGTGCCCAACTCCATCCATACATATAGATTGCATCCGGATATCCACTTGTCGGACGGGCATAAGAGCTACCACTGAAAGCATCTATCTGAATAAAATATTTGCCGGTAGAGCTTGTTAAGGTCCAGTTTGCGTTGCCACCACCCGTGAACAAATCTTTATTTGGAGTGCAAAGCGATAAATCTACAGTATTGGAACTAATCGTCTCTCCTTTTGTTAGTTCAACTTCACCTTCATAGATATAGCTTGTGCCACTCTTTAATTGCAGTTGAGTGCCGGCAAAATCAATTCCATTACCCAGAGTTACACCATTTGCCTTTACTTGTTCACTTGCAAATTCAAGAGTACGTTCACTACCTATAACAGAAACTTTGGTACATTCATCTCCTTCAAAATATACACGGATTTCAAAAGCACCACCTGCAGTAACCGGGAAGCTCTTACTTATATCATATGCCGAACCAGTCGTGAGCTGAGTACCGTTCCATAATATAAATGAATCTTCTCCGGCCTTCTTCAACTGGAAGGTTCCTGCAGCAATAGAACCCCACATTCCAGTTTCTACATTATCTCCTTCGGGTGGGAACCAGGTATAGTAACGTAAATCACCGCTTTCATATCCTTGCATACGCATCTTCGCTTTCTCTTCTTTTATTTCTCCATCTTGCCAGTGACCGGAAATAGTACCGAGAATATAATAACTATCTATAGATGGAAGAGATGTCCAGCCATGTCTTTCTCCAAAAGTCAGTTCAAAAGTTTTAGGATTGAATGTGATTTTGCAAGAGGCTTCAATATCACCACCAATAACAATGGAGTCTTTAGCCATTGTCTGGATCTCTCCATTGGTGGTTCCCCAATATAATCCTGTATTGGTAGGAGTTGGAGAAATAATACCTTTTATGTTGGCAGGAAAAGTCTCATCAGCTTCAAATACATCTCCGTTCGGATATAATTCGACTACAGACTTATTGCCCAACAAGAGGTATAACCTATTGAAGGTTGGTACTTGTAAGGATGTTAAATCAAAACTTTGCACCGCCTCTCCATTCCGGCTGTTTTCCAGAATCACCTCCACTTTAAAAGTTCCTTCTTCTGCATTTTTCGGAAGAGGGATAGAGAATGTTTCATTCATTTGAAAACTCTGTCCCAATAACATCTGCTCTTTGCGATAGAGTTCTGTATCATTTCCGTCTTTCAAAAGAATGGTATACATTTTAAGATTCTTTTCGTCTGTTAATGTACCCGTTACGGAGACCTTATCTCCATAGAAAAGTCCACTTTGCGGAGATACAATAATGTTCATCTCCGGCTTGGGGGCGTTACCTGCATTTGCAGGTTCATCGTCATCACAACCGCAAAAAAGTAACGGTAGTATAGCTGATAGTAATATAAAAAATCTTTTTAAGGACATAATTATATTTTTTAAAGGGTTAAGCTTTAAGGAATATTTTGTGGTCATACATCCACTTGACAATCAACAGTACGATAGCTGATTGAAAGCAAATGCCAACCAAAGGATAATACACTCCGAACCACTGTTCCAGCCCGAAAAACAGAGAGTCTGATATACTGCGGAAGTTCACCACTTCAAATAAACAGTATGCAGCTATGGAATTCATTCCATAATAATTGAGCCAATTTACTGCTCCCGACTTCCATCCTTTTATATCAATCAGATAATAGAAGATACCCATGAGTAAGAAGCAGACACCGCCATAAAAGAGGGTCATCGAGCTGCTCCATATGTGTTTGATAATTGGGAAAAAGGGATCCATCAACAAGGCTGTGGCCACAAGGAAGCCACCCGTCAGCAGTAGCACTTTCAACCGTTGAACAGGCTCTTTCCGAAGCCGGAGGATATGACCGGCAAAACTGCCGAGCATTACAGTGACAATGAAGTTCAAACTACTTAATATCCATGTGTAGTGGTAAGACGAATCGAAGCTCCATGTTCCGTTTGTCCAGGTAACTCCATCACGCAAAGAGCCCAACACACAACGGTCTATCTCCTCTGCAATATTAGTTCCCGGTTCATAATTCATGTTACCTACTGTAGCGAAAACCAATAAATAAGCTATGAAACATAGAACCGTAAAACCAATTTGCGTACGAAATGGGCACCATACGTAAAGCAGAGCTGCTACCACATACCCCACAGCAATCGCCTGGAGTGTATTTGCAAAAATGTGAAATTGCCTGATGTCTAATGCTAATAAGTTTCCTTGCACTACCCAGCCCAAAAAGAACAAGACAAAGAAACGCTTAAAAAGCCGGAAATAGAAATGACGGTCTATCTTTTCTCCTTGTTTGTATTTTGACATGGCAAACGGGATGGTGATGCCGGACATAAACATAAACAGTGGCATTATCAAATCCCAGAATGCAACACCCTGCCATTCTACATGAGTGAATTGGTTGGCAATAGGATCCAATGACGGATTATTCTCTATTTCCAGCCAGGTCATAAGGATGGGTTGAAGCATCAACAAGCAGAACAGGTCAAAGCCCCTTAACAGGTCCAAGGAAGCCAAACGTTTATTAGCAGTTGCCATAAGTTATTTCTTTAAAGTAAATCTAATGGATGATTGGCTCGCGGGCAAATCTGAAGATTCACTTACCTGAATGTCTATGCCCAGGTCATTGTATCCGGTTGCTGCTTCCCAACAATCTTTATTACCCAACCGAATAGCATATTCCGGTCGGTCATGTATAGTACTCACCGGATCCGGCAGATACAAATACAATGTGTAATCCCCTACCGCCAAATCAGTGGGCAATGCAACCTTTGCATTTATAGTCTCAACTTTATAGGGCTGCCATTTCCGTGGATCATCCGGCAAGGAGGCTACATAAGTAGTCTTTCCATCTTTTGAACGTAAAATCAATTCAACTTTTCTCGCATTGAACGGAGGAGCATAGCCTAAATTCTGCAAGGTGATAGCCGCATAAAGCTCACTACCCGGAGCATGTTTTTCAGAAAATTCCCCTTTTTGCAAGACAATCCTATACCCCATTTCACGGATAATTCTGTCCATACATCCACCTGTGATCCAGGTATCGTTTACCCCTTTGTAATAATCTTCATTCAAATAAGACCAACGAAGATTACGCATCTCTGCTTGTGCTTTGTCACAATCAGCAGGATCTACCCCATCCGGCGGACAAGTTTCGCCACCTATCGGCAGATAAAGTCCCTCCGCATTCAAATAACTTTTATCAACGGCTGCGTCTGTATAAGTACCATAATCATCAACACTGGCCATGAAGCAATCGTTATGATGTCCTATTCGGGCAACAACTTTACCACTGAATGCATCCTCTGCTTTGATAGCGGTCTTCACTCCTATATAATTGCGTTTGTAATTGGGGGTCCTCACTTGCACGGTACGGTCTGTCGGCAAAACTTCCAGAATTTTATCCAGTATCGCTTTACGGGCTGCATCATTATTCAGATTATTGGTCGTATAGTACCATTCTCCCCATGAGCCGATAAAACCCGCCTGCAATACAGCAATCACATCTTTATCTTCCTGGAGTATAGGTTTGATTTGATCCAGATGTTGCAGGATGACCGCGAGTGGTGCATCCGGTTCATCCATAGCCAGAGAATAGGCAAAACGCAGAATCATTTTTATACCTGCCTTACGGGCTACCTCCATGTCTTGTTTAATCTGTGAGAGGAATGCATCGCTAATCGGTGCATTCTTGAAATCTTTCAGATAATACAGACGATAGATAAGGGAAATCTGCTTTTGCCGGTAACTACGCAATGTTTGTTCCGAAAGTGCGGGTGTGCCCTTGCTGTCTGTATATTTGTAGAAACCACGTTCAGGGTTAGGGAACAGGTCGTTCGTTGAGATATAATTCACCGTTTTTATCGGGCCTGTTACCGTTTCATTAGAACCCTCGTCGTCAGTATTCGACTGATTATCACCACCACATGCCATAATACCCAAAATAAACAAGAAAGGTAATAAGGCCATTAAACTGCTTCTTTTAAACATTCTATTTATCATAACCTGGATTTTGTTTTACTTGTCCTTTACCGTCTGTTATGACAGAAAGAGGCAACGGATATAATTCTTTATATTTATTCGCATAAGGAGTTTGAGCTACGTCAATAGCACGCTGTACAAATTTATCATGACGGATTAAGTCTGCACGGTATTGACCATTCTCACACCAGAATTCATGGCTTCTTTCTGTCAGAATCTGATCAATAAACTTCTCTTGAGTATTGACATCTTCCAATTTTAAAGCTTTCAGTTTAGCGCGTTCACGTATTTTGTTGACATACCCCAAGGCTTCGGCGTAATCATTTGAAGTTGCTTCCGGTTTCATAATAAGCGCTTCTGCCAATGAAAGGTACACATCTGCATAACGATAAATGATCACATCAATATCAGAATAGCCACCCGAACCTAATACCGCAGGATCATATCCGATCTTCAACGGAATAGGACCTGTTGCCAAAGGTGAGCCGGGAGTATTGCGATCCACTACTTCTCCGGCTGCATTTGTGTAATAGCTGAGTAAATAAGTCTTTCGGGTATCAGCAGACTCAAATGTATCATAGAACCACCAGGTACTGGTACATATACCCCAACCGGCTCCCATACCATTCTGGTTAAAATCAGTAGGAAGTGCTCCCATATGCCATTGATTCATACTCGGACCTTCGCCAGAAGAAGGGATAGCCCAAATAATCTCTTTATTGGCACTCCCTTGCCCACCAAGTTCGAACATAGCAGGATAGTCACTCATCAGTCGGTATCCATATTTGGAGTCCATTAGTTCGCGAGCTAAAGTTTCTACCTTAGTATAGTAATCTTTGTTATTCACCGTTTCATGCAAATAGAGACGGATAAGCAACATTTTAGCCAGCCCTCTGCTGAATTTACCATACTCCGCAGCTCCCGGATAAGGAAGGTGTTCAGAGGCAAATATAAGATCATCTTCAATGAACTTCACCATTTCTTCATGCGACAGTCGTGGCAAAGGAACTTCTTCCAGAGGATTTAGTAAGACCTCAATCGGAGCCACAACCAAAGGTCCATACATATCAAATAAAATATAAGAAAGCATACCGCGTGCACATCTGACTTCTGCACTATAGCGGGCTTTCAAATCGTCTGATAATGAACTTTTTTCAATGTAATCCAATACGAGCGTACAGCGGCTAATTTTATTGGCATATCCGTAAGGTTCTTTATTTTCATAATAAAAGAAAGTCACTCCTTCTGTTTCCGGAAAGAAATTGAGTAACGAACAGTCGTATGCCGGCCCCCACGTTTGGGTCAGAATTTCAGTGGTTGCATCATTTACAAACATCACTCCCCGTTCAGAAGGAGAATGTATTCCATCCCACCAGTTACCACGAAGTGGATAATAACAGGAAAGAACCAGGGCTTTCAGGTCTTCCTCACTTTTGGGGAAATTTGAAGGATTGATCTCTGAATAATCTACAGGATCAAGATCAATACAGCTACTTAGGCAGGTACCTATAAATACAATGGCTGCCAGATATGTTTTAATGTATCGTTTCATTATACTTGATTTTAGCGTTAAAAATATCAGAATGAGATATCAACTCCGAAGCTGAATGTTCTCGCATTAGGATATGAAGCGGTATAATAGTCCGTTTCAGGATCCAAACCGTCATAAGGAGTGATAATAAAGGCGTTGTTTATGCTGGCATGTACGCGAAGGTTGGAAATCACTTTAGTTTTTGCCAACAAGTGTTTGGGCAATGTATATCCTAAAGTAATATTCTGCATACGGATAAACCATGCTTTCTGGTAATAAAAATCACCGGAACTATACGTATTTTCCCATCCCTGGAATGTACTGGGATTGGTTGTAGACGGATTATCCCAAGTCCAGCGATCTTTAACCGATCGGAGAGCATTCAAGCCATACCGTGCAATACCGTCGCCGGAAATTCCATACTCCATTGCAGTAGGATCTTCCATGATACGGTCAAACATCCCATTGAGATGGAAGCTAAGATCAAAGTCTTTGTACTTGAAAGTATTCGTCATTCCTGCCAGCCAACCCGGATCACTGGTTCCTATTAATTCCATATCAGCATCATCAATAATGTTGTCCGGATGGCCCAACAACTGGAAACGTCCGTTTTCGTCAACCACCGGGTCACCATTTGCATCGCGTACATATCCGTTGATATCTTTGATTACCAATTGTCCCGGAAGCAATAAAGGTTGTGCATCGGGCACTTTCTCACCAATTTGCAGAATATGATCGGCACGACGGGAGTAAATGGCTCTGATAGGTGCGTCATATTTTTCATATACGGCTGGTTTCCAGTCTGGGGTACGCTCCTTCCAACGGTCTTTGTACTTTGTAAAAGTAAGGTCGGTAGACCAAAAAAAGTCTTTAGTCACAATATTTTTGGTATTCAGAGTTACTTCAATACCAGTACTCTTTGTTTTTCCAATGTTCGCAATCACCTGCGTTATAGTCTGATAAGAATTTAAGGGTTTATAGTTCAAAAGATCTGAAATAACCTTATAGTAATATTCCACAGAACCACTGATGCGTCCATTAAAGAAGCCGAAATCAAGTCCCGCATTCCATTCGGTTGTTGTTTCCCATTTCAGGTCAGGGTTTTCCAGACGTCCTTGAAACACACCTATTTGCTTAGATTTATCTTCTTTATTATAGGCTTCCTGAGCATAGTAACTTGCAAATGCATTGGTGCTGATATCAGCATTACCGGTTTGCCCCCAGCTTAGTCTCAGTTTTAACATACTCAACCAGTCAGAAGCTTTCGCCATAAAATTTTCCTCACTAATGGTCCACCCTAAAGCAACAGAAGGAAAATATCCCCATTTATGGTTTCGGGCAAATACACTGGCACCGTCAGAACGTAGAGTAGCTGTCAATAAATAGCGGTCTTTTAAGATATAGTTGGCGCGAAAAAAATAAGAAAGCATCTTATTTTCTGAACTGCCGGAACCTACTATCTTGTTTCCTCCACCGGCTCCCAGATTGTTATAAATAAATCCGTCCGTCAGGAAATTATTGTTTCCTGCATTCACTCCTTCATAATTGAATTGTTCGTAAGAAGTTCCTGCCAACAGATTTATTTTGTGAATTTTTGCAAAAGTCTTCAGATAGGTTGCCGTAGCCTCAAGCAAGTACTGGTTGTTATCCATACTGTATACGCTGGCTACTCCCTGCAGGTTGTATCCATTTAAAGTACTTTTAGGCTGATATGTTTTTCTACTTTGGGCAGCACGGTCTATACCTGCATTTACACGCAATGTCAGTCCGTCCAAAGGACGTGCTTCGACAAAGATATTACCCAATACACGGTCCGTATTGCCACGGTCCACGTTATTCAATAAAGAATAAGGATTCGGACGGGTACCAACCAATGGATTGGTAGGGTATTTGCCTGTTTCAGGATCATAAGCCTGTATTTGCGGACCCATTTCGACGGCCGAACGGATAAGGCCTGAATTTTCCCATTTATCCGAACCGAGTTGTGTATTGTCATTAATAATACGGGTCATGGTCAGGTTTAACCCGGCTTTGAATATATTCAAAAATTCCTGGTCGATATTGGCCTTCATCGTGTAACGGGTCATTCCGGAGTTGCGTATAATACCTTCATGGTTGAAATAGTTGAATGACAACATATATTGAGTTCCCTTATTTCCACCTTGTAAGTTGATGTTGTGTTCCTGAATCAAACCGTTTCGTGTTACCAAATCCAACCAGTCTGTACCCGCTCCCGCATTGGCTATTTCTTGTTCTGTGTACGGACGGTTATATCTGATACCATTGACGGGAGACATTAACGCTTCCTCCAACGTTTTTGTACCCCAAGGAGCTACCTTATTATTCCAGATCCACAATTCCCAACTTGTTTTGTTTTTCTCTTCCATCCATTCCGGTAGAGAAAGTAAGTCATAAGTATCCGAATATTTCTGATAAGAGTAATTATAAGAATAGCTAACTTTCGTTTTTCCTTCTTTTCCACGTTTGGTTGTGATGATTACTACACCGTTGGCTGCACGAGCACCGTAGATAGACGTAGCACTGGCATCTTTCAATACTTCAATAGATTCTACATCATTAGGATTCAAGAAGTTGAGTACACCTTGTGTTCCCGGGTCCATTTTACGGTCTGAAGAAGCAATCTGGTCTAACTTTGCAATTGGAAATCCATCCACGATATACAACGGATCATTGTTTGCATTGATAGAACCGGCTCCACGTACAAGAATGTCGAGCCCCCCACCCGGCTGTGCACTGTTTTGGCGGACATACAAACCTGCCGCTTTTCCTTCCAGGGCATGACCGATAGAAGAAATACCTGCCAGCCCCATCTCGTCTGCTTTTATTGTAGAAATAGCTCCTGTCAAATCTCTCTTCTTAACAGTACCATAGCCTACAACAACTACATCGTCAAGCATATTTATATCTTCTTTAAGAACTATCCTCTGCCAATTGTTATTCTTTAAAGAGATCTCCTGAGGAATGTAACCGACGTACGTTACAACGATAGCATCACTGTTGTCTGGTAGTACCAACCGATAATTACCATCACCGTTGGTTATTGTACCAACCGCTTTTCCTTTTACCTGAATACTGACCCCTATCAACTGGGTTCCATCTTCTCCCACTACACTTCCTGTGATTTCTTTCGGAAGTGCCTTCCCCCTTTGAAGCTTTGGGTTTTCTTGTTTCTTTAAAAGAATCTTTTTATTGGCAATTGTATAGGTAATATTTGTACCACTCAATACCTTGTTCAGTACTACTCTTACATCCTGACTCTGTACTCTCACATTTACAAGCCGGTTCACATCCACACTTTGTTCTTCAAAGAAAAATTTGTAATCCGTTTGTTGTTCCACTTGTTTAATAAAAGTAGAGAAAGGCTGGTTGATTAAATCCAGAGTAATTGCTTTTTGGGCGTACACAGGTAAAGATACCCACCCACCAAATAGAAGTAAAAGGCTTAAACAGAGTCTTCGTATGAGGCTCGCTGTCATAAGATGCCCCTTTCGTGCTCTTTTCATACGCGTAAGATTTTAATTGTTTAACTAAGGTTTTATGAAATCTCGTTTATATTATACAAAGAGGCAATCGGAGGAAAAAATACTCATTCGTTTTTTATGTTATAAAGCATAAAATATTCAGGTTGGGTATCTATGAGAAGATAGAAACCAAATCAGGTATAAGCTGACAATCTTATATTTGAAAAATTCAACCAGACTCTTCAATTGTTAATTATCATATTATTCTTAATATTGCAATGAGTATTCTAACCATCAACCGTCTCTTTATAAAAATAAGAGGCCAAAGCACGAAAAGAAAAGTCATTTCAAAATATATCCCAACTTAAATAATTAACATAATATTATGAAGAAAGCATTTATTAGTATTTTGATCTTATGTTCTGCTGTTTCTGTCATAGCACAGCAGTATGAAACAGCCGTAGCACCATTGAAAGGTGAAAAATGGTGGGGTGGTTTGGTTGCGCTGGGTAGTCATATGCCTTTTACTTCAACAACAGAATGGTACGATTTGAGTAAAAAGAACCTGAACAACCAGATTGTTCCGCTGATATTATCTTCCGAGGGCCGTTATATCTGGAGCGAACAGCCTTTCCGCTTCCGATTGCAAAATGACACACTACTTCTTAGTTCTGATTATGAAAAACTAAATGCTGTTTCTGCCGGAAAGACACTAAAGGATGCTTATCTGAGTGCTTCGGCTCAACACTTTCCACCTTCCCAGAAAATACCGGAAGAAATATTCTTCTCCAAACCGCAGTATAATACATGGATTGAGTTGATGTACAACCAGAATCAGATTGACATAGAAAAATATGCCCAAGATATATTGGCTAATGACTTTCCAACAGGTATCTTTATGATAGATGATAACTGGCAGAAATATTATGGTAATTTTGAATTTAAGCCAGAAAAGTTTCCGGATGCAGCAGGAATGATCGACCGTCTGCATAAACAGGGATTCAAGGTAATGTTATGGATAGCGCCCTTTCTCTCTGCAGATAGTCCCGAGTATCGTTTGTTGGCAAAAAAAGGGTATTTGGTAAAGGAAAAAGACGGTATCACACCGGCTATGATACATTGGTGGAATGGCGTAAGTGCTTGTTATGATATGACAAATCCGGAGGCAGCTTCTTATCTGGAAGAACAGTTGCTTACTGCTCAAAGAAAATACGGAATTGACGGTTATAAATTTGATGCAGGTGATGTAAACCATTTTACAGGCGAATATGCCTTTCATGATCCGACTGCCAATGCATGTACTTTTTCTCAAAAGTGGGCAGAACTGGGATTAAAGTTTCCGTATAATGAATTCCGTACTTCATTCAAGTTGGGTGGTCAGGCAATTGTACAGCGTTTGGGTGACAAATCTTATTCCTGGCATGCTTCCTCGTTGTTAATTCCTGATATGATAGCGGCTGGCTTATTAGGGCATGCTTATACCTGTCCTGATATGATCGGTGGTGGAGAGTTCGGTTCATTTTTGAATATTGATACCGATAAATTCGATCAGGAACTGATTGTGCGTTCTTGTCAGATTCATGCATTCATGCCAATGATGCAGTTCTCAGTAGCTCCCTGGCGCATTCTTGACAAGAGACATTTGGATATATGTCGTAAATTTGCTCAATTCCATGAACAGATGGGAAGTTATATTTTGCAAGTAGCTATACATGCTTCTCAGACAGGCGAACCCATTGTGCAACATCTGGAATATGCATTTCCGCATCAGGGATTTGCCGATTGTCATGATCAGTTCATGTTAGGCGATAAATATATGGTAGCCCCTATGGTAACAAAAGGAACTCATAGGACTGTAAAACTACCTAAGGGTGAATGGCGTGATGATATGGGTAAGAAGTTCAAAGGTCCGAAAACAATTGAAATAGAAGTTCCATTAGAACGTCTGCCTTATTTCGAACGTATTAAATAATACATTTTTATGTACATTCATCGAAATGTCCCCACTAAGTAATACAAGCGATATGATTGTTAGCGGATTCAACTTAATGGGGGCACTTCAATAAAACAAACTATCTTTTCCACCCGATTCATTGATTTATGTCAACTGATTTTGTATTTTTGCAAATATTATCAATTACTACTTATCAGAACACGTTATGGATCTATTAAAAGAAACAGTAGATGCTGTTGTAAATTCCCGATTTCCGGAAATGAGTAAAGAGGGGCGCGAACTGTTGGCAGAAGTCCTGATACGCAAAGAAAGTAATAAGGGGACAATTGTGCTAAATGAAGGGCAAGTTTCTCATGATTTAATCTTCGTCGGAAAAGGGATGCTTCGCCAGTTCTATTACAAAAACGGAAAAGATGTTACTGAGCATTTTTCGTACGAAGGCTGTATCGTGATGTGTATTGAGAGTCTGCTTAAACAAGAACCTACCCGACTGATAGTAGAGGCACTGGAACAATCTATCCTCTTCCTCTTTCCCTACAATGCGTTGCAAAGATTGGTAGAAACATCACCGGAAATCAATATGTTCTATCGAAAGATACTGGAATATTCCCTTATCGTTTCACAGGTAAAGGCAGATTCCTGGCGCTTTGAAACAGCACGTGAACGCTATAACCTGCTACTCGAGCATCATCCGGAAATTATCAAACGGGCACCACTATCGCACATAGCCTCTTATTTATTAATGACCCCCGAGACACTAAGCCGGGTACGGTCGGGAGTATTATAAAAATCCTCCCTCAACTTCGTCTGTACTCTTTGGGAGACATCCCAACGTAGTGCTTAAAATACTTGCCAAAGAAAGACTGATTGGCAAAATGAAGATATTCGGCTATCTCCTGTATACTCATTTCTGAGGATTTAAGCAAAGCGCGTGCTTCAAGAATCACAAAATTATCAATCCATTCACCTGCCGTTTTGCCACTCACTTCTTTCACTACTCCGGAAAGATGTTTAGGAGTAAGGCACAACTTATTGGCATAGAATATTACGGAACGCTCCATTTTGTAACAGGCAGACACTTCACGCATAAATTTCTCAAAGAGTTCTTCCTTACGTGTCTTGGGACGAATCTCATCAATAGGCATATGCTTGCGGCAGAAGTTATAAAGATCATAAAACATAGCCGAAAGGATACCTTTGGCTATCTCCTTACGGAATATATTATCTTTCATTTTCACCTTCTTCCATAAGAAAGAGTGATACTCCAACATGCAGTCCTGCTCGGTCTTGCTCAAAGGTATACAGGGATGCTCTTTGATATAAAACATAAAAGAAAGCAACTCTTTCATCTGCGTAAAAGTCCTGTCTATAAACTGAGGGGAAACAGCGATATAAATAGCACTGAAATCGTCACTGACACCCAAGCTTTGAATTATTTGTTCAGGAAGAGTCATTAGCAAAGTTCCGGCAGTTACTTCAAACTCTCTCAGGTTAACTCCTACCTTTCCCGACCCGGTAAGGCAAACGGCTATCACAGCAGCATTAATACGGTTAGGAAACTCATCCATAGGAACATCCGAAACATCATCGAATATGGCAAAATCATTATCTATAAAATCAATCCTCCGTAATCCCTGCACAGAGGATATATTCACTTGTGGAATTACTTCATTCTCCATTTTATCGTATCTTTTTCGCAAATATATATATTATTTCCATTCATATTAGTCTATATATCGAATAAAGCGAAAAATAGAACAATTATAAATCAAAAAATGCCATACGTTTTTATTTCGCATGGCATTCATTCTGCATTTACAGACTGTATAATCAGTTCATGATCTTAATACCGATAAAATAGGTTCTGGGCTGTGTAGGGCCATAGAAATAACCCGAATCACGAAGTTCTCCTTTATCAAGATCTTTTTGAAAGCTATTGAATATGTTTTGTACACCACCATTCAGTTGCAGTTTAATATGGTCGTGTAGTATAAAAGTATAGTTCAGTTTCAGATTAAGATCGAAGAATTGAGGAGTGTGTTCCATACGATCTTCGGGGATATAACCTGCCATATGGGGTACAATCATCTTTCCGGTATAAGTACCTGACAGAGAAAAGTCAAAGTGCTTGGTAGGTGCAGAGGTAAAAGTAAAGTATCCGTAATAATCGGGAGTACGGGGCATACGCCGGGTAGTCAGTGCAGGCACCCCCTCTTCTTCTACTGCGTCACGCCATACCACATCATGAGTATAACGGCTACGTTGTGCCGTAAAGCCTAACTGGAATTGAGCTTCACGCCCATGAGCAATCTTCGCATCAAGATTTGCACCATAAACACGTGCACCATGAGCATTACGACGTTCTTTTATCATATCTCCGTTTTCATCTTCACCAATATCTGCCAGTGTAAACACATGACGCAGATCGGTGTAGAAGCCTTCCAACAATATATTTGCCTGCCAATGCCCAATAGGCAATGTCCAGTCCACAGAGCCGCTGTAACTATTAGAACGTTCTTCACGCAAATTATCTGCCAGTTTGATCTGAATACCTTCACCTCCTACGGCCGTCACATGGAGATCTTCGTCATAAGCCTGTGGAGCACGGAAACCGGTAGAATATGTGAGGCGCGCCTGAAGATTATCCATCGGCTTATAAAGCAGATTGACACGGGGACTGAAAATCAGTTTATCAATCAGGTTGTGCTTATCCATACGCAAGCCAACGAGCATCGTGAGCTGTCTCATACGCCATTCATTCTGAATAAAAGTACCGGCTATGCGCACATTTTGTTTCATATCTCGGTGATACCCAGTCATGACATCATGTAAAGCATTATCCTGATATTCAAAACCACCGGTAAAAGTGGCCGGAGCGAAAAGGCAATTATTCATCTGCCCCACATACATGCCACCCAGTACCCAGGTAAGATCATCTGTTTTACCATACGCATTGAGATTCTTCTGAGCACCATAATAGCTGTTACGATCAGTGTGCTGGATAGAACCGTATAAAGACATTTTATGTTTTGCTTCATTCCAATAGTGATCATAGCTCAATCCACCACTATTAATAATATGTTTGGTCTGTTCAGTTATATCGGTTTCATGTGGTTGAAGATTAAATTTGTTTCCGCCACGGCGAAACTCATTGGTAGTGTGATATTCAATATTGATACGGCTATTGTACGAAGGACGATAGTAAGCACGGAGTCCAAAAGTATTCATATTCAGTTTGCCCAATTCGGAAAATCCGTCACCATCGGCATCATAAGGGTTACGGTTACGATACGTCTCATACAAAGCAATGCCATACGTATTATCTTTGGCAACAAGAGAAACATTGCCACCCATATATTGTTCCCAGGATTTACCATTCATATTTGACATCATGCTGGATACCTGGAAAGAGTTACTGACAGGGTCTTTCGTGATAATATTGATAGTACCTCCTACGGCATTGGCACCAAATAAAGCCGATCCACCACCACGCACTATCTCTACACGTTCTACCATATTCACTGGAATCTGTTCCAACCCGTATACCCCGGAGAGAGCACTAATGACCGGACGACTGTTTATCAAAATCTGGGAGTACGGACCTTCCAAACCATTGATACGTACTTGTGGAAAGCCACAATTCTGACAGTTATTCTCCACACGAAGTCCCGACTGATAATTCAGCGACTTAGCAAGATCAGTAGAGTTTACCGTTTCAAATAGCTTTGCACTCATCACATTAACTACTACAGGAGCTTCCCGGCGGCTAACCTCATTACGATTAGCAGAAACCACTACTTCATCAGTCATGAAACTCTCTTCTTCCAATTGGAAATGAAGAACAGCCGTAAAGTCTTTACTCACAGCCACTGTCTTCTCCTGACTTTTATAGCCCATAGCTTGTACCCGCAGTGTATATTTACCCGGAGCAAGGTTACGAAACTCAAACTGCCCTTCATCATTAGAGACAGCACCGGATGTACGAAGCTTTTCGGGAACAGTACCACCATTATAACTAACCACACGTACAGTGGCATAAGGAACATTCTCTTCGGTTCCTTTCACAATAACGTGACCGGAAATCATATTGCCTTCCTTGATAGGATTGACGGCATAAGTAATCATGCTCAGGCATAGAAGCATAAGCAGGATGATATTTTTTTTCATTCTGAAATTACAATATTATATATAATGAATAAAGAAAAAAAAGAGTAATAATTTAATAATCAGCAACAAAGATACACTGAACGTATCTTCTACAGCAAACTATTAAATTATCATTTTCAAGCCCGGATTACAGGCGGAGCACGAAGAGAAAGTACCCGCAAATGCATTCCTGACACAACAGGAATCTCCCGCTGTACTTCCACGTAGAAAAGTAACGGACGTACAGGATCTATTACATTGACCGGTATATCAGCTTCCAGTGAATGGAAAGAAGATAAACGGTTAATTACAACAATCTCGGTTTTAGTGTGGGTGTGTTTGCCATGACTGGGGTGAGAGTGAACTATCATGACACCATTGACGTAGTGTACATGGGTAAACATCGTAATGCCTGCCTGATACACGGTAAATAGCGTCAGCAACAGAAGGGATGATAGAACTCTTTTTACACGTCTCACCTGTTATAGTCTCTTTATTTTAAAATTGAGGTGCAAAGATAAGCATTATCTCAAAGACTTTTAAATAAAAAGGGGATGTATTTAACAAATCATCTACAAATAGGTACAAAGTTCTTCGAGATACTTCCTATCCGTTTCATCAAAAGTACTCAGTTGCTCACTATCAATATCAAGTACTCCCCACACCTCACCATCTTTTAGCAACGGCACTACAATTTCCGAACGAGACAGAGAGCTACAGGCTATATGTCCCGGAAAAGCATCTACATCAGGTACAATCAGTGTCTGCTTCTCCTGCCAGGCAGTACCACAAACCCCTCTCCCCTTACGAATGCGTGTACAAGCAATAGGTCCCTGAAAAGGAGCAAGCACCAACTCATTCTCCTTCACCAGATAAAACCCAACCCAGAAGAAGTGAAACGCCTCCTTCAAAGCAGCAGTAACATTAGCCAAGTTGGCTATTAAATCGGTCTCTCCTTCAACAAGAGACTTTATTTGTGGCAACAAAGAAGAATATTGCTCTTCTTTACTACCGGATATAAGAATTAAATTTTCAGACACAACAAGAATAATTAGTGAGTAGTGATTAGTGATTAACAACTACACTATAGTCCGCATGGAACTAATCACTTATCACTTATCACTATTTAAACAGTTTTTTATAATCTCTCTCTGCAGCCGGCACCGTCCAATCTTCTGGAATAAACTTCCACTGATTCAAAGCACGAGGATCGAGCGTACCTTTCTTCTCAATGTAATTCATCAGATAGTAGCGTAAATCTTTATCTGTGGAAAAGATAATACGGTCTTTCAACTCATTCTGAGGGATACCTGCACCTTTTGTCAGCAGTTCACCTCCCCCATTGCCACGATAAGAGTTGAGAGCAACCTTATAAATCTTATCCATGCTGAAAGGAGTACCGTCTGCCATACTGATAATCATCACTTTTTCCCCTTGAGGTTTCGTAACATCTACTGTATAAATGATGCCCGCAGCAGAATCAAAATTAAAGCTGAAGTTCTGAAACGAAGCACGATCTTCTGCTCCTTCACGACGTTTCTTCTTAAACCACAACAGATGATCATTGGGAGATTTCATCTGATTAGTCCACATATAATAAGAAGCTTCAAGAACGTCTTTTATCTCCCTGCCGGAAAGTGTCATCACATAAAGCATATTCTCATACTTATATAAATTGAACATATCGCTGACATGAATATCACCTTTTTTAATCTCGGCATCAAATGACAGCGGAGCAGTAAAAGAAATATCAGCACCAGATATATCAAGTTGCAGGGAATGAATAAAATCAATAAAAGCCGAAGGACCAAAATAGGCCGGACGGGTAGATATATCTTCAGTAAAAGTACCTATTTTTTTTGATACAAACTGCTCTACTGCATTATACTGAGGAGCAAATTCTTTTATAAAATCCTCACTGATACCATAGTCTTCTGTGGGAGTAAGCACTCCTTCAATCTGCTTGCTCTGCACTTTACCATCTTTCAGTTTTACCGTCACATCCACATTGGAAACTACAATTCCATTACTGGCCGGATCAATAACCAACACAGAATCCCCCGCAACGTTCATAATCTTTTTACACTCACGGGCATGATCATGCCCCATCAATACAATATCAAAACCGGGAACATTTTTTGCCACATTCAGTGATGCATTCTCATTGTACTTGCCAGACATACGAAAAGCATCCTGCCCGGCATGGAAAAGCCCGACTACAATATCCGGATTCTCTTTCTCACGGATAATCTTCATCCATTTCTGTGCCGTTTGCTCCATATCATCGAAGCGAAGTCCCTGCCACAGATTTTCAGAAAGCCATGCAGGAATAGCAGGGGTAATCATGCCCAATACTACTATTTTAACTCCGTCCCGTTCTAATACTTTATAAGGTTTCAGATGAGTTTCACCAGTGGCAGTATCAATAATGTTTGCACCAAGCACAGGAAAATTGCATTCGCCAATCCAACGATCAAAAACGCCACGACCGGTTTCTACATCATGATTTCCCATATTACCGGCATCATACTTCATATAGTTCATCATTTCGGCACAGAGATGAGGAGAAACCGTATCTATATAATTATAATAATAAGCGGTAGGCTGGCCTTGCAATATATCACCGTTATCAAGCAGAATAAGATTATCTTTGTAAGTCTCACGCTCCTTCTGCACCAATGCATAAATACACGCCAGACTTCCTCCCCATTCTTTCTGAGTAATGAAATTATAGGGATAATAATTACCATGTACATCACTGGTCTGTACAATTTTCAATTTCACCTCACGCTCTTGTGCCGGCAACGCCAACATAAAGCATAACAGCAAGGTACAAATAGAAATAAATCTTTTCATAATGTCTATTTAATGTAATAAGGAAATAGAGTTATTTTACAAACTCATTCTACCGGCATTGAAAATACAAAACGGGCTCCTTCGGTATAGTCCGGATCCACCCATATCTCACCACCCCATTTCTCAACAGTAAGTTTACAGATGGACAATCCCAATCCTGTCCCTTGTGCATATTCGTCTAATTTTTCAAAGCGTTCAAATACTAACTTTTGTTTCTCCTTTGGAATGCCGCAACCAGTATCAGTCACAGAGAAAAAGGCTAACTTCCGCCCTTCATCCACCGAAAAGTCCAAAGTAATAACACCATCTTGTGTAAATTTAGCAGAATTGGAAAGCAGATTAATAATAACTTGCTGCAACCGCTGTACGTCCGTATTGATTACAAAATCCTCATACTTACTGGTGAACACAAACTTATTATTGGATTTACGGGAAAAATTTACTGAAGTCAATACCTGCCGGCACAACTGAACTACATCACAAGGTTCTTTCGTCATCCTCACCCTGTCTGCATCGAGCCGGGAGAGATCAAGTATATCATTTATTAATCGAAGCAACAGGTCTGAATTGGATTTAATAATTTCCGAATACCCCTTTCTATCTTCGTCAGAACTTCCTTCGGCGGTCAACACATCCGAAAAGCCCACAATAGCATTCAGCGGAGTACGTATCTCATGGCTCATATTGGCCAAGAAGGCACTCTTCAGCCGATTGGATTCTTCGGCACGATCTTTGGCTTCACGCAAATCTACTTCCGATCTTTGCAAGTCGTCCTTCAAACGCTTTGTTCTGAAATAGAAAAAGAGTGAAATGATCAGTCCTCCTGCCAATATTACAAATATGCTGATTGCCGCCCATATCTGATACATATATTCCTGATAGAATGATACAGGCCTACCAACTATTTCAACACGAAAAGGAAGAGATTTTATATCCAGTTTCAAATCCTTCACTTTTTTATAGTCAAGCACAGCTTTACTGCCTACTATCTCTACATGACTGACCGTATCTTTCGGATTGTCAAGCATACGAATAGCTTCACGAGCCATTTCACGACCAAAAGAGCGATAAGCAGGAATTACCCCGCCTACAGCCCAATACCCCAGTCCAATGGAAGCCGGAGTAAAAGCAGGTACCGTAGGATTAGCCTCCATCATCATATAAGTGGCATTACGCATAAAATAGCTCTCATTCATATCCACACGCCAGGTACCCACCATGACCGCCGTATTTTCAGGTAACTTCTGAAACTGATCCAGTATCGTATAAATTGTATTGGAACGCCCGTCCAACAATATCAAATCCATCTCCGGGAACTTCTTCATTTTTTCTCTCACAAGTGCCTGCA
This sequence comes from Bacteroides sp. K03, assembly GCF_019734355.1. NCBI lineage: Bacteria > Pseudomonadati > Bacteroidota > Bacteroidia > Bacteroidales > Bacteroidaceae > Bacteroides > Bacteroides sp. K03. Next base: position 455,175 of record NZ_JAASHC010000003.1, read on the forward strand.
TGGCAACTCCTCCATACGTATTATCGGATATGAAAGCGATATGACGTGTATTGGGATAGAAGTGTTTAAGTAATTGAATATTACCTTCAATATCATATTCGTAAACAAATCCCGCCTTCACTTTATGGTGTCCAAGATCATCGGAAAAGAAATCTACAGACTCCGGCATCCATTCTTTCAGGTTGATTGTATCTTCCGGCAAAATCACTGCATTACGGCTGGTCAAACTACACATAGCCGGTATTTGTGCCACCAATGAGTCTTCCTGTGATAAATAAGACGCCCATGCCTCCTGCCCCAATAAGATAATAAGCTCCGGCCGTTGAATACCCGTATATTTAGAAAGTATCTGATGCATCATTCCCTTCCACTGAGGAGCCTCCGAGAAACTTTTACAGTTCATATTCTCAATCTCAATATTGTACTTGCCACCGCATTTTGTATATTCATCCATGAAATCGGAGATGGTTACCGAAGTCTGATGAGCGGCCGGATTATAAGAGCAAATAATCAGAATAGACCGGGTATCCTGAGCTGCATAGCCCACCACTGGCCAAAGAAAAACAATGGGAAGGAGGAAGGAAAAGACATATCGGATATATGGCAACATATTTATATATACGCGTTTTTTTTGTTGCCGCAAATATACTAAAAGTTGGCAATTAATAGGAGATTAATATGTACATTTGTCAGCGAATCATTATAAAAACATTTATGGAATTATTTCACAAGATGATTTCTGCTGCTTTGAATATATCAGAGAAGCAGGTCAGTAACACTTTGAATCTACTAAAAGACGGCGCTACCATTCCTTTTATCAGCCGTTATCGTAAAGAAGCTACAGGAGGCCTGGATGAGGTACAGGTAGAAAACATAAAAACCCAGTACGACAAACTCTGTGAGATAGTCAAACGTAAAGAAACCATTCTTACCACTATCAACGAACAGGGCAAACTGACTGCCGAACTGCAAAAACGTATTGAAGGCACCTGGGATACTACCGAATTGGAAGACATCTACCTCCCCTATAAGCCCAAACGTAAAACCAGAGCGGAAGCCGCCCGCCAAAAAGGGCTTGAACCCCTCGCAATGGTATTGATGCTACAACGCGAAAATAATCTTGATGCTAAAGCTGCCGCCTTTGTAAAAGGAGACGTGAAAGACGTGGAAGATGCCTTGAAAGGTGCGCGCGATATTATAGCCGAGCAGGTTAATGAAGACGAACGTGCCCGTAATGCTATACGTAACCAATTCAATCGTCAGGCTATAATCAGTGCCAAAGTGGTGAAAGGCAAAGAAGAGGAAGCTGCAAAATACCGCGACTACTTTGATTTTTCCGAACCATTAAAACGTTGCACTTCGCATCGGTTATTAGCCATCCGCCGTGCCGAAGCAGAAGGTTTGCTAAAGGTATCTATTACCCCGGATGACGAGGAATGCATCGAGAGGCTCGAACGCCAGTTCGTTCGTAGCAATAACGAATGCGCCCGACAAGTAGCAGAAGCGGTACAAGACTCTTACAAACGACTGCTAAAGCCCTCCATCGAAACCGAATTTGCCGCCATGACAAAGGAGAAAGCCGACGAAGAAGCGATTCGCGTATTTGCCGAGAATCTTCGCCAATTGCTCCTTGCCCCGCCATTGGGGCAGAAACGGGTATTGGGTATAGATCCCGGATTCCGTACAGGATGTAAGGTAGTATGTATGGATGCACAGGGCAATCTGCTGCATAATGAAAATATCTATCCTCATCCACCGGTAGATAAGAAGAAAGAGGCGGCAGCCAAGCTACGTAAAATGGTAGAAGCCTATCAAATAGATGCCATCGCCATCGGAAACGGTACAGCCAGCCGGGAAACGGAATTCTTTGTTACCACCCAGCAGTTCGACCGTCCTTTACAGGTATTTGTTGTCAGTGAGCAAGGTGCTTCCATCTATTCAGCTTCTAAAATAGCCCGTGATGAGTTCCCCGAATATGACGTAACCGTACGTGGTGCCGTTTCAATAGGACGCCGATTAATGGATCCGCTTGCCGAACTGGTAAAAATTGATCCGAAATCCATCGGTGTGGGACAGTATCAGCACGATGTAGACCAAACCAAACTAAAAAAAGCACTTGATCAGACAGTAGAGAATTGTGTAAACCTGGTAGGCGTTAATCTCAATACAGCCAGTAGTCATCTGTTGACCTATATCTCCGGATTAGGACCACAGTTGGCACAAAATATAGTGAACTATCGTGCCGAAAACGGTGCTTTCGATTCACGTAAAGCATTAATGAAAGTTCCCCGCATGGGTGCAAAAGCATTTGAACAATGTGCCGGCTTCCTCCGTATTCCACAAGCCAAGAATCCTTTGGACAATACAGCCGTACATCCCGAAAGTTATTGCATCGTAGAGCAAATGGCTAAAGATATGAAATGCAGTGTTGCTGAATTGATTACCAATAAAGAGTTACGCAGCAAAATCAATGTATCAGCTTACGTCACTCCAACAGTGGGTATGCCTACTCTGCAGGACATCATGCAGGAGCTTGAAAAGCCGGGACGTGATCCACGCCAGACGATCAAAGCCTTTGAATTTGATAAGAATGTACGTACCATCAATGACCTCCGTGAAGGAATGATACTTCCGGGAATTGTTGGTAATATTACCAACTTTGGCGCTTTTGTAGATATAGGTATCAAAGAGAACGGACTGGTGCACCTCTCGCAATTAGCCGAACGCTTCATTTCCGATCCCACAGAAGTAGTATCTATTCATCAGCAAGTTATGGTGAAAGTTATGAGCGTAGATAATGAGCGAAAACGCATACAATTAACAATGATTGGTGTAGAGCAAAGCTAACGCAAATATCTTGATTATCTTAAAACAAAAATCGCCCGATTCACTCCTAAGAATGAACCGGGCGATCTCTTATTTATATCTATTTGTCCGCTAAGCCATCATAGCCTGTCCGCCAAATACACCAGCCAAGGCACTTGCCACAGCTATAACCACTTTCAAAATCGTATTCCAAATCGTCTTTTTCATTTTCCTCCCATTTTAATAACGTATCCAGTGCCGCGCAGCCAACTTTCAACTCTCAATTTTCAACTTTCAACTCTCTAAGCTTTCAACTAAATAGAAGGATCTTCCCCCTCACCCTCACCACCAGGGTTTCCTCCCTCGGTCATGCTCTTCAGCAAATCAGCATGTACAAACTGTACACCTTGCAACAGGGCACGTGTGGTACCAATAGCTGCCGGGCGAGTATACTCAGCCGTAAACTGGCACTTCAAAGCTGTTATCTGATTCGGGTTTACCTTATCGGCACTCTCTACTCCCCGGCCCTGCGTACGGGCTTTCATTGTAAATGTTCCCAAGCCATCCAAACGTACCGTACGGCTGTTCAGAAGTTGTTCCCGCATCGCCGACATCAGGTTACGTACCACATTCTGTACATCACCCGGGGTAAGGGATGATTTCTCAGCTATTACCTCAGCCAATTGCTGAGTAGTTACTGCTGCTCCGGTTTTAACCAGATTAAGATGCCATAACTTAGCTCCCGCTTTGTTGGCCATCGGTGATTGCACCGCTCTGTAAAATAAAGGCATAATTACCTCCTCTTTTTAATGTTACTAATCGTTTTTTTCATTCACACGTTTCGTTGATCAACATTGCAAAGATGAGAGTTTATTATCGGGTGGCAAACGAAAAAGAGGGAGGTAAAGCTGTTTCTCTCAGAAAGTTTGTAGAGGGATAATTATCAGTTAGTTGGAAGAAAAATGCAGGTAAAAGTATTTATGCATAAACAAGACATATAGAATACTTAATACCAAAATACTGCTCAATAAATACCAGTAGCCATACACCTGGAAATAGAAATAACCCACTATTACCAATGCCTGTATCACCATATATACAAAAGAGACTACCATATGAGGTACTTTTAGCTCATTTGCCATAATCTGATACAAGTGTTTCCGATGCGGCAATCCTATATTTTCATGAAGCATCAAACGATGGATGATAGTCAAAACACTGTCCACACCATACACAACTAATAGTATAATCCAACTGAAATCCTCCGTCTTGATTATCAGCTTACCGATAAGGAACAAAACAATAAATGCTATACTCACAGAACCTACATCACCGGCAAAGCATTTCGCACGCTTTCGGAAATTAAAGAAATTAAAAACCAGTACAGAACAAAGGATAGTAAGAATCAAATCCTGTTCTACAAAAAGAACAATCTCCTTATTTATATAAGCAAGAGCTACTAAAATAATCAAAGAGTATCCCCCCGTGATACCATTAATGCCATCCATAAAGTTGTAAGCATTGATAATACCCGTACAAATGATTAACGCTACAAAGATTGTCCACCAGGGAAGAGAGAATAATCCCCATTGATAGAACATCAAAGCCATAGCGGAGAAATGAAACACTAATCGTAATGCCTGAGAGGTAGAGCGGATATCATCTATAAAGCTGATAAAGGTGATCAGTGTCAGGGCAAGCATGAACCAGGGATATTCAAAATGATTCGTAAGGAAATAAGCTAATGCTCCAAAGTAGAAGATAACTCCCCCACCCCGTAAAGTGATCCGCGTATGCGAACTGCGTTCATTGGGTTTATCAATGATGTTATATTTATCAGCGAGACGAAAATAAAAAAGTTCTGCTGAGAAGAGCAGAACTAAGATTATTAAATAATACATGGTTTTATATTTAAGATATCTTCAATTGTAAATCATTCAAAGGACTTTACTGTCTTTATCAGTCCTTCTTTTGCAGTTATAGGCATTTGATCTATCCCCAAAGCTGCTTTTATCTTTGCGTTACTTACTACATAATTCTCTGTTAGCTTCCGAAGACGTTCTGTATTTAAAGGTAAGTGAAACAAGGTACCAAGCTCAGCACAACCTTCCATCAAACCTTTATTCACCTTCCAAATATGCATTTTTTTTCCCATCACCTCACACATAGTAGCTATCAACTCATTAGTAGACATCGCTTCATCATCTCCCATATGATAGATGCCACCCGGAATATCCTTCGTCAACAACCCTTCTATCACATAGCAAAGATTATCTATCGAAGTAAACGAACGATGATTTTCAAAAGCCCCCAAAGGCCACGGAATACCTTTCTTCACCACATTATACAACAAATTCAAATTCCCTTTATTTCCCGGCCCATGTATCATGCAAGGTCTTAATATATAAACCTGCTTGTTTAATTGACAGTTGACAGTGGACAATTGACAATTAGCTGCGCTATCATGCTGCATAGCAACTGTCAATTGTCCACTGTCAACTGTCAATTTATTAAGAATGTACTCTTCCGCCTTGATCTTACTTTCTCCATAAGGACCAATCGGAGCCGGGATTACATCTTCAGTGAGTATATCCCCTACTACGCTATCGGCAGCAGCTTTTACAGAACTGAAGAAAATGAATTTCTTGGTAGAAGATTGAAGAAAGAAATCAAAAATCTTTTGAGTCAAACCTGTGTTGATATCAAAATAAGACTGGGCAGCAGATTGATTTTTAGTGTCATGAGCTTTCCCGGCAAGATGAATAATGGCATCAAACTCCGGAAGATTCTGATAAGCAAAAGAATATAGCTGTATATCCTCCCATAAGAAGGTCTTTATTACCCCTTCTTTTTCAGGAGTCACAATATCCAAGCCATAAAGGGTATGCCGCCCTTTTAAAGATACTACAAGATTGGAGCCCACAAAACCGTGGATACCCGTAATAAGTATATTCATTAATTATTCCAGTTTGTAAACATCCAAACAAAAGGTTTAGGAAAGATAATCGGAGTAACAGAAACGGATGAAGAACCCCCTATCACAGAAAGTAAATTAAGACAAGTCTTGTTAATTTCTGATTTACAAAAATATTTCTTGTAAGAGCCACACAATAGACACACAAACTACACATATAACTTCTCTATCTCCTGCCAAATCACATGCTGTTCAAAATTATTCTTTACAAATTCTCTCCCAGCTTTTCCATACTTATTTCTTATGTCACCATCTTGCCTTAACAACCAGATAGCTTCTGCCAACTCGCCAGCATTATGCCCGACAAATAATCCCGTTTCTTTTTCAACAATAGAGTCAATACAGCCTGTCGCTTTAGTTGTTACAATAGGTAATTCCATAGAAGAGGCTTCTAAAACAGAGGTTGGGAAGCCTTCCCGATAGGATGGCAACACAAAAATATCCATCAGCCCATAATAGTATTCAATCATCGAATTCTCCACATAACCAGTACTAACAATAGCTGGATTTGTCTCTATATTTTCTACTATATTTTGTGGTAAAGCATCTCTCGTCTCCAGCATTCCCACCAACAAGACAGCTATATCATTGCTCTTTTTTTGAAGAATATCAAATGCCTGTATTAGTTCTATAATACCCTTATCTCTAACCAACCGTCCTGTAAAACCTATTGCAAAGCTATATTTATCAAGCCCCAATCTTCGCTTCAATATATTCAGCTGTACATTATCAATATTTTCTTTATTAAATCGAAAGATATCAATCCCATTACAGGTTCCTTTTGAAAGTAATATCTGCTTATAGGAAGGATTCAATTTATCTTCTAAACTCTTGTTACAAATTGATGGACTCACACAAACGATTTTGGTCGATAATTTTGCCGCCAATCTGTCCATCCATATAAGTAACTTCCTTTTAAAGCCCATAGAGGTCTCATACACAAGCCCGTGCCGAAAGTAAATACGAATAGGAACCCGCATAAAGAAACCAGCAATCATAGCTATCAATGCTCCTTTAGGAGTATGTCCAGTCACTATTGAAATCCTTTTTTCATGTACGTATTTACATGTAGCAACTATAGCTTTTATATCTTTCCACAAAGAAATTTTCCTCTCAATAGGTATTTCCTTATAGCCAAAACAATGTGATTCCGAATATTGCTTTATTTCGTCAGAAGGACTACAAATAATATATTCCTGATATCCTCTCTTTTTAAAATAAAGAAGCTGATCGCCTAAAAAATAGGGTATTACGAAATAGATATTAACAACGTGAAGAATATTCATTTAAGTTTTTGTAAAAACATTCGCCTTAGATATTTAAATAGAGAGAAAGAAGATGAAACCAAGAAAAGAGGATATGAGACATATGAATGTTTATACATGAATTTAAAATTATCCAATTCTCCTTTTTCCATCATCCACAATTTAGAGGAAAGCCCTTTGGCTCCCCAAAGTGGTTTATCATTCATTTTTGTCAACACTTCCCCCTGCAATATACAAAGCTTACCCAAAGTAGCTAACTGAAGCCATAACTTATAATCTTCAGAATACTTTTTGCTTTCATCAAATTTATATTTTTGTAATATGCTACGAGGGCACATTACTGTAGAAGTCACGAAACTGTTTTTCAGCATTAACCCAGTTAAAGAGATCTTTCGGATAAAAGAAAATGATTTTGAAAAATAACATTTATCACCTACACTGTATAAACTACCAGCAAGTACCAGATCCTTATTTTCCGCAAAAAGCTGAACTTGCTTTTCTATTTTATTCGGATACCATTCATCATCAGAGTCTAAAAAAGCGATGTACTCTCCTTTCGCATGAGATATCCCATTGTTTCTGGCACAGGAAGGACCAGCATTTACTTGTGTCACAAGTTTAATCTTTTCTTCATGACCTATTATCAAATCAGATAAAAGTTTAATCGTTGTATCAGTAGACCCATCATCAACAACAATAATTTCAATATTATTGTAGGTTTGAGAAAATACAGAGTTAATACAAGACAAGATTGTTTCGGAAGAATTGTACGTAGGAATTACTACACTGACAAGAGGTAAATGCATCATTAAAAAGGATGTTCAAACAAATGATTGGAATATTTATATCTACAAGTAATATCAGATTCAAATCTTAAACCATTCATCTAAAGCAATAGTCTTATCTGAATTTAAAGTCCATTTAGAAGGGGAAACAACGATTTTATTTGTGTTCATGTTTAAAAAAGCCCCCCACCACGAAAAAGAGCTGTTAGAGATAATGTTATGTCTACACAAAGACATTAGATAAATGTACCAATATTGAGGAATATCATAATTAGGAACATAAATTACATTTGTTGGTAGATTGACATACCTTCTTACCCAGTCTAAATCATCAGAAAAAACAAAAATCATAGCATTAGAAACTCTTCCGCGCATAATATCCACTGCTTTTTCATAATAGTGAGCATCACAAACTCCAAAAGTATTAATATGCTTAGACGAGAAGTAATCGCCTCTTCTTACATGTAATGCTATAGACCCCTCAGCTTCTTGTATCTTTGCTTTTATAGTATGCAAGACTATCGGTTCTTCTTGGGAAAGAAAAAAAGAGCCCTTTCTTCTCAAAGTTTCAGCATAAATAGTTTTCTGCCAATAGCCCTGCAAATAAACATCCCCTCTCTTACTCAAATATTTGAATAACTGTTCATCTGAAAAATACTTCTCCTCAATAAAACTATTTTTCAAACCATAAATAAATCTCAATAACCGATTCTTTGTACCTACATATTTAGAGAAAGAAATATCAGTGGTAACAGGTATACCAGGAACAACCACGGATAACTCCAATTTTCTTAATTTATCAGATTTTCCAAAAGAAGCAATATCATATATCACATCTACTTGGTACTTCTCTCTTAAAAACTCACCAAAAGAATACTGAAATAATTGATTTCCAATCCCTCCCCAGAGACGAACTATGACCATATTAGTTTTTTCTATACCCATCATAAAGTCTTAATAGATAACCATAAAAAACATTCTTAACAGCATATCTATAAAATGGATATGTATTTATATCAACAAATAATTTCTTTTGTATCATAGTATCCCCTATAGGATATGGATATTTCTGATTAAACATGTCCATATCGCGTAAATGAGATATAGAGTAATTTTTCTTTTTATTAAAGATTGGTTTATGACATAAATGCTCTGCAAAACAATTATCTAAAGCTATTGTACTCCATCCTTGTAAATTCAGGCGCATAACAACATCACTATCAGCAAAATAAAAGTTATAATCCTTCTCCTCTAAAAAGCCAATCGCCTCTAATGCCTCTCGCACATAGAATCCATGATTTAAAGTAACATATCCTTTGGGTAAAAGCCCCACACGATAATAATTATGTCTAGGAAATTCTCTAAAAAAGAAAGCACCAGCACCTATTTTTTCCCCATTTATTCTTCGCCTTTCCATTTCATCATACCCTTTCTGTAAACACCCTTTTTCCAATATTAAATCATCGCTCACCATTACGATATAAGGAGCCGAAGCATATTTAAAAGCAATATTCATAAATTCTCCCCATGAATGAGCCAATACACGTATACCTTGTGAATCAGTTACCTTATAGTTCGGCTGAATCATTGTAAAAATATCCCTTTGTTTAGCTAACCAATCGCATGTGCCATCAGTAGAGCCACCATCTATTACAATGATTTCAACATTTCCATTGAACCCATTTGTTCTTATACTATTAATTGTAGCCTTTAATAAATTCTTCCGGTTTTTGGAACCTAATACTACTGAAAGAGCGTATTCCATAATTAATAATCTGATTTAAATAATCTTGTTTTTAAATAATCCATAGTTCTACCAACAAACAACTTTAAATCACATGCGCTGTATCTTATCGGGTGATTGTATCCTTCGCTGCTATCCTTCGGGGTTTTAGTACAAAAAGATAAAATCGACATTTTTTCTAAGTCCCAACGCTGTGCGTAGTATTCATAAGTTTCTAAAGAGCGCTTTGATAGTAATCTTATATTTATCGTTTTATTTGATAAGTTTTCAAACTTATCAAATAAAACTCCATTATCTCCATCAACAATATATTCACTCATCGTAGGACTATTAGGTGATAATACGCATAAACCTAATCCCATCGCCTCCAAAAATCCCATACCAATTCCTTCCAACTTTCGGGGAGCAATAAATATATTGCATTTACTAAGTGCATTTAAATAATCTTCATGAGTATCAAACCAGCCATCAGTATAGTTAATCTCCATTTTATTCATACTCAAAATATTCTTATTGATTTTTGAACAAGTAGTAGAATCGGGAGAATCATGAATCAAAACCCTATTTACTCCCATACTTTCTAAGGAATTCAATAATTTTTGAATATTCATATTATTTGTTCTTCTCCAAATAAATGCTGATAACTTAGTCAAATCAAGAGTTGTATTTTTCCTTACAGGAGGAACATATCGCACGAGTAAACTATCAATTCTTAAATCAAGAAGAATCTTATGAATAGTAGTACTAAAAGAGATAAAACGAAACTTACGATACTTATACCAAGTAAAGTGGTTCCATGTTGAACAAGCATCATACATTGGAATAATAATTACTCTTTTAGGATCTACAGAAGATAATATGTCAAGAGATGGTATAATTTGCCAAAAAACATACAAGTCATATCCTTCTTTTATGACATCATTATTTGAATCAAAAAAAGAATATAGAACATCTACTTTATCAAGAGTTTGCAAAATTTCAATAAAAAATTGACTACTCCTTGTCTTTATATGAAAAGGATGATCATAAAAAGCAATATTCATCTAAAAATATTATTTTTTTGATTAGTATAGATACTCCAAACAGCCACCCACACAAATAAATATTTAGGACAAAAAACAAAAAGGCTTCCTGGATACAAAGACACTATAAAATGTACTAAAAAAAGAGCTGACTGATGAGAAAAATAAGATTTTGAAGCAAATCCTTTACAAATTGCACAAATTAGAAAAACAAGAAAGGGTATAAGAAATAGGATTCCACCCTTCAATATAATGTGTAAAAAACCTGTTTCAATCAAATTACGATACTCCTCACCTGATGACTCTATTCCAGGAGCATAATATACGCCATCAATACCACGTCCCCAAAACACATCACTTACATTACTAAACACATCATCAATAAACATAAATTCCACTTGAGACCTTGTATCAGTCATCCCTTTCTCTATCAAATTCGAAAATAGCGTAGTCGACAAATAACCATACCCCCTCCAAGCTATTAACGATAGAAAAAAAATAAAAAACAAGATCTTGATTTTTTGTTTACTGTTATTATCACCAAAGATTACAACTCCTACGATATTTAGAAAAAATGCAATAAATATATCTAAAACTAATCCACGCCTAGCCATTAATGTAGCAAAGATAAAAAGAAGTCCAAGAGAGATGAAAATGACAATCTTATACTTTAAACCAAAAGAGCGAATAAAATAGAATAAAATAATTGAAGTCGACCCCAAAAAGGCAGTTAACTGGGAGATTACTACAAAACCGAACTCTGTAAATAATGCTCTATAAGATAATAAAATAAGCGCTACAAAAAGTAATGACATCAAAAAAAATAAAGAGAACATTTTTTTTAACACATTTTCAGACAATATAAAATAGATCAAAGGCGTTAAATACAACATAAGCCCCATTCTGTCGTACACCTTATTTAACACAGACATCACAGTCAGATAATTTCCCCGAATCATTATAAAAACCCCCAGTATAACAAAAAAGCAAACACAAAAAGAAGTTAAACGACTATTTTGCTTCTTTACAAGAAAAAAGAAATTATAAAAAATAAACGACAAACCTGTCAATTGTAAAAAACGAATTATTAATATAGGAGAAGTATCACTATTAAGTATTGCAGATCCCCCAAAATATAATAAGCAGCCAAATAAAAACAATGTAGATCGGTTGACCGCATGTAACTTCATCAAATTTAACATTTTGAAAATCTGTGTATTTTATCATATAACATACATATCATTTTATAATAGTAGAAACCAATTCTAAGAGGCAAGATAAAATGAATATTCCTGATAAATACTCCCAACCGATTACTTGCTTTACATAAATAAACAAAACGATTAGATAAAGGTACTCGATTTACTATATGTTTATAATAAGTCCAAAGTTCTAAATCAGTAAGCACTGTCATAGCTACTGAGAAATAAGAATACCGATAACTTTCCAAAATAAAATAATTATATGGATTAGAAACATTATTATCACTAACAAACGAAATCATCTTATTAATAACATTAAAGTAATGAACTAAATGTTTTTTTTGATTAGTATCTGTACTAATTGTATTATCTCTTATGACATATTTATAAGTAATTGCATCACATAAAAACAATGATTTGGCGAATGTAGCCAATTGAAAACTCCACAAAACATCTTCATGCAATAAACCTTCTTCGAAAAATAAATTGTATTGAATTATAAATGATTTATTGACTAGTTTATTCCAAGCCATCACGTACCATTCATTATTATAAAGCGCCTCAACAATAGCACTATTCGATTCATATAATTTATTATCAAAGCAATATATTGGAAATTTCGCATTTACTTCATACGCTCCAACAACAACGTCATAATTTGATTTTAACGAAGACACCAATAAAGAAATACAATCTAATGAAATGTCATCATCGCTATCTAAAAAATACAAATAATCTCCCGTAGAAAATTTTATTCCTGTATTGCGGGCTGCAGACAATCCTCTATTTTTCTCATGATTAATTATTCTAAAATCAATATCACACTGATTATTATTCAGAAAATCAGATACTTTCTTCATACTATCATCAGGCGTGCAGTCATTAATTAATATACATTCAATATTTCTATATGTTTGATTCAATATTGATTTTAAGACTCTTTCTATATACAAAGAGACATTATAAACAGGAACAATAATTGAAACTTTTATATCCATAACATTATCCAGAAATAATCTCAAGAATTAAGAGTCTGTTTAAATATTCCTGAAATAATTTTTATATAGGCTTTATCGACCTGTTTTGATTTTCTTTTCGGTCTATTTTTCAGTTTTTATTCGTCACATAGCCCGCTATGCTCCTTATAAAAACTGAAAAATATCCTCGAAAACAAATCTCAAAACAGTGGCGAGCAAAATTTAAACAGACTCTAAGTAAAACGCCTATTAAAAAAACTAATCAATTTAAAGAAAACAATATTAATCCTGTAATATACCCAGCACAAACTTTTAACAACCGTATTACTTCCATATTCAGAAATTAAATATTGAGGGAAATTTCTTCTCTCTGGATATCCCCATTTTGCTATAATTTCATCAAAGTTCATGTTTTGGAAATCCAACCAAAACTCAGATCTCGTAACAGGTTCATTCCAAGCAGAAGAAAGACTTTTCTGACTTTTGGAAATTACAATAGAATCTCTTTCAAAACAAATAGTCTGATTTTTCACTAAATCAACAAGATTTCTCCCTTTAGAAGTATTTATCAACAACATCGAAATACCCTCATCTGTGTTTTTTTCTTCTTTACAAGTAGCTACATAACCCCAAAAATCAGCTAAAGTTATATCACTAACACGTTCCATATTGGCGAAGCGACATTGATAACAAGACTTTCTTAATATATTATCCCTCAGAAATAGTCGCATAAAAGGATCTTTAAACCAATTACCAAAATAAACCTCTCCAGATTCAAATATAGCTTTAGTGTTAAACCAACTCCAACTATTCCTTTTATCTCTAAAAGTATAAGAGATAAGTGATGATTTATAACAATTTTCCAACCATTCTTTATATTTAAAAAAAACATTAGGAGATGGAACTCCATGACAAACAAAATCACATGTCACTAAATTGCTATAATCACGTTGTAAATACCCATAAAGACCAGCTACCTGACAAGGTGCCCCACTAAACAAGACCATCCTCCCCTCCTTCAGAACCGAACGAACAGCTTTATATGACTCATGAATATTACTTTGCAAATACTTTGAGCCTCTCAATTTTGCTAAATCATCTTCTTTATCAATCATTATGTGAGATACAGTAAAATTAGAAGTAAACGCTGCCCCAAAAACAACGCCACCGCTTTTTAAAATATAAAGTGCCAATTCAGAGAATATACCGCCGGAAGAGCTCTCCTTCCTTAGTATCTTATTTCGACTCCAAATAGCGTATCCATATTGTTTTACTCTTTTCTTCTCTATCACATTCAATATAGGGCAACTCCTTTCACAGGTGCCACATTCAATACACTTTTCCACCAACAGAGAAGGCACATAAAAGCCCTCATCATCCTTAGATATACTCAAAGCCATCTTAGGGCAAGAATTAACACAAGCAAGACAACCTGTACACACTGATGATTCACAAAGTTTCATGTTACAGCTTGGATTTTAATACTGAGTAATAATTTTCTTCAAAATAAGGCATCAAATGATAAGTCAAATTCTCATTTGATAAAATATCATGAACTAATTGAGGTACATCTTCTAAATCAGGAGCAAATTTTACATAATTTTCGAACTCCACTGGGAACCATTTAACTCCAGAACTCAACTTATGATCTGTAGATGAAACTACTATAACAGGAGTACCTGCTATTAGTGAAAAAATAGTCCCATGATAACGATCTGTGATAACCAATTTATATTTAGAAAATTGCTCGAATATTTCAATTAATAATTTTTCTCTATTCGATCCTTCATTTATTATTGAATAAGGGATTGAAATAGTCGTATCGGTCATTTCAGTTGTTATATTTTCAAATTTATCACGTAATTTTTGTATTGTTTCTACTTTATAAAAAGCTTCTATATCATTTCTCATACAAAACAAAATTCCTTGACGATTATTAGTATAATGCTTTGAACCAATTAGTGAAGTGACAATATCAGGGTACAATAACAATCTGCAATTTACAAATATTTTTTGAGCATTTTGATAAGAGAGTTCATCTCTACAGCACAATGTAATTTTACCATGCTTGTTAAAAATAGTTGCTATTTTTTTTTCTTCATCTTTATCTTTAAAGTTAATTGTCTGAGGAAAGATGAATATTTTAAAATCAGGAAACAGTTGCGCTATTTTACAATATACATCTTTTTCTCTATATAAATCTGTTAAATGATAGCCACTATGAAACATCAAAAGATCGTCTGAATTAATCTGCTTTCTCAAATGACGAATAACCTTATCTGTCGAAGTTCTTAAAGTAAAAAAAACGCATTCATACTCTTCAAAATTTTGATTTATCCATTTTTGTATACAGTACATTTGCGCTTGATCTCCCATATTACTATGTCCCGGGGACCCAAATATAAAAACTGTTTTCCTGTTTTTAGATAATGATATAATATTTATTATTTTTTTTTCATCCCAATAAAGATCATATTTATTTCTGACAATTCCATACGCACTTCTTACAAATCGATTTAAGTTCATTTATTTATTCTATTTAGTATATATATTTTTACTTTTTTCTTTTCCTCCGCATTTAATCCTAAAAGATAAGAGAATAATATCGTGAATAAAAAAGAAACAATTACAGTAAGTATTAAACTTATCATGCCATCAGTATATTTACCAATTAATAATGGGAAGGGAATAACAACAAAGGTTATACAAACAACATTAAGTATCACTTTTCTACAAAACAACTTTGAGGGAAAATTAAGCATTGATACAAATAAAATAAGCCTTGTAAACAATAAAACCACACTAACCACACATCGAACTATCAAGGCAAAAACGGGACTATAGCCTAATGAAAACAGTATAAATGATGAAATTAAATTTAGCCAGAATATGGAACTGATAATTAATTGATAATTCCGAATTTTCCCTTTTGCTTGGATTATCATCCACAAGGGGCCTGATAATGTATCGATTAATAAAGAGATAATTGTAAATCGACAGAATAAAACAGTATATTGTGGTATACTTCCTAACCAAATTTGCAAAATTGCTTCTGTCTTTATTAAAATTGGCAAAGAAATTAAAAACAATAACAGATAAGAAATTTTTGCTGATCTAAATATTAATGACTCTAAATAGGGTTTATCTCCGGAAGCATAGGATTTTGTTATTTGAGGATTAAATGCAACTTGAAAATTCAGAACGAACTGATTTACTGCATTACTTATTTGATTAGTAACCCCCATAGCAGCATTAACAACAACACCAAAAAAAATATTTAAGAGCATATTTACACCTTGATTAGTAGCTACTACCGAAAGACTTCCAAATATACTCCAACCAGAAAAACTCACTAACTTATAAAACAACTTTTTATTCCAATAATAGAAAAAGCGGCATGCACTAAATTGATTAAGACAAAAATATACATATAACAATAAAACAACAAAAGAAACGACAGAAGTTAAAATGCTATAGCTTATTAATTTATCAAAATTCACCCACATCAGTAAATAAACAATTAACAATTTCAATATTACTTCTACTATCGAAATATAAGCATAAAATGACATCTTCTCATGAGCGACAATCGCTGCATTATAAGGAGTACACATCATATTTAAGAAAAAAGTAACTAATGTAAATTGATAAGTCCAATTTGCAGCAACCATCCGCTCTTCTGCTATATTAAGCTGTGTGTTAAGAAACCACAAACCAATACTCTCGCCTAAGATAATGATGATAAGAGATAATCCCAAATAGACAAGTAAACTAATACTAAATACTTGTTTGAATTTCAATAAGTTTTGTTTCCCCAGTTCATACGTTAGAAAACGTTGAGTCGCTTGCGTTAAAGCTCCATTTAAGAAAGAGAACAATACAACAACTCCGGCCACTACATTATAGATACCAAAATCCTCAATACCTAAAGTATTTAGAACAACACGACTCGTATAAAGACTAACTCCCATCGTTAGTAACATACGAATATAAAGCATCATTGTATTCTTCGCAATTCGCTTATTATTCTCTGAGTTATTTATCACTTTTTAGATGTAAACGTTTTGTTTAGACGTTAGTTATTTGCCCCCTACTCTCTATGCGTGGTAACCATTCAGTCAAAATCACAACGATTTTCTTGCCATCCATACATCTTCACACGGCACTAAGTTCCATCCAATTCAAGATGGTCTGACGGGAAACTTTGAACTTCAATTCAAACAAGTGAACCGTATCACGATAAATCAAATTCTCAAGTATAGTAAGAAATTGAATACCAATTTTAGCAACATATCAACGGCAGCATGAGTACTGCGGAAGTTTCTCAAAATCTTGTAGACTGTTATTCCACCTCTTCCCAATTCGGATACGGATTAGCCTCCAGACTCTCCAAATAGTCAAAAACCTCCCGTTCTGCCAAAATCAAATCACGACCTTCCCAACCATTGACTATTGTATGGGCTTCTTTCGCCAACTCATCATCAAAAGTTTCTGCGTAACAAGCTACTAAAAGCTGACACTTCAATAGTGAAGCAGGGAGTTTATCAAGTACCTTCCAACTACGGTCAAGAAGCGCCTGGATCTTTTTGTTTTTATTGCCATTGTCATAAATGGTGGCATGGAAACCACTCAGAAGGGTATAACAGAGCCGGGCTTCTTCTTCAACACCAGAACTACGACGGATGTAGAGATCTTCGGACTGACGGTATACCTCGAGATTGAGTTCGCAGAAACGGTCGGAATAAAGGGGGGTACCATCGAAACCTAAGTTGAGAAGCTCGTGCGTGATATGGCACAGGGCATCGATTTGGGATTGTAGAAACATGAATTTATTTACAATTTTGCGATTTACAATTTACGATTGAAAAATGATACAATTATCAATTAGATGATTTACAAGCAATTATAATGAGGAGTCGGAAATGCGTTCTATCAAGGAAGGATGGATATAGGCGGTAGCTACTGCCATGACTCCCTGAATACAAACCGACACGCGGCGATCTCCCTTGACACGAATGATAACTCCTTCCACACCCTCGAAGATACCACCGGTGACACGAACACGATCGCCTTTCTGTAAGGCGGTGGCGATGGGATCGAGGTAGACAATCTGCTCTTCGTAATTGCCCGAAACGGCAATGAAGCTACACATCTGGGAATCCGGAATGGTGATCGGACGACGAAGCTCCTGATTGAAGATGTAACGGACAGCCAAAGAGAGGGCGATGGACTGACGGATACGTTCGATACATTCCAAAGAGGAACGGACGAAGATAAGGTTATGTACCACAGGGACCAATTTACGTACTTTACGCTCCCCTTTCCGAATATACTCGTAGTGCATCGGGATGAAGTTCTCAATCTTTTCGGCATCTAAAATCTCTTTTAGGAGAAGCTCGCGGCTGTAAGTGACGCGAAGCGGATACCAGTGTATGTCAGTGGATTTGTTCACAATTGGATATTCTTTAGGGACACCGGGGTAGTGAAAACTCCTTCCGGTTAAGCGTGTATAAGTAGAGATTATCAATGAGTTATACACTTGCCCTCAATAGTGGCCCTATCACAGGGAACGAACATAAAGAGGGGATTTATGAGGTGTGTAAGGACTTGTTTTTATTGAAAACAAAGCGGGATGCACAACTTATTATAAACGAGCCGACTGAAAGCAATAAGTGTTTCAATAGACGTTCGTTTAATTGAACACTTTTTTTACACATCATATAAAAAGGGATTTTCATAAAAGCATACAGATAAAAGAGTAATTTATTTAATATCGTATATTACTAATAATCAGATCATTGAGGGTAATTCAACAAATATAATATCATTTTTTTTATTAAACATTTTGCCAGTATAAAAATACCTCATATCTTTGCGTTCAATTAAACGAACGTTTATTGAAACACTTTTATATTCGATAGATATTTTATTGATTTACAATACAATAAACACATAAAACAAGCATTTTTCTTCATTTTACCCCATAAATAATCCATACTAAATGAATTAATTAGCTACTTTCGCGATTTTAAACATTTTTATCATTAACAAAATTAAAATCGCAAATTATGAACCAAAAACTACAACAGAAAGAGGATAGTAAAAGAGTAAAAAAAACGAGAACAAAAAGTCTTTACTAACTAATAAACAGGAAATTCAATCAAAAAAAGGAAGAAAAAAGGAGAAACCAATGTGCGGTATTATTTCCTGTCACGAAGAATATATCAGAGACATGATATTGTTGTGCAAAAAAGGAGCAATGGGAGAAGATTTAAAGACATGTCAAGCCAGTTTAGCACGATTTATTTTTGAAAGAAACACACTCATTCATATAGTCAACGGGGAATACAAACAACTAAAATACAGCACTATAAAAACCTACATATCCCAAATATGGAATGAAGAGGAATAACACTAATCCGGTTATGAGGAGATAGGGAAATTACAGGACACCTATTTTGTAAATTCATTTTAGAATAATAAGCATATATTCGCAGCAGATTGAAGCGAAAGATGTAGGAGTGCCGCTTTCTCAGGATGCGGCACTTTCTTTGTATACAGCATCAACCTGAAAAAAAATAATTATTCATCATTTTAAATTTAATAGTATGAAAAAGCTGAAGAGGCAGGTGTCACAGAGTGAAGCAATGAAAACAAGATGGAAAAGACGGATCGTAATGGAAAAAAGTTACCCGGAGAGCACCGCACAATGGATGGCAGAACGACTGGAAAGATTGTTGGACCACATGCTGTACGGACATGCCATGATTGTCTATCACAAGCAGAACGGAGATTTCAAGTTTGTGAAAGGGACACTGGTCTATTACGAAGCAGAGTTTCACAAAGCATACGATCCCGCAAAAGTGGAAGGTGCCATCGTTTACTGGGACGTGGAGCAACAGGGATGGAGGACATTTCTGGTGGAGAACTTTATGGAATGGAGACCGGTTGTTTAATGGAAAATTGAAAGTTGAAAATTGAAAATTAGCTGCGCTATCATGCTGAATAGTAATTTTCAATTTTCAACTTTCAACTTCCAATTAAATAAGAAGTTACTATGCAGCGCATAGCGCAGCCAACTTTCAACTTTCAATTTTCAATTTTCAACTAAATAAACATGGCTACAGAATACTATGGAATAAACTACTTCCCGCTACTGACGGGATTTTTTCACTGCGATACGATAGAACTGATTACGGCGATACATGGAGTGAAAGGGCCGCATGCGGTGATCATGTTACTGTGCAAGATATATACTGACGGGTATTACATTCATTGGGGAGAGGACCAATGTATGATTTTTGCAAGGAAGTTAGGACCGGAATACGATAAAAAGACAGTGGAAGAGATCGTAAACCTACTCATTGAAAAAGAATTTTTCGATAAAGAAAGCTATGAAAAACATGGAGTACTGACTTCTGTGGAGATACAAAAGGTATGGTTGGAGGCTACAAGCCGGAGAAAGAAGGACTTAACCAAACTGCCCTACATGCTGACAGAGGGTGCGAACTCAAAAAATGTATGCAAAACAGGTAGTTCAACTACAGAAAATGTAGACAAGTTACCGACTCAAATGGAGTTGAGCCTGGAAAATGCAGACAATTTCAGACAAAGTAAAGTAAAGCAAAGTAAAGCAGAGAAGAGTAAAGAACTTCCCCCCTCTGATCCCCCCAACGGGGAGAAGGAGGAAGAGGAGGATATTTCTTTGCTTCCTCCCCCACCCGAATACGCACTCAATGAGAAAACACACAATTACAGCGGGCTGCTGGAGAGCCTGAGACTGCACAATGTGAAGGACAAAGCCGAGATTAAGGCGATACTGAGATTGTCGGACTATGGCAGGAAGGGAACGGAAATATGGAGAATACTGGCAAAAACAAACTGGGGCAGGATTGAGGCACCGGGAAAATATATCCTGAAAATACTCAGGACTTCACAGTAGAAAACAGGTTTAAAAACCTGGAAATCAAGCAATAAAAAAGTACGTATTTTTGGGATACCAAAGTACGTACTTAACACACTATTAATATGCATTTTAAGCCGATGTTAAAATACTAAGTTTAAAATCAGACTATTAAAGGCTTAAATTCATAAAAAAGAGTTATACCCCCAATACTATATTAGCATCGATGTTTAACTTGCGGCTTATCTCACGGGCAACTTTCAAGGTTGGTTCACACTTTCCAGAAATATAGTCACTAAACCGTGAAGGGCTAACTCCAATTAACTGTGAAAGTGATTTCTGATTAAGCCCCATTTCATACATACGAAGCTTAAGAACATCCACAAGTGAAGGTACTCCTAAAGAAAAATGTTCTTCGGAATAATCAGCGACGAGATTAGAAAGAAGCTCTAACTCTATGCTATTAGGGTCACTCAATGAGGTATTATCATCCACCAATGGAAGAAGCTCCTCTACTCTTTTCACAGCCCATTCATACTGAGTTTGATTTTCTATCTTTGTCATAAGTTCATATTTAAATGGTTGAACAATCTATTCTATCATATTCTTTATGAGTACCTATAAAGCGAATATATATAAACTTTATCGTAAACTTTATAAACCAAGCGATAATTATTGCCTTTGATATTGAAAACATACCGCTGATTACCCACATTATCTACACTATTAAACGTATTCTTTACATCAGCAAAACAAGTCCATTTGCTTTGTTTTACTATCGTAGTCCACTCTTGTAAAGCCACCTTTGCATCAGGGTGACTATCTGCGTATTCTTGCAGTGATTGCTCAGTGAATATTCTCATGGTTACTCATTTATCATGCAGCAAAGATAAAAATAGAATTCTGATATTCAAAATATAATTCTAATATTCGTAATTTATAGTAAAAAAAAGAATAGCGGCAATTCCATCGAATCACCGCTATCCCAAGGGAAGCCTTTACAGCCTTTTTCTTTGAACCATTTTTTATACGTCTTTATTTTACTTGTATTCCTCCCAGCTCTTTATAGCAATATCATCAACACTCATTGTACAGAAGGCATTGATAAATGCACTTGCCAAACGGGCATTGGTAATCAGAGGTACATTCAGATCGATAGCTGCACGGCGTATTTTATATCCGTTGTCGAGCTCACCGGCAGTGAGGTTCTTCGGAATATTAACTACCATATCTATCTCTTTATTATGGAGCATTTCGAGCGCCTGCGGATGCTTGTCTGACTCACTCGGCCAGTAGACCAGGGTACTCTCAATGCCATTCTCGGCAAGAGTTCGGTGTGTTCCACCGGTAGCATACAGTTTATACCCCTTATTGACCAGCATACGGGCCGCCCCCATCATATCTATCTTTTGCTTGGGTGTACCGGTAGAAAGGAGAATGTTCTTCTTAGGAATACGATAGCCAACAGAAAGCATGGCTTTCAGAATGGCACAGGAGGTATCAGAACCAATACAGCCAACCTCACCGGTAGAAGCCATATCTACGCCCAGCACAGGATCGGCCTTCTGCAAACGGTTGAAGGAGAACTGTGATGCTTTAATACCAACATAATCAAGCTCAAAAAGATTCTTCGATGGTTTTTCTACAGGCAGGCCGAGCATTACTTTAGTTGCCAGCTCGATAAAGTTAATCTTCAGCACTTTGCTGACGAAAGGAAAACTACGCGAAGCACGCAGGTTACACTCGATAACCTTAATATCATTCTCACGGGCAAGATACTGGATATTGAACGGACCGGAGATATTCAATGCTTTCGCAATCTCACGGCTGATACGCTTGATACGACGGACGGTTTCTACATACAGTTTCTGGGGAGGGAACTGAATAGTAGCATCTCCGGAATGTACACCGGCAAACTCGATATGCTCACTGATAGCATACGCGATGATCTCACCATTCTGCGCCACAGCATCCATTTCTACCTCTTTGGCGTGTTCAATAAACTGGCTTACCACTACCGGATATTTTTTAGAAACATTGGCTGCCAATTTAAGGAAACGTTCCAGCTCTTCCTGGTTGGAACAGACGTTCATGGCTGCACCACTAAGCACATAGGAAGGGCGAACAAGCACCGGAAAACCGACCTCATCAACAAACTCATTAATATCGTCCATAGAGGTAAGCTCGCGCCAGCGAGGCTGATCTACACCAATACGATCGAGCATGGCAGAGAACTTCTCGCGGTCTTCGGCATTATCTATGCTCTTGGCAGAAGTACCTAAGATATTGACTTTCTGTGCATCCAGACGCAGAGCAAGGTTATTCGGAATCTGACCACCGGTGGAGACAATGACCCCATGCGGATTTTCCAGTTCAAGAATATCCATTACGCGTTCAAAAGTCAATTCGTCAAAGTAGAGACGATCGCACATGTCATAGTCTGTAGATACCGTTTCCGGATTATAGTTGATCATAACGCTACGCCAACCCTCTTTACGAATGGTATTCAGTGCCTGCACACCACACCAGTCAAACTCTACGGAAGACCCGATGCGATAAGCACCGGAACCAAGTACGACAATGGATTTATGATCGCCCAGATAGGTTACATCATTGGCCACACCACTGTAAGTGAGATACAGATAATTGGTCTGCGCAGGATATTCGGCCGCCAGTGTATCAATCTGCTTCACTACAGGCAGGATGCCTATACTCTTCCGATAATTACGCACATAAAGGATACCATCTTCCATATCCCCCTGAAAACCGATACCACGAGCTATCTGGAAGTCAGAGAACCCCTGTACCTTCGCTTTGCGAAGCAGTTGTGGGCTGAGATTTGACAATTGAGAATTAAAAAATGCAGCAGCATCTTTCACTGTCAATTGTCCACTGTCTACTGTCAATTGCCTAAGCTCCTCGGAAGTACGCATGATATTCATCAGTTTCTGAAGGAACCATTTATCAATCTTGGTCAGATCGTGTACCTGGTCAATCGTATATCCGGCACGGAAAGCTTTGGAAATGACAAAGATACGTTTATCAGTAGGTTCACGCAGGGCTTTATCAATATCGGCTATCACGAGTTCTTTGTTTTCTACAAAGCCGTGCATGCCTTGGCCTATCATACGGAGACCTTTCTGGATAGCCTCTTCAAAGGTACGGCCGATAGCCATCACCTCACCTACGGATTTCATAGAAGAACCCAACTCTTTGTCTACACCATGGAATTTTCCTAAGTCCCAACGGGGTATCTTACAAACCACATAGTCCAATGCAGGTTCAAAAAAAGCACTGGTAGTTTTAGTGACGGAGTTCTTCAAATCGAACAGACCATAACCGAGTCCTAATTTGGCAGCAACAAAAGCCAACGGATAACCGGTTGCCTTGGACGCCAATGCCGATGAACGCGAAAGACGGGCATTTACCTCGATAACGCGATAATCCTCCGACTCAGGATCGAAGGCATACTGCACGTTACATTCACCAACGATGCCAATATGACGAATGATACGAATGGCGAGTTCACGCAGTTTGTGGTATTCTTTATTGGTCAATGTTTGTGACGGAGCAATTACAATAGACTCCCCGGTATGAATGCCCAGCGGATCGAAGTTCTCCATGTTACAAACGGTGATACAGTTGTCGAAGCGGTCGCGTACTACCTCATACTCCACTTCTTTCCATCCTCTTAGTGACTTTTCGACAAGCACCTGCGGAGAGAAAGCAAAGGCTTTCTCAACAAGCACATCCAGTTCTTCTTCGTTATCACAAAAACCGGAACCAAGTCCGCCAAGCGCATAAGCGGCACGAACAATCACCGGATAACCTAACTCCCGGGCTGCTCGGCGTGCATCTTCTGCATTTTCTACGGCTTCACTTTTGATGGTCTTTACATCAATCTGATTCAGTTTCTCCACAAAGAGCTCACGATCTTCCGTATCGATAATGGCCTGCACGGGAGTACCGAGTACCTTTACATTGTATTTTTCAAGGGTGCCTTCCCTGTAAAGGGCCACCCCACAGTTCAACGCAGTTTGCCCACCGAAAGCAAGCATAATGCCTTCCGGTTTTTCTTTCTGAATTACTTTCTCTACAAAGTAAGGAGTCACAGGAAGGAAGTAGATCTGATCGGCTACCCCTTCACTGGTCTGCACCGTAGCAATGTTGGGATTGATAAGAATGGTTTCTATACCTTCCTCTTTCAGAGCCTTCAGGGCTTGCGAACCCGAATAGTCAAACTCTCCGGCTTCACCGATTTTCAAAGCACCGGAGCCGAGGAGCAATACTTTCTTTATATTTTGTTCTTTCATTGATTACATATTTTTGGTTGCACCACAGAGGACACGGGACTCTCCTCTCCCGTACTCTCGCTTACACTGCGGTAAATATTGAATTACAATAGCTTTACGAATTCGTCAAACAAGAATTCAGTATCCGTTGGGCCACTGGCAGCTTCGGGATGGAACTGTGCCGAAAACCAGGGGTTTGTTTTATGACGAATACCTTCATTAGAACCATCATTCATATTAATGAAGAGTGGCTCCCACTCAGCACCCAATGTATTGTTATCAACGGCATAACCATGATTCTGGCTGGTAATGAAACAACGTTCCGTGCCCACCATGCGTACCGGCTGGTTGTGGCTACGATGACCATATTTGAGCTTGTATATCTTAGCACCACCCGCTTTTGACAGTAACTGATTTCCCATACAGATTCCAAAAATAGGAAGTTGGGGATTCTGCATCGCTTTACGGATATTCTGTACGGCAGCATCACAGGTATCAGGATCACCCGGACCATTGGATATAAACAGACCATCAAACTGTAATCCGTTAAAATCATAATCCCAAGGGACACGAATGACTTCAACATTACGTCTGAGCAGACAACGGATGATGTTTGTTTTTACTCCACAATCTACAAGAACAACCCGCTTTAGTTGACAATTGACAGTTGACAATTGACAGTTGAGCTGCGCAATGGGGAGATCTATACTAAAAGAGCGACTTTCACCGTTCGCATAGACGATAATCTCTTTGCAAGAAACCCTATCGACATAATTGATATTTTCATAACTGTCAATTGTCCACTGTCCATTGTCAACTGTCAACTGCTCACCGTCAAATACAATCTTACCCATCATCACCCCATGTTCACGCAACACTTTGGTCAGTTCACGGGTATCAATGCCTGTAATACCGGGCACTTGTTCACGCTTCAGCCAGTCGGCAAGGCTTTCCACTGCATTCCAGTGACTGTATTCTTCTGAATAGTCACTCACAATGATAGCTTCGGCATGAATTCTCTCACTTTCCATAAAAGTAGCCAATCCATTAGATTCAAAAGTGAAAGGAGGCACACCATAGTTACCCACCAATGGGTATGTCAGCGTCATCAACTGTCCGGCATATGAAGGATCGGTCAGACTCTCCGGATAGCCTGTCATGGCGGTATTGAATACTACTTCGCCCGCCACCGGCTTCTCGTAGCCAAACGACTTACCATGGAAACGGCTCCCGTCGTCAAGGATTAAAGTTACATTTCGCATCAATTTATTTACTATTTGACAATTGAAAAGATTGACGATTAGACGATTTACAATTTACGATTGGGATGACTCCCATTTGCCAATAAAGTAACTTCAATCGTAAATTGTAAATCATAAAATCGTAAATCTCAAAATTGGTATACTTGTTCTATATAATTTATAAACGCTTCATTGAGCAGCTTCACACCACCCGGCGTAGGATAGTTGCCACTGAAATACCAGTCACCCGTGTGATGAGGACAAGCCTCATGTAAGCCACTGAGCGGTTGATACACAATCTCTACTTTGGCCTTCGTGCCTTTCGGAGTGAGCAATTCCACCATTTTGGCAGAAATCTCCTCATCGGTGAATGGGGCATAGATGTCCTTTACGTAATTCACCAACTGCTCTTTAGGTAGGCCAACCTGATCTTTCGACTTACGATAGGCAGCAGCAATCACATCTTTCATATCACGCTCTTTCAGGAGTTCTACAGCTGCTTTAAAGGCTATAAACTCACTCATCTTTGCCATGTCAATGCCGTAATAATCGGGATAACGCACTTGCGGCGAAGAGCTTACAATAACAATCTTCTTCGGATTCAGACGATCGAGAATACCGATAATGCTCTGCCGGAGTGTTGTACCGCGCACAATACTGTCATCAATAATCACCAGATTGTCTATACCGGCACGGAGGCTGCCGTAAGTGATATCATATACATGCGCAGCCAGGTCGTTACGGCTATTGCCCTCGGCAATAAAAGTACGCAACTTGATATCCTTGATAGCAACTTTTTCACTACGAATGCGCCGTGAAAGGATACATTCAAGTTCTTCCATATTAGGATTGTGTCCCAAAGCAGCTATCTGCTGTACTTTCTCTTCATTCAGATAATTGTCCAATCCCTCGAGCATTCCGTAGAAAGCTACTTCGGCTGTGTTCGGAATAAAAGAGAACACCGTATGATCAAGGTCAGAGTTTATCGCTTTCAGAATACGGGGAATCAGTTTCTCTCCCAACAACTTACGCTCTTTATAAATGTCTGCATCGCTACCACGAGAGAAATAAATACGCTCAAAAGAACAGGCTCTCTTCTCACGGGGTTTATTAATCTGAGTAATACGAATCTGCCCCGTCTTGTTGATAAAGAGTGCTTGTCCCGGTTGCAATTCTTTAATTTCCTCAACAGGTACATTGAGTGCTGTCTGAATCACAGGACGTTCAGATGCCAGGACAGCTATTTCATCATCCTGATACCAGAAAGCAGGACGGATCCCCCACGGATCACGAATAGCGAAAGACTCACCACTTCCGGTCAGTCCGCAGATAACATATCCCCCATCCCACTCTTTACTGGAAGAACGCAGCACATTGGCAAGATCGATATGCTCTTCAATAAACCGGGTGATACCCATACCCGTCTGCCCTTCTGCTTCTGCAAGATTAAAGAGACGTTCTACTTCCCGGTCGAGACGATGCCCTACCTGTTCGAGCATAATATAAGTATCGGCATATTTGCGCGGATGCTGTCCGATAGCTGTAATGCGGGTAAAAATCTCATCCACATTCGTCATATTGAAATTACCGCAAAGGGCCAGGTTCTTGGCACGCCAGTTGTTCCTTCTCAGAAACGGATGAACATAGGAAATACCGGATTTTCCGGTGGTAGAGTATCGCAGATGTCCCATATACACTTCACCGGCAAAGGGCAAGGTACGTTTGGCAAAATTAGCATCGTGCAACTGTTCAGAGGTCAGATCTTTAAAATTGCCTTGTACGGTCTCAAAAATCTCAGTAATGGCACTCGATCCTAATGCACGCTCACGGAACATATATTCTTCTCCCGGATTGGCTGCCAGTTTCACACAAGCCAGTCCGGCGCCTTCCTGTCCACGATTGTGCTGCTTCTCCATCAGGAGGTAGAGCTTATTCAATCCATACATCCACGTTCCGTACTTCTTCTCGTAATATTCCAACGGTTTGAGCAGGCGTATCATGGCAACGCCACATTCATGCTTTAATTGTTCCACCTTACTTATTTACTATTTGACAATCTATTTTGATTTACAATTAGACGATTTACTATTTACAATTGAAGTTACCTTAATCTATAAATGGGAAGTAATCCCAATCGTAAATAGTAAATCGTCTAATCGTAAATCCCTTTATTCTACCGTTACCGACTTCGCCAGATTCCTTGGCTGATCCACATCCATCCCTTTACATACCGCCACATGATAGGCAAGCAATTGTAAAGGCATTGTGGTAATAAGCGGATCAAGACACTCCAATGTTTCGGGAAGTTCGATACAATAATCAGCTACTTTGCTGATCACTGTGTCTCCTTCGGTGACAACAGCTATGACTTTTCCCTTACGGGCCTTTATCTCTTGTATGTTGCTGAGTACTTTTTCATACATTCCATTTTGAGTAGCAATAACTACCACAGGCATTTCGGCATCAATCAAAGCAATAGGGCCATGCTTCATCTCTGCTGCCGGATAACCTTCAGCATGAATATATGAGATTTCTTTCAGCTTCAAAGCTCCCTCCAGAGCTACCGGATACGAATACCCGCGACCAAGATAGATAAAATTATGCGCATACGTGAATATTTTAGATAATTCTGCGATTTTATCATTCAGTTTCAGTACTTTTTTCATTTTTTCAGGGATGCGGCTCAATTCGTGTACTACACTAAGGAAATGGGCCTCATCAATGGTTTGCTTCTCCCGCGCCAATGTCAGTGCAAGCATAGTGAGCACCGTAACCTGTCCGGTGAAAGCCTTGGTAGATGCTACGCCTATTTCGGGACCTACATGT
The DNA here is from genome assembly GCF_019734355.1 of Bacteroides sp. K03. Lineage (NCBI taxonomy): Bacteria > Pseudomonadati > Bacteroidota > Bacteroidia > Bacteroidales > Bacteroidaceae > Bacteroides > Bacteroides sp. K03. Next base: position 484,211 of record NZ_JAASHC010000003.1, read on the forward strand.
ATATAAGAACCTGTGTGCGTAGCACGCGGTATAGACGAACCGATAGCATTACAAATGCCGTAGATAAATGCACCACGGCTCTTTGCCAACTCAACGGCAGCCAGTGTATCGGCAGTCTCACCACTCTGAGAGATAGCAATCACAACATCACTTTCGTCAATCACCGGGTCACGGTAACGGAATTCGGATGCATATTCCACCTCCACCGGAATGCGGCAGAGACTTTCAATTAAGTGTTTGCCTATCAACCCGGCATGCCAGGAGGTTCCGCAGGCTACAATGACAAAACGCTTTGCTTTCAGAAGTCTCTCCTTATAATCAATGACGGCCGAAAGCACAACATTGTTACTCTCTACATTGATACGCCCACGCATACAATCATAGATGCAATCGGGCTGTTCGAATATCTCTTTCAGCATAAAATGCGGATAACCACCCTTTTCCAGTTGCCCTAAGTTTAACTCTACCTTTGTCACTTCAGGAGTCATCTCCACATTGTTCAGATTCACCACTTTCAACTCCCTGTCCCGGTGTATCACTGCTATCTCTTCATCTTCCAGATATACTACCTTATCAGTATATTCTACAATAGGAGTAGCATCCGAAGCCAGGAAAAACTCATCTTCACCAATGCCCACCACCAACGGACTACTTTTACGCGCTGCAATAATTTCATCGGGATGATCCTTCTCCAATACGGCAATAGCATACGCACCAATCACCTCACGCAATGCCAGCTGTACGGCTGTCAGCAAATCGAGGTTATTAGTCACTTTCATATATTCTATTAATTGTACGAGTACCTCGGTATCAGTACTGCTTTTGAATGTATAGCCTTTGGCCTGGAGTTTTTCTTTGAGAACGGCGTAATTTTCGATGATACCGTTATGGATGAGAGCGAGAGTTTCGGAAGAGGAATAATGAGGATGGGCATTAACTGAACAAGGTTCTCCGTGAGTAGCCCAACGTGTATGTGCAATACCAATGTTACCGGAAATATCTTTCTGTGTGACAAAATTTTCCAATTCGGAGACTTTTCCTTTTGTCTTATACACATTCAACTGTTGGTTGTTACTGATTAGTGCTACCCCAGCGCTGTCGTATCCCCGATACTCCAGCCGTTTCAGCCCTTTGACAAGGATGGGGTAGGCTTCTTTTTTACCAATGTAGCCTACAATTCCACACATATTATCCTATTTTTATGTTTTCAGGGTACAAAGATATACAATTATAATAACATAAAGATTATTTTTACTATAAATATTTGACATAAGCATAGAAAAAAGTTATTTTTACGTCAAAACGTTAATTTTTCTATTATTTTATTCTCAAAAAGAAAGTAGTTTCAAATCTTAATAAAAAGGCTTTCACTACCTTTCACATTAATATAAAAACCCGGCACTGAACTACCAATTTATAACTTCGACATGAAGTATATGTAATTTATGTCACAATAAACACCAATAAATATATCAAAATGAAATTAAATTAATACTTTTGCAGAACAAAAAGACAGCATAAACAGGTATTATCATACAATAAAGCTAAATAGAATGAAGAAAAGAGAACTTTTTAACAACGAAACAAAAGAACTGCCTTACCAGCGACAGCCTGAGCAACAGGGTTTGTATGATGCAGCAAACGAACACGATGCCTGCGGAGTAGGTATGCTGGTAAACATTCATGGAGAGAAATCGCACGACATTGTAGAGTCGGCACTCAAAGTACTCGAAAACATGCGTCATCGCGGAGCTGAAGGAGCTGATAATAAAACCGGAGATGGTGCAGGTATCATGTTACAGATTCCTCATGAATTCATTTTATTACAAGGTATTCCCGTACCCGAAAAAGGACGTTACGGTACAGGACTGATCTTTTTGCCAAAAGAGCCGAAAGACCAGGCAGACATTCTGAGTATTATTATTGAAGAGACTGAAAAGGAAGGGCTTACACTCATGCACCTGCGCAATGTGCCTACCTGTCCTGAAATTTTAGGAGAAGCCGCACAGGCAGCAGAACCGGACATAAAACAGATTTTTATCACCGGGTTTACAGAAACAGAAACGGCCGACCGCAAATTATATATAATAAGGAAGAAGATTGAAAACAGGATACGCAATTCTTCTATCGCCACAAAGGACGATTTCTATATCGTTTCACTATCAACAAAAAGCATTATCTACAAAGGTATGCTTTCGTCACTGCAACTACGCAACTACTTCCCGGACCTCACAAACAGCTACTTCACCAGTGGATTGGCATTGGTACATTCACGTTTCAGTACAAACACTTTCCCAACATGGGGACTGGCACAGCCTTTCCGCTTACTTGCCCACAATGGTGAAATCAATACGATCCGTGGTAATCGGGGGTGGATGGAAGCACGCGAAAGTGTTCTTTCATCTCCTACCCTGGGGGATATTAAAGAGATACGTCCCATCATTCAGCCAGGGATGAGTGACAGTGCCTCACTGGATAATGTGCTGGAGTTTCTTGTGATGTCCGGTCTCAGCCTGCCTCATGCCATGGCTATGCTCGTACCGGAATCTTTCAACGAGAAGAATCCAATCAGTGAGGAGTTGAAAGCCTTCTACGAATATCATTCCATTCTAATGGAACCGTGGGATGGCCCTGCCGCACTACTCTTTAGTGACGGACGCTATGCAGGAGGAATGCTCGACCGCAATGGGTTGCGCCCGGCACGCTATCTTATCACTAAAAACGATATGATGGTAGTAGCCAGCGAAGTAGGTGTGATGGACTTTGAACCGGGAGATATCAAAGAAAAAGGACGCCTGCAACCTGGTAAAATCTTACTGGTAGATACCGAAAAGGGAGAAATATATTATGATGACGAACTGAAACAACAATTGGCAAATGCCAAACCCTATCGGAACTGGCTGTCAGCCAACCGCATTGAACTGGATGAACTGAAAAGCGGACGCAAAGTTCCTCACAGTATAGAGAGATACGATTGTATGTTACGTACTTTCGGTTATTCGAAAGAGGATATAGAAAAGATTATCAGCCCGATGGCTACCACCGGGGCAGAACCGATTCATTCAATGGGTAATGACACTCCATTGGCTATCCTTTCGGACAAGCCGCAACTGTTATACAACTACTTCCGCCAACAGTTTGCCCAGGTAACCAATCCACCCATCGACCCTATCCGGGAAGAACTGGTAATGTCGCTGACTGAATATATCGGAGCAGTAGGGATGAATATTCTAACACCAAGCGAAAGCCATTGTAAAATGGTACGCCTGAACCACCCTATCTTGAATAATACTCAACTGGATATTCTGTGCAACATTCGTTACAAAGGTTTCAACACAATAAAGCTGCCCATGCTTTTTGAAATATCACGTGGTAAGGCGGGGTTGCAGGAAGCCTTGAACAATCTATGCAAACAAGCGGAAGAGTCAGTGGCAAACGGAGTAAACTACATTGTACTGACAGACCGTGACGTAAATGCGACGCATGCAGCCATCCCCTCGTTATTGGCAGTGAGTGCAGTGCACCATCACCTTATAGCGGTAGGAAAACGTGTGCAGACAGCCCTCATTGTAGAGAGCGGTGAAATACGCGAAGTGATGCATGCTGCTCTGTTACTTGGTTTCGGAGCAAGTGCACTGAATCCCTACATGGCATTTGCCATCCTCGACAAACTGGTGGCGGAAAAAGAGATTCAACTGGACTATGCCACAGCAGAGAAGAATTATATCAAAGCCATCTGCAAGGGATTGTTCAAAGTAATGAGTAAAATGGGTATCAGTACCATCCGTTCTTATCGGGGAGCCAAAATATTTGAAGCCATAGGTCTGAGTGAAGAGTTAAGCAACGCCTACTTTGGCGGGTTAAGTTCACGTATCGGCGGTATCCGCCTGGAAGAAGTAGCACAGGATGCTATTGCAGTTGAAAGTGAAAAGTTGAAAGCTGAAAGTTCTATGCAGCATAGTGGTACAGCCGACTCTCAACCCTCAACTGGCAACTCTCAACTAAAGAATCGTGGCATCTATACTTTCCGCAAAGATGGAGAAAGACATGCGTGGAACCCGGAAACGATCAGTACCCTGCAATTGGCAACACGCCTGGGCAGCTATAAAAAATTCAAAGAGTTTACCACCATGGTGGACGAAAAAGAAGCTCCCATCTTCCTTCGCGACTTCCTTTCGTTCAAACGTAACCCGATCAGTATAGACCGTGTTGAACCGGTAGAAAACATACTGCGGCGATTCGTAACGGGTGCTATGAGTTATGGCTCCATCAGCCGCGAAGCACACGAAGCCATGGCTATAGCCATGAACAAAATACACGGACGAAGCAACACAGGCGAAGGCGGGGAAGATGCCGAACGTTTCACTCCCCGTCCGGATGGAACCAACTTGCGTAGTGCCATTAAACAGGTTGCTTCAGGACGCTTTGGTGTAACTGCCGAATATCTTGTTAACGCAGATGAAATACAAATAAAGATAGCCCAGGGAGCTAAACCGGGCGAAGGAGGTCAATTGCCGGGTTACAAGGTAGATCAGGTAATTGCCAAAACGCGCCACTCCATACCGGGCATCTCACTAATCTCTCCCCCACCTCACCATGACATCTACTCCATCGAGGATCTGGCACAGCTTATCTTCGACTTGAAGAATGTAAACCCGAAAGCCAAAATCAGCGTAAAACTAGTAGCCGAAAGCGGAGTAGGAACCATCGCTGCCGGGGTAGCAAAGGCAAAGGCTGACCTGATTGTAATCTCTGGTGCAGAAGGAGGTACAGGAGCTTCACCTGCTTCATCTATTCGTTATGCAGGTATCTCTCCGGAACTGGGACTAAGCGAAACGCAACAGACACTGGTGCTAAACGGGCTTCGCGGACAGGTTATGCTGCAAGTGGACGGACAACTGAAAACCGGACGTGACATTGTTCTAATGGCTATGTTAGGTGCAGAGGAGTTTGGTTTTGCAACTTCCGCACTGATTGTACTAGGCTGCGTGATGATGCGCAAATGCCATATGAATACCTGTCCCGTCGGAGTTGCTACACAAAATGAAGAGTTACGCAAACGCTTCCACGGACGAAGCGAATATCTGGTCAACTTCTTCACCTTCCTGGCACAAGAGGTACGAGAGTATCTGGCAGAAATTGGTGTGGAAAGACTCGATGATATCATTGGACGCACCGACCTCATTGAACGCAAACCGGATAACGGAAACGAAAAGCACCGTCTCATTGATTTCAGCAAACTGCTCACACGCATAGAGAGCAGTGCAGCCATTCATCATGTCAGTGATCAGGATCATGGTATCTCTGCCGTAAAAGACGTAACAATCTTGAGTGCTGCACAAGAGGCTATCGAACATCAAAAAGAGGTGTCATTGGAGTATACCATTGCCAATACAGATCGCGCGGTGGGCGCTATGCTTTCGGGGGCCATTGCTTCACGGTATGGTGCAAAAGGATTACCGGAACATACACTGAACATTAAATTTAAAGGTTCTGCCGGACAATCTTTCGGCGCATTCCTTACACCAGGAGTTAGTTTTAAACTGGAAGGCGAAGCAAATGATTACCTTGGCAAAGGATTGAGTGGCGGACGTATCGCTGTGCTTCCGCCCGTACGAAGTAACTTCGAGGCAGAGAAGAATACAATTGCCGGGAACACCTTATTATATGGAGCTACCAGCGGAGAAGTTTATATCAATGGCCGCGTGGGAGAACGCTTTGCTGTCCGCAACTCGGGTGCCATAGCCGTAGTAGAAGGCGTAGGCGATCATTGTTGCGAATATATGACAGGCGGACGTGTGGTAGTTTTAGGACAAACGGGCCGGAACTTTGCTGCCGGAATGAGTGGCGGTGTGGCTTATGTGTGGAACAAAGAGGGTAACTTTGACTACTTCTGTAACATGGAAATGGTAGAACTATCTCTTATCGAAGAAGCAAGCTACCGCAAAGAATTACACGAACTCATCCGCCAGCACTACCTCTACACCGGCAGTAAATTAGCCCGTATCATGCTCGACGATTGGAACCGCTATGCAGACGAATTCATCCAAGTAGTACCTATCGAATACAAAAAGGTTTTGCAGGAGGAACAAATGCGAAAGCTACAACAGAAAATTGCGGATATGCAAAGAGACTATTAAATAGTGATAAGTGGGTTAGTGAGTAGTGATTAGTACCATGCGGTATAATAGCGCAGCCACTTATCACTAATCACTTACCACTTATCGCTAATCACTTACCACTAATCACTTATCGCTTATCACTAATCACTAATTCATTATCATCATGGGAGATCCTAAAGCATTTTTAACCATACGCCGTCAGGAGGCCGGATATCGCCCCGTATATGAACGTATCACTGACTATAGTGAAGTAGAACAAACCCTTAACACCCACGACCGTAAGCTACAAGCATCACGCTGTATGGACTGTGGTGTACCCTTCTGCCACTGGGCATGCCCGCTGGGTAACAAACAGCCTGAGTGGCAAGACGCCCTCTACAAAGGAAAGTGGAAGGAAGCTTATGAAATACTGGCTGCCACGTGTGACTTTCCGGAGTTTACAGGGCGTATCTGTCCGGCACTTTGTGAGAAAAGTTGTGTATTGAAACTGTCTTGTGATGAACCTGTGACTATCCGGGAGAACGAGGCAGCTATCATAGAAGCTGCTTTCCGGGAAGGATATGTCATGCCGGTAATGCCACAACGCAATGGAAAACAGGTAGCTGTGATTGGTGCAGGCCCTGCCGGACTGGCAGCAGCCAACCAACTAAACCGGAAAGGGTACACCGTCACTCTGTTCGACAAGGCAGAGGCTCCGGGAGGACTGCTACGTTTCGGTATCCCCAACTTCAAACTGAACAAGAATATCATAGACCGCCGTATCAAACTACTTAAAGCAGAGGGTATCCGTTTTGAAATGAATACAACCATAGATCCCACCCATCTGCCGGAAGGGTTCGACGCATACTGCATCTGTACCGGAGCAGAGACGCCACGAGATCTTCTTATCCCGGGTCGTGAATTGAAAGGTATACATTTCGCCTTGGAAATGCTTTCGCAACAGAACCGGATTGTGGAAGGACAAACTTTCTCTAAAGACAAACTGGTAAGTGCAAAAGGAAAAAAAGTACTTGTTATCGGTGGTGGCGATACCGGATCGGACTGTATCGGAACCAGTATACGGCAGGGAGCTATCAGTGTGACACAGATAGAGATCATGCCACAGCCACCCGTTGGGCACAATGACGCTACTCCATGGCCGCAATGGCCGGTAGTACTCAAAACGACTTCTTCACACGAAGAAGGTTGTATCCGCCGCTGGTCGCTCACTTCCAACCAATTCATTGGCAAAAATGGTAAAGTAACCGGTGTAGAAGTTGAACAAGTGGAATGGACACCTTCTGCTGATGGAGGACGCCCCACGATGGTACCAACCGGAAAGAAAGAGATTATCGAAGCCGATATAGTATTGCTTGCAATGGGATTCCTCAAACCGGAACAGCCAACATTCCCCAAGAATGTATTCATCGCCGGTGATGCAGCAACCGGAGCAAGCCTTGTTGTACGTGCCATGGCGGGAGGACGAAAAATTGCTGCTGAGATAGATAAAACGATCTGATTTACGATTGGACAATTTACGATTTACGATTGAAGTTACTACAAGTAATCGTAAATCATCAATCGTAAATCAAAGTAACATCAATCGTAAATCGTCCAATCGTAAATCAAAGTAATTTCAATCGTATATCGTAAATCGTAAAATCGTAAATCAAAGTTATGTGTGGAATAGTAGGTATATTCAAGATTAAGAGCCAATCAGAAGAGTTGCGGAACAAAGCGTTACGCATGGCACAAAAAATTCGTCATCGTGGTCCGGATTGGAGTGGTATTTACACCGGAGGCAGTGCGATCCTTGCACACGAACGCCTTTCCATTGTAGATCCGCAAAGTGGAGGACAGCCCCTTTACTCCCCCAATCGTAAACAAATTCTTGCCGTTAACGGCGAAATCTATAATCACCGTGAAATACGTACCCGGTATGCCGGATGCTATGAATTCCGGACAGGTAGTGACTGCGAAGTCATTCTGGCACTTTACCAGGACAAAGGCATTCATTTCCTCGAAGAGTTGAACGGCATCTTCGCTTTTGCTCTTTACGATGAAGAACGGGATGAATTCCTTATCGCCCGTGACCCTGTCGGCGTAATACCTCTTTATATAGGACATGATGCAGATGGAACAATCTACGTAGCCAGTGAACTGAAAGCTCTTGAAGGTTTCTGTGACGAATACGAACCATTCCTTCCCGGCCATTATTTTTATAGTAAAGAGGGAAAAATGAAACAATGGTACACCCGCGACTGGACAGACTATGAAGCAGTAAAAAACAACCCTGCCTCTGTAACCGACTTACACGATGCACTTGAAGAAGCCGTACACCGCCAATTAATGAGCGATGTGCCTTATGGCGTGTTACTGAGCGGAGGGTTGGATTCTTCAGTGATCTCAGCCATAGCCAAGAAATATGCTGCCAAACGTATCGAAACCGATGGAGCCAGTGATGCCTGGTGGCCACAGCTCCACTCCTTTGCAATCGGTCTGAAAGGAGCCCCCGATCTTATCAAAGCCCGCGAAGTTGCCGAATATATCGGAACCGTACATCACGAAATAAATTACACCATTCAGGAAGGTCTCGATGCACTTCGTGATGTTATCTACTTTATCGAAACATACGACGTTACCACCGTTCGTGCCTCTACCCCAATGTATCTGCTGGGACGCGTTATCAAATCAATGGGAATCAAAATGGTACTTAGTGGTGAAGGAGCAGATGAGATATTCGGCGGTTATCTCTACTTCCACAAAGCACCCGACGCCCATGCCTTCCATGATGAAACCGTTCGTAAACTCTCCAAACTGTATCTTTATGATTGCCTGCGTGCCAACAAAAGTTTGTCGGCCTGGGGAGTAGAAGGACGCGTTCCATTCCTCGATAAAGAGTTTCTGGATGTTGCCATGCGCCTCAACCCGAAAGCTAAAATGGCTCCGGGCAAAGTGATAGAAAAGAAAATTGTGCGTGAAGCCTTTGCAGATATGTTGCCCGAAAGTGTAGCATGGAGACAAAAAGAACAGTTCAGTGACGGAGTAGGCTACAGTTGGATTGATACATTGAAAGCAATCACTGCCACCGCTATAAGTGATGAACAAATGGCAAAGGCGGCAGACCGTTTCCCGGTCAACACACCGCAGAATAAAGAAGAATATTATTACCGAAGCATCTTCGAAGAACACTTCCCCAGTGCATCGGCGGCAAGAAGTGTACCAAGTGTACCAAGCGTAGCTTGCTCCACAGCAGAAGCACTGGCATGGGACGCTTCCTTCCAGGGCAAGAATGAACCAAGCGGACGAGCCGTAAAAGATGTGCACGAAGAGGCTTACTAACTAATAATGTGAATCAGTAGTTGGATATTCAGTTCAAAGTTATTCAGAAGTGAACTGAACTCACCACAGAGTTTCACAGAGTACTATTTATCTGATGAAACGCAGATTAGCGCAAATAAACGCAGATTAAAAGACTATAGTTCTTTATCATCTTGTTTTCCATTTGCGAAAATCTGCGTTCATCTGCGTTTCAATGAACTATCACACGGCGTACCTTTCCATGCGGAATAGGAAATGCCTCAGGAGCATTGTAATATTCCTGTAATTCCATTCTCCCTATCAGTCCATTTATATCCACTCTTTTCACACAAATTCGCAATCCATAACTTGCAATTCATAATATCTTCTTTACCTTTGTCTCACTCTACCAACTCACAGAATTATATAGTATGAAAATAAAGAAAATCCTTCTTACCTCCGCCCTGGTTCTCTCAACTTACAGTGCAATAGCTCAAACCCAGGTTATCGCCCATCGTGGTTACTGGAAAACAGATGGTTCGGCACAAAACAGTATCGCTGCCCTTCTGAAGGCTGATTCTATCGGTTGCTACGGTTCCGAATTTGATGTGTGGCTCACAGCTGATGATAAGCTGGTGGTGAATCATGATCCTATTTTCAAACTAAAAAGCATGGAACGTTCCACGGCTGCAACACTTACCTCACTCAAACTGGACAATGGTGAACAGCTCCCCACACTGGAACAATATCTCAAAGCTGCCAAGAAAACCAAAACACAACTCATCCTCGAACTAAAAGCGCATAGCAGACCCGAACGCGAAACGCTGGCTGTTGAAAAAATAGTAAATATGGTCAAGAAGTTAGGATTGGAAAAGAGAATGGAGTACATTACCTTTTCATTGCATGCCACCAAAGAGTTTATCCGGTTGGCACCTGCCGGTACGCCTGTATTCTATCTGGATGGAAAATTAACCCCGAAAGAATTAAAAGAAATGGGATGTGCCGGACCGGATTATCATCTGAGTGTTTTCCAGAGACATCCCGAATGGATCAAAGAATGTCATGACCTGGGGCTGAAAGTTAATGCCTGGACAGTAAACAAACCCAAAGATATGAAATGGCTCATCGAAAAGAATATAGATTTCATTACTACGAACGAGCCGATTTTATTGCAGGAGAAGGTGAGAAATTAGTGATTAGTGATTAGTGATTAGTGGGCTGCGCTATTATTTGCATTAATCACTCCTTCACTAATCGCTAATCACTCCTTCGCTAATCACTAATCACCCTTCACTAATCGCTAATCACTCCTTCGCTAATCACTAATCACCCTTCACTAATCGCTAATCACTCCTTCACTAATCACTAATCACCCTTCACTAATCGCTAATCACTCCTTCGCTAATCACTAATCACCCTTCACTAATCACTAATCACCCTTCACTAATCACTAATCACTCCTTCGCTAATCACTAATTTCTCCTATTTCTCAGAACTCCGATAACACCAGCCGGAGCTGATCAACGGTCAATTCGCCTATCTGCCTCCATAACTCCTTACCTCTATGCAGTAAAACGAATGCCGGCACAGTTCCTATATTATAAGAATCGGCCACTGCTTTATCGGTCTCAATATTTACTTCAATAAGTTCAACTACTCTTTTCTCATACTCATTGATAGCCGGTTCCAGCCAATTATAATGGGGAGCCCAGTCGGCATAAAAGAAAATCAAAACCAAGTGACTGGTTTGAGCTGCTGCCTCTAATTGTTTGGTTACATCATCCATTGTTTATTGTTTTTTTATAATTATACCCCACATTAACAAAAGCAATAAGAAAAGGTTTCACTATAACTGGTTTTATAACGAATATAAGCCCGATTTATAATCACATTAAGACAATAATCAGCGTAATATCCTTTCATTTTGTCAATTCCATAGTACCCCTTTTTGTTCCCAAAACACCTCAATTGATCTAAATCAAGTATTCAAACCTCTCATATATAACGGAAGAATATGCAAAACAAAACTCCTCTATAATAGTTTATTAGTATATCATTCTTTTATATTTCAAATTACAAGTATAAACACCCCTATTTAACAAAATTGAAAGACTCAATAAAATAAATAGATATTAGATATATATTTAAGCAAAATATAAAGCAAAAAGACATACCTTTGCATTGTATTAAGACAAAAGGATATATCAATTGACAAATAAAGAGCAAAATGATAAAAAGAATTCAATTCACTAAAATGCATGGAGCAGGCAATGATTATATCTATATAGATACTACCAGATACCCGGTCACAAATCCGGAGAAGAAAGCCATTGAATGGAGTGCATACCACACGGGAATAGGAAGCGACGGACTTGTTTTGATTGGCACTTCTGATAAAGCAGATTTCAGTATGCGCATTTTCAATGCAGACGGTTCGGAAGCAATGATGTGTGGCAATGCAAGCCGGTGTATAGGCAAATACTTATTCGAATATGGATTGACCAGCAGAACGGCCATTACTCTGGATACGCTCTCAGGCATCAAAATACTAAAACTTAATGTAGAAAACGAAACAGTAACGGCTGTAACAGTAGATATGGGAGAACCGTCGGAGACAGGAATCATTGACTTCAGCGATACATATTCATATGTTTCTACCAAAGTATCTATGGGAAATCCGCATCTGGTAACTTTTGTGGAGGATATTAACGGAATAGACCTCCAAAAGATTGGTCCGGAGCTGGAAAACAACCCACTTTTCCCCGACCGTACCAACGTAGAATTTGCACAGGTATTAGACGATCATAAAATAAGAATGCGTGTGTGGGAAAGAGGTTCGGGGATTACCCAAGCCTGTGGAACAGGAGCTTGTGCCACTGCCGTAGCTGCCGTCATAAGAGGTAAAGCCGGACGAAAATCAGATATTATCATGGATGGCGGAACGCTGACCATCGAATGGGATGAGAAAACGAATCACGTGTTTATGACTGGTCCCGCAACAAAGGTTTTTGACGGAACAATAGAAACAGAAGAATAAAAGAGAATAAGAGAGAGAGTATATAAAACGATAAACTTAAAACAACAACAATATGGCACTTGTAAACGAACATTTCCTGAAATTACCGGGAAGTTATTTATTCTCGGATATTGCGAAAAAGGTAAATACATTCAGGATCACACACCCGAAGCAAGACATTATCCGCCTGGGTATCGGAGATGTCACCCGTCCATTGCCTCCGGCCTGTATCGAAGCAATGCACAAAGCCGTAGAAGAATTGGCTCATGCCGAAACCTTCCATGGATATGGTCCGGAACAGGGATACGACTTCCTTATCGAAGCCGTTATCAAAAATGACTATGCATCCCGGGGAATTCACTTTTCCAACTCAGAAATATTCATCAGTGACGGAGCCAAAAGTGATACGGGAAACATCGGGGATATTCTGCGCCATGACAACAGCGTAGGAGTTACAGACCCTATTTATCCGGTATACATAGACAGCAATGTGATGTGTGGACGCGCAGGCGTATTGGAAGAAGATAGTGGTAAATGGAGTAACGTGACGTACATGCCTTGTACAAGCGAAAACAATTTCATCCCGGAGATACCCGATAAACGTATCGACATTGTGTACCTCTGCTACCCTAACAACCCGACAGGGACAACGCTAACCAAAGCAGAACTGAAGAAATGGGTGGACTATGCACTGGCCAATGATACGCTGATATTGTTTGATGCAGCCTACGAAGCATATATCCGGGAACCAGACGTCCCACACTCCATTTACGAAATCAAAGGAGCCAAAAAATGCGCCATTGAATTCCGAAGCTTCTCAAAGACGGCAGGCTTCACCGGAGTACGTTGCGGATATACCGTAGTGCCCAAAGAACTGACGGCAGCCACTCTCGGAGGAGACCGCATCCCTCTGAACCGCCTATGGAATCGCCGGCAATGTACAAAATTCAACGGTACCTCTTATATCACCCAACGGGCTGCTGAAGCGATTTACACCCCGGAAGGAAAAAAGCAGATACAAGAGACCATAGATTATTATATGACCAATGCCCATATCATGAAAGAGGGACTTGAAAGCACCGGACTAAAAGTTTACGGAGGGGTAAATGCTCCCTATCTTTGGGTTAAAACCCCGAACGGAGCAAGTTCGTGGAAGTTCTTCGACCAGCTGCTCTACGAAGCCAACGTAGTAGGTACACCGGGTATAGGTTTTGGCCCAAGCGGAGAAGGATATATCCGCCTCACAGCATTTGGTGAACGCAATGATTGTATCGAAGCTATGAGAAGAATAAAAAACTGGCTGTAAAGTCATTGAAAATTAGAAATTAAAACAATCCCCTACCCCCGTAACTCTAATTTTCAATATATAATTTTTAATTTACAAAGATAATATTAGCGCGCTACTATATAACAGTTGGACCGTACATCCACAATTTTTCTAATTTAAAGGTAAAAAGACGATGAAAACGACGATTAACAAAAAATTAGGGGGAGTAGCAGTAGCGATAGTTGGAATGCTCATTCCAACAACCACAATGGCACAAGACAAATTTGAGGTTTCACTGGGAGCCGACGTAGTAAACAAATACGTATGGCGTGGTTTCGACCAAGGCTCCGGTGCCTCTGTTCAACCTTCTTTAGGGCTGGCCTATAAAGGAGTATCACTGTCGGCATGGGGAAGCACCAGCATCACAGATCTCGAACCAAAAGAATTCGACATCACGTTAGGTTACAGCATTGGTGGATTGGGTATTACAGTGACAGACTACTGGTGGTCCGGCGAAAGCGGTAAATATGGCTATTATAAAGACAGCCATTATTTTGAAGGTGCATTGAGTTACCATTTCGGAGAAAAAGTCCCTCTGACTCTGTCCGTAGCAACCATGTTTGCCGGAGCAGATAAGAACCCGGAGGACAACCAGAACTTCTCCACTTACTTCAATGCCTCGTATGATATCACCTGTCCGGGAGACATCACATTGACTCCCTCCATCGGTGTATCAACTAAATCTTATTTATACACAGGTGAGAAGATCAGCGGCCTCACGGATATCTCGCTGAAGGCAGCCAGATCAATCAAAGTAACAGATAGTTTTTCTATCCCAATCTTTGTACAGGCCACCGTATCACCCGCTATGGACAAGACATATCTGGTGTTCGGCATGAGTTTCTAAAAGAAATACAAAACACACTAATTCAAGAAGGTATATGAAAAAGATTGAAGCTATTATCCGTAAAACCAAATTCGAGGAAGTGAAAGATGCGCTTCTGGATGCAGACATTGAGTGGTTCTCTTACTATGACGTAAGAGGTATAGGCAAAGCACGCCAGGGACGTATTTACCGTGGTGTGGTATATGACACAAGCTCTATTGAGCGAATTCTTATTTCGATTGTAGTACGTGACAAGAATACAGAAAAGACCGTTCAGGCGATTGTCAGATCAGCACAAACCGGAGAGATCGGAGACGGACGTATTTTTGTTATTCCGATAGAAGATGCTATCCGCATCCGCACAGGAGAGCGAGGCGACATTGCTCTCTATAATGCCGAACAGGAACGATAGCACGGCGTGACCGGATTCCTGATACGGACCATTAGAAAATAAAGAAAGTAGTACAATTCAAAGACATCAAAATTATGGATACATATAGAAAGCACAGCATTACAAAGCTGTGGTTGGCCAGTGCTATGCTTTTTGCACTGTGCTTCGCAACAGAAACACTCGCTCAGGATACAACCCTTGTAGACGCTACAACAATAACAACTGCTGTAACGGAAACAATCACTACGGCAACAGAAACTCCGGTTACGGAAACTGCACCGGATACAATAGGAGAATTGGCTAACGGACTGAACACCGTATGGATGTTATTGGCGGCAATGCTGGTATTCTTCATGCAACCGGGGTTTGCACTGGTAGAAGCCGGATTCACAAGGGTAAAGAACACCGCCAATATTCTAATGAAGAACTTTGTCGATTTCATGTTCGGTTCGTTACTCTACTGGTTCATCGGTTTCGGACTGATGTTCGGCGCAGGTGGATTCATCGGTATGCCCCACTTCTTCAACTTGTCGTTCTATGAAGGTGGCGGACTCCCTTCAGAGGGCTTTCTGATATTCCAGACTGTATTTTGTGCCACAGCAGCCACCATTGTCTCAGGAGCTATGGCCGAGCGTACTAAATTCTCTATGTACATCGTTTATACCATCTGCATCAGTGTATTGGTCTACCCTATTTCAGGGCACTGGACCTGGGGAGGGGGCTGGCTCATGAACGGTGAAGAAGGTTCATTTATGATGAACCTGTTCGGTACAACCTTCCACGATTTTGCCGGTTCAACCGTAGTTCACTCTGTCGGAGGCTGGATAGCATTGGTAGGTGCAGCTATTCTCGGTCCACGTATTGGCAAATATGGAAAAGACGGGAAATCAAAAGCCATTCCGGGACACAACCTGACGATTGCAGCATTGGGCGTATTTGTCCTGTGGTTCGGTTGGTTCGGTTTTAACCCCGGTTCTCAACTGGCAGCAGCTTCTACCCCCGATCAGATAGCAATTTCCCATGTATTTTTGACTACGAATCTGGCAGCTTGTGCCGGTGGTTTCTTCGCCCTCGTAGTGAGTTGGTGGAAATACGGAAAACCCTCTTTATCACTTACATTGAACGGTATCCTTGCCGGATTGGTAGGCATCACAGCCGGATGTGATTGTGTGTCGGCAGCAGGGGCTGTACTGATTGGTGCTATCTGTGGGGTTGTAATGATATTCTCGGTAGACTTCATTGACAAGGTGCTGAAAATAGACGACCCCGTAGGTGCAAGTTCCGTACATGGTGTTTGTGGTTTCTTAGGCACACTGCTCACCGGATTGTTCTCTACAAGCGAAGGAGTATTCTATACAGGTACTTTCGGATTCTTTGGAGCACAAGTATTTGGAGCAGTCATAGTAGGTTGCTGGGCAGCCGGCATGGGTTTTGTTATCTTCAAGCTGCTCGATAAAGTTCACGGATTACGTGTTCCGGCACGTGTCGAAGAAGAAGGTCTCGACATTTACGAGCACGGAGAATCAGCATATAACTAATCTATCATAATTCCATCAATCATAAATCAAAAGATTATGTCAAAACTAAGATTCAGAGTAGTAGAAACAGCTTTCAAGAAAAAAGCGGTAGAAGTGGTTCCTCCTTCGGAACGGCCTTCGGAGTACTTTGCAAAGTACGTATTCAACAAAGAAAAGATGTTCAGATACCTGTCAAGTAAGGTATACAACAAATTGATTGACGTTATTGACAATGGTGCTCCACTGGATCGCAGCATAGCCGATGAAGTAGCTGCCGGAATGAAAAAGTGGGCCAGCGAAATGGGAGTCACTCACTATACCCACTGGTTTGCTCCACTGAACGAAGGTACTGCCGAAAAACATGATGCCTTTATTGAACACGATGGCAAAGGAGGTGTAATGGAAGAATTCTCCGGCAAGTTACTTGTTCAGCAGGAGCCGGATGCCTCATCCTTCCCTAACGGAGGAATCCGTAATACTTTCGAAGCCCGTGGATACTCAGCCTGGGATCCTTCCTCACCTGCATTTATTGTAGATGATACATTGTGCATCCCAACTGTATTCATAGCGTATACAGGCGAAGCACTCGACTATAAAGCTCCGCTGCTGAAAGCCCTGAGAGCCGTAGATAAAGCAGCTGTCGACGTTTGCCATTATTTCAACCCGGAGGTAAAGAAAGTAATCGCCTATCTGGGATGGGAACAGGAATATTTCCTGGTAGACGAAGGTCTTTATGCCGCCCGCCCCGATTTGCTGATGACAGGACGTACACTCATGGGGCATGACAGTGCTAAGAATCAGCAACTGGAAGATCACTACTTCGGTGCCATTCCTACCCGTGTAGCGGCTTTTATGAAAGATCTCGAAATAGAAGCGCTTAAATTGGGTATCCCCGTAAAAACACGCCATAACGAAGTGGCACCCAACCAGTTTGAACTGGCTCCTATCTTTGAAGAATGCAATCTGGCAAATGACCACAACCTGCTCATCATGTCATTAATGCGCAAAATAAGTCGCCGCCACGGTTTCCGGGTATTATTACACGAAAAGCCATTCAAGGGAGTAAATGGTAGCGGTAAACACAACAACTGGTCACTGGGTACAGACACGGGCATTCTGTTAATGGCTCCGGGCAAGACTCCGGAAGACAACCTGCGCTTTGTGACATTCGTAGTGAATACACTAATGGCTGTTTACCACCACAACGGCTTACTGAAAGCATCTATCTCAAGTGCCACAAATGCCCATCGACTGGGAGCCAACGAAGCACCTCCTGCCATCATCTCTTCTTTCCTGGGCAAGCAATTGTCTCAGGTACTGGAACACATTGAAGAGAGTACCAAAGATGATCTGGTAAGCCTCAGTGGCAAACAAGGAATGAAACTTGACATTCCACAGATCCCGGAATTACTGATTGACAATACAGACCGTAACCGTACCTCACCTTTCGCCTTCACCGGAAACCGTTTTGAGTTTCGTGCCGTTGGCTCGGAAGCCAATTGTGCCAGTGCCATGATTGCCTTGAACTCTGCTATTGCCGCTCAGTTGAAGATGTTCAAAAAAGATGTAGATACACTGATAGAGAAAGGTGAACCCAAAGTTTCGGCCATCCTGGAAGTAATTCGTAAATACATCAAAGAGTGTAAAGCCATCCACTTTGACGGCAACGGATATAGTGACGAGTGGAAAGAAGAGGCTAAAAAAAGAGGATTGGACTGTGAAACCAGCGTTCCATTAATCTTCGACAATTATCTGAAACCGGAGACCATTGCCATGTTTGAAGCCACAGGCGTAATGACAAAGAAAGAGCTGGAAGCCCGGAATGAAGTGAAATGGGAAACCTATACCAAGAAAATCCAGATTGAAGCCCGTGTTTTGGGTGACCTGGCAATGAACCACATTATTCCGGTTGCAACGCAGTATCAAACGGATCTGATTGATAATGTGTATAAGATGCGCGCCCTCTTCCCGGAAGAGAAAGCCGCCAGACTATCTGCTAAAAATCTGGAACTTATCGAAGAAATAGCAGATCGTACAGCTTTCATAAAAGAGCATGTAGATGCTATGATCGAAGCTCGTAAAGTGGCAAACAAGATTGAAAGCGAACGCGAAAAAGCCATCGCTTATCATGATACCATAGTACCGGCCCTGGAAGAGATACGTTACCACATAGACAAACTGGAACTCATCGTTGACAACCAGATGTGGACGCTACCCAAATACCGAGAATTATTATTCATTAGATAGTGAATAGTGATTTAGCGATGAGTGATGAGTGATTAGTGATGAGTGATTAGTGATGAGTGATTAGTGCCATGCGGCATATAAGTACAGTATTAATCACTATTCACTAACCACTAATCACTATTCAAATATTTCTTTTGTTGGTTGTTTTAAGTTTGCAGGGGAGGATTGCCGTGAGGCAGGCCTCTTCTTTTTTTACTCTATTATCTTCGCATCCTCAATATCATCTGATATCGGTTTTCTGGGTTTATTGCGTGTAAACTTAAACCAGTTCACCAATTCAGATACCGCGTATATAAGGCTACTTACTCCGATAATCATAAATGCTGTATTGCGTGCTCCTGTCGGATTGAAAAGAGCCACAATACCTGCAAGCAGGATAAGAGAGGGTACCACATAAAACGCACCGGGAACTACCGTCCAGCGACGAGCCATTGAAAGCGAAGCTATCTGCTGCACACCTCCTAATATAAGGATAAAGCCAAGCAGGAACATCAATACATCGGCAAAGAATCCCGGCATTACCACCAACCAGAGACCGAAAAGCAAACTACCCGTTCCTTCAATCGGAAAACGACGTGAAACACCTTCCTCTGGTTTAGCTGCAAAATAACTGATAATAGAAATAAAACCGGGAATCAGGAATAACACACCAAGAGTAATAACAAGATACTGTACCGCAGCGTCGGGCCAAAGAACAAGTACCAGGCCAATAATCAATGCACAGACAGTACGGATAAGGGAATAATTCATTGTTTTCATATTTTTCTATATATTTTTAACGGGATACAACCCAATCTTTTTTGCGAATATAGGTGTTTCAGTTTACATATTAAAACAACAAACCAGTTTTGTAATAAGTTCATAGCAGAAATGTAACTTTTCTTACATCCTGCTTCCGTACTTTTGCTACAATAAATTTATAGACACTAAAGAGCCACCCTAAGTTATGACAAAGTGTACTAAGTACGTATTTAAGATAATAGGGCTTCATTGTCTTGCGAACAATGAAGCCCTATTATGTTGTAACTTTGTTATATAACAAAACGATTGTTTTAAAACATTGATAAGTACTACCTCTTAAATAGCACTTTCCAATATCTCTTTTGCCACTGCACCTGTTACATTTCCGTTCTCGCCATACTTCACTCCACGGGCATTAAAACGACGTTCTATTTCTTCAATCGTTTCTTTGCCGATCCCCTCTTCACTCAAACGGGTAGTGAGTCCCAAGGAACGGAAAAACTCTTCGGTACAGCGGATAGCCTCATCAATGCGTTCTTCTCTCGTACCGGACGTTATTCCCCACACGCGTTCACCATATTGCAGGATCTTGTCTCCTTTGAACCGACGAAGCACGCGCAAGGTAGCCGGATAAACAATGGCCAATGTATGCCCGTGCGTCAATCCGTGAAGAGCTGTCAGTTCATGCCCAATCATATGTGTAGCCCAGTCTTGCGATACTCCCATGGCTATAAAACCATTCAGTCCCATGGTAGCAGAAAGCATAAAATCTGCCATCAACTGGTAGTCATGCTGGTTCTCGCGAATCTGCGGAGCAATCTCTACAAGGGTTTGCAAAATACCTTCTGCCCAACGGTCCATAAGGCGGCTTTGACCGGGAGTAGTCATATATTGCTCTACTACGTGCACAAATGTATCGGCAATACCACAGGCTACCTGATGAGGAGGCAAAGTAAACGTCACCTCAGGATCAAGGATAGAAAAGAGCGGATAGTTGGCATAAAAAGGATATTTCTCCTTTGTTTCGTGACGGGAGATTACAGCCCCGTTATTCATTTCCGATCCTGTGGCAGGCAAAGTGAGTACGGTAGAAAGAGGCACGGTATTTGTCACCGGACGTCCGGCAGCCACAAGATCCCAGGCATCTCCATCATAAAGTAATCCGGCGGCTATCAATTTTGTTCCGTCAATGACGGAACCACCACCTACTGCCAACAGATAGTCAACTTTATGTTCTTTTCCAAGAGCAATGGCTTTACGCAACGTTTCGATAGCAGGGTTGGGTTCAATGCCCCAGAATTCTACTGTAAAATAATCTTTGAGAGCTTCTTTCACTTGGTCGTACACGCCGTTTTTCTTAACGCTTCCACCACCAAAAGTTATCATAATTCGTTTATCGGACGGAATTTCCTTACTCAATTGAGCAATCATCCCACGTCCCATAATGAGCTTGACGGGATTCTGAAAAATAAAGTTGTTCATAGGTTATTACTTCTTTAATAATGATAAGTGCAAAGATAACAATCCTACTGCGATATAGGAAGAATCTTTTATAAAAAGAGATTCATTCAAGACTGTACAGGAATGAAGCAGTTCACCACAGAGTAACACAGAGTTTAAATCTTTATTGAAACACAGAATTCTAAGACCTGCGCAAATATTTGTGCAGGTCTTAGAATTCTGTGTTAATCCGCGTTTTATCAGATAAATACTGCTCCGTGGAACTCTGTGTTACTCTGTGGTGAAATACCATACAAAAACGAACAATTCATATTAGTTCACCGGAAGCCATGCGTTAATATCTTCGGCTACAAAAAGCCAGTATAATAACAGTAAGATTAAAATAACGACAGCGATTGTAATAAGGACTTTCCTTTGTTTCATAATTTGGTTTCTGTTTAAATATTAATTGTATAATTAAACAAATCAAGAGAAGGAAATGTTTATTTAGTACTTTCTTCAAACGGAAAGAATAAAAAAAGAAAGATTTTGTTTGCTGTTTCAAACAATGTGTTTATATTTGCCCCCGTAAAACATCAAAAGACAATGAGAACAATGTTAGTAAATACATATTGGTGGTGGCGCCCGTTACAACTCCGACAGTCGTAAGGGAGCAGTGCTCGTATGTATATACCTCATTAAAGATATAACAGATTTGAAAGAGCCCTGTCGCAACCTGCGACAGGGCTCTTTTCATTTCCGCCCATTTATCGAACCCGGCTCAGCCGGCATTACAACAGAGTTTAATTATAAAAAGAAGAATATATGAAAAGTTATCAAGTTGACAAAGATGGTTATTATGGAGAATTTGGCGGAGCATATATCCCCGAAATACTTCACAAATGTGTAGAAGAATTAAAGAATACATACCTCACCGTACTGAATGATGAGAGTTTCAAACAGGAGTTCGACCAACTACTGCGCGACTACGTAGGACGTCCCTCCCCTCTCTACCTGGCACGCCGCCTTTCAGAGAAATACGGATGTAAGATGTACCTGAAACGGGAAGACCTCAACCATACCGGTGCTCATAAAATAAACAATACCATCGGCCAGATATTGCTGGCTCGCCGAATGGGCAAGACTCGTATCATCGCCGAAACAGGTGCCGGACAACATGGGGTAGCTACAGCCACCGTTTGTGCACTGATGAATATGGAGTGCATTGTCTACATGGGCAAGACAGATGTGGAACGCCAGCACATCAACGTAGAGAAGATGAAAATGCTCGGCGCAACAGTTATCCCGGTAACATCGGGAAATATGACATTGAAAGATGCTACCAACGAAGCAATACGCGATTGGTGTTGTCATCCGGCAGACACGTATTACATCATCGGCTCTACGGTTGGTCCTCACCCTTACCCGGACATGGTAGCACGGTTGCAGTCGGTGATCAGTGAAGAGATAAAAAAACAACTTGCAGAAAAAGAGGGACGCGACTATCCCGATTATCTTATCGCCTGTGTAGGTGGAGGAAGTAATGCTGCAGGTACTATCTATCATTATCTGGATGACGAACGGGTACGCATCGTTCTGGCAGAGGCCGGAGGAAAGGGCGTAGAAACCGGACAGACTGCAGCAACTATCCAACTCGGGAAAATGGGTATCATTCACGGAGCACGTACCTTCGTCATCCAAGACGAGGACGGGCAGATCGAAGAACCCTACTCGATCTCTGCCGGATTGGACTATCCGGGCATCGGACCGATACATGCCAACCTTGCATCGCAGCATCGCGCCACAGTACTGGCCGTAAATGACGACGAAGCCATAGAAGCCGCCTACGAACTGACAAAACTGGAAGGAATCATTCCGGCACTCGAATCGGCCCATGCATTAGGTGCCCTCAAAAAGTTAAAGTTCAACCCGGAAGATGTGGTAGTATTAACAGTGTCGGGAAGAGGAGATAAGGATATTGAAACCTATTTGGAATTTACGATTTGACGATTTACTATTTACGATTGGGATTGCCCTTATTCATAAATAAAGTAACTTCAATCGTAAATAGTAAATTGTAAATTGTCTAATCGTAAATCAAAGTAGTTTCAATCGTAAATTGTAAATCGTAAATTGTAAATCGTCTAATCGTAAATAACCCCATGTTTAATTATAAGACCAATAGCAAACAGGTACTTGGCGACCTGCATACTCCGGTAAGTATCTACCTTAAGGTACGCGATATGTATCCGCAATCGGTACTCATGGAAAGCTCAGACTTCCATGCCGGAGAGAATTCCATGTCATACATCGCTCTCTGCCCACTGGCAAGCGTAGGTGTCAACAACGACCTTGTCACTACTACCTATCCGGACAATACCCGCGAAGAAAAGCCGCTGACAGAAACCTTCACAGTAGAAAATGCCATTAACAGCTTCATTAACTGTTTCCATGTATCGGGAGAACACAAGGAAGTATGCGGACTCTATGGTTATACCACTTTCAATGCCGTGAAATACTTTGAACATATCCCCATTAAAGAGAGCCACGACCAGATGAATGATGCACCGGATATATTGTACATCTTATATAAGTATATCATCATCTTCAACCATTTCAAAAACGAGCTTACGCTTGTAGAAATGCTCAGCGAAGGAGAAGAGAGCGGATTGCCGGAACTGGAATCTACCATCGAAAACCGTAATTACGCATCTTATAACTTCTCCGTGACCGGTCCGGTAACAAGCCCCATCACCGATGAGCAACACAAAGCAAATGTTCGCAAAGGTATCGCACACTGTCTGCGTGGCGATGTTTTCCAGATTGTTTTATCGAGAAGATTCGTACAGCCTTATGCCGGTGATGATTTCAAAGTATACCGTGCTCTGCGCAGCATTAACCCTTCCCCTTATCTGTTTTATTTCGACTTTGGCGGTTACCGCATCTTCGGTTCATCTCCCGAAACACACTGCAAAATTGAAGGCAAACAAGCCTGTATTGATCCCATAGCAGGAACTACCCGCCGCACAGGCGACTCTATCAAAGACAAAGAACTCGCAGAGGCTCTGCTTGCAGACCCGAAAGAGAATGCAGAGCATGTCATGCTGGTAGATCTGGCACGAAATGACCTCAGCCGCAACTGCCATGACGTGCGTGTAGTGTTCTACAAAGAACCACAGTATTACAGTCATGTGATCCATCTGGTCAGCCGCGTCAGCGGAGTACTCAACCAAGAGAGCAGCTCCATGAAAACGTTTATCGACACTTTCCCGGCAGGTACTCTTAGCGGTGCACCCAAAGTACGCGCCATGCAACTCATCAGTGAGATAGAGCCGCACAACCGCGGCGCCTATGGTGGTTGCATCGGATTCATCGGACTAAACGGAGACTTGAACCAAGCCATTACAATTCGTACCTTTGTGAGTCGTAACAATGAACTGTGGCTCCAGGCAGGAGGCGGTATTGTAGCCCGTAGCCAGGACGAATATGAATTGCAGGAAGTAAACAACAAGTTGGGTGCATTGAAGAAAGCAATAGACCTGGCAGTAACACTTAAAAATTAAAGACAATGAAGATATTACTTTTAGATAACTACGACTCTTTCACTTATAATTTGCTGCATGTAGTGAAAGAATTGGGAATCAAAGATGTAGAAGTATTCCGCAACGATCAGATTGCACTCAGTGAAATAGAACGCTTTGACAAGATCATCCTCTCACCCGGTCCCGGTATACCGGAAGAAGCCGGTCTGTTATTGCCCATCATCAAACAATATGCCCCAACCAAAAGTATTCTCGGCGTTTGTCTGGGCCATCAGGCTATCGGCGAAGCATTCGGTGCCACACTGGAAAACCTTACGGATGTATACCATGGTGTACAAACCCCGGTTCACGTCATCAAAGACGATATTTTGTTTCAGAATCTGGAGCACGAAATACCTGTAGGGCGCTACCATTCATGGGTAGTAAGCCGCAACGCCTTCCCGGAGTGTCTGGAAATTACAGCCGAAAGCCAGGAAGGGCAAATCATGGCATTGCGCCATCGGATGTACGATGTACATGGCATTCAATTCCATCCCGAATCGGTGTTGACACCACAGGGCAAAGTTATCATTCAGAACTTTTTAAATGCATAAATGTATGAAACAGATTTTATATAAGCTCTTCGAGCACCAATACCTGGGACGGGACGAAGCCCGTATCATCCTGCAAAACATAGCACAGGGCAAATACAATGATGTACAGGTGGCATCTTTAATCACCGTTTTTCTGATGCGCAATATCTCCGTAGAGGAATTATGTGGTTTCCGCGATGCTTTACTCGAGATGCGGGTCCCTGTCGATCTGAGTGAGTTCTCTCCTATTGACATTGTAGGTACGGGTGGTGATGGAAAAAACACCTTCAATATTTCTACAGCAGCCTGCTTCACAGTAGCCGGAGCCGGTTTTCCGGTTGTGAAACATGGAAACTACGGAGCAACTTCCGTTAGTGGTGCCAGCAATGTAATGGAACAACACGGTGTGAAATTCACCAATGATGTTGATAAGTTACGGCGTTCTATGGAGAGGTGTAACATCGCTTATCTGCACGCTCCCCTCTTCAACCCAGCACTCAAAGCAGTAGCTCCGGTACGCAAATCACTGGCAGTACGTACGTTCTTCAATATGCTTGGTCCGTTGGTCAATCCGGTACTACCGAGCTACCAGCTGTTGGGCGTCTACAATCTGCCTTTGCTTCGTCTGTATAGCTACACTTATCAGGCAAGCAATATTAAGTTCGCAGTAGTCCACAGCCTGGACGGATATGACGAAATATCCCTGACAAAGGAATTCAAAGTAGCTACCAGCGAGAGTGAAAAAATTTACACCCCCGAAAGTCTCGGTTTCTCTCGTTACACAGAGATGGATCTGGATGGTGGAAACACACCGGAAGATGCCGCAAGGATATTCGACAATGTACTGGCAAATACAGCTACCGAAGCACAAAAAGATGTAGTAATTGTCAATGCTGCCTTTGCCATCAACGTGATTTGTCCGGAGAAGCCAATAGAAGAGTGTATTGCCCTTGCCCGCGAGTCGCTGGAAAGCGGAAAGGCACTGGATACGCTTAAGAAATTTATAAATAGTGGTGAGTGATTAGTGATGAGTGATTAGTGCCATGCGGATGATCTCGCAGCCCACTAATCACTTATCGCTCATCACTAATCACTTATCACTAATCATTAATCACTATTTTTCCTATGCCCGATATATTATCAGAAATTATCGCTAACAAGCGGATTGAGGTGGAGTTGCAGAAGCAATCCATTACAATCGAACAATTATACGAAGGGGTTAGTGACGCCCCTCCTACCCGCTCTATGAAACAGGCATTAGCTACTTCTTCCAGTGGTATTATTGCCGAGTTCAAACGCCGTTCTCCCTCCAAAGGCTGGATAAAGGAAACAGCCAGTCCGGAGGAGATCATTCCCGATTATGCCGCTGCTGGTGCTTCTGCACTATCTATCCTTACAGATGAGAAATTCTTTGGCGGAACATTACGTGATATCCGTATCGCCCGCCCGTTGGTGGATCTGCCCATTCTGAGGAAAGAGTTCATTATCGACGAGTATCAGCTCTACCAGGCCCGTATCGTAGGCGCCGATGCAGTGCTGCTTATTGCTGCTGCACTCGAACAGGACGAATGCCATGCACTGACTGCCAAAGCTCACGAACTCGGTCTTGAAGTTCTGCTCGAAATTCATAGTGCAGACGAGCTTACTTATATAAATAAGGAGACAGATATGGTAGGTATCAACAACCGTAACCTCGGGAGCTTTCATACAGATGTTGCCAACTCCTTCCGTCTGGCAGAACATTTGCCGGAAGACATCATACGCGTATCCGAAAGCGGACTTTCTCAACCAGAAACCGTATCTCAGTTACGCGATGCCGGTTTCAGAGGCTTTCTTATCGGCGAAACCTTTATGCGAACCGGGCAACCGGGTGAAACACTCAAAGATTTTATAGATAAAATAACCACATAATAACTCTTAATCCCTCAAGAAAATGGTAAACAACAAATTAATCAAAGTTTGCGGCATGTGTGAAGGAGAAAATATCCGTGAAGTAGAATCACCGGACATCGACATGATCGGGTTCATCTTCTATCCCAAATCTCCACGTTACTTATGCGAAATGCCCGATTATATGCCTGCCAATGCCCGCCGTGTCGGAGTCTTTGTTAACGAAGATAAGCAGACAATAGAAATGTTTGCCGACCGTTTCAGTCTGGACTTCATTCAATTACACGGAAATGAATCGCCGGAATATTGCCGGTCACTCCAGTTGTCAGGGCTGAAACTTATCAAGGCATTCCCTATAGCCAGCAGAAAGGATCTGCAAAACGTACACAATTACAGCAATTTCTGCAAATACTTTCTCTTTGACACAAAATGCGAACAACGCGGAGGATCGGGCAATCAATTCGACTGGAGCATTCTGCATATCTATAAAGGACGTACTCCCTTCATACTGAGTGGCGGTATCAATCCTTATAGCGCCAAAGCACTCAAAGAGTTTCAGCATCCCCTACTGGTGGGCTACGATCTCAACAGTCGCTTTGAAGTAAAACCGGGAAGAAAAGATGCGCAACGTATCCATCAGTTTTTAAACGAATTACGCTAACAATAAAGAAAGAATAAGAACATGAATAGAATCAATCAACTCTTCAGCAGCGATAAAAAAGACCTGCTATCTATCTATTTTTGTGCCGGTACTCCTACATTGGAGGGAACAGCCAACGTTATCCGCACCCTCGAAAAGCACGGTGTAAGTATGATTGAAATCGGAATTCCGTTCAGTGATCCAATGGCAGACGGCATTGTGATTCAGAATGCAGCCACACGGGCACTTCGCAACGGCATGTCGCTCAAACGGCTTTTCGAACAGCTTCACGACATCCGTGAAGATGTGAAAATTCCACTTGTATTTATGGGATATCTGAATCCTATCATGCAGTTTGGGTTTGAAAACTTCTGTCGCCAATGCACTGAATGCGGTATTGATGGGGTTATTATTCCCGATCTTCCCTTTCGCGACTATCAGGAACAATACCGCCCCATAGCCGAACGTTATGGTATCAAAGTAATTATGCTTATCACTCCCGAAACCAGCGAAGAACGCATACGTGAAATAGATGCCCATACAGACGGGTTTATTTATATGGTATCTTCGGCTGCCACTACGGGTGCCCAGCAGGATTTTGATGTGCAAAAGCGTGCTTACTTCAAGAAGATAGACGAAATGAAACTGCGCAATCCGCGCATGGTGGGTTTTGGCATTTCGAACAAAGCTACCTTCCGTGCAGCTTGTGACAATGCGCGGGGAGGTATTATAGGCAGTCGATTTGTTACTTTACTGGAAGAAGAAAAAGATCCTGAAAAAGCAATCCTACGACTGCTGGAAGCAATTCGGGAGTAAGTTGATGAGTTGATGAGTTTGTGAGTTGACAGGGGGGACAAGTTGTCAACTCACAAACTTACCTAACGATAATCCATAAATCATAATAAATTTATATCTTTGTCGCCGATTTAACAAAAGAGCCACAGATATGATAGCAAATTGCCCTTCCGTTTTGTTAATATATACTGGAGGAACTATCGGAATGATAGAAAACCCGGAAACAGGTGCCTTAGAAAATTTCAACTTTGACCACCTGCTGAAACACGTCCCCGAATTGAAACGTTTTAATTACCGGATCTCCTCCTATCAATTCGACCCTCCCATTGACTCTTCTGATATGGAGCCTCTTTACTGGGCAAAGCTCGTAAAGATCATCAACTATAATTATGACAACTTCGATGGCTTTGTCATTTTGCACGGCACAGACACAATGGCCTATACTGCTTCGGCTTTGAGTTTCATGCTTGAGAATTTAAGCAAACCAGTCATCCTCACCGGCTCACAGCTTCCTATCGGAACCCTGAGGACAGACGGAAAGGAAAATCTGATAACCGCCATCGAAATAGCCGCAGCCAAAAATCCGGACGGTACCGCTATAGTACCGGAAGTATGTATCTTCTTCGAAAATCACCTGATGCGAGGCAACCGTACCACTAAAATCAACGCCGAAAACTTCAATGCCTTTCGCTCATTCAACTATCCGGCATTGGCACGTGTCGGTATCCATATTAAATATGAACCTAATTTAATCCGCAAACCAGATTTCTCCAAACCACTGAAACCACATTATCTGTTCGATTCCAATGTGGTGATATTAACTCTTTTCCCCGGCATACAGGAAAGTATCGTCACCTCCCTGCTTCACGTGGAGGGATTGAAAGCGGT
Source organism: Bacteroides sp. K03 (assembly GCF_019734355.1). NCBI lineage: Bacteria > Pseudomonadati > Bacteroidota > Bacteroidia > Bacteroidales > Bacteroidaceae > Bacteroides > Bacteroides sp. K03. Next base: position 513,444 of record NZ_JAASHC010000003.1, read on the forward strand.
GGTATTGAAAACTTTCGGTTCGGGAAATGCCCCTCAGAAACCCTGGTTCATCCAACAGCTAAAAGAGGCTACAGAACGAGGCATTATCATTGTCAACATTACCCAATGCTCTTCGGGAGCGGTAGAAATGGAACGGTACGAAACCGGAATACAACTATTGCAGGCAGGTGTGATCAGTGGATATGACAGCACCCCGGAATGTGCAGTAACCAAACTGATGTTCCTGCTTGGACACGGATTGAGTAACAAAGAAATCAGATACAAAATGAACTCTTGCCTGGTGGGAGAAATAACGAAGTCAATAGGATAAAATGAAATAGACAATATATTCCCTAACTCCGAAGTTTTCAATCAACCGATATAGAGTCCCAGGGAATATTTTCGGTATTTAGCTAAAAATCAGGCATTAGTCCTAAATAATAAATAATAGATTACAGATGAATATTTTTATCCTGTTGGGTTCCAATACACAATCATTAATCTTCTTGAATAGTAACCGGAGCAGAGAAAACACAGTTCTTAATAGTAAAAATTCAATAAATATATCTATTATCAACTAAAAATATTTTTCTATATACTTACCTTGATCCTCCCCAAATACAGACATCTCAATCATATATTGAAAGAAGAAACAGTCAAAATAAGCATCATGATAACAATAACCTGTTACTGTAATCCATGACTCCTCTGCTTGTAAAGAAAATCCAATAATAAACAATGAACAGAATATACAACTTTTATTACAACCATCTTTTACAACACACAAACAAGCACAGCATATACCACTGATAAACAGAGAAATAAAAGTTATTGAAAGAGCAACAAAAGAAAGTTGCAATATCCATCCAATAATATCTAAAAAGATGTTAACAATCAAAACTTTATCTCCCCTAACAGGTTGTTATCATACAATAAATAGATATCTTTGTGATAAATAGTAAAGGCTATTTGTTGTTATAGTAAATTACAGTAGACAAAATAAGCAATATTTAATGTATGAAAATTAACTTCCGGGAATCACTGGCAGCTACATTTATAGTAAGTGGAGTTGTTTTTAGCAGTTGTGTAGATAGCGATAAGAACTTCTATGATCCCAATTACCGTGCTCAAAATCCAATGGGTAACATAAGTGCTCCTAATGGCTTTGACTGGTTATTATTCTCTTCGATAAACCTCAATGTGAAGGTTAACGACACTTTTAACGGACAATATCATTATACAGTAGAAGTGTTCGACAACAATCCTGTAATATCTCCGGATGCAACCCTCTTGACCAAAGGATTTGCCAAATTGGGTCAGGACTTCACTACCGAATTGCCCGTATCCAATTCGATTCCGCTGCTTTACATTCGCCAGACTGCTCCGGATGGATTGGCATCAATCCGTGCGTACAGCACAGAGAACGGTGTCGTTAATTGTGATTTCAGTACTCCGGTGACTACACAAGCTACCAGAAGCATGAGCACACGGGCATCCACGACAATGACAGCACCAGACAGTGAAGATAAAAGTATATTCCCCGAAGCATCACCCACAAATGAAATATTCGATCAAAACAACTTTAAAGCCAACGGCAGTTATAAAGTTACTGCAAAGACAACCAAAATAAATATTTGGGCGTCAGGGGTTAGTTTGTATGTTACCGAAAACATAACGCTGAGCGAAGAAATATACCTTGCTGCCAATTGCAAACTATTCATACTGCCCAATGTGACTGTAACAATGCCACAATCAAAGAATAATGGCCAAAGCAACTGTCTGATTTCAGTAGGTAAAGGGGCAACATTAAAGATAGAAAACGATATGCAACTGGATAGTAACTATAAGTTGTATAACCAGGGTACTCTCACCGCCCGTAATGTCACTTATGCCAACAGTTCTTTCATCTATAATGGAGAAAAGGGTATTATAAATATCTCCGGTAAACTGACCGGCACGAACGGAAACTCTAACATGCTGAATGAAGGAGAAGCGACTGCCACCGATATAGCTATCACAGGTGATAGTCATATAAAGAATATCAATAAAGTAACCGTATCCCAACTGACTAACCTCAACTGTACAAACGGCTCATGGGAAAATGAAGGTGAATGGACTACCACGAACATGCACATAGAAGGCTGGAATGATTATAGCCTCAACAAATGTAAACTAATCGTCAATCAGTTATTAGATCTGCACGAAGCTAAAATCATAAATGACGCCGGTGCATTTATTAAGACCAGCAACCTGTATATGGACAATACATTAATAGAATTGGGTGCCAAGTCTATGTTTGTCGTAGAAGAGCAGGCCGAATACAATTATCATACCACTGCCAGAGGATTCAAGGGTACAGGTAGCGAGAAAGCGCTTCTTAAAATAAAAAAAGCAATTGCTACAAATCCCAACAATAATGATATCATTCACTATTCCGGTAATATGCAGATTGTATGTAACGAGCATCCCGAAGCAATGAGAGATCCGTGGAATACCCGCTGGACAATGACAGGTGGTGCCGAATGGGCAAGTGAATCCACCAATCCTGTAGAAATCGCCAAAACAGAATGTAGTGAAGGTTCCGTTACCAATCCGCTTCCTCCGACTGAACCGGAATTCCCAATTATTGTAGAAACAGCCAATAAATACACGCTGCTATTTGAAGACCAATGGCCTCTCTACGGTGACTATGACATGAATGACATTGTAATACAGCTCAAAGGTTTGAAGTATGAACTTGACAGTAAAAACAAAACGAGCAAAGTAACATTCACTGTTACCCTTCGTGCCGTAGGAGCAACCAAAGCTATCGCTGCCGCTGTAATGTTAGACAAAGTACCGGCAAGCAGTATAAGCAGCATTGTATACAAAGCCCATAAACCTACCACATTCAATCTTCAAAACAGTGGAGTTGAAGCAGGTCAGAGCCAAGCTGTGATACCTCTCTTTGACGATGCACACAAATTGATGGGAAAGAATACAAGAGAGTTCATCAATACCCAGTCAGGCAGTGACAATAATGTAAGCAACAGTGATCTTCCCGAAATAGAAATCACTGTGAACCTGACCAATCGCATAGAAGAAAGTGCCTTCAACATCAACAACATGAATTTCTTCATCATCACCGACAGAGCTCAGCAGAGAAAAGAAATTCATATGCCGGGACATCAGCCAAGCAATTTGGCCAACACTCAACTGTTCGGAGGAAATGATGATGGTTCATCGGGCACGAAGTACTACATAAGCAAAGAGAATCTTGCCTGGGGTATTATCATACCGCAGTCGTTCAAATGGCCTCTGGAATATCGCAATATCAAAGATGTATACAAAGAATTTGAAGGTTGGGTAACCAGTGGTGGTACAGAAAACGGAAAATGGTATAACACCTTCGACAACGACGGCACCTTCCAGAACAATAAGAATTAAAAATAAAGTAAAAGCCGGAAAACAAGAGAATCCGGCTTTTATTTTACACGGGAAACAGACTTTATTTGAAAACAGAAAATAACTTTATCGTAAAAGAACACAGTTATAAAAATATTATATATATTTGCACGGTTTGAGACAAGAAAGGCATCAATCGCGTATCAACAAAGCAAGCAAAGTAAAAAGTTTTATTATAGACATGAGAAAAAAAATATTGCTCATTGATGACAAGGCATCCATCGCAAAAGTAGTTTCCATTTATTTGGGAAAAGATTACGATTTCACCTATCATGAAAATCCTATTAAAGCCATTGAATGGCTGAATGAAGGGAACGTCCCTGATCTTATTATCTCGGACATACGTATGCCTGAAATGATGGGAGATGAGTTCTTGCTTTACATGAAACGTAACGAATTATTCAAATCCATACCTATTATTATGCTTTCAAGTGAAGAGAGCACAACAGAGAGAATCAGGCTTCTGGAAGAGGGAGCAGCCGATTACATCCTAAAACCGTTCAATCCTCTTGAACTCAAAATCCGTATTAAAAAAATCATAGACTAAGCCTTTTATGCTACATCTTATCTATATTGGAAGATACGAAAAGACAATTAAAGGCTTTTCCAAACTCCTCAAAGAGGAATTTTATAATGTAGCTACATGCGATAAGGCTATCAAAATAATAGATAAGATACGGGAGAAGTTTGATATAATCATATTATACGAACAGACTAATATGCAGACAGATATCAAAGATATTGAGTCTTTGCGGAAAAAGTATCCCGGCATCTATATGGTTTTAGTGATGGATTCACTTACACAACAAGAAAGTCTGCAATATCTGAAAGCCGGTATCAACAATACCATACCGTTTGAAAGCCCTCAGGATGCAATAGACAGCCTGATAAGCTTTCAGAAACGCAGAAAGCAACAAAAGATAAAAGACCTGCAAAAAAGAGGAGAGAATATACAAACATTCAGGCTTCCTCTCTGGAAAAGATGTTTTGATATACTTTTTTCGGGTACTGCGCTGCTGGGCTTGTCTCCCTTACTCATTATTACCGCGATAGCTATCCGCCTGGAGAGCAAAGGAACCATTATCTATAAATCAAAACGCGTAGGAAGCAACTATGAAATATTTGATTTCCTGAAATTTCGTTCTATGTATACGAATGCTGATAAACATCTGAAGGACTTCAACTCTCTGAATCAATATCAAGCCGAAGAAGAGGCATCCGAAGATATCATCTGGGGAGAAATGCCCGAGCTTAGCGAAAATGAAGACGGGATAGTACTAATCTCTGATGATTTTGTCATTTCAGAAGAAGCGTATATCAACAAAAGAAGCCACGAACAGGAGAATGCATTTGTCAAACTCGAAAACGATCCGCGTATCACACGAGTAGGACGTTTTATTCGTAAATACAGTATTGACGAATTACCTCAGCTTATCAATATATTGAAAGGAGACATGTCAATAGTAGGTAACCGCCCTTTGCCCTTATACGAAGCAGAGCTACTGACCAGCGATGAATATATTGACCGCTTTATGGCTCCGGCCGGATTGACGGGACTTTGGCAGGTAGAAAAGCGGGGAGACTCAGGAAAGATGTCGGCAGATGAGCGTAAACAGTTGGATATTAAATATGCCAAAACATTCTCTTTTTGGATAGACATGAGAATTATCCTGAAAACTGTTACTGCATTTATACAAAAAGAAAACGTATAATATATACAGCTTATATGGCAAACACTCTTTTCTATACAGCAGACAGTATACTCTTTCTCTGCATAGCGATAGCTGCTATCTATCTGTTTATTTTTGCTTTAGCAGCATTATTCAGAAGATCAGAGAAATATCCGGCTGCCGGAAATATGCATCGTTTAATACTTCTGGTTCCTCCGGGAACAGAAATCTGTAAACAAAAGTATCCGGAAGAGTTATACACCCTGCTCACTTACGAAAATCTGTATCAGAGTGTAAAAGAACTGGATGAGTCGCTATACGACATAGCTATCATTTTGGGAGAAACAACCAACGTATCTCCGTGCCTGCTGAAAGAAATCAATAATGCATACGGATCGGGAACAATGGCCATGCAACTACACCACGTCATTGAATGCCGTCCTACCCGAAAAATCCGCTGGAAAGCAATTTGTGAAGAAATCCGAAATTCAATATTCAGGCAAGGACATGTCCAGGCAGGACTTTCTTCGGCACTCGAAAAAACGGACATTGCCATAGACTTCAAATGGCTGAAACAAAACCTGAGAAGTCCGAAGAGCAATCTGGAAAGCAGATTATTACAACAGAACATCTATATAGAATATATGGACCACATCCATGTATATAGTAACACTCCTCGTCCCCGCCCCTATTCTATGTCAAAGCAAAAGGCCGTTTCAAAGCTTCCTGTAGTACTAATGGAAGGTAACTGGGATTATGCAGACAAATTATTCCGACAGCTTTTGCCTTCATGGGGAATCCTTCTTCTTGTCAGCAGCATCTGGTGCATCATAGCTACCTGTTATGACTGGAGAGCTTCTTTGAGTTGGTGGTTCCTGTTGTTCGCCCTGTTATTTACTCTCTGCCTGGCTATCCCCGATTATCTGGTAGAGAAGAAGAAAAAGAAGTAACCTCCCAAACCCAACAAACATATATGGACATCAGAAAGCTAAAACATAACATTAAGCAACACCCGGGCTTAAAACATGCCGTACACAGATTCATTATGCATCCGGTAAAAACACGCCCCAACTGGTGGATACGTCTGTTTTATTTTGCATATTTGAAACGGGGGAAAGGTTCGGTTATTTATCGTAGCGTACGCAAAGATCTTCCACCGTTCCGTAGCTTTTCACTCGGCAAATACTCAGTTGTGGAAGATTTCTCGTGTCTCAACAATGCCGTGGGAGATTTGATTATCGGAGATTATACCCGCGTGGGATTAGGAAATACGATCATAGGTCCTGTACAGATAGGCAATCATGTAAACCTGGCACAGAATGTGACTGTAACCGGATTAAACCACAATTATGCGAATGCCGAAAAGCCGATTGATGAACAAGGAGTAAGTACTGCCCCTGTGACAATAGAAGACGACGTGTGGGTAGGTGCCAATGCAGTCATTCTACCCGGAGTGACACTTGGAAAACATTGTGTTGTAGCTGCCGGGAGCGTTGTAAGCCGTTCTGTTCCGGCTTATACAATATGTGCCGGAAGCCCTGCACGTATCATCAAACGCTATGATCCGGCAAGCAAAGAATGGAAAAAAGAGGTCAAGTAACTATATATAGTGAGAAATACTACGTAATATACCTTATTTAAGGGATTGTGGCTATGGGGTAAACACCCTATCTTTGCAGTATCAGAATTTAATTAATTAGTCATAATTTTATTACGTAGCCACATTTAAGTAAAATGAAACAGTGTCCTGTCGAAGTGATTTCGCCAGGATTTTGTTTTTTATATACAAAAAAAATCCCCGAACAAAACAGTGTCCGGGGAGAACATATATATAAAAAGGTAGGCTTATTGGCCTACCTCACTTAGTTTTTCCTTTACCTCATTGGCCTTATCCGCTACTTTACCTGCAACCTTAGCACCTGTTTTCACAGCTTTTACTTTTGCATCTTCCATTGCAGCTTCGGCATCTGCCTCAATCTCATGAAGGGCATTAAACACATCATTTTTCAGTTTCTTAGCTTTCGCTGTGCGCGAAAAGTGATAAACCAACGCACCAATGGCAGAACCTAATCCAAGACCTACCAGAAATTTAGCATTTCCACATTCCATAATCAAATAATTTTATGTTAGTTAATAAAATAAATACATTGCAAAGGTAACTTACTGTCGCGAATGACTAAACAAAGATGCAATCCACAGAAACAGAACAGCACCTACAACAGAAGTTATCAAACTACCGATAATACCCGTTGCCGCCAATCCAAGTAAAGCAAAGACCCAGCCCCCGAGTACACCGCCAATAATTCCTAAAACAAGATTGACCAGCAGCCCAAAGCCACCTCCTCTTGTTATTTTACCAGCCACATAGCCGGCAATAATTCCTATCAGAATATACCAGATAAAATTCATAATATTCTCTTTTTGTATTGTTTATACAAGGAACGTATCTCCTCTGTGAAAAGTTCGCAAACAGAAGAGGGAATTAACGAGAATTTAGGAAAGGTATGATTATGAAAAAAGGCAGTATAGAAATAAACTCCTATACTGCCTGCATCTAATATAAAAAGGATCTTTTTTTATTTATCGCCGTACATCTTAGCTCTCAACTCTTTAATATGATCGGAAGTAATATATTCATCATATTCCATCATCTTGTCAATGATGCCGTTCGGAGTCAGTTCGATCACACGATTTGCCACAGTCTGAATAAATTCGTGGTCATGTGAAGAGAACAGGATATTACCTTTATATGTTTTCAGGTTGTTGTTGAATGCCTGAATCGATTCCAGATCGAGGTGATTAGTCGGCGTATCTAAGATCAGACAGTTTGCATTGCGAAGCTGCATACGCGCAATCATACAACGCATCTTTTCACCACCCGAAAGTACACTTACCTTTTTCAAAACTTCTTCTCCAGAAAAAAGCATACGTCCCAGGAATCCTTTCATATATACTTCATTCCCTTCACCATACTGCCCCAGCCAATCTACCAGATTGAGGTCAGTGTTAAAGAAATCCGTATTATCCAACGGCAAATAAGCGGTAGTAATCGTCACTCCCCAATTGAAGTGTCCGGCATCCGGCTTCATATTACCATTGATTATTTCAAAGAAAGCCGTCATAGCACGTGGATTACGTGAGATAAATACGATCTTATCTCCCTTCTCAACGTTAAAGTTCACGTCATTGAACAGCACTACGCCCTCTTCGGTCTTCTTACTCAAACCTGAAACCTCAAGAATCTGATTGCCCGGTTCACGTTCGGGTGTGAAGATGATACCCGGATACTTACGTGAAGAAGGTTTAATCTCTTCTACATTCAGTTTCTCCAACATCTTTTTACGGCTGGTAGTCTGCTTGCTCTTAGCTACATTGGCGCTAAACCGGCGGATAAATTCTTCCAGTTCTTTCTTCTTCTCCTCAGCCTTTGCTTTCTGGTTCTGTTGCTGACGGAGAGCCAACTGACTGGATTCATACCAGAAACTATAGTTACCGGCAAACATATTGATTTTTCCGTAGTCGATATCAACCGTGTGTGTACATACTGAGTCAAGGAAGTGACGGTCATGACTCACCACCAATACGGTATGTTCAAAGTTTGACAGATATTCTTCAAGCCATGTCACTGTCTCCATATCGAGGTCATTGGTAGGCTCGTCCAGTAGCAAGTTGTCCGGATTACCGTAAAGTGCTTGCGCCAACATCACACGTACCTTCTCTTTACCACTCAGCTCACCCATCAACACATAATGTTTGTTTTCTTTAACTCCCAGGCCACTGAGCAACATGGCAGCATCACTCTCGGCATTCCAGCCGTCAAGCTCAGCAAATTTCTCTTCCAGTTCGGAAACCTTCAACCCGTCTTCATCGGTAAAGTCTTCCTTGGCATACAACTCTTCACGTTGCTTCATGATGTCCCACAACACAGTATGTCCCATCATCACAGTATCCATTACCGTGAAAGCATCCCACTTAAAGTGGTCCTGGCTCAACACTGACAGACGTTCGCCCGGACCTAATGTTATATTTCCGGTAGTCGGATCAAGATCGCCATAAATTGTGCGAAGGAAAGTGGACTTACCTGCACCATTGGCACCAATAATACCATAACAATTCCCACTTGTAAACTTCAAATTTACATCATTAAACAATACTCTTTTACCAAACTGTACCGAAACGTTTGAAACTGTAATCATCTTTTATATTTACGATTTTAACTATTTACAATTTACGATTGAAATGTCTGTAATTCACAAACAGGTTGCAAAGATAGACATTTTTAATGAATTACATGCTATGCAACATGTGTCAATCTGACAGAAAAGCATTACCTTTGCAGCGTTTTTTGACATGTTTAGCAGATTGGCAGAGTTTTTGCTGGGAGGCAGTTACATTGTAACGTCCTATTGACATGAAATTGAATCCATTTATTAAGAACAAAAAAGATAAAGATATGAATCCTAAAGAAAAAGAAACAGCTAAAGAACAAGAGTTGAACGCTGAAAACCTTGCAGACGAACAGTTGCAGGATACAGAAAATACGGAGGAAGCAGCTCCCCTGACCAAAGAAGAAGAGCTGGAAAAGCAGTTGAAAGAAGCTGATGCAACCATTGAAGATCAGAAAGATAAATATCTGCGCCTCTCTGCCGAATTCGACAATTACCGTAAACGTACGGTAAAAGAAAAAGCTGAACTGATCTTGAATGGAGGTGAAAAGAGCCTGAGTAGTATCCTGCCTGTGGTTGACGATCTGGAACGCGCTATCCAAATGATGGATAAAGCAACAGACGTAGCAGCCGTTAAAGAAGGTGTGGAACTTATCTATAACAAATTCATTTCTGTATTAGGACAAAATGGCGTAAAAGTAATCGAAACCAAAGATAAGCCTCTGGATACAGATTACCACGAAGCCATCGCAGTGATTCCCGCACCGTCTGAAAAACAGAAAGGAAAAATTCTGGATTGTGTACAGACCGGATACACACTGAACGATAAAGTACTGCGCCACGCCAAAGTGGTAGTTGGAGAATAAAATATATATATGGAAAAGAGAGACTACTATGAAGTGCTGGAGGTATCGAAAACCGCAACAGCAGAAGAAATAAAAAAAGCGTATCGTAAAAAAGCCATTCAGTATCACCCGGACAAGAACCCGGGCGACAAGGAGGCGGAAGAAAAGTTTAAAGAAGCAGCCGAAGCATATGACGTGCTGAGCAACGAGGACAAACGTGCCCGTTATGATCAGTTCGGTCATGCAGGTATGGGTGGTGCTGCCGGAAATGGTGGTCCGTTTGGCGGCTTCGGTGGAGGTATGTCTATGGACGATATTTTCTCCATGTTCGGCGATATCTTCGGAGGTCGCGGAGGCGGCGGTTTCGGAGGCTTCAGTGGTTTTGGAGGCGGAGGCAGTCAGCAACAGAGACGCTATCGTGGCTCTGATCTTCGTGTGAAAGTAAAACTGACGCTGAAAGAAATCTCTACCGGAGTAGAAAAGAAGTTCAAGCTGAAAAAGTATGTGCCTTGTACACACTGTCATGGAACGGGTGCAGAAGGTAACGGTGGTTCTGAGACTTGTCCGACCTGTAAAGGTAGCGGATCGGTAATTCGTAACCAACAGACTATTTTGGGTACGATGCAGACCCGCACCACCTGCCCCACTTGTAATGGTGAAGGTAAAATCATTAAGAACAAGTGTAAGGAATGTAGCGGTGACGGTATCGTATATGGAGAAGAAGTGGTAACCGTTAAGATTCCGGCCGGCGTAGCAGAAGGCATGCAACTCTCCATGAGTGGAAAAGGTAATGCCGGAAAACACAACGGTGTACCGGGTGATTTACTCATCCTGGTTGAAGAAGAGCCACACGAAAGCCTGCTCCGTGATGAAAATGATTTGGTATACAACTTACTTCTCAGTTTCCCGGCAGCAGCCTTGGGAGGAGCTGTTGAGATACCTACCATCGACGGAAAGGTAAAAGTAAAGATTGATGCGGGTACACAGCCGGGTAAAGTGCTTCGTTTACGTGGCAAAGGCTTACCAAGTGTTAATGGATATGGTACAGGAGATTTACTGGTAAATGTAAGTGTCTACGTGCCCGAAGCATTAACAAAAGAAGAAAAGAGTACACTTGAAAAACTGGATACTTCTGATAATTTCAAGCCCAATACTTCTGTGAAGGAAAAGATCTTTAAGAAGTTCAAGAGCTTCTTTGATTAAGAGATTGCCTCAAAAGTCTGAGAAAGCTATCAATCCATAACTTTATAAACGCAGATTAACGCTAATTATCGCAGATTTAATTTAATCTTTGCGCAAATTAGCGTTAATCTGCGTTTTAACGATAGTGAGTTTTACTTTTGGCCATCCTCTTTTGTATCTCTCCCCCTCTTATTTATACCCCGGATTCTGAACCAGATTCGGATTCATACGCCTCACCTTATCTGGTATGGGGAATACCGTAGTATACCCACTCGCTTCGCCAGCCAACTGTGGCCGGCTGCTATACGGACGGGTGAATAATCCAAACCTCACAAGATCCTGTCGCCTCCAGCCTTCCCAGGCAAATTCCAGTTGGCGCTCATCAAGAAGGGTATTCAAGGTAGCTTCCCGGTAAGGAGCAGCCACACGGGAACGTACCCGGTTCAACTCTTCATCACCGTTCTCTCCGTTGCGGACTTTTGCTTCACTCTTCATCAGCAGCACGTCGGCATAGCGATAAAGCACAATATCATTCTCCATCAGTTTACCGTCTTTCGTGCCCGTATCATCTACTTCGTACTTCTTCATACGGGCTCCTGCTGTCTTCTCATAAGGCTCATTGGATATATCCAAAGCCACCTCCCAGGGTAGGTATTCAAGTATCGTACCGTCGTCCAGCCTCACGACGTTTCCTTTCAAGTCATAAACAATGCCGGCAAAGTAGCACTTGTCAAAACGGGGATCAACCTGAGGAGTGCCATAAGCAAAGGTTTTCAGAACCTCAATGGTGGCACTTGAACCATTCTCTCCACTCAAGCCATATGCCTTGGCATGGTTGTAGTGACGCGAACGGAAAAGATATTGCATCTGGTTGGTGTACAGGTTCTTATTCATCGGTATAATAAAGATATTCTCGGCCGATGATTCGTTGAATACGGCAAAGTTGGTGGTATAATCCTCTTCAAGCCGGTAACCGGACTTCGTGACAGAATCACAATAAGCCTCAACGGTCTGCCAGGCATTAAGCTCTTCGCCACCTACATTAAAATAGATGTTTCTGCCATCCGGGCGTATGCCGTCCGTCCAGTCATTATCGGTATATACCTCTGCATTCAGAGCCAGTTTAGCCAACAGGAAATGGGCAACGGGGCGGGTAATGCGTCCATAATAAGTACCGGGCAGATTGCTATGGGCAGTGTTCAGTTCGGGAGCCGACTGCTGTAACTCGCGTACAACAAAATCATAAACCTCCTGTCGGGTGGACTGTTTCACTTCTTTCACCGGCATAGAAGAAGACAATACCAACGGAACATTTCCAAACAAATCTACCAGATGATAGTAATACAGGGCACGTAATGCTCGCACCTCTGCTTCATAGGCCACTAACTCCCTGTCGTTGTGCGTCCCGGCATACTGCGCTATTCTTTCCAGCGATTTATTACTTAAACCTATCACTTTATACAAATATTCCCAGGTGGCTTGTATAGCATCATTATTGACACCCCAATTGTGCAGATAAAGCCCCTGCCAGAAACCACCATCATACCAGTCGCCACCCCGGGTGGGCATTATAGCCTCATCGGTAGTGAAGGTATTCAGATCGTAGATACCGCGTCCGGTGCCCTGCAAGCCCTGGCTGTCACTGTATCCGCCAATATTGTTGTACAATGAGGCGACTGCATTGAGATACAAGTCGGACAAGTTTTTATATGCTTCTTCCTCAAAGATGCGGTCTCTCGGTTTCTCACGTAAAAAGTCATCACAGGATAGTTGCGCCAGTGATAACAGCAGAAAACATGCTATATATATAAATGAACGTTTCATCGTAGCTCCTTTTTAAAAGTTAATACTCAAACCTACTGTATAAGTCCGCGCCAGCGGATAACCACGTTTATCATCTACTCCTAATGTAGAGTTGACGGTGGAACTATTGATCATCGGAGAAAGTCCGGAATAGCCGCTGATGGTAGCCAGGTTATTGACCGTAAATGCCAGACGAAGTGACCGGATATACTTCTGAGCCTTTGCTAACGAGACATTCCAGCCGATGGTAAGATAATCGAAGTTGACGTAATCTCCCTTTTCCAGCCAGTAGTCGGTGGCGGTCTGATCTTTTATATTTCGCCGGGGGGCCTCTTCCATCACATTATAATCGGGGAAGATGTTCATATTCATATAAGTCAGCGAAGTGCCGTTGTAGACCTTGTGTCCGAAAGCTCCGTTGATCTGTACCGAAATATCAAAACGCTTGTAACGGAAACTGATGTTAGACCCCAGTAAAGTTTTGGGCACTGCCTGCCCTGCCACATAGCGGTCTTCACCGTCTTCAAGACTGATGCCTCCTCCGTTCAGATCGGCTATGCCATAGGTATATCCGCCATCGCCATCGGAAACAAGCCCGTTGCTGTGCGGAAGATAAAAAACACCGAGCGGTTGTCCCACTATCTGATAGACGATGTGATTGTATCCTCCATGAAAACCTGCACCGTCAAGGCTTGCCAGGCTTTTATACTCCGGTGCCGAGATATTCTCGCCATTATAGACACCGCTCAAAGAGAGTAGTTTGTTGCGCTGAAAGGTAATATTGGCATTGATATTCAGTTCCATATCCGGCGTTTTGAGTGGAGTGATACCAATGGCTATCTCGGTACCGCTGTTACGCATGGAACCGATATTTGCCAGCAGCGTGTTGTAGGTAAAGGGAGGCACACTGACGTTATAAAGATAGAGCATATCGGTGGTCTTTGAGTTGTAGTAATTGACAGAGAGTAGCAGGCGGTTGCCAAACATCCCTAAGTCTGCCCCGGCATTAAACGTATGCTTCACCTCCCACTTCAAATCGGGGTTTATATTCTGCATCTCTCCCAGGGTAACTACTGCCGAATTGCCCACAGGCACTACCCCGTTGGGCCTCACCAAACCGAGGGTGGTGTATGAATCTATCCCGTTCTGATTTCCCGCCAATCCGTAACCTACACGTAGTTTCAGATTGTCAACCAGAGGGATACGTTTCATAAACTCCTCTTCACTCACCGCCCATGCTGCGGATACGGAAGGGAAAAAGCCCCACTTATGATTGCTCCCGAACTTGGAGGAAGCATCCGTACGGGCATTCACGGTAAGAATATAGCGGTCGGCATAGGTATAATTGAAGCGCCCCATGAAGGAAGCCAGATGTGGCTCTTCATAATAAGAATTCGTACCTTCCCAAAGGCGGATTGCACCTGCCTGAAGGTTGTCATATCCAAACTGGTCGGAACTAAAATTTGTGACAGTGGTATAATATCCGGTATAGGTCTCCTTCTGAAGTTCGGCAAGTGCCAGTACATCAAAGAAGTGTTTCCGCCAGTTCTTCTTATAGCTCAGCATCAGGTTGCCAAGCAGAGACTCCATCTTCTTCGTCCCTTTGTATGCCTGCCCGTGTGCCCAGACCGATGTGGGGAGATACTGGGAGTTCTCTACAATATTGTAGGTGTATGCACCAAACATGACGAGCTTTAGATCATCCATCAGATTGAACGTCAGCCGGGCATGTGTGCTGATGTGAGAAGTAGCATCATGGTCTTTCACTTCCATCCATGCCAGCGGGTTGGTGATCTGGCTGGCACTTGTGATCTGATCCCACGAACCGGTTTCCGTATTCTTATGATTGGGAAAGGTGGGATTGAAAGTAGCCGCAGAGTAAAATGTCTTCTGGTAATCGAACAAGTTATGGTTCTTTTGCACGGAGCCGAACATGCCTAACTCGCAACGGATAAAGTTGCCAAAAATGTTCTGGCTCATATTCATGTTGGATGTAAAATTCTTCATATCCTGATTTTGTATCACCCCCTGCCGGTCTACATATCCCAGGGAGACACGGTAGCTGGAGGCATCGGAACCGCCATAAAAGGCGATATGATGATTCTGCTGAAATCCGGTTTGTTCTATTTCTTTCTGAAAATCGGTATTGTTTCCCAAATCCAGAATGGAAAGTCCCCGCTCACCGGCCACCTGCCGAAAGCCGTTTGCCGATAGCATGCTGAGATTCTTGTAAACGGAGGTTATACCGAAACTACCATTATAGCTGACGCGGGTTTTGCCGCTAATACCCTTTTTGGTAGTCACCTCTATGACACCGGAAGCCCCACGAGAACCGTACTGGGCAGTTTCGGAGGCATCTTTCAGGATAGTAAAACTTTCGATGTCAGTGGGATAAATGGAGGCAAGCATATTCAAATCGCCAAATACCCCGTCGACGATGATCAGCGGATCGTTGCCACTGGTCAAGGAGGTGGTACCCCGCAAGCGAACGGCATCCAGGGCGGCCTGCCCGTTTGTTCCCCGTTGTATGGTTAACCCCGGCACACGGCCACGGATTGCATCGAGAGGATTCGTGATCTGATCCCGGTTCATCTGTAACTCGGTGATCTTCTCAACGGAACCGGACAGATTTTTAATACTTCCGGTGGCATATCCTACGGTTATTAAAGAATCGAGCGGAACTAGCCCGGACTTCTGGGCCACGACATCCGAAAAAAGAAACAGAGAAAAGAGGCATAGGAGAGAAAATCTCAAATGTGTAGTGTGGTGTTGCTTCATGTTATCTCTTTTTTTAAGGTATATACATCTTCAATATACATTTATAACAAAAAAAAGGATAGAGGGGTTCGTGAAGCAATGAATTTTATTCCGGCTTCCGGAATGTCACGGAACAGAGCCTATGAAATCAGTAACAAAAAGACGCTATATGAGCTGCATATAGGCAACGCCTTGCCTGCATGCAGTAAAGGCGTGGACTACATGCAGGCAAGGCGTTGCCTGTAAAAGGGTATTCGGAGATGTTATACAGCAGGTATTTGCTCGCTCTTAATAAGATCGGAAAGTAGAAGCCGGCAACCCCTGAGCATTCACCAGATTGGCACGGGTGAAAGGTTGCCAGCCATAACGCACATAACGGGGATGCTTCACCTGATTGCTATATACTTTTATCTGGTCGCCAACGATCTCGGCTTTGGCCGGATAGAAGAGCCCTTCGGTTTCTGCCACTTCAAAAGTCCGCAACGCTTTGCCATCCGAAGAAGACATTCCATCGGCAAAATCAAACGAAACATAAGCAGCCCCTTTGCGGAACTCTGCACTGCGGAACAAGGGTCCGGAAGGTACAACCGCTTTCATGCCATACGTACGGTTCAATGCCTGACGCGCCAGACGCTCGCCCACCGGTTTCTTATTCTTAGGATGTACATCCAGCGAATCACCCTGATCGCTCGAAACAGCCATGCCCGTATAAGGTATCTCCTTCAGCAACCTGCGCTGGCTATCGCGAAACCACGGCCACGAAGGACGGTCCATGGAAGAGAGCTGTACGTAGTAAAACGGAAGTTCCGGATTTTCCCAATTCTTGCGCCAGCTATCTACAAGCAGATGGAATAGCTTCTCGTGCGTCTCGTAATCGGGAGCATTGGATTCTCCCTGATACCAGATCACTCCTTTCACCGGAAACTTATCCAACGGGAGGATGCCGGACTCATACAGATAACATGGTTCATAGGGGTGGCGCTGAAACTTATTCGTCGATTTCTTAACATTCAATGTAGCGCGTGCGCGTATCCAGTTTTGCGGATCATTCTTCGTCCAATTGCGAAACATGACAGGAAGGTGAAACTCCAATGCATGCCTGCTCACCCATGCTTCTGTGGGCGAACCACCAATCGCATTGCAAATCAAACCAACGGGTACATGCAGGCTATCCTGCAACATCTTCCCGAAATAGTATGCCACAGCAGAAAAATCAGCAGCACTGACCGACGTACAAACCGTCCATTGGCTATCTTTATAATACTGCAAATGGTTCAGAGAATCGAGTACGGACACCTCCCACTCTACAGGATTGGTACGCCAACGGGCTTTCATATCCAGCAAACGAATGTTATTATTGCCACTTTGAGGAATATCCATCCGGGCCGTAGAGGCTTCTTTCAGCATAAACTCCATATTGGACTGCCCCGAACAAAGCCATACTTCTCCTACCAACACGTTGGAAAAGTGTAACCGGGTCTTTCCGGCAGAGACAGTAAGTGTATGAGGGCCTCCTGCCTGCATGGGTTTCAGACGCACGCACCACTGTCCGTCCGATCCGGTTTTAGCCCGTTGCTTTTGTCCGGCAATGCTTATCGTTACTTCTTCTCCGGCATTGGCAGTACCCCGCACTTCCAACGGACAATCACGCTGTAACACCATGTTATCACTGTATACCTGCGGCAGACGAAGGCCACCATAATCACCGGTGATGGCCGAGCAAACCGTTTGTGCCAGAATCCCTGCTCCTTCGGCAGTGGGATGTACCGCATCCGGAAGCATAAAGGGATAAGGATAAAGGGGAGTATGAAAGTCTATCAGTTGTGCCCCGGCAAGCTCGGCCACCCTTTCAATGGCATGTTGTATCTGTTCGTGCCAGTCGCGCGTGCCCGACTCAAAACGGGAGTGGCGGTTGGTTATGGGAGTCATTCGCGCCACCAGGATACGCACCTTCGGATTGACTACACGGAAAGAGTCGATCAGCGCCAGATAGTCTCTGACGAAATAATCACGATAATTGGGCCAGTCGCGCGGATCGGTATCATTGATACCCAGATGAATCACAACAACATCTCCCGCGAAGGTCAATGCCCGCTGAAATTCCTTCTGTCCGATATAGGGACGATGCCCTTTATTCAGCAGTGTGGCCCCTGATTTACCAAAATTTCCTACCACATACCCCTCTCCCAACATCCGTTGCAGTTGGGCAGGATACGCATCCCGTTCCCGGTTTTCAATCCCGGCCCCATACGTAATGCTGTTTCCCACACAAGCCACCCTTACCGGCGTTTGCGCTACAGCAACCAGGCTACAAAGAACCAGCAAATAACTCAGTACTATCTTTCTCATTTTCCGTTAACATAAGGTTTAACAATCTCCACCCATTTCAGATAACCTTTACCCAACAGGTGTAATCCGTCATTCGTATCATCCATATTCATTTTCCCCGTTGCCGGATCGACAAAATGAGCGTAAAGGTCGATATACGTAAGCCCCCTCTCCGTAGCCAGCCGGAGTATCCCTTTGTTGATCTTCTCTACTTCTTCCCAACGGGAAGTGTGGCCCTTAAACAGTCCATAATGATCGGTCACCGGGAGTACACTTTGCAGATATAACTTCGTTCGGGGCGAATCTGCCTTTATTTTAGAGGCAATCATGCCGATGCGCTGTACAATGGTGTCTGCCGGAGTGCCCCGACTTACATCATTAATGCCGATCAGCAAAAAGATCTTCGCAGGTTTCCCTTTCAGAACCGCATCCAGGCGATCATACACTCCCATGCAGACATCACCGCTGATCCCTCTGTTCTTGACATGCTTATTGCCAAGCAACTCGGCCCACTCCGCTCCGTTTGTGATACTGTTTCCCAGAAAAATAATATCCTTCGAGGTGACGGGTAACTCTTCAAACAAAGTAGCCCGCTGATAATAAAACGTTGAGTACTTCCGCTCCTGGGCATTGCCTGCAACAGATACAAGCAATAGCACAATAAAAATCCACTTGTTCTTCATAAATTATTCCTTCTTAATGTTCATTCAATTACGATCTTGCAAATTTGTGCTGTACGAATGCCGGGCTTTGTCTCACCACCTATAACGAAGACTTCTTGTTGCCTTCCTGCCAAAGCAGCACCGGCACGTGCCAGACCGGAAGATTGTCCCCATTCATCCCAGCCGTTCCGGTGGATATCATATACCATCAAGCGGTTGTTAAAGCGATACCAGCTTACGGGTTGCGTCAGATAATTTTCTTTAGTAACCCGGCTATAACTTCCGCTGATTGCATCCAGAAAAATCTCTTTGTTCACTCCGCCTACACAAAGAATAAGACTGTCCGAGCAGGCTATGGAGGCCCCTCCCGTCAAAGTAAGAAGTTCGCCTGTGGCCGGGACCACAGGTGCCGATACGGGTTCCCATGTTTTCGATGCCGGAAGATACCGATAGCCATCCGTAGCAACCGTGGCCTCCTGATTCTCTCCTAAGGAAGGTGAAAAGCCTCCCCAAATGTAGAGCGCATCCTCCTGAGCAGTACAAACCGGTTGCACACGTGGAGCTCCGGGCAAGGCTGGCTCTTCCTTCCAGCCCTCAGCAGGATTCTCCATGCTCAAAGAGAACAGAGAAGCAGAGGGAACACCTGCTTTGTTACCCCCGAACACATAAAGAACATTCCCAAGAACAGCGCCTGCCATATTATCTAAAGCAAAAGGTAACGCGGGCAATGTGTCAAGAATAGCAGCGTCACCTGTGGCATTCAATGACAAAGAGTAGGTGGTAGAAAGCCCGCCTGCGGAATGATTGCCACCTACAAAGATTAGTTTATGAGGCAGTGAAAGCGTTACTCCATAGGCAGCCTCAACGGGGAGTTCACCTATTTGGGTCCATGTCAATGTAGAGTCGTTGGCGGGCAGGCCCCTATATATGCCTTTATAAAAACGTTTTTCACCTCCCTCGGAAGCAGGTATACCAGGGAAATTACAACCGCCTGCAATGATTAGTTCGTCGTTTATAAAACCGGCATAGCATGCCGACACTCCCAGAGAGTATCCGGGCTCATAATCCGGAAAACCGGAGATATGCTCTATACGTATGGCACAAGAGGCGGCCTTCTGCCCGGAAGAGGAGGTACATGCCGGGAGCAGACCGCCCGTGATTACAGTGGCGATCAGTGACAGGACTATGAGAGAGGACTTTTTCATAATATATAGATCATGGAAGATTTTACCACAGAGTAACACTGAATTAAATCTTTATTGAAACGCAGATAAACGCAAATTTTCGCAAAGGGAAACAAATAGATGATAAGGAACTACAGGCTTTTAATCTACATTAATCCGCGTTAATCCGCGTTTCAATAAAGATTTAAAACTCTGTGCTACTCTGTGGTGAAACTCAGTATATATCTCCTTTCGCCAATTCCCCCAACAACTGCGCATACTTTTCTACCACAGCCCCGGCGTATCTTTTACCTTTTTCTGCCGTAGCCAGCCGGGGATCTCCGATGCCTGTATCCTCAGATACTTTCTGCCAGTTTCGCGGAATCCATGCAACCTTTTCTTGCAGTGAACTTATGGCAAATGGTTTGTATTTACCCTCACCGGCTTCTTCCAGATTAACTAACTCCGGGTGATAATGCATCATCACAGAAGTTTCCACCTCGTCGGCATGGTCGCCTGGCCGATCGAAGTACTCCTTTGCCGGAAGCACCGCAAACCACTCGCTGCAAGCTATCAGGAAGTCCGGGTAATCAACAGATAAGTCGCGAATCATATTCTTGAAATTATTCCCGCCATGTCCATTGATAATCACCATTTTGCGAATGCCCTGTGTATGGAGTGAAGCCACGATATCCGTAAGGATTGCCCTCTGAGTCTCATACCGGGCATGTATACAGAAGGGTAACTCGCGCTGTCCCGGATTTTGTGACCCCATAGTTACAGGAGGCATCACCATACAGCGCACACCATACAATTCTTTACTGCGCTCTGCCGCATCAACGGCAATGGCGTGTGCCAGGATACAATCTGTCAAATAAGGCAGATGCAGATTGTGCGGTTCGGTAGCTCCCCAGGGAAGCAGTACCAAATCATAAACTAACTCTCTCGTTTTTCCGTAGCATGATACGGACAAGTCAATTTCTTTATTCATCGTCATCCTTTTTTATCTGAATTCAATAGATACAAAATCATTTTAGTTTCTTCTCCGGCGAGTAAATCAACCCGTCTACTGCATGTTCGCCATCAAGCGTGACAAAAACAGTTGTAAACATCCACTTCACCAGACGAACCTGAGGAGTCGTAAATTTCCCTACCGGAAGTTTCAGCAGCACCTTATTCCACCCCTTATTCAAGTGTACCTTCAAAGGAGGGCGGGCTGTAAAGTTTTCATTACCCAAAGGCGTTTCATTATCCGGCTTTGTGTGGGTAGCCGTCCACACAGGAGGAAGTATTTCACTATCGTTCAGCCAGATGCGGCTCCCTTTATAATCCCACTTTCCGGCTGGAGGAGGTAAGTCTTTCTCCGAACGTCCGTAGTTCTGAAACTCCGCCCACAGCCCCACATCCTGTGCTTTGGGCGAATATACCCATGTATAGGCATATGCCGTATGGTTTTCTGCCGGCTCTTTATAGAAAGAGGGGACCAGCGTACCCCATACATGACGCAGATAGATACCCGCACCGATAGCCTGCCGCACATTATACGCTTTGCCATCATATATATACTGATCTTTGAGTCCGGCTTCGGGTGGAAATGCCTGTTCCGGATTTCCTCCATTGGGAAAAGCATCCGTAATGTTCCACTTCACATTTGTCTGCTTCACATAAGCAAAGGGATATCCTTTGAAATGATGCTCTTTGTGCCACAACATTCTTTCTTCAAAATCAGCAAAACTCTTAAACTCCTCCGAGTCTTCACCCGGAAGAACCGTACCGTTCCGGTTAAAATATTCGGAGCCTCCCCCTCTCCACGAACGCTCGGCAAAAGCCAGCATGTTAGGATAAAAGGCATTCTCCCTGATCACATTCTCCTCGGGCACTACTACCCTATCCTGCCACACTGCCATGATAGCCCCGGCTATATCCTCACTACCCTGAGGCTGATTGTAAATGCGACTATTATACAAAGCTATTATATCGGCAAATACGTCAAAATGATTCAGGTAGTGGAACCTTGAATCAATGGCAGGAATACCTTCCTGCGCCTTTCCGCGGTAGCTCCAGAGGTGGGTCATATCTATTTCTCCCGGTTTGTAGTGCCAGCCCGGATTCCAGGAAATCACTTTCTTGCCTTTTGCCCGGATATAGGCTACCATCTCCGGCGCAAATTGCGGATTGGTAAAGGCTACCTCATCCGTGCCGATATGCAGGTAAGGTACCTCAAAAACCTCACAGACCTCATCCATCAGCAGTTTAAGAATTTTCATTCCCGCTTCGCTCTGCATATCGTGCCGAAAGGCCCGTACAAAGGCGGCACTATGCCCCGGCATATCAAACTCCGGTATCAGCAATACCTGACGCTGTTTACAGTACCGAACCAACTCTTTAGCTTCTTCCTGCGTATAAAACTTGCCCGGCATACGCGTCACATTACAACTGTCGTTCAATACCGGAAAGAGCTTACTTTCAAGCCTCCATGCCTGGTTCTCTGTCAGATGCCAGTGAAACACATTGATTTTATAACGAGAAAGCATGTCGATCTCCCGTTTCAATTCGTCCATAGAAATATAGCCTCTGCCTACATCCTGCATGAATCCCCGTACCCGGAAAGCAGGCCAGTCTACAATCTCACATCCCCGAACAAAGGTCTTTCCTCTCCGGTGCTGCAACAATTGGTTCAATGTTTGTAATCCCCAATAAGCTCCTTGTTCGGTGATAGCCTCAACCCTGATATTGTTTCTATGTACCGTCAGGCGATATGCTTCATTTTCATTCAAGGGTATCCCCTCCAGTTTCTCAACCAACCGGATTTCAATTACAGAAGAGGCGCGCTCATCGGCAGTCCCTCCCGCTTCGGTCACCCATGCTTCCAGTTGCGGAACAAGTACGGAAGAGACGAGCCTCACCCGCTTCATATCAAACTGCTCACCGCTCAGTTTCACTTGCTGCGGCTCTGGCAGGAAATGAATCTCACCTGCCCGGACTGTAGGAAATGCACAAAGCAACAGGAGAAATGCAACGCTATATACAATGTGCCTCATTTCACTATATCTTTTATTTTAATCTGCTGAAATGTCATATGCGCCACACTGCTCTCATACAAAATGCCAATCGTTTCATTGTCCACCAACGTAAGACAGGAATATCCCCAACCATCGGCCTCGTCTATCAACAACTGATGTTCAGGCAACCAGGTCACGCCTCCATCCAGACTGGCTTTTATAGTGATATGGTTTCTTCCCTTCGTTGTATCAGGATTGGAGAAGAACAAAAGATCTCTGCCAAGCACATTGTCCTTTGCCTCTACTTTTATCAGACTTGCCATACACACCGGCTCACGCAAAGCACTCCGCGAAGAAATATGTTCTGTCCACGTTTCGCCTAAATCCCTGGTTATAGATACTGCACGACTTCCACCCCGGTTATCGCGCATGTTCAGCATCAATACACCAGGCTCTACTTCCGCCACTTGTGCCTCGGTGGTATTGGTACGGGCATAGTTATGTATTTTCCAGGTTTGTCCCCGGTCCTTACTGTACATAATACCGGCGTTGGGTATACGTGTGGCATCAATAAACTGAATAGGAAACACCAGCGTACCGTCTTGCATGGTGATACCGCGCCCCGGTCCTTGCAGCAGGAAATACCAGGAAGGATCTTTCACCTGCTCCGTGATGTTGATCGGAGCCGACCACGTCTTTCCATCGTCAGTACTCTTTGTCATCATCAATTGCGCCGTATGATTCATATCCATTCCCGGATGCGAACTCACCCACGCCCGCTGATTGCCCATGCCGTGCGTCCATGCAGCAACAATCCATATTGTATTGGTCTTTGTATCTACCAGAATAGACGGATCTCCTACCCCATTCTGTGCAGCAGGCAGTCCTCCATACTCTCCAAATGCCAGTGGCAAACGCATTTTCTCCCATGTCTTTCCACCATCCGTACTCCGGCTTAAACCTACATCGACGCGCTCCTGCAAATCAACACTGCTATTATAGCGCACGTCATACACTCCCAACAGCGTACCTTTGTTGGTAGTCACCAATCCCGGAATACGGAATGCGGCCGACTGATCATCTCCGGCATGACGCACGCCTACCCCCATGCGGTGTTCTGTTTCTTTCGGAGATACAATATCTATAAGTGCTTGTTTACCATCCACTGTCACAGAGGCGATACTCGCCGTAACCTTAGCGGCCAGCGGAGTGGAAGGCTTCATTTGCAAGCTGACCCAGAAATAATTGACACCTGGAAACAGATCTTGGCTGCCCTTCAATGTAACTTCGGCGTTAGGATTACTCACTTCGGCTTTTTTGATTGAATAAGACGGATTGGCAGCCAGCGTATTTCCCACAGCATGGCTGGAAATGTATTCAACTGGTGCAAAACGGTTCTTATGCTTATTCTGCAACGCCTCTGTACCGCTATAATAAAGTTTCACCGATTGAATATCTGAAAGCCTTGTTCCTTTGTCTAATTTCAAAACCACATTATTTAGTTTTTTGCTCTCTTGTGCATTCAGGCGCAGATAGAACAGAACGTTGTCTTGTCTTTCGATCAAGACAGGGATACGCGCTTCCTTAACGAATATAGTATCTGCTGCATAAAGCACAGGTGTGGTACATAAAAAGCAGAAAAGGAGAAACAGAAGAGGGGTCTTTTTCATGGTAATGATTAAAATTGTATGAATATTATTGAGGACAAAGATACTATTTTTCATTTTACAGGATAGGAGGATAATTAAGTTATTTAGCATAGATAAAGTCTATTCCATATTATCAGTTTTAGGCCGCAAAAAATAGAGTTGCAACGCCAATGCTATCAGAACAACAACGCTAAGCCATGCAAAGCCCAATCCCAGATTGCCACCATCGGTCCAGCGTCCCAACAAACTGGTAACCGCTGCTCCGGCAAATACACCAGTCATATTCATTATACCATAAGCCGTGGCTCTATATTTAGTTGACACAAACTGGCACAGAATAGGCATGTTGTTCGCATCGAAAATGCCATAGCCCACACCAAACAACAACCCCGCTCCCACGATGCCTGCTGTATTGTGGCCAAATCCCAACAACATCAGCGCCGGAATTGTAAGTCCCAATCCGATAGCACTGGTATAAACTCTACCACGGATATTCTTCAACACCCATCTATCCGAAAGAACACCTCCAAGCAATACACCGACGAAAGAAGACAAGGCAATCGTTATAGTTGACATTGGCCCCGCTTCGGCCATCGGAATATTCAAATTTTCGGCAAACAGCGTAGGCAGCCAGTTCTTTGTAGCCCATCCCGGAAGGCTCGGTGCGGCAAAATAGAACAATATTACCCAAAATGCAATGTTACTGAACAACAAAGAAAGGCCTTTGAATACAGATGATTTCTGCTTCGGCTCCTCTCTGCGTAAACGTTCAATCTCAATATGCTCTTTATTCTCATGTAAGAACAACACCAGAATCAAAGCATAGATAATACCGATAATACCAAACCAATGGAAAGCAGTATGCCAGGAGTATGCCGCTGCTACCGTAGCACCGAAGCCACCGATAGCCTGCCCTGTGTAAAGCCCCGTCATGTGTATACCTACTGCCAATGACCGGGATTTATCCTGATGCCAGTCGGCAATCAGTGAAAGCCCGGCGGGAATATAAAGTGCTTCACTAACTCCCATCAAAGCGCGCAACCAATATACCTGACTGAACGTTTCGGCATATCCCATGCCAAAAGTGACAACAGACCATACGAAAAGACTCCCTACAATTAACCACTTTCTATTCAGCCTGTCGGCAATCATACCGGCTACCGGGCTCATAAATCCGTATATCCAAAGAAACACAGCCATCAAACGGCCGAAATTAGTAGCTGATTGTAGCTCTGCAATATCCAGTTGCATGGCGTCTTTCATCGTCGAGAGCATCTGACGATCCATGTAATTGAGTAATGCCACTCCCCAAAGAAGAGCTACCACAATCCATGGATAAATTCTTGAGTTTTTCATAATATGCAGTTCTTTTTATTTATTATTGCGTACTTCCTGCTACGGTTTATACTTGTCTCTAAAACAAGTATCTCTCTCATCACCCGCAAATATAAGAATATACTTTCTCTTTCAAACCTCACTATTCAGTGAGTTTATCTATTGATAGTCAACACATTCAGAAGTACTATTCCTTATATTATAAAAGTACGTATTTAATGGAGTGTTAAATGTACACTTTTGCTATACAAGAGTGTACACTTTCATGCTACAAAAGTACGTACTTTTACAAAGGAAGAATCCGATCTTTAACATCTACGTTAATAATGTTAATAGACAATGCCATTAAAAACCGTAAACAATTCGTATGGCAAAATATATATATTGTTGTTTTAAGGTAGTAATTCCTGGCAAAGTACATAGCCCTTCGTTAACATCCGGGGGATGTGGAAAGGACCTTTGAAAATGTTACCTTTTGCCGGTTGTGAGACTGTTCCGTTGCGATGAAGATATCCATACCATTCGCCAAAATCACTATCAGGAAAATGAGCGTATGTCCAATCACTGATTTGCTGATGCATAGCAAGATATTTTTCATCTTTTGTTGCCTGGTAAGCGTAGAGTGTAGCGATAATAGCTTCCGTCTGCGGCCACCAGAATTTCATATCATGTGCATAATCCTGTGGGGGCAGGTTACGACAATCTCGGAAGTTGATAATACCACCGTGTTCTTTATCCCATCCCCACTCCCAAGACCAGTCGAGAATGGTAAGAGCCATGTCTGTAAGCTGTTTATCCCAGTTACGGTACTTGGCTTCTTCAAGGATAAACCAGGAGGTTTCAATACAATGGCCCGGGTTGATGATACGTCCATTTATGGTATCAATAAATTCACCATTAGCACCCACTGTCTCCAGTAATGCTTTAAACTCCGGATGCATAAAGTCCTTTTTCAGCAAAGCAATAGAGTCATCAATTTGCTGGTCGAGTATGGGATCGGCTATGGCAGCCCGAATGCGCGAAGCTGTATTTATAAGGATCATGACAATCGAATGCCCCTTTGTATGCACCGTTTCACAGTATTTTGGCTCCAAAATGCCGGGAGTCTGGAGAAAGCGCTGAATGTCTTTAAATAAGTTTAAAGCCTTTTCTGCATAAGCCCTTTCGCCCGAAGCAATCGCATACTCCGCCATCGCAATGGCTGCAAAGGTTTCGGAGAATACATAACGGCGTTTACGAATAGGCTCTCCGGATGCTGTAACTTCAAAAAACATACGCCCATCCGAATCAAAACAGTGATGTTCTATGAAATCAAGTGTGCTCTTTGCCGCAGCCAGCCAGTCGGGGTTCTGCTCAATATGATTGTATGCATAACTGCATGTAAAAGCAAAACGCCCCTGAAACCAAACGGATTTGGTAGTGTCTATCAGCGAACCGTCACGATTTAAACAAGTATATATACCTCCATTCTGGCGGTCCAGACCATGCTTCAACCAAAAAGGCATAATATTATCCAGCATGTCAGCCTTGTACGAGGCCGACCATGTCTGTAGGTATTCGGTTACATTCATAAAAATAGATTTAAAATTTATTGCAACGCTCAAAGAAGTGAATGGCCTCTAACTCAGCTTTCAAACGTGCTTCTTCTTCATCGGTTATATTCTGGAACGGAGTACGGTTCTTGCCAAGATCCAGACCTATCAATTTCATTATTCTTTTACCACCAACAATATTGCCCCGATAGTGACAAATCACATTGATAACCTCCTGAGAGAAGTTCTGAAGTTCGCGTGCTTTCTCCAAATCACCTGCATTCCATGCGTCGATAATACCAACCAGGTTGCAACCATTGTAATTGGTAGTACCACCAATTCCTCCCTGAGCACCTCCCATAGCCAGACAAGGAAGAATCGTTTCATCCTGTCCATGCAACATATCAAATTTGCCGTTCTTGTAAAGACGACATTGGTTGTACTCATACAAACTTTCATACGTATACTTAATACCTGCAAAGTTGGGGATACGTCCGTCTACCGCTTCAAGGAAAGCTACCATAGACAGAAAGGCGCCGTTAAAAGCAGGAATATGATAAAAGTAGAAAGGCAGATTGGGTGCACCACAAGCAATCTCTTCACAATATTTCACCAACTCTTCTACGCGACCTACCTTAGGAAAAGGAGGAGCCATTGCACCAATTCCCCATGCACCTATCTTTTGTGCATGTTCTGCCAGACGCCGGCTCGACTTCACACAAGTACTGCCCACATGAACAATCACTTTGAAACCTTCGGGAGCTACTTCGATCCAACGTTCGGCCAGCTTCATGCGCTCTTCTTCTGTCAACATATAGCCTTCGCCGGAAGAACCGTTGATAAAAACACCTTTCAAACCATTCTTCGCTAACATGACGGCATAGGCTGCAATCGGCTCATAATTTACTTCCCCATCCTCATAAAAAGGAGTAAAAGGGGCATCAATCAATCCAATAATCTTTTCCATAAGTATACAGTTTTCATATATCAAACAATTTATTTAAACATTCATGTTGCAAATATAAAAACTTCTTAATTAACAGCAAGTATATTTCTAAATTATTTTATTATTATACCTATATAAAAGTTATATTATTTATTATATCTTCTTATATAAACCAATAAAGAAAGAATATTAATAAATTAAAGAGCTAAAACGAAACGAAATATTTAAAATACCCGTATATTTGTTCAGCATTAATCACTAACATGGCATATATGAAACATAATCTGCTTAAAGAAATAGAAATGGGCTCCAAAAATGCCCTTGTAAAGAAAAGAATCATTACACATTATATATACAACGGTAGTTCAACCATTACCGACCTCTCAAAAGAGATGGATTTGAGTGTGCCAACCGTTACCAAATTCATAGATGAAATGTGTGAAGACGGATATATCAACGACTATGGTAAGCTGGAAACAAGTGGTGGACGACACCCCAATCTGTACGGACTCAATCCGGAATCCGGCTACTTCATCGGAGTAGATATCAAGAAGTTTGCCATCAATATCGGACTTATCAACTTTAAAGGAGATATGATGGAACTCAAAATGAATATCCCCTATCAATTTGAAAATTCAATAGAAGGGTTGAATGAACTGTGCAAACTCATAGCAAACTTTATAAAAAAACTCAATATCAATAAAGAGAAAATATTAAATATCAATGTAAATGTATCAGGGCGGGTAAATCCGGAATCGGGTTATAGTTTCAGTCAGTTCAATTTTGAAGAACGCCCGCTGGCGGATGTCTTGACAGAAAAACTTGGCTATAAAGTAACAATAGACAATGATACGCGCGCCATGACTTACGGAGAGTATATGCAGGGATGCGTAAAGGGAGAAAAGAATATTATATTCGTCAATGTCAGCTGGGGACTGGGTATAGGGATCATCATTGACGGGAAAATATACACCGGAAAATCGGGATTCTCGGGTGAGTTCGGACACGTAAGTGCTTATGAAAACGAAATCATTTGCCACTGTGGGAAAAAAGGATGTATCGAGACTGAAGCATCAGGTTCGGCGCTGCACCGCATATTACTGGAGCGTATTAAAAACGGAGAAAACTCCATCCTGTCCGACCGCATTTCGTCAGAAGATCCTATCACCCTGGACGAGATCATTGCAGCTGTCAATAAGGAAGATGTTCTTTGTATCGAAATAGTGGAAGAAATCGGGCAAAAATTAGGAAAGCAGATTGCCGGACTTATCAATATTTTCAATCCGGAACTGGTAATTATCGGAGGCACTCTGTCGCTTACCGGAGATTATATCACACAACCGATAAAAACCGCGATTCGAAAATATTCTCTCAACCTGGTGAATAAAGATTCGGTTATTCTCACTTCAAAGCTGAAAGACAAAGCCGGAATAGTAGGAGCTTGCATGCTTGCACGAAGCAGAATGTTCGAGGATTAACCCTCGGACATCCGCTTCATAAAAGCTTTTATACCTTCCCCATCGGTCACATCTGGTGCCCAGGGAGCCATATTTTCAGGAGTCAACGGAGCATAAGGCCCCTGCTTTATTTCATATATCACCGTACCAGGCTCAAGCACTACAATACAGTGCCATGTACAAGGTGGAATCTCTATTCCATACATACCTTTTTCCGGATTCAGGTTTACCTTCTCTGTCACATTTCCTTCTTCATCAAACAGAATAGCAAGCAGGCTACCACGGAGAACAAGATATATTTCTTCTTTATCCGGATCCTTATGACGATGCGGAGGTAAATATGTATCGGGTTCCAACGCATTCAACATACGATGAATCGGTGCATCCATAGATTCATGGAAGTTGTAATTCATACGCAGACGCGGATTCTCCTTAGCCTGTCCGGATACCGTGTTCAGCAAAGCTTCAGTAATTAACTTCATAACGCTTACTTCACTTTTTCAATAGTATCCGAAGCAACAGTGACCAATGCACATCCCAACCCCGCGATACGAAGCATTAATTTATTCTTACCCTGACAATCAAGCAACTCACCGGTCGCCCCTTCCAATTGTCCCCGAGTCACCCGAACTGTTATTCCCGGAGTCAGTTCTTCAGCAAATTCAATAAATTCACCGGCATTCTCTACCATCGAACGAAAGACCTCCATCTGACATTCCGGAATAGAGACATAACGCCCTTCTTCGCGTAGCAGGAAAGAACCCCCTTTTACACTTTTAACCTTAGCAACATCGCCCACCGGCAGATGCACAAAGATATAACCCGGAACAACAGGAATCATTACCTTTCTCTTACGATTGTTCCACAAACGAATTACAGACTGAAGTGGCAAATAGCTTTCAATGCCAGCTTTATCGAGCCGTTCTTTCACTTTTTTTTCCGCTCTGCCAGCTGTATAGACAGCATACCAGCAAGAAGTTTTTCCTTCTATTTCTCTGTTTGTTGTTTCCATCCCTTTAATAAGTCTTTAACAAAAAGAATCCATCCCACACTACCAACGCCTGCCAAAAATACAAAGCCAATAAGAATCATGATTTTATTTGGTTTAGCGGGCTTTAAAGGCACCGTCGCTGGTTGTACTACTGTATATACAGGAGTAATCTCCTGTACTTTAGCCTTAGCCATCTGCAATTGCTGAGCAACCTGATTGTATACCCCATAAGCAAGGCTCATCTCATTCTGCAAACGTTCTTGTTCCGTACGGACACTGTGTAAAACGATATTCTGATTACCATCGGCATACCGGGCATACTTTTGTTGTGCTGCATAATAGTTAGCCTTGGCTTCATCATATAATTTTTCAGTAAACTTCAGGTCATGGCGGGCTTTATTGGTACGATAATCTGTAATATAATTCTGCAAACGACGCATCACAGTATCAGTCAATGCAGCTGATATCAATGGATCCTGCATAGTAACAGACAAAGTAGTCACCCCAGTTTTTTTATCTACAGACACAGAAATGCGTTTACTCAAAGCATCGGCAATAGCAGCCTCATCTTTAGTTAGCATAAATGGATTAACTTTACCATCTCCCTGTCCCACAGGTTCGTCTTTAAATAAAGAAACTACCCATCCCAAAGCTTTAAATGGTGCAGATATAATAGTTCCCCACCACGGGTTTCTTTGATGTTCGTCCAGATAGTCGTATAACCGAGTCTTTAACTCACCTTTTTGATCTTCTACCTTTACATCAAACAACTCCGTCAGAAAAGGAGTCGAACTTACAATATCCGGATACAAATCAGGAAAAAGAGCATCATCTCCTCCGGAATTGCCTAAATTAACACCTGCCATAGCAGCCAAAGCTCCCATGCTCCCACCTGTTGATTTTCCTGTTGTCTCAGGAGCAAGTGTCACACTGGTAGCATACTCTTTAGGGATACTAAAAGCAACTACAAGTGCTACTATTGCAGCAATCCCACAAGTTTTGAAAACCAATTTACGGTTAGCCCAAACCTTTTTGGCCAACTCTATCAAATCTATTTCCTGCTCCTCAACAGGCTGAGGTATTTTATTTTTATCAGTTTCTTCGTTCATGTTATCCACGGTTTTTTTATATTATTTCTTCAATAAATTTGCAACCGTAGCTGCCATTGTACCGATTGAAGCAGCCGAGGTAGTCAAACCGATAATTTGTGCAATATCCACACGCTTGCGCTCACGCTTCGTTGGAATAATGATTTCGCACCCCGGCTCTATTTTCGCTTTACGCAAACGTTTCACCCTTGATACTGTACCATTCATATACACAATATAAGCCTTACTCTTCTTGGCACGAGCTCCATAGCCACCTGCCTGATCAATATAATGTCCTAACTTAGCTCCTTTCTTATATAATACGGTATTGGGATACATCACTTCACCATTAATGCGAACTGTACTCAAGTATTCCGGTACGATCAACTGATCTCCTTCACGTAGTACCATATCATAATCAGAACCCGGATTCTGTAATGCTTTATCCAGTTCAATACCCACTGTATATTGTTCACTCAACGCAAGACTTCCCAAAGCAACAGAATCTTTACCGCTACTATGAATAGCCATACGCAAAGTAGCGCTACGAAGAGCACGCTCTTCATCATTCATCCGACGGATAAGACGGGCACCTTTTGCATACGCATCAGCGGTCAAACCACCCGAACGGGCAACCAAATCAGACAAACGTTCGCTCTTCTTCAACAGGGTATATCCACCGTCGAAAACAACTTCGCCCGAAACGCTGACTTTACGCTGCACCTGATAAGCAGGGCTACGACGTACTATAACTTCGTCATAAGGCTCCAACACAAATCCGGGAGTTCCGTCAACAACATAACCATCTTTTACAGAGAAAGTAAACACCTCACCCAAACGGCTGGTAGACGTCATACCTTTGGGATCTTTCAAACGACGGGAGATATCTATTTTAACAGTAGATGCAGCTTCCAGCAAACCACCAGCTTGCACGATAAGGTCTTCTAATGTGGTATTTTCAGCATAAGGATATGTACCGGGACGTGCAACCTGTCCTCCAATCGTAAATGCTCCACGCTCCTGAAGTTCATGGATACTGGGGATTACCAATACATCATTCTTAATAAGAGGAATATCGGCCACCGAACCATTCATCATACCTTTCAGATCAATAGGTATAACTTCTAATGTCAAATCTTCATGCTCACGGAATAATTGTGCACGATTCAAAAAGGCATCACCTTTCAAACCTTCTGCTTTCTGGATCAGCTGTTTCACCGTATTCATATTGCCACTTAACTCATACATACCACTACGGTAAACAGCTCCGCGAACTTCAACACGATTCTCAAAACGATCCAGGATAGAACCTACAGTCACTGCGTCGCCATCGTCTAAATGGAATACGGAATAATCCATTTCGTCGATATTGAACAGCTTGTATTCACGTCCACTCTGACGTACCAGACGGACTCCTTTTGTATAAGCATCACCAGAGAACCCACCGGCATACTTTATCAAAGTAGCAAGTGTTTCGTTCTTCTTCATTTCATAATACATCGGACGTTTCACCTTACCCGATATATCAACCAGCTTCTCATAAGGAGGAACAATGATTACATCCCCTTCCATCAAGCGAATATCATCTAACAATTTTCCTCTTAAGATATAATCGTATACATCCAGGTCGGCAATGCAGTTACTACCACGCATCACTCTGATACTACGCAAACTACCGATATTGTTGACTCCTCCCGCACGATACAACGCATGAAATACCGTAGATAAAGAGGATAGCATATAAGTGCCCGGGACAGCAACTTCACCCATTACATTAATTTGAATGGAGCGTATCTGTCCTAACGTCAGTCGTACTTCAGATTCCGGATTGGTACCTGATACCTGTGAATAAATCTTGCTGAATTCTTTTTTGAGAAAGCTGTTTGCTTCTGCAACGGTCATGCCATTCAAATAAACCGGACCTAACAGATTAACCATTATATTTCCCTCCGGAGAAATGGTCTTTCGCATACTGGCTTCATTGGCTCCCCATACATCTATAATAACTTCATCACCGGGACCCAAACGATAATTAGGTGGAGTAGCCATATTGACATTAGGTTCAAATGTCAAATTCCGGCTATTAAAGATATTGCGACCAAAGACTAAACGAGCTGCAGCAGCTGTACCTTTAGTAGTAGGGTCACTTACTTCTGTACTGATAACATCAAATGTTCCGGCTGTCACTTCATTAGAAGCATCCTGCCTCCTTTCTCTTTGTTGTGATGCAACACTTTGATCTACAACGGCAACATCGGCCCCTTGGCCCTCTTCGTATCGTTCTTTTATTCGCTCAGCCTGTTGTTTGGTTACGCCTCGTGCAGTCAATTCTGTTATAAGCTGCTTTTGATTCTTTCCCGATTTCTGGCCATCTTTCACATACTGGATTACTTGATCATCGGACATTTGTGCCATTACTGCCCCAGTCAAAGTAAACGTCAAAAAGAACAGTGTGATAAATCTACGCATAAGATATTCTGATAAATCTTTTTTGAGTTTCTTTCTTAAATCGGGCACAAATATAATACATTATTTTCATAATATACATTTATTTCATTCCGAAGTTTCAGAAAATACCTAAAACGAATAAATATGTTCAAAAATAGTACATAATGATATCTCGGTGCACAAAGATAAAAATTCTTTTTTACCAACTATCAATCTACAGAAAATCAATATTATATTAAAGCAAAACAACTATAAAACAGCTCAAGTCCTCCATATAATCACTATCTTTAAGCTATTTTTATATCAGCTTTTTTTTCAGAGTTAGCAAAACAAATATTTTCTTTAACATTTAACATTTAGTCTTATTGCTCTCCCATATTTCATAATATTGTAAATTCTATTTTATCTACATCGTCCTCTTTATACTAAATTTTTCCATTAGCTTCTTCCCACCTGACTACATTTTATTAATATTGAAAATGTAAAACTAATCGCTGAAACCAGACTTTGATAGTAACTACAAATACACTATAATAATTATTATCAAAAAAAGATTGGCTTTCTTTTTGTTTTTTCAAATAAAGCTGTAATTTTGCACGCCGTAAACGATTCCTGCCGCTATAGCTCAGTTGGTAGAGCAACGCATTCGTAACGCGTAGGTCGCCAGTTCAAGTCTGGCTAGCGGCTCTTAAATAAAACGCTGATTATTAGCTATTTAATCAGCGTTTTTCTTTTCTAAAAATTCAATTCTGAATAAAAAAAACATAAATCTGCGTATATATTTGCATAAAATTGTATAGTAGAATTGTGTTTGATTATTCAGCTTATGGCAACAATCAGATTAACAGTTTTAAGTTCCATTAAGGAACATGATGGCAGGCTCCCAATCTTAGTCTGCATCTCCCAAAAGAAAGATCGTACTTACATCAAAACAGAATTTCTGTTAGATGATATTGCAGAATTCGAAAACGGAAAAGTCGTTTATCGCAAAGATGCAAGTATAATGAACAAACGGATAGAGTTTGTATTCTCACAATATAAAGAAAAATATAATTCAATAGAAGACAAAGAGTGGCTCACTGCTTTACAGATCAAACAAATTATCACTTCCAAAGAAAAACCTTCTCACATTTCATTTCTGGAATTTTGGCGAAAGCGAATTAATGAGATCAGAGAGGAAGGCAGGGAAAGTTATGCTAAGATGAATGAGGAGACTGTACGGGTGTTTACAAACGCCGAAGGAGATATACCCATTCAGGCAATCAATACTTTGTTAATTGAACACTTCAAGAAATGGATGACAAAAAAAGGATACGCTAATGGTAACATAGGATTAAGGCTTACCCATTTGAAAGCCCGAATCAACGAACTAATCAAATCAGGTGTTCTGAAAACAGATGTGCACCCATTTGCATACACTAAAATACCAACAGCCGAACCTAAAGAGTGTGATCTGACAATAGAAGAATTCCAGAAAATACGAAATACAGTAGTAGAAGGAAAGCGCATGCAATTAGGCAAAGACATGCTACTACTCTCTTTTTATTTGTGTGGTATAAACTTGAAGGACTTACTATCAGTAAACCTATCAGGCAATATTCTCTCTTTTGAAAGAACTAAGACGATCCATGCAAAAACCGGAAAATCAAATATTACAATACCGATACACGAGGAAGCGAAGTCTATTATAACAAAATATATAAGTAAGAAAGGAGTATTGGATTTAGGATATTCCTACACCTACCCAAACCTACAGAAGTACATCAACCTCTGCATGAGAGAGTTAAAAGAGCATTTAGGAATTAAACAAACTCTTTGTTTTTATTCAGCCCGCAAAACTTTTGCTCAGTTCGCTTCCGAACTTGGAATTCCCGACGGTGTGATAGATTACTGCCTTGGACATTCAGACAAGAGTAAAGGAATCATAAGGTATTACACGAAAGTCAAGCAAAAACAGGCGGAAATAGCAATCAACCGAGTTATTGATTATGTAAACGATCCAGATAAATATAAGGACTACATAGAAATGAGGGCGGATATAATGATGATGAAAGGATAACCTCCCCCACCCTTATTTTAACAAAATCAAATATCTCACCTAATCTTAGTCTGAGATATCTGATTTACTAAAAACAGAAAAACAACGAAGAACAAGCTACAACCATTGCCCGTTCTTCGTTGAATTGATAGCTTAGATATCATTATTCCACATCTATATTCGATGTGAAACTAAGCCCTTTAGCACGATTATGGAAATAGTGTAAGGATCTATCAGTTGTGATTCTCCCAAACTGCGTTTCAAGTACAATCCACTCCCAGCTTTCACTATAAGCATCACGAGGAATGGTACTAGTGAGTTGACGTACCACAATTACATTATCACCATCGTTGATAACCATCGGACTCTCACCAGAATATATCAAACCATTGACATAACCCTTATCGACCGGTCCGTATTCGTATTGATCAATGTGATAAAGAGCTTGATTTATAAAAGGTGCACCCGTGATGGTAAAGTGAAGGTAATAATCATACCACGCCGAACCGGGAACAACAACATTTTTACCTGTTTCAGGATCATAAGACGTAGCAGGATAAGGACCTTGGAATACTTCATAATTATCAAACTTCACTGACACAGGTTGGTCATATACTAACACATATTCTTCCGGAGCGCTATACTCATACTCCGGCAATCCGTTTTGCACATCTATAATGTTACGGCGGAACCATGTACCAAGCTGTATACGTTTTTTAGCTATGTGATTAGTACAGTCGAAAAGATCCATTTCATTTACCCCATACTTTACATAAATTTCCTGCACGAAAGCAGAAGCACCTTCCGGAGCTGTGTAACAAGAACGATAGCCGTTTTCCATCCAATACACTCCCCACTCTTTTACTTCTTCCGAATTACTCATTGTCGCAGTCACATTACCATGAAAATAAACCAGATCGATCATAGACCCTTCAGAAGTGGCTTTAAAATCGGTAATACCTGATTTAAATGTACTGTAATACAAAGTCTTTCCATATCGGATAAACGGAAGCGAATGTCCTTCCTTGTCAACTTGCGAGGAACGAATATAAGGACGGAAGTAATATGATTTACCTATACTAACAAGAAAATCAAAGTTCTCAAACTGTTGTTGAAACCCACCTTCCGAGTCTTTTTGAAGGAGACGTTCATCCGCACGATAGTGACAATAGTCCAAGCGCGGTTCAGGTAGAAGCTGTGGACCTTCAAGCACAACCACACCTACATACACATCGTGCTTCCCAGCATCAAGATAGTTATCCGGAATACTCTCAATACCGGATATTTCAACCATAGCTTGTAATGTACAGTGTTGACTGGAGTGAGTATTTTGCGTAATTTTATAGACATCAGGACAAGCTTCGCCATAAATCAATTCAATATAGTATGGAATTAGGAAAAAACGTTCATTGAGAGCATCAATACTGATCACAGCACTAATCTCCTCGGGAATAACAAATGCGCCAACAGCCATCGCCGCAACACTTTGAAAGAAAGTACCAAAATCTTGCTCAGCAAGATTTTGTGCCAAATCAAGAAAATCAGGTATCGAAAGCACTGTACCTATACCACTTGCCACTTGTTTAGGACGAGAAGTAACGACTACACGCCCTTTCGTATTTTGTTTGAGAGAAAAACGTAAACATTCCTGGGTATTCTCTTTCGTTGATTTGACAAGCGTGAGTTTCTTGGATGCTGTATCTACCAAATAGAGTTTCGAATCAAACTGTACAGCCAAAGGCTCATAATCCCAGTTAAAAACAAAACAAATGGCTTGTTCTACCGTATTCCCACTCTTATTAATATAAGCGTACTGCAAACCACGAAGCGAGTCAGCTTCATAGGTGATATAAAAGCCGGAATCATCAGTGTAACCTTCGTCCCAACCGTTGAGTTGATCTTCTGATATTTTATACCACGTGGTTTCGCTATTAGTTTCTGACAAATCCGCCAATGGATCATTTGAACAAGCGTATAGCCAAACGAATAACAAACTTAAAAAGAAAAAATTAATTATTTTCATATTCACTCCATAATATAAATTTACACAAAAGTTTCATTCCAAAAAGATAATAAAAGTAGAGCAAAATTACAGATAATACCTGATTTCAAAAACAAAATTTATAGAAAAAGGCAGCTTATTCGGCTGCCTTTCCTTCCATCTTTTCCTTAAACTCCCACAAACATTCAATATATGGGTGGAAAGTGGGATTCTCCCAATGCGCCGAGATGGTAGCTATTGCACTATCGAGATAATGCGCACAATCAAGTATCTTTGTACATTTATTAAGCTGATAAGGAGCTTCAGGATATGTCTTGTTTTCAAGCATATTCTTTGCCCAAGAGAGTAGTTCTTGTACTGATTCGCGGTCGTAATTATGTGCCATGATTTTTAATTTTCCGGCAAATATAATAAAAATCCCCGATCCATTAAGAACCGGGGAATGTCACTTGTCGCTACAAGTAAGCTTCTACTATTATCTTATTCTCAATCCACAATGTACCATTTATAAACTAAAAAATACCTTCTGTTATACTTCCCTATTAAATTGCCTGTGTGAGACATATTTTTTGTAATAATGAAGGGAAAGTTCAGTCCTCCCTTTAAATCTACTTTATAACATTCTAATTGTTTTCTATCTGAACCGAATTGTATAGTTTCTTTAGAAGGTCACAGGAAACATATTCATTTTCAACCACAGTTTGAGACAAAATGGATGGAAAGTTTAGATACCCCATACGGGATACAGACTCATCATTTACCCCCTCCCGCAATCGCACATCTTTTAATTCAAGGTTATCGAATAGATCAGCACTCAAGTATAATTCTCGTGTCTTGGGAGTTGATAGCGAACTAAATGAATTGAAAAACAAGAGTATAAGTTCCTGTTTTGACAGTTGCGCCCGAAAGATCGCCGAATACTTCTTAGGTGAATTGAATTCCGATATCATTTCTAAGATGTAGTAAGCATTTCTAAAATATGTACCAAGTTGATTTTTATATAGCGCAAAACAAGTATTGGCAGCTTTAGTACAGGCTTCAGCTATTGGTTTGAGATTACTCTGTTCTAAATAAATTTTAATCGTACACAGACATAAGTAATCATAAGCATTGGCAGGTGTTGGATTCACAATGCTTGCTCCTCCACGCTTGCTCCAACTATATTCAGAATAAATATTATCGATAGCAACAACTAAACTACTATACGTCAATAGGTATTGTTCTATTGTTATGCTTTGAGGAACAATTCTCCTTTTGAACTCATATTTGGAAAAATGCTTTGGAATCCCTCTTCTTATTTCCACATAAAATGTATGGTGCAACTCAAAACAAATCTGCTAGTAAGTTTTTTCATTCGTACAAATTTCATTGCATGAAGTCATCTTCCATTGACATTGTTTATCGTCGTATTTTCCAATTATGTCTTCTCACTCTTAAGGAATCCCGGTATGAGATGAATATTCTAAGCAATTCAAAAAAAACTGACCTATCTTCACTATTTAAAAATTGCTGTTTATTCTGTCTCAACGTAAAAAGAACTCCAACAAAAGCTATTAATCCGGTAATCGCTCCTAATAAACTTCCCAACTCCCCCCAGTTAGTCTTTTTGTCCTCAAAATTTCCACCTGTTTGAATAAAATAAAAAAAAAAACAATAGCTATTATGAACAATATAGAAATAACAATTACCCAAACAAGCCAATATTTTACATATCTTTTTATTTTAACCATAAATTAAAATCCAATAGTTCAATAAAGAATAATATTGTCAGTTTTCAAATATAATCACTATTTGGATATTAAAAAAGCATTCTTTAAAATAATCAAATTAAAAAACTCGATTCCGAAGAACCGAAGCTGCCACTTGTCACCACAAATAAGCTTCTACATGTTTATAACAACTACCATTGAAAAATGTTATAACGAATTATAAAATTTACATGAAATGCACTTTGGTAATATCAGAAGCTTAATATTAAGATGAAGCAATAAGAGGCCAACAATAGAGGTAAATGTTTTTATAACAAATATATTTAGCTACCTAAATACATTCTGGTATATTTTTTATAAATTGCAAAATTCCTTTTTACGAATAAACTTACTCTCATTTTGTTGATACACATCTTTATTGTTTAACATATTAAATACTAAGATTATGAAAGTTATTATTAGTCAGTCCTCAAATTTTACTGAGTTACAAAGTCAATTTAGTTCTCCAAATTGCATTTATGTTATAGGGATAGAACAGCAAACCTTCGGTACCGCTACTTCTCCTCTGGTGATACCAGATAATTCAACATTAGAATTTATCGGAGGAGAATTTATCGGTGGGTATGTTCAGTTAAACGACACAGTACAGAATGATGTGTTTTATACCGTTTGGGACAATGTGGAAATTTCCGGTACCTCTCCCAATTATATGTGGAAAATATTTAGGAATGATACATTGCGTCCTGAGTGGTTTGGAGCTATTGGAAATGGTGTACATGATGATACAAAAGCACTCCAACAATCCATCAAATTAGCCAGTGCCTGCGGATCTATAGTAAAATTATCTCCCAAAAGATACACTATAACAGAAACACTTCAAATTTTTTCCGGCACACATATAGAGGGTACTTTACCTGGAAGTATTGACCTATATACCCAGACTGGAACTTCCATTGAGGTAAACCTAACAACTGATAATATTGCATTGGATATAAATTCGGCTAATGATATTTCTGGATGTTATAAGTTTATCTTAAGAAATTTCAGCATTGTCATGGGTAATAGCAATATTCCTACTACAGCATTACGATTATATAGTATTGCCGATTCATGCCCACGAGAAGGACTCATAGAAGGGGTTTTTATTTACGGTTTTAATATAGGATTTGATTTAAATGCATTTTCATATGTAAAAATACAAAGAATTAATATCTCTCATTGCACTATAGGCATTAATATAGTAAAATCTGGTACTTACACTGAATTTATATGGTTTGACAATATATATATAAATACAGATGCACCTAATGCTATAGGTATAAATATAGAGGATGGTAGTTACCTTTATTTTGATGAAATTGATATAGCAGGCTGTATAAAAGGTTTATATATAAATAGTAAAAGCGGGGTTCTTAATTTATTCGCAAATAGACTAAGTATGGAAAACTGTACAAATAGCATACATGTTCATGCCAATTCGCAACATATAACCCGTATCAAATTATCAGAAGTCGCCATTTATAGGATGCCTGATAATGAAGACGGTATTATATTTAGTAGAAATATGCCTTATAATATTGAAGACTGCGTTTTTACTGATTTATTCGATGCCTCATCTAATAATAAAAACTTCATTAAAATTGAAGAGATAGGAATGAGTACCTGTACTTTTGACGGAATTAGAACCTATGATAAACTAACAGGATTTTCAAATGTAAAAAAAGTAGGCTTACTTAGGATTCCCAATTCAGGCGCATTCGTTATTCCTGAAGGAACTAATGGCTACTATAAATATGTTGTATCATCATTATCTCCGTTAGATTATGCCCCATTACTGATGATATCCACACAAAGAAGCTTTGATTTCAATTACGTTTGTAATAACACACAAATGGGAGAGTTATCAATCGGTATTGATTTCTCTGGCATCTTAGAAAGCCCCCTTTTAGTCTATTATTCTTTTCCGCAATTATGAAATTAAAATAAAAACTTGAGTAAATATCATTTCAATTA
This sequence comes from Bacteroides sp. K03, assembly GCF_019734355.1. Classification (NCBI taxonomy): domain Bacteria; kingdom Pseudomonadati; phylum Bacteroidota; class Bacteroidia; order Bacteroidales; family Bacteroidaceae; genus Bacteroides; species Bacteroides sp. K03. The sequence continues at coordinate 555,653 of NZ_JAASHC010000003.1, forward strand.
AGATGCTTGTCTTGATATAAAAAAGTATAGGCCTCATTTTATAAAGCTGAGGCCTATATTTATACTTACAAAATAAAAACATCATTTTTTCTCAATCTATACACCAGCCAGCCTATAATTAGCAAACAAAAGATACAGCAATACACCTCACTTTTATGCAAATCCCACCACGAAAGTTCTATTATTTTTTCCTTCTGATTCAACATGGCATTAACCTTGTTACTCAATGTATCTAACTTGTTAGAAAGCTGTTGTAAAGTAACAGATAATGTTTCATCCACTTCTGTTCTTTCCTGCTCCTGTTTAGATGTAGTAGTAGTACTTTCCTTAACTGGATATTGTTTACCGGTTGAATCCGGAGCAGACAAATAAACAGTCTTGTTTTCCAACTTTAGATTACTTAGCCGATCATTCGTTATCTTCGTTTGCCTACTAACATCCACTCGCATTGACTCAATAACACTTTGAATTTGATTAAAATCACCGGAGTAATCAATCTGCTTTTGAATCTCCATATTCCGAGAAGCCTGGCAAGAAGTAATGAGGCAACATACTATCACCGCCAACAGGCTAACTATAGCTATTAGACACATCTTATTAACTAAGTCCTTCATGGTTTCACTACTGCATTACGCAGGAAATTACTAAACTCACTACGTACATCGAAACACGGGCAAGCCTTGATATACTCTGCCGGTTCAACCTCACCACTGCCATTAAGATCAAGAGATGTATCCCGGTGGCCGAGTAGCTCAATGATGTTATACTCTTTGCATAACTTTGCAATCAAATCACGAAGGGCGTTCTTTTGTGTTTCAGTGCGGGTATCCGCCGGTTGTCCTGTTATATCCAGTCCACCGATATAACAGATACCAATACTGTGTTTGTTGTATGATACTTCGGAGAATCCTTTGGTATTACAATGAGCTCCGTCAATAGAAAGTGGACGCCCGTTCTCTACAGTACCATCAAGATCAATTATGAAGTTATATCCAATTTGGGCAAATCCTCTTTGTTTGTGTATACGGTCAATGTCTTTTGCACGGAAGTCCTGCCCGGCACGTGTGGCCGAGCAGTGAATAATGATAGAATCTATTTTATTCATTTCTTCACCTCCTTTAAAATAGTAACTACCTTATCTATATTCTCTTTATCGAGTATTTTAATGAGTACCGACAAATCTTTCTCAGCCCGCGCTTTCTCCTTATCTTCCAGCTTCTCAAAAACACTACGCACTTCTACGAATGCTAAATAGGCTCCCATCAGAACAGTAGTAACAGGAAAAACAGGAAAACTTATGAGCCAGCCTTTTGTTTGGAATATATATACTATCATCATCAGGAAACAGTCAACGATACTTACCGAGAATAGCGAGTTATAGTATTTACACAGCTTGTCAACCGTCCGACGATAACCCACGCTCATACGATCTTTACCTGCTTTTACAGCCTTCCTCACACCAGAAATCAAGTCTCCGACAATAGCGAGAAACACAAGTAAAAAGCACATACAATACACAAGTACTGCCAACCAAAATTCTTTAATTATCCATTCCATATCTGCTTATTTTAAATTAATACTATCTTTATGCATTTTTTTTGAATCTGTTTTCTCTACTTTACAGTATGAACTTTGTTTTTGAAAAATTCATACTGTAAAGTAGAGAGTTGACAGGAAGAGGCGAAATATTTGAATGATGCAATCGTGACCTCTGTTTTTAGATCACAAACCCAGTCCGGAACTGGTATAAAAAGTTACACAATACAATCTTTTTCTTCCTGCCAGATATCGTTAGTTCATCAGACCGTTTACTTTAGGATGATTTGTGATTACGATACAAAGTTGATTTACATCAGCGCGGTAGTCTTTCTGTTTTTACACGCTCGGGCATACTGATGTATGCACCTGGCATGTGTTGGTATAGTGATTTTATCAGAATTTAATTATTCCAAAAGTTTCAATATTTTTTAGGTTATACCCACTGTTTGCCATTGTATACATATTTCTCTCCATTATTCAAGATTATCGTATCCCCACATTTCCAATTTCCCTGAGTGGGTAACTGATTGTCTAAGAGTTCTACGTAAACATTGCAATTATCAGATTTGTAAACAGAACAAGCAGTATAATCAGTATCAATATTACCAGTTTGTTTATGTACCAACCCATCAACTCCATTTTCCATCAAAAGAAATGTTTCTTTATTCTGCATTACTACTCCAAAATCATAAAAGCGGTCATAATTATGACTCGAACGTCCTACAAATATTCTTATTAACAGATTGGTTAATTGCTGTATAGTACATCCACTATCATACATTGTAGCACGATATGACTGCGTTGAGTCTACAGAATTCACGCAAACTTCTTCATCTGTAAGCGTACCTCCTAATAACTTCAACTTTCTATCTTCATCTGCAATGTAAATTACTTTTATATAAGCTTTTTCCTTTCCGGTACCATCTACCCAATCTAATGGAAAAACTGAGTTAGAATCAAAATATTTATGGCTATCTGTTACGTGTTCAGTATTGATAAATTCACCATTAGGATTTATGGTATGTACCTTGCCATTATAGCTATTTTTATACTTCAACAAGATTGCATTTCCTGAATTATGCCCACCACCTCCATTATTAATCAAGCCATATACATTTTTTATCCTGATTCTTGAATTCTCAAAAGGACTATTGTTGACAATAGGATAATACTGATTGAAGTTACTCAAACCTAATAAATTTCCAAAAAACACATTTTCCAGAAAAAGTTCACTTCCTGTATTATACTGCCCAACTATTTTTATATCACCGTCTTGATGGGCATAAAAATATGCATTCTTTAGTATGACAGAAGAGTTACAAACTATAATACTCCCGGACTCATTATGAAAATTTTCGAGATTTATATTTCTACAACCATTGCTACATAGTGTTACGTTAATAGCATTTCGTACAGCAGCATTCGCACCAGCACTTATATATATTGTCGCATCATCTGAAATATGATTTATTTCACAACCATCTCCCAAAAACCATTGTATATTATAAGTATCAGAATTAGAAAAATCAAATGGATAAGATGAATTCTTACCAGAGATAATTATATCATGAAAATGTTTATTATCAACATATCGATATACTTGTTTATAAAATATGGCAGGACGAAAAGCATGTATATTATGTATGTTTCTGGAATCAGCTCCCAAAATAAAATGACATAATAGCTGATCCGGATTACAGAAATTCACAAAGCAGAATTCATCATAGATATTTCCTGGGTATGGTACTTCCCAATCGGCTTCTTCTCTCTGGATATTCAATTTGAACATATAATCATTTGAATCCCATTTTTTCCCAGGAAACAAACTTGCTTTATTCCCATTAAATGAAACTCCAACAGGGATATAAACACCTTTGGACATAGTATATGACTTAGAAAGACAGGACACTGATACAGAAGAAGCGGAATAATACGTCTTTTTTGCCTGAAAAATGGTATGTGCAAAATCAAAAGCCCGCTGAAACATGTTACAATCTTCTACCTCATCAAACCAATTTGCCACAATATTCATAACAGAAAAATCACCAAGCAACTCAAGGTCCGATTTAAAGAAAGCGTTAAATTGGTTATCTTTAATAAGGGTATCATTTCCCTCTATACTGCCATTATTTAAGCTTCCACCTTCAAAACTTAACACACACCCTTCGGGTATCAAGATAACTTTATCTTCTAAATCAAAATCTTGTGTGATCTTATAAACAGCATTAGGTACATTAAAATCAGATTGCCTTATCACAGAAGAAGGCCTCGACAAATCTATAATTTGTTTCATAATTATTTATATTATTATTTAATTCTAAAATCAGAGAACTTGTTTCAAAAAATCAAGTTCTCCTCTTATTTATTAATACACCATCATTCATTAGAATTGGGGGAAGAAGTAACGGACTAGAAGATTCTTAGCCGTATCGAAGCCTTCGGGGAAATATATATTAATCAATAAATCTCCTAACTGGGTATTTGTTGTTGAAGAGGTTATTTTAATATTATCTTGCGGCATAGCCAACACCGTCGGATTGTAATCGAAGGGAGAAGAATCTGAGACACGATAAGTGAAAGAATTATTCACCACTTTACTTCCGTCAACAAGGAATTCTCCCTGGTTAGGGATAACTAGTACACCAGCTTTCTTCACATGTGAGAGTCCAGAGAGTTTATTGTAAGTTCTTATCCTATCAAAAGAACATGACCACATACTCATATCCTCAATTCTTATGAAATCTTTCTCTTTGCCCAAAGGAAATTGAAGCGAATCAAACAGATCAGTGAATACACAATCATCAATACAGTAAGGATTTGAGGCACTGAATAATATGTCACAATCATAATAATCCTCAAATCCATAAATAGTGATTTCGGACACCTTCACACGAGTTATATATTGCTCTGCTGCATGAAACCAAATACTTCTCATGCACCCTACAAAATTCATTTTGCTAATAGTGGTATTAAAGATAGCACCAAGCGCATTAATCCAAAATCCATATTTACACCCATTAATATCTGTCTCAATGAAATGCAGATTACTTCCATTTTCAATCTTAATACCTATTGCATCCTTGACATTTGTATTAGAGTAAACATTATAGAACCATGCAAATTCAACAAATTCTCCTTTCTGATTAATATAAATACTCATATTGCAATCATTAATACTCAGTCTTGAGAATTTCACATAGGAGAAAGCTCTCAACTCAAGTCCGATTGTAAAACCTGAAATGAAAAGATTCTCTATAAGGCCGCTACGTGGACACAAAAATCCTTCGCTATACAATCTTATCGCACTAACAGTCTGTTTATCATTTTCTTTCAATAATCCAAAATCCTTCAATATAAAATTATAACATCCAGAGTCATCATTAGCAGCATTTACATCTAACAAAACTTTACTCGAATTAAAACGAGCTTCAATAGAAGAACCTCTATGAACAGCAACTATATTATAATCTTTACTCCCAGGAAGTGTACCTTCAATGTGTGTACCAGAAAAGATTTTTATCGTGTCTGTTGCTATATATCTTCTTGGCGACAGTTTCACTACAGCTCCATTTGCACTGGCAAGTTTTATACATTGTTGCAAAGCATGGGTATCATCATGTGTTCCATTTCCAATTGCTCCGAACCACTCGGGACGCAATGTATCATTTCTGAATATTTTCCAGATAAGGTTTTCGAGCGTACCTGAGATTTCTACATTCTCCCAAACAGTGTAGTACACATCATTTTGTATGGTATTGTTTAACCGAACATGACCACCGGTGAATTTTCCTCCGTCAAAGATCAGAGTTGAATTTTCTGGTATCACCAAAGGAGAATCGGCAGTACCAAAGGTTTGCTGCTCTACTCTGATGATATAAACGCAATTTGAATAGCGGAACTGGTTTTGCAGTTCTGCAAAATTTGAAGATTGATTAATAATAATTTTCATAATGATAATTTTTAAAAAGACAATAAAATTACATATTCTACGAATAAACATTTTTCATATTTCATATCGTATTTTCTTCATTTATATACCGAATATACACTCCTTGTACATTCGGTATATGCTAATTATTTCAGAATTGGGGGAAGGAGTAACGGACAAGAAGATCTTGTTGCAACTCTTCTTCAAACAATACATTGATAGTCAGATTTCCCATCTGAACATTACTACAAGTTGAACTAAGAGCAACATTTCTTTGTGGTGAAACGGTAACTACCGGATTATAATCAAATGGTGATGAAGAAGATACAATATGATTATACTGCCCAATGGTACCTGCCGGAACGATAAATTCACCACAAGTAGGAATAGGCAAAACACCTACTTTTCTTACATGTGAGAGGCCGGATAACTTGTTGTTAGTTCTTATTCCATCAAAAACACTCGAATTCATACCTATATCTTCTATTCTTATAAAGTCTGCTTCAGTAGTTACAGAGTCAAATAAATCTGTAAAAACACTATCTTCAATAGAATAGGGAGCAACTCTGCTAAATAAAATACCGACTTCACTGTTTGGGAAGGAATAAATACTCACTTCTGACATTTTCACACGGGCAATATATTGGTCTTTCGCATAAAACCAAACACTATTAATGCAACCGGTTACGTTCATTTTATTCACAAACAAATTATAAATAGCTTTAACAGCATTAGCCCAGAATCCATATTTACAACTATTTATATCGATTTCGTTAAAATAGATATTATTACCATTTTCTATTTTTATACCAACTGCATTAAGTGCATTTGTATTTATATAGATGTTACTAAACCATATAAATTCAGCATAGCCTCCCTTTGGATCAATATGAATACTTGTTTGGCAATCAGTTATAGACATATAACTCATTTTTACATATGAGAAAGCGTTTAGTTCGAGTCCTGTAGCAAAACTGTAAACAAATACATTTTCAATAACTCCGTTACGAGGGCAGGTGTCATCTTTACTGTAAAGTCTAAGACCTATACCAGAGTTGGTATTTACATTTACAATGCTAAAATCTCTCAAAATAAACTTATAACACCCCGAAGGATCTACTTTTACTCCATCCTTCTCATAACTGGCATTTGCATCTAATGCGATATTATCGGTCGTAAGCTTAGCTTCAATAGAGGTTCCGGTTTGAATATTTCGGTCTATACTCCCTGGTAAAGTTCCTTCTATATGTGTAGCTGAGAATATGTGAACTGTTTTTGTAATAAGATATCTTCTTGCAGACAGTTTTACAACAGAACCACAAGCACTGGCTATCTTAATAGCTTGTTGTAAAGCTTGGGTATCATCATTTATTCCATCTCCAACAGCTCCAAACCATTCAGGCCGTATCATCTCATTTTTAAATATTCTCCACACATAGTGTTCAAAAGTACCTGAGATTTCTACATTCTCCCAAACAGTGTAATACACATCATTTTGTATGGTATTGTTTAACCGAACATGACCACCGGTGAATTTTCCTCCGTCAAAGATCAGAGTTGAATTTTCTGGTATCACCAAAGGAGAATCGGCAGTACCAAAGGTTTGCTGCTCTACTTTGATGATATAAACGCAATTTGAATAGCGGAACTGGTTTTGCAGTTCTGCAAGATTTGAAGATTGATTAATAATAATTTTCATAATGATAATTTTAAAAAAGTTATTGAATATATTTCACTACAAAGTTTCAGAGGATAATGCAGAGAGTTTCATTACAGGAAATCCAATAAATAATACTCCCGGTAGGCCTCCGGTGTCACTCGGTGGTGAGTTTTTTTTGATTTGTAAGGCAATAGAATGGCATATCTCAGGGATAAAAAAAAGATATGATAATTTCAGGGGACGTCGTTGCTTATCGGGCAGACGTACCAGTGACAGGAAAGATTAAAAAAAAGATAGATATAGTTGAGAAATATAGATTAACACAGGTTATCGCAAAAAAAAAGATGTAAAAAGAAGGTGTACAACCACTCTTTACATCTATACGAATCGCATTGGTATGCGTTCCATCGGATTATGAATTCCGAGGACTTTCACAACAACATTCCGGATGGTTCAGCTCTTGCACCAGACGATGGACGGTGGTACAAGGATTGCAGTCTACCTGCTTTTTCCCTTCATGGAAGTTTATTAGTTTCTCAGCCCAGCGGATGGCCTGCTCTTCGTTGCCATAAGTAGTCAACAAAAAATGCATATCTTCGGCATTTTTGCGGTAAGTGTATTTTTTTGTTTTGCCGGATTTGCCGTTCTTTTCCTGCATCCGCTTGTTTATTTCCTTCTCGATGCACTTCTGATAGTCATCACGGGACATCGGAACATCACGATACTGGAAGTGGAGAAAATACCAGAACTCAAATGCTTCATTGGACCATGCACACTGAATACCGTTCGCCTCAGCCTTTTCTATAGCCATGTGAAAGCGGACAGGCTGAAAGTCGTCTCTATCAAATACCACCCATACTCTGCTCAAAGGTTTACTACTCTGCCGTTTCAGTTCGATAGCAGCTTCTACTACGCCAAGAGGGTCGAGTCCTTTTCCCTGGGTTTCTATGTCCAGTGTATAGGGAGGCAGATTGTGCTCAAAGGAAGAGAAATAGTTAGGCTCGGTCTTGGTGCCTTCGCACACGATGAGGAAGTAGACGCGCTTGTTGCGGGCCCCTACTACACGGCGATGTTTGGTTTCGTCGCGGTCAAAGCGATTTTGAAAGCTCTTAATCTCTTTTTTCTTTGCCATCTTTCATCAGATTAGAAAAATTGCCAATAAAAGGAATGGCACCGTAACGGCCTTCGATATAATCTTTCTCATAGTTGCGGTCGTTCCGCACTTTGGTTCCTTCGGCGTTGCGAAATTCTACCAGTGAGTAGAGGTCTGTTTCCTCCTTTTTATTTTTTTCGGCAAACCATATCTGGTCACGCCGGAAACAATCGCATCCCAGCAGGTTGGTGTCGTGGGTGGCGAAAATGAGTTGCGCATCTTTGGGATTCACTTCCTCAGAGTGAAACATTTCTATGATTTTTTTTGTCAGCAAAGGATGAAGTTTGGCATCCAGCTCGTCGATAACGATCGTAAATCCAAACTCCAGTGCATAAAGCAGATAACCTGCCAGGTCATATATTTTATTAGTTCCAGCAGATTCACTTTCAAGGATTTTGAAAAGATGCTGCCCCTTCACATTGCCTCGATCATCGTATACATTATGAGTAGTCAGAGCTTTATCCAACCATTTATCTTCTCCACTAGTCCTGATATCAGTAAAACCCAATTGCAATTCTCTAAAGAAATCTTTTATGAGTCGTGTTTCAGTATTCATATATACACGAGTCATCGAATCCAAATCTTTGTGATCTACGCCAGATACAATAATGATATCATCTATTGCACGAATCAGACTGCCCGCCAATGTCACATTAAACTGATCGCAGACTGATAAGAAAAGCCCATTGTCACGGGTACGTTCTTCCAATCCTGAAGCTCCATTAAAAAGTTCACTTACAGCGATACCCTCTAAATCGCGGGCAAAAAGCAATTGCTCTTTTTTCGTACCTGAGGTAGGAAGTGTATAGAGCCATTCGGCATATACCCGGTCATCATCCAACTCAAACCCATATCTGTAACGAACATCGAAATGATAGAATAATATTTCAAAATAAGACGGAGACTGGGCAGCTTCTTCATTCAGCAGAAAAGGAGATACATTGAATTTATCTTTAGAATTGAACTTAGAGGAGTTTAGAATAGTCTCTATCATAAACTTCAGCGCCTTGATCAGGTTGCTTTTTCCACTGGAATTGGCTCCATAAACAACGGCAGATTTCAATAACTTGCAATTGCCTTTTACGAAAGTATTTTCCGGCAGTTCGCGAATGCTGGCAGCCTCCATGCTTAATGTCTTTTTTTCATTAAATGAGAGGAAATTACCTACTGTAAACTCTATCAGATTTACCATATCAACTTTTTCTTTTTTGAGAAAATTTCTCATATATCGCATCAAATGTACATAAAATTAAGATACTAATAACAAAAGTGCACGCATATTTCTCAAAACAGAAAGAATATTTAGCATTTTCAGTCTATCTCTTTTCCTCCCCCTCCCCTCACGGTTCTCCCAAAAAGTCATAATGAATCTGAATCTGTGCCGGGGTGAGAATGACTGCTTTGTCTGTGTATCCGCTTTCTTCGAGTGCTGCTTTCAGTGCAGGGTTTCTGGCTATCCAGCTACGCATGGTCCGCCGGGCAGATGCCGGCTGCACATTGGGCATGTATCTCTGTGCCAGTTCGCTTTTGCTGCAAGCACTGGTGGAGGCATGTTCTTCTTTCTCTTCTTTCATAGCTGTTTGTTTGATATGCTATTAGTTTTTGTCACATTTTGTTATTTATCACCATCTATCGAAATATGGAATTATCTCTTGTATCATGCATTTTGAGGAAGCTCGTACCTTTGTCAACGTAATCATTTTTATTATTATTCACTTAAAACAAAGAAAGGAACAACATTATGCCTTTAATTTACAAAGCTTATCAGTCTTCATTGAAGACAAAAACAGGAGAGAAACTTTTCTACCCACGCCTGGTGAAATATCCTAAAGTGGTAGATACACAGCGCATTGGAGAGATGATTTCACGCAAAGCGTCGCTCACTCCGGGTGATGTACACAACGTGATCCGCAACCTCATGGAGGTGATGCGTGAGCAGTTGCTCAACAGCCGCACGGTGCGTCTGGATGGTCTGGGCACGTTTACCATGATTGCCAAAGCCAACGGCAAAGGCGTGGCCACGGAAAAGGAAGTGAGCCCCAACCAGATCAATACGCTGAATTGCCGCTTCACGCCGGAGTATAAACGTCCGGATGGAACTACGACCACACGTGCACTGACCATGGGAGTTGAGTATGTTCATATCAACGAACTGGCCCAGAATCTACTGTCCGAAGGTGAAAGTGGCGGCGAGGGAGAGGGAGAAGACCCGTCGGTTTAGTTGAGAGTTGAAAATTGAAAGTTGAAAATTGAAAATTACTATGCAGCATGATAGCGCAGCCAATTTTCAATTTTCAACTTTCAATTTTCAACTAAAACCGTTTTCCTGGTGGCCTGAGCAGTGCCATCGCCTCTTCATCTCCTTCGGCTGCCCGGCGTTTCACTTCCTGATACCAGCTCAGCGAGGTATATCCTTCGGGGGGGATAAACCACGTACTTCCCGGTTCATTGCGGGTTCGCTCTATCTCCGCTATCTCCTTCTCACGGTGCCGCAGGAAAAGTTTGAAAGCCTCTCCCAGCGATATGGGATCAAAAACACCATAAAATTTGCCGTAGATGCCCAACTTGAAACGGCCTATGAATAGCATGAATTCCGTGAGCTTAACGCGTGCATACCGCCTGGCAAACAGCAAGGCAACTTCACCAATCACTGCCAGGTCACACTCCTTCGTACTGCCGTTGTAGCGGTCCAGAGATGCGATCTGCATTTTCAGCCAGAACACTGCATTGTCCCAGCCATACACTTCTGCCAGCAGCCCGATGGTGGGTGTGTCAGACAGATACGCCACATCTGCATTGCCCAGCAACCGGCTTTGTACATCCGGATTAAACCGCCCGGCAAGGTGCTCAAAAGTTGAGTACTTCTGCATCAGAAGGGCTTTGCTGCTCTCCCGAAGTGATAGACTGGTACTCTTCGAGCAGGCTTCTTGCTTTGTCTGTTTTACTAAGTTTCCGATTGTTTTCATATTTCAAATTTAGCCATTCATGATATTTTCCTTCCGTACCCTGAAAGACGACTCCGGTCCAGTTGGATTCAATAGCGCGTTCTATCTGCTCAATGGCAAAGTCTTCTTCATAGCGGGCCAGTTTGTTGAGCGAGAGCTGGAGGGCATAGTTGAGTTTCTTCTTCCACTTGGGTGTGTGGCACAGAGATTCCCAGGCCGACATGAAACGGGGCGAAGAGAAGGGATACGACAGTGGCGTTTCATCTCCCACTCTTTTTCGGGAAGAAGCACGATTCGTCTCGGAGGAGGAGGGGGTACTCTCGTGCGTAGGCGCGAGACTCCCTTTGTTTATAGTTTTAATTCCCTTATAAGGTGTAAATTGCGTATCATCAGGAAATTTTCCAGATGATAAGTCGGATGATAAATCGCGATCATGGGAAGTATCATCAGGAAAATCTCCTGATGATAAGCAGGGCATTGTCTTGTCATTGCTGAGCTTCTTTGTGAAAGAATAATAGCACCCCACTCTTTTATCTTTACACGACTCGAAGGAGATAAGCCCGGCTTCTGCCAGAATGGCCCTTGACTTTCGCAACGTTTTGTCGGATGTATTCAAAGAGCCCGACAAGGCTTTGCTCGTTGCACTGAAAACCGCTCCCCACTCACATGCATTACAAATGGCAACAAGTTCGTGGTAAAGTGCCTGATCCGTAGCTGTGAGAAATGTGTTGATCCTGACTTTCCTCAACCGTGAAATAAGCTGATAGTTGTTCATATATCTTTAAGTTTATCGTATCAAAAAAAAGAAAGAGAGAGAGAAGCCAAACGGCCTCTCACCCTCTCCCATGCACCCTGGCATGGCAATCTTCGCAAAGGGTGACCAGGCAATCCAGAAAGTCGAGTTCGCGTCCCACGATCGACACGCCATTCACACGATACGTCTTGTGATGAATCTCCAGGCAGTACGTTTTCCCACACTGCTGGCAGCAGTGTCCATCACGAATACGCACCTCGCGCTTCACCTCTTCCCAATAGGGGTTGTGGCTCAGCAGCTTCCGGTAGTTGGATGGCCTACCCCGCTTGTGTTGCAGCCTGCCCATCGTCTTTCCTCCACGGGCTTTCGCCAAAGGGCACTTTATACCACTCGTAACGCCCGGTTGATATCACTTCACCCGTATCTTCATCCAGCACATCTTCTGTCAGTTTTTCTAACCAGACGTCACATCCGTTCTCTTCCCAGACCTCAGTCTCTGGGCCTCCGTCGACATCCGGAATCAAACGTACATTTATACGTACATCTTCTACTTCCGGAAGCTCATAGCCCAATGCACGGAATGCCTCTTCGTTGCACCCACCGGCATTGAACAGATCGCCATATTCATGCTTTGGGATCTCTTGTACCAATGCCAGCCGGAAGCTCCCGCCCAGCCACGAATAATACAGGTAATACCCCTGCACGGGGATACGGAAAGTATCGGCAACGGTGAGCGGATGATCTTTAACACCCTTTCTGGTAAGGTGCACCAGGTCTTTAAACTGAACATTGAGGGCCGTAATCCGGGCTTCATACTCCTTTTTCGTTGCACTGAATTCAGCTTTGAGCGTCTCCATCTGTTCGTAGAGTTCCGGCAACTGCTCTTCGGCTATTTCGCCATAATTGGCCCGTAGGGCGGATATCTCAAAGTCGTCCATAATGTGGTTTGCCACCACATCTTTCTGCTGAACGGTGATAAAGTGTTCGGCCAGCCTTGCTTTCACTTCTTCCATATCGGTACAATCGGCAAAAATCACTTCAGGGAAGTGAATGTTTTCCGGCAGCTCAAACTGAGGCACATCCGGCACATAGTTATTTAAATCTTTCATTATTTACTATTGTTATTGTTTTAATAATAAGGGTGATGCATGTTAGTAATTTCTTACTACATAGAAGCGTCCGTGCGGTGCACCTTCCTGTTGCACGGAGTAGAGGACATCGTTTTTCTCTACCAGACCGTCAATTTTTGCCAGCCGGTTCAGGTCGTGAAGCATACGGGTCACCTTCAGGTAGGTGGAAAGGGAGAAAGCCACCTTGTCACCTCCTTTCTGTAACCGCTCCTTGACCTTTTTTCTTTCTTCTGATTCTTTAGCCATAAGATTATAATAATTAAGTTTAAAAAGAAAACGCCCGCCTACGCGGTTTTGCCTTGCATCCGGCCGGGTTGTAGGTCTCTGTTGCGTAGATCTAAGACTACCATTGGAGCAGGCATTTTTCTTTTTTTTATTTCACCACAAAAATATTTCAGCGCCCGTGAGCGTATCCGATACGCAGCCTCTCGCCATTGCCACGGGCTATATAACACGAATAGCGTACAGACCCCTAACCTGTATGCTTACTGCTGAAGAGGATTCTTTGCGGACTATTTCATTCGTTCATTGTGCCCAATCGCAGTCATGGCATCTCTGCTATGCGATATTTCACAATTCAATATTAATTTCAATACGTCAAAGAGCGATTCTTTTTTTAGTGAGCAAGCAGAATATTCACTACGTCTGCCTGCCCTGGGGCGCTTGCTTTTAGTAGATTGTCACCAGGCTTTCTACCCTGAAACTTCTGAAAGCTCCGGCATCTGCATCGAAGTAGCAAACTGTCTTAAAATTCTTCTTACCAGTGCCTTTCACCAGTCCGGCGGGTACATCTTTCAATGTGCCGGTAGCCCTCCGGAGTGTGCCATCGGTCTTTGCGTAAGCAAATTTTACAGCGCCCGTCCTGAACATCCCTTTCAATCTGTAAAGCTGCCATGCCTTTGCCAGGCATACCGACCAACTATCACCTGTCGAACTGAAAATCTCATACGCCATCATCATTACTTCATGTCTGAATTTCTTTTCCATAATCATCTCTCTATTTAAGTGTAAATAACTAATACCTCGAAAGCCCCTGCGACGCACATAGATATCTTCTCTCTTCCTCAAGCTCTGCTTCTGTATAATCATAGCCAGATTCAAACTCAACAGATTCAAGTACACCCCGAATGGCCTCTTCTCTGGTGTCTACATTGTAAAGCACCTGCACAGCTGCCAAACTCATTGAGTTTATCACAGCCACTTCCTGTTTTGCCTCCCAATCTGTCATACTTCATGCGTTTTAATTATCTATTACTGTTGCTTTACTCAAACATTCTTTGTTTCTTTGCATCATTGAATGATTGATGATGCAAATATACTAGAAGTTCTATATCTAGCATAGAATTTCTAGTTAATAAATATTAATTAGCTAGATTTTCTATCATTGTAAACTAGAATATCTATATGACCCTAAAAGAAAGAATGTTCTATCTCATTGAGAAAGAAGGACTTAATCCTAATCAGTTTTATCTAAAATCAGAATTAGGCAATGGCTATCTGGATAAAGTAGGTGATACATTTAGAAAACCAACCATAGAGAAAATCAAAAAGGCTTTCCCGAATTGGAATATGGAGTGGATTTTATCTGAAAAAGGAGATCCATTTATAGAAGTTCTAGAAGCACACAATCCAAGCAACGCACACACAATAGAAAACATAGGTTTTATGAATGTACCATTAGTACACGTACGCGCGCAATGTGGATACCTCTGCGGGTACGGAGACGAGGAATATATCAATAGTTTGCCCACCATGCCGGTTATCGTCGACAAAACGTACCATGGCAAGTACCGGCTTTTTGAAGCCGAGGGCGATAGCATGGATGACAACAGCCGCCTTGCCATCTGTGACGGCGACAAAGTGCTGGCAAGGGAAGTGAAAAGAGATTTGTGGATGCCCAAACTGCACTATAAAGACTGGTATTTTGTGATTGTACACCGGACAGAGGGAATCGCTATCAAACAAATAGTAGACCAGGATGAGTACGGAAATATTACTTGCCACCCACTAAACCCGCTGTTCAACGACTACACGATCAACCTGAATGATGTGTCAGAACTCTATAACGTGGTGAAGGTGGTGGAGAGGACGATGAGACTTTGAGAGTTGAAAGTTGAAAGTTGAAAATTGAAAGTGGAAATGGGGAAATGGAGAAATGGGGAGTGGCGATGCAGCGTGATAGTGCAGTTAATTTTCAATTCTTAATTTTCACCAATTTCTTATAACCCTAAACCGTGCATAGATATTGTGAGCCGAAAAAAATCTTCCAGGAAAACCAAATCCCATAGCAGCTCCAGAATAGGTTGTATCATCGCCTTCATCATTTTGATACCGCTTTTTTATGGGCTGTATCTCTACGTACAGCAGATAGAGACAGCGCCCAATGGAGGGGGCAACACGCCGCCACCGACAGTTGGAAAAACAACGATTCCCGTCCTGAAAAAGCAGGAAGACTTTACCAGACGGAAATCTGAAATTCCTACCGGCCAGAAGCAGAAAATCCCCACAGCCGAGGAACTGGAAATCCCGGTAATGACCGCCCCCAGAAAGGGACAGATCATCCGTCACACCGGATATACCGTATCTTATAATGAAAACCTGCGACTGCCCAACTGGGTAGCTTACGAACTTACCCACCAGGAAACGCAGGGCAACGCCCAAAGAACCGACCGCTTCATTGCCGACCCACAGGTGAAAGGGGTCATCGCCACCAATGCAGATTACACCCGCTCTGGCTACGACAAGGGGCACATGGCCCCGGCTGCCGATATGAAATGGAGCGTAACGGCCATGAAGGAGTCGTTTTACTTCAGCAACATGTGCCCGCAACACCCCGAACTGAACAGGCGGAAATGGAAAGACCTCGAAGAAAAGATACGCGACTGGGCCATAGCCGACAGTGCCATCATTATCATCTGCGGCCCCATCGTAGAGGATTCTGCACAGAAAATAGGGAAAAACCGGGTGGTTGTGCCACAGAAATTCTTCAAAGTGATTCTCTCGCCTTTCGTCGACAATCCCCGGGCCATCGGCTTCCTTTTCGACAATGAACGTTCGGTAGAACCTCTGGGCACCTACGTCGTAAGCGTAGATAGCATCGAAACGCTGACGGGGATGGACTTCTTTGCCCCGCTACCCGATGAACTGGAAGATAGCATAGAGGCAAAAGCGGATATCAGGCTGTGGAAATAGTTTCAAGTGTATTTCACCACGGAGGACACGGAGGACACAGAGTTTTTTAGATCTTTGATGAAACGCGGATAAACGCAGATTTTCGCAAAGGGGAAAAAATAAATAGTATTTCACCACAGAGTAACACAGAGTTCCACAGAGTGGTATTTATCTGATAAAACGCGGATTAAAAGACTGTAATTCTTTATCATACATTTGTTTCCCTTTGCGAAAATCTGCGTTTATCCTTTAGATTTGCATCATAATAAATAGAGGTTGAAATATTATCTTTGTAGTTAAAACAAGT